>CANMHB010000011.1 GCA_947497485.1 Flavobacteriales bacterium
ATCTTTTAAACTCCCCACACTAACACTTATCCAACTTCACATCTCTACACCAATTTCAACAACGTTTCATCGAAATCGGGGTGCAAAGATACATACTCTTTTTATTCTAACAATACTTTTTTTAAAGTTTTTTGAAAAAATGTTGGATTTTTAACCTATTTCATCTCAAATAAACCTTTAAAACATTTCAAAGCAAATAAATTAGAATAAAAATATTGTGTACAAAGACAATCCTACAATGTTGAAAATCAAATTAGTATGTGGTTATAAAAAATATGATTTTACTTCCCTGCGATTTCCATCAATTTTCTTGTGTCAAGCACAATTAATTTTCTAGTTTGAACCTCAATTAGTCCTTCCTCTTTAAACTCTTTGAGCAGCCGAATTAATGTTTCTGTTGCAGTTCCAACAAAATTTGCCATGTCTTCACGTGATAAGTTGATTGGCTCGTTTTCATATACTTTCATCAACAAAATTAAAGCAAAAGCCAAACGCTCACGAACAGATTTCTGAGCCATATTTGTAATGAAGTCTGCCCTGTCAGCTAATTCTTTTGACAGCTCTTTGATGATACCATTACGCAACGTAGGATTCGTATCCATCATGGTTAAAAACTCATCTTTTCCTATAAAACATATATTACTCTCTTCCAATGTTTCAGCAGAAACATTGTATGGCTCACCACTTAACATTGCACGAAAACCTATAATCTCACCTGCTTTAGCAATGTGAATGATTTGTTCTTTGCCCTCATCACCTCTTTTAAATATCTTAACCCTTCCTTGATTTAAACAATAGACTCCTCTCGGAAATGAACTTTCTAGAAATAAAGATTGATTTTTTTTATAATGACTGCATGCATGATTTTCCTCCAAATGTTTCAATTCATCCTCACAAAATGTTCCAAAAAGAGATATTTTTCTTGAAACACATGTTGAACACGTAACATGCTTATGGGATTTATCAAGCATAATCGTTTGTTTCGTTATTAACTCAAATTTAAGAAAAGTTGAAATTATTTAAATAAAGGTAACATGATTTTTTTTCTTAACGGATCTTTTCGTTTAATAAATAATATAAGGTAGAAATTGAAACAAAAAACCTAAAATATTTTAAAAAGAACTAATCTAATTCGAAAATATGTGAAATTAAATCCCTTTTATCTTCTAAAATTGTAAGTTCAACAAATCCTTTATTTGCGACTAAAAATGGTATTTTATTTTCCAAACATAAATCGATGTCGTGAGTGGACAAAACAATGCACTTGTGTTTTTTGGTGGCGATTTTGATTAACAATTCCATCAATTTCTGTCGATTGATGTAATCCAAAAAAGCGGTAGGTTCATCCATTAAAATAATTGGCGTTTCCTGAATTAACGCGCGAGCTACAGCGCATATCTGGCGTTCACCATCACTAATTTTAACAGTCTGTTTTTCAAGTAAATCCCTAATATTCAATTCAGTTGCAATTATCTCAATGATATGTTTATCAGAAATGGAAAGTTTACCGGTAAGTGAAGTATAAGGTGCTCTTCCTAACGCAAGATATTCCCAAACGTTCATATATTCCACACCCGAAAATTTACTTTCAACGAAAGCAAACAACCTAGCTCGTTGATTTATTGTCAATTGATTAATTCCAATTCCTTCGACATTAATTTCTCCAGACAATAAAGGAATTGATCCAATAATACTCTGTAATAAAGTAGATTTACCAGCACCATTTCTCCCAACTAACGCATAAACTTTTCCTTGACTCAATTGCAAATCATCAATCTTCAATAGCAAATTTTTATGCCCTATTTCCGAATTTCTAAATTGAATCATTTTATTTTTCGCATTAAAAGAAAAACAACAAAAGGAGCACCTAACAAAGAGGTAAGTGCATTAATTGGTAAAGAAATTTGACCTTCCATGATTTGTATTAAGCTGTCGCAAAGCAAAAGAAAAATAGCGCCAATTAAAAGATTTCCAATTATTAACCAAGTATGATTTTGGGTCTTGAATAAAATACGTGTTAAATTGGGAATAGCTAAACCAACAAAGGCTATCGGACCACAAAAAGCAGTAATTACACCAGCAAAAATAGCGGTTATTGCCATGATCAAAAAACGTGTTTGCAATACTTTCAATCCCAATAAACCGGCAGAATGTTCCCCAATAACAAGCATATTCAAAGGTTTTACCAATAAAACTGAAAGTACAATTCCTATGAAAAACACAATTAAAATAATTGGTAACTGTAAAAATTCGACTTGCTGCAAAGATCCCATAGACCACATTGTATAAGCTTTCAGTTGTTCCGCTTTTGCAAATGATTCCATGATCGACACCAATGCAGTTGTGAAACTACCAAACATTAATCCTACTAGTAAAAGAGAAATTTGAGACTTTAAGCGCTGTGCCAAAGCCATCATCAATAATCCTGAAAGCATTGCTCCAATCAATCCTGAACCAATTAAGCCGAATTCAGTTCCAAAAAATGATACTCCCGTCATCAGTGAAATAGCCACTAACAAACTTGCTCCTGAATTAATACCTAACACATACGGTCCAGCTAAAGGGTTTCGAAACAAGGTTTGCATGAGCATCCCTGCCAACGAAAGACCACCTCCTGCGATGAGCGCCATTACCATTCTAGGAATTCGAAATTCACGTGCCAATAATTGTTCAGTTGTTAAGTTTGATGAATCTGAAGGGAAATAATCGGAAAAATCCAAGGGTATTTGCCCGCAAAAAAGATGACACAAAATGGAAACGGGCAATAAGATTGCAAGGATTGTTAAAACGATGATTATCCTTTTGTTGTTCATTTTACTTCTTCGTAAAAATACAATTTCATTCCATTTTTAGGATGGGCAATGTTATAAATATCACTTAAAATTAAATGCGGTTGAACAGCACCGAGTTCCCAATATTTATTCATTTTTGCTGAACTGCAATAAACTTTTCCGGTAACGAAAAATGGCAAAAACTTAGCTTTTGGATTCGTATTTAGAATTTCCTTCTTCGTTGAAAATCCAGGATTTAACCAAATTGAAACATCCTTCGAATTCGATATAATTTGCTCTTGCGAAAACGGAATACTTCCTGTCCCCTTCGAATCCCTATAAATATAATTAAATCCCGCATCTTTAAAGAGCTTCGCATGAAAACTCTGACCTGCTGGAGCATACCAATAATCACCGATGAAATTACCGGAAATTGCTTTGGAATTTGACTCAACTTCTCCCCTATTTTTAAATTGATTGTATGACTTAACTATTTCCTTAAAAATGGATTTTGCTTCCTTTTGCTTTCCGGTCAAGTAACCAAATAATAAAACCCATTCTGCGCGTCCTAATGGATGCGTTTCTCGCCAATCAAAATTAGGAACACATGTAATTCCCATTTTTCTCAAACGATTTTCATCTTTAAATTTACCGGAAAAAGCACTGTAAATGATTGTATTTGATTTTGAAGCAATGATTCTGTCTATTGACAACTGTGATTCTGAACCAAGTGAAATCGTTTTTCCTGATTTAATTTGATTTTTAACTTTCTGATTAAAAACCAGTTCTTTATCTGAAACAGCTCGAATTGATTTTTCCTCATCGATAACACTCAACATTCCAATATGCGTAGCGGAAAGTGCTGCAATTGCGTTGGTTTCATTTATCAAAAATGAACTTGATTTTTTAGCAAACTCATTTGAAATTACAAATGTTCTGAAAATCTTGGATTGGTCCGGGTGAATAATTTGAATTTTAACTTGATTTCCAGCTTCATAAATCCGCAACCATTTGCTGTATTGACAAATATTTTTCCCAAAAACCAAATCCTTCGGTTTGTCTTTTGAATTTTGACAGGAAAATAAAATGAAAATCGAGCAAAGAATTGCAACTAATCGCATGCATCAATATTGTTCAGATTCATTTGGGAAATCGCCCGATTTAACGTCCTTAATGTATTCTTGGAAAGAATTCATCATCTGTTCATGTAAATTGTTGTATTTGCGTAAAAAACGAGGACTAAATTCATTGTTAATTCCCAACATGTCGTGAACAACCAAAACCTGACCATCAACCCCATTTCCAGCTCCAATTCCAATTATAGGAATAGAAACCATTTTCGCTACTTTCTCTGCCAAGGATGCCGGAATTTTCTCTAATACAATTGCAAAACAACCGGCCTCTTCCAATGCCTTAGCATCTTCAATCAAACGAGTTGCTTCCTCCTCCTCTTTCGCACGAACAACGTAAGTTCCAAACTTATAAATAGATTGTGGTGTTAAACCCAAATGTCCCATCACAGGAATTCCCGCGGTGAGAATTCGTTTTATTGACTCCAAGATTTCTTGTCCGCCTTCCATTTTAACGGCATGTCCACCCGACTCTTTCATAATGCGAATGGCACTTGATAAAGCCTCTTTGGAATTCCCTTGATACGAACCAAATGGCATATCAACAACAATTAACGCTCGATTAATCGCTCTAACAACTGAAGAAGCGTGATAAATCATTTGATCCAACGTAATAGGAAGTGTTGTTTCATGTCCAGCCATCACATTTGAAGCAGAATCTCCGACCAAAATCACATCAATTCCAGCGGCATCAATGATTCGAGCCATCGAAAAATCATATCCAGTTAGCATGGAAATTTTTTCACCCGCTTGCTTCATTTCCTGAAGTGTATGTGTCGTGACTTTTTTTACGTTTTTATGAACTGACATGGTTTGAGTTAAAAGTTTAAATTTGAGAATTTAAGATGTAAAATTATTCGTTTATGAATTTATGTAATTTTCTACATTTTTTTGAATGCGAGCTTGAATATCGGTAGTATCTGATTTTTCGAATTTTTTACCAGTAATTCGTTCATAAAGCTCAATGTATCTCTCAGTGATTGTATTTACAAATTCATCTGGCATGAATGGCATTTGCTGTCCTTCCAATCCTTGAAATCCATTTTCAATCAACCATTGACGCACGAATTCTTTTGAAAGTTGTTTTTGTGGCTCTCCACGCTCCTGACGCTCTTCGTAACCTTCCGCGTAAAAATAGCGCGACGAATCTGGTGTGTGAATTTCATCAATAAGGATAACTTCTCCGTTTCTGATTCCAAATTCATATTTAGTATCGACCAATATCAATCCTCGTTCCGCTGCCATTTCTGTTCCTCGTTGAAACAGAGCACGGGTATATTTTTCCATTTGAAGATATATGTGCTCTGGAACGACACCCTTGGCTAAAATATCTTCCCTAGAAATGTCTTCATCATGACCTTCCTCTGCTTTTGTTGCCGGTGTAATAATTGGCTCTGGAAATTTATCATTTTCCTTCATTCCTTCAGGCATTGTAACACCACACAAAATTCTTTTTCCTAACTTATATTCGCGAGCAGCATGTCCTGACATATACCCACGAATTACCATTTCAACACGAACGGGTTCACAAGCATAACCCACAGCCACAGAAGGATCTGGTGTCGCAATTAACCAATTTGGAACAATGTCTTTTGTTGCGTCGAGAAACATGGTCGCCACTTGATTCAAAACTTGACCTTTGAACGGAATTCCTTTCGGTAAAATGTGATCGAAAGCAGAAATGCGATCCGAAGCGACCATCACTAAAAGTCCATTTTCCAATGTGTAAACATCTCTTACCTTACCATTGTAAACAGAAACCTGTCCTGGAAAATTAAAAGTAGATGACGTTATTGCTTTCATTTATTTTTTGTTTTTTCTATTTGTTTTTCTTTAGCCTCTGCAACATCAAACGCTTCAATTATTTTCTTAACTAAACTATGTCGAATAACATCACTTTGACCTAAGCGAACGACATTTATTTCATCGACATCTTTCAACACATCCAACGCATATGAAAGTCCAGATTTCTGCTTGTGCGGCAAATCGACCTGAGACATATCACCTGTAATAACAAATTTAGCTGTCATTCCCATACGAGTCAGAAACATTTTCATTTGCATGGTTGTCGTGTTTTGTGCCTCATCCAGAATTACGAAAGCTTTATCCAAAGTCCTTCCCCGCATAAAAGCAAGTGGTGCTATTTCAATTACACCAAACTCAATCATATCAGATAATTTCTCACCCGGAATCATATCGCGTAAAGCATCATACAAAGGCATGAGATAAGGATCCAATTTTTCCTTCAAATCACCTGGTAAAAAACCTAGATTTTCTCCTGCTTCGACCGCTGGTCTAGTTAAAACAATGCGTTTAACTTCCTTATTTTTTAGCGCTCTAACCGCCAATGCAACTGCTGTATATGTTTTACCTGTTCCTGCAGGGCCTACCGCAAAAACCATATCACTTTGATTGACAGCCTGAACTAGTTTTTTCTGATTTACAGTTCTCGCTTTTATTTTTGTTCCGCCCGTTCCATGAACCAAGGTTTCAGAACCATCGTCGTTTGAAAGCATTTTGGAACCATCAACAAGCATTAAATTATCAATGCTATTCTCAGAAAGAAAATTGAACTTATCAAAATGTTGAACTAAAAGATCAAGTTTTCGTTCGAATTCATCTAAGATTTCTTCCTCTCCATTCAAACTAATAACATTCCCGCGAGCAGTAATTTTAAGTTGTGGAAAAAATGATTTCAAATGGCGAAAATTGGAATTGTTTACCCCAAAAAACTCAGCAGGATTAATTCCTGAAATTTCAATGTTGCGTGATATCGATTTCAATTATTTTTCTTTTCTCAATGGCTATTTTACCGATTTCAATTACTTTTGGTAAAATTAAAAATTAATTGGCATACTGAAATTCATTTTTGAATGCAAATAATCACCTTAACATCTGACACTGGTTTACAAGATTTTTACGTTGCTGCAATGAAGGGGGCAATTTTAAATTTAATTCCCAATGCTACAATAATTGATATTTCACATTCAATCAAACCCTTTGACGTTGCAGAGGCTGCTTATCAAGTTCAAAGTTGTTATAAAGATTTTCCTGCAAATACCATTCACATTGTTGCAGTTGATAGTGAACCGATTCTGAACGTTTCAAGTCCGAGCTATCCTGCTATAATGAAATTTCAAAATCAATATTTCATTTCAAACGACAACGGTTTTTTTGGGACTTTTCTTGACGAAGATCATCCTGATGAAATGTATCGATTCGAAGATGTTCAAAATGATGAAAACCTCCTTAAGTTCCCTACGAAAAACTGTTTCATTCCTTTAGCTGCTAAAATATCTCAAAAATTACCAATAAATTCATTCGCTAGCCCAACGGATAAGTATAAAAGAGCCTTCATTTTAAAGCCAATTATTGAACAATTTGCAATCCAAGGAACAGTAATACACATCGATTCATTTGGAAATATAATTACGAATATCAATAAAAGTGATTTTGATCGATTTGGAGATAAAACCCCATTTACGATTTATTACCTTGACAAATTATATTACATCGATAAAATTTCTCGAACCTATAACGATGTTCCAATGGGTGAACGTGTTGCAATTTTCAATAGTAACAACCTGTTAGAAATTGCCGTAAATAGAGGTGCAAACAGAAGTACAGGTGGAGCTGACAAACTCTTTGGAGTGCGATTGGGAGATATTTTCCGAGTTGAATTTACACCAGCTGGTTCCCATCGTGATTTTCAGTTTATGTAAGTATGCTTACTCGAATCGTAAAACTTCATTTTCAAGCAGATAAAATCGATGATTTTTTATCACACTTTGAAACAATCAAGTGGAAAGTTGCTCATTTCCCGGGTTGTCAAGGAATGAAACTTTTAAGAGGAGAAAATGATCCTTGTTTGGTTTTTACCTACAGCGTTTGGGAATCTACTGATGCACTCGAAAATTACAGAAAATCTGATGTATTCCAGAATTTATGGCCTAAAATAAAAATTTGGTTCGACCAAAAACCGGAGGCATGGAGCGTAGAAACGCATTTTGATGGGTTTCCAAAGAATTTAAATCAAATCTGAGTTATTCTTTCAATAATTTTTCATCGGCTTTTTTGCCAAACTCTTTTAACCCTTGGCTGTTGAACTTTTTTCTCTGCAATTTTCCCAGTCGCAGGAAAGGCATGATCGGAAACCACTGGAATATTTAACCCAATTAATTTTTGAATGTCTTTCACATACGCTCGTTCTTCTGTGTTGCAAAAAGAAACTGCTTTCCCAGAAGCACCTGCCCTACCCGTTCGGCCAATGCGGTGAACATAAGTCTCAGGAATGTTCGGAATATCGTAATTCACCACAAACTCCAATTGATCAATGTCGATTCCACGTGCTGCAATGTCGGTTGCAACTAGAACTTGTAATGATTTTTCCTTGAATTTCTTTAAAGCGTTTTGTCGAGCGTTTTGTGACTTATTGCCGTGAATCGCTTCCGACTTGATTTGATTTCGATTCAAGATTTTAACCAATTTATCGGCGCCATGTTTAGTTCGTGTAAAAACCAAGGCAGTTTCAACCTTATTGATATTCAATACCTCTATCAACAAATCCTTCTTGTTTTCGGTATCAACGAAATATATTTCTTGCTGAATAGTCTCGGCAGTTGATGAAACGGGTGTTACTTCAACGTGACTCGGATTGGTTAGAATTGAATTTGCCAACGATGTAATTTCTTTCGGCATCGTTGCAGAGAAAAACAGCGTTTGACGTTTTTCAGGAATTAGCTTGATAATTTTCTTTACATCGTGAATGAATCCCATGTCCAACATTCGATCCGCTTCATCCAAAACAAAAATTTCAAGATTTCTCAAATTTATGTGACGCTGTTGCACCAAATCAAGCAATCTACCTGGCGTTGCAATTAAAATATCAACTCCAGCTTTCAAACGATTTACTTGCGAAGTTTGATTAACTCCACCAAAAATAACGGCGGATTGCAATTTTAAATTTTGACCATAATCTTTAAAACTTTCGTCAATTTGAATTGCTAACTCCCTTGTGGGAGTTACGATCAAAGCACGAATCACGCGTTTCTGTTCCGGATTTTTTGTTGATTGCAAACGTTGTAAAATTGGAATAGCAAACGCAGCAGTTTTTCCCGTTCCAGTCTGAGCACAGCCCATAATATCTTTCCCTTGAAGGACGATTGGAATGGCTTGTTCTTGAATGGGTGTTGGATTGGTATAACCTTGTGTGTTAAGAGCGTTTAAGATCGGCTCTAAAAGATCTAGTTCTTTAAATGTCATAAATTAGATTCAACTCTAAGTTTGACATAATAAATGAAATGAAAGACCTAGACTTTGAACAAAGGTAAGCTATTTAATCGGTTTTAGAGTATTCTCTCAGAAATACTCAAACAATATCGGAATTAAACCAAATGATTTCTGCTATGTTATTATTTTTGCAAAAACATTTTTTATGGCTAACAGAAATTGGGAAACGTTAAAAAAATACACAGATATTAAATTCGAGTTTTTCGAAGGAATCGGAAAAATAACCATAAATCGTCCGCATGTTTATAATGCTTTTCGTCCGGAAACAAATTTCGAGATGTTGGATGCCATGAACATTTGTCGCGAAAATCCAGACATCAATGTTGTGGTTTTAACTGGTGAAGGAGATAAAGCATTTTGTTCAGGCGGAGACCAAAATGTCAAAGGAGTTGGAGGATACATTTCTGAAAATGGTGTTCCACGATTGAATGTGTTGGATTTACATAAAGCTATTCGTTCTCTTCCTAAACCTGTAATTGCCATGGTAAATGGTTACGCAATTGGTGGCGGACACGTATTACACGTTGTTTGTGATTTGACCATTGCTTCCGATAACGCTCGTTTCGGTCAAACAGGTCCAAAAGTTGGAAGTTTTGACGGCGGATTTGGTTCTTCTTATTTAGCAAGACACGTCGGACAGAAAAAAGCAAGAGAAATCTGGTTTTTATGTAATCAATATACCGCCGAAGAAGCCGAAAAAATGGGTATGGTCAACAAAGTGGTTCCTTTTGAGCAATTAGAAGACACCATTGTTGAATGGAGCAGAACCATTATGAAACGCAGTCCATTGGCAATTCGAATGATTAAACGTGCGATGAATGCAGAATTGGACGGACAACACGGTCTGATGGAACTTGCAGGCGATGCTACCCTACTCTATTATTTAACGGAAGAAGCGCAAGAAGGCAAACATGCTTTTCTTGAAAAACGCGACCCGAATTTCTTACAATATCCAAAATTTCCTTAATTTCTAATAAAATTTAATATGTCTATTCGCTCATTAGAACCTCAAATTCTTTGGAATCACTTTGCTGATTTAAATGCTGTTCCACGTCCTTCTAAGAAGGAAGAACGCGTGCGTCAGTTTATAGTTGATTTCGGAAAGAATCTTGGTTTGGAAACAATCGTTGACAAAATCGGAAATGTGATTATCAAGAAACCGGCTTCGGCAGGAATGGAAAATCGCAAAACAATTATCTTGCAAGCGCATTTAGACATGGTTCATCAGAAAAATTCTGATAGAACCTTTGATTTTGATACACAAGGGATTGAAATGCTTGTGGACGGTGATTGGGTGAAAGCAAATGGAACGACATTAGGCGCAGATAACGGTATTGGCGTTGCTGCAATCATGGCTGTATTGTCTTCAAATGAAATTGCACATCCGGCTGTCGAGGCATTTTTTACGATAGATGAGGAAACAGGAATGACCGGAGCCATGCAAATGGATGGATCGTTGTTTAAAGGAGAAATTCTATTGAACATTGACACTGAAGATGATGACGAACTTTCTATTGGTTGCGCCGGAGGAATTGACACGAACACATCCTTTTCTTATTCGGAAGTAGCACTTAATCCAAACAGTAAAACAGTTGAAATTTCAATCCGTGGATTATTGGGCGGTCACTCTGGAATGGACATCGACAAAGGAAGAGGAAACGCTAACAAATGGATGGCACGAATTCTTTGGGAAATTAGTCGTCACATTTCCGTTCAATTGGTTTCTTTCGATGGAGGAAGTCTGAGAAATGCCATTCCAAGGGAAGCGACTGCAATAATTGCTATTTCATCCTCAGAGGCAGCAAAATTTCATGATTTATTTGACATTCAGGTTGCCACGTTGAAAGAGGAATACAAAAGCATTGAACCGGCAATCAATATTCAAGCAAAAGAAATAAGTGCCGCTGAAAAAGCAATGTCAGATGAGGATTTTAAAAAGATAATCAATTTGCTTTGTTCTGTTCATAATGGCGTTTTCAGAATGAGTCCAGATATTGCAGGATTGGTTGAAGCATCTTCGAGTTTGGCTCGAATCATTATCAATAAAGGAACGTTCACAAGTCAGTCGTTGCAACGGAGCAGCGTGGAATCAACTAAATCTGAAGTTGCAATGGCAATTCGTTGTGCATTTGAAAACATTGGTTGTGAAGTAGTTCAAGGAGGTGAATATCCAGGTTGGCAACCCAATCCAAATTCAGCTATTTTGAACGTAATGGAAGACCTTTACAAAAAAATGTTCAATGAAAATCCAAAAGTGAAAGCTTGTCACGCAGGTTTAGAATGTGGAATTCTAGGAAAACATTTGCCTGGCGTTGATATGATTTCGTTTGGACCAAATATTCGTGCAGCACATTCACCGGACGAAAAAGTTCAGATTTCTTCAGTTCAAAAGTTTTGGGAATTTTACATCGAAACACTCAAATCTATTCCTGTAAAATAAAGTACTGAACTACTCCTTTAAACAACGAATGGACATTCCAAAATCCTTTGTTGCATAGTTCATGATTAATTCATTGTCGATGTTTGAAAGATATCTATATCGACCATACAATGTAAATTGCGGAGTTGAACTCCAAAAATTTATTTGTTCACCGATTTTTTCAAAATCACCATTTGGATTTCTGAAACCACCCGGCAAGGCATAAAATCCACTGCTATTATTTCCATTCCCGGAATTTGTTTTTGCGATTTTAAGTCTTTTGTTATTACAAGAAGAACATAGCTTTCCTTTTCGCTGCTCATCATCCCAATTAATACAGGTTTTACATCTTTCTTCGACATTCCAACTATTCCACCCAGAATTAGATTTCATTTTAATACCAACATCTCCCCATAGATAGGTGTCAAGTATATTAAGATCTTCAAATTCTGGAATTTTCCATCCAATCGGTGCCAACCCACGGGGATCAGAAACAGCAAACCAATTATAAAGCTTGCCATATTTCTCACCATTTTTCTCATCATTATTGTAGTAACACCAAGCTGGAATGCCTTGTTTTCCCGCCAAAATCCACTCTTCAGTTGTTTTCGCTTGTTGAATTACATCTCCGTTTCTAAAATTCTCAACATCTAAATTTTTTTTCATCCAATGTTGAGTTCCAATCTGAACAAACTCGTAAGTTTTTGATACTTTCTCAACTGCTTTAACTTGTTCAGTATTCTTTACATTGGAATTAATTCCTAATTGCGTTTTAAGAATCCTTATTTCTTCCTCCTTTTCAGCAAGTTGCCGCATTAATTCTTTTACTTGGGCCTGATTTTTAGATCGCTCACTATTAATTACATTGGTTAAACTATCAATACTTTTAAGCAATGAACCCATCTGATTTGAACTCGATTGAGCTTCAGAATTTGAAGCTATTATGCAAAACAAAATAAAGATTAACCTCTTCACCTAACAAAATTGACCATTTATTCTAGAATATTCAAATTTTTAGCGGTTAATAAAATATAAATACCCTTTAAAAAATCAATTAGAACTATCTTTGTGCAAATGAAATTTGAACTAAATACAATCGAGGAGGCAATCCAAGAAATTCAAAATGGTCGTGTTGTAATTGTCGTTGATGATGAAGATCGTGAAAATGAAGGTGATTTTCTCACAGCTGCAAGGAATGCCACACCAGAAGTAATCAATTTTATGGCAACTCATGGTCGTGGACTAATATGCGCACCAATCAGTGAGAATCGTTGTGATGAACTTGGTCTTGAAATGATGGTTCGAAATAATTCTGCAGCGTATGAAACTCCTTTTACCGTTAGTATTGACTTAATTGGACATGGATGCACTACTGGAATTTCTGCAAGTGATCGTTCCAAAACAATTTTAGCTTTAATAGATCAAAATACGAGACCAGAGGAATTAGGAAAACCAGGACATATTTTTCCGTTAAGAGCTCGTAAGGGAGGTGTTTTGAGAAGAGCAGGCCATACTGAAGCTGCAGTGGATTTATCGAGAATGGCTGGTTTTGAAGAAGCGGGGGTAATCGTTGAAATACTTAATGAAGACGGCACGATGGCTCGTCTACCTGAACTGATTGAAATTGCGAAACGCTTCGACCTTAAAATAATTTCGATAGAAGATCTAATTAAGTATCGAATTAAGACCGAAACCCACGTGGAACGTGTTGTGGATGTTCATCTACCAACGGATTTTGGTGATTTTCAACTACACGCATTCAAAGACAAAAATACAGATCAAGATCATTTAGCACTTGTAAAAGGAAAATGGAATAAAAACGAATCAATTCTCGTTCGAGTTCACTCTTCCTGCCTAACTGGTGATATTTTTGGATCTTGCCGATGTGATTGTGGTCCGCAATTGCATAAAGCAATGGAATTAATTGAAGAGGCAGGAAAAGGTGTGATTATATACATGAATCAAGAAGGTCGCGGAATTGGGCTGATGAATAAACTTAAGGCCTATAAATTACAAGAGGAAGGGCTTGATACATTTGATGCCAATGTAAAACTAGGATTTAAACCCGATGAACGTGATTATGGTGTTGGAGCTCAAATGTTGAGAGATCTTGGTGTTCGTAAAATGAAATTAATGTCAAACAATCCAAAGAAAAGGACTGGCTTGATTGGATATGGCTTAGAAATTGTTGAAAATGTTCCACTCGAGATTTCAAGCAATATTCACAACGAAAATTACCTTCAAACAAAAAAGGATAAGTTCGGACATAATTTAAATCTGAAAAAGTAATGTTGTTCGCCCAAGGAATTGCAAAAAAATATGGCCAATTAGAAATCCTTAAAGGTGTCGACTTACGTGTAAATTCTGGAGAAATAGTTTCAATCGTTGGTTCCTCTGGAGCTGGAAAAACTACTTTATTACAAATACTCGGAACTTTGGATCATCCAGACTCAGGAACGCTCGAAATTGCAAATGTCAATCCATTCAAATTAGGATCTAAAGATTTATCCAAATTCAGAAATCAATCCCTGGGATTTATTTTTCAATTCCATCAATTACTTCCCGAATTTTCAGCTATTGAAAACGCAATGCTTCCAGCTATGATTGGTGGAAAGTCCAAAAAAGATGCGGAAGAATTGGCTATACCCTTGCTTCAAAAACTCGGAATTGAAAACCGAAAAGACCATAAACCATCTGAGCTATCTGGTGGAGAGCAGCAACGAGTGGCGGTTTGTAGAGCACTTATTAACAATCCAAAGGTGATTTTTGCAGATGAACCCTCTGGAAATCTAGACACCAAAAACGCACGCGAATTGCATGAATTGTTTTTCAAATTACGTGATGATTTTAACCAAACCTTTGTTATCGTTACCCACAATGAAGAACTTGCTCAAATGGCCGATCGAAGTTTGGTGATGCGAGATGGTCGTTTTGTTAATCAATAATTGATTGATGTCACCTAGTGAACTAAAAGAATTCCTAGATTTTAAAGCCGATTTCTATGAAAACCCAAGTTTCATTGTTGACGACCCAATTCAAATTCCACATCGCTTTGAAACAAAAGAAGATATCGAAATAAGTGCTTTTCTAATTTCTATGATATCCTGGGGAAATAGAAAAAGCATTATCAAAAGTGGTGAAAATCTACTAAAATTAATTGAATACCAACCATATGAATTCGTAATGAATTTTTCGGAACAAGATTTAACATTTGTTCATAGAACCTTTAACAATATTGATTTGAATTTTTTCCTTAGATCACTGAAAAATATTTATGAAAATCACGGAGGGCTGGAAAAAGCTTTTCATTCCAATGATTCTAAACTAATCTCAAAAATTTCAAATTTTAGAAACATTTTTTTTAATATTTCTCACGAAAAAAGGAGCGAAAAACATATTTCCAATCCTCTTTCAGGCTCGGCCTGCAAAAGAATCATCATGTTTCTACGCTGGATGGTTCGATCAAACCAAAAAGGAGTTGACTTTGGTTTATGGAATTCGATACCAAAATCATGTTTAATGATTCCACTAGACGTTCATACTGGAAATATTGCTTCAAAATTGGGTTTGATTCAAACGAATAAATTCTCTTGGAAAACCAATGAAGAACTAATCTCTATTTTACAGAAATTTGATCCAATAGATCCTGCAAAATATGATTTTGCACTTTTCGGTCTTGGTGCTTATGAGAAATTTTAATTCGGCTCTGGAAAAGGGATTAATTCAAAAGTCAAATCTGATTCTGAGGATTTTTCAGGCTTTAAAATCAAATGATTTTCGTCAACGAATTCAAAAATAAATGCCCATTTTTTATTTGGAAATTTTAATTCTAAGAAATTATTTTCAGACTCCAACAAATAAGTTCCCTTTTCATAATGATTATTGAAAAGATCCTGTAGATTCCCATAAATGAATTGTTCAGATTTATAAAAAACAAAAACTTTTGAGGTTAAATCAATTCTAGCGTCTAAAAAATCATTGCCTCGATTAACAGAATTTACCATCCAAACTTTACTATTTCCATCACAAAATGAATAAGTATAGTCTATTTTTTGAAGAACGTCGCCATTAACGCATGCCGAAATAAAAAAAAGAAGTCCAATAAATTTGAGATTAATAAACCAGACTTTTTTCATTTAATATTTTTTGTACCTCTAAAGAAACAGAATCAATTAATTCAGGTTTAATCCTTTCACTATTAATTTCCTCGCAACGAACGAAGTCATATTTCCCATTATTCCATGAATATAAACAGTGATAAAAGTACTTTTGATTTTCGTATCGTTCAAAAAATCGAACAACGATGTCATCATAAGAATTTGATTTTTTTCTTTTTTCTATTATATAGCCAACAAAACGATTTGTATTTACCAATTTTCCATTCGATCGTTCAAAAATGAGGAGTCTTCTTACTGGGAAACCATTAACCCCTGATCGGACCAACAGTATGAATCCTTCTTTTAGTGACTTACCATTTTTCAAAGGAAAAAAACGGAAAAACTTTGGTGAGCAAGCTGGACGATCTAAGCTATTATCTTCCTTCATCGTCGAGTCACAAATCTTCAATTCTTTTAGTAATTTTTCTTCATCAATACGATTGAATGAATTCAGATTAAAATCTGTAGAAATTTCTGTTACAGCGGATTCTACTTTTGGTTCTTGCACTTGTTTTTTCACATTTGAGTTTTCACCGCTAAAATTTCGATAGACAAAAATCCCTCCTATTAAAACTAAAAAAGAGATTAAAGCAATAATTTTTTTGTTCTTCTTCATTTTAAACAATTATACGAAAAAAAGTAACCTAGTTACATAAAAATAGTCGTTGAAAAATTGAATGCCTGTTGAAATTCCAATTCAGACAAGCCCGTTTCAATCTTATTTTCCCTGAAATATTGCAGAACATCCTCAGTTGGTATATTTCCAGTTAGATCATCTTTTGCCATTGGACATCCTCCGAAACCTTTCATAGCACTATCGAATCGTCGACAACCAGCAGAATATGCCGCTTGAATTAATTGTTCAACGTTTTCCTTACGAGCATGTAGATGCGCACCAAACTCAACATTCGCTAATTCCTTGTTCAATGTTTTGAATAAATCATGAACATCCGTTGGATTCGCACAACCTATGGTATCAGACGGAGCTATTATTTCAATACCCAATTCATTATGAAGTTTTTGAGCCCATTTTAACACAATTTCAGGATTCCATTCTTCCCCGTAAGGATTTCCAAATCCCATTGAAAGATAAACTACTAATTTTTTATTTTTAGAATGAACCAAGCCTTGTATTCGTTCAACTCTTTCTATTGATTCAAAAATTGATGCATTGGTATTTCTCTGCTGAAAAACTTCAGAAACTGAAAAAGGATAACCAAGAAAATCAATCTCCTCAAAAGCTAAAGCATCTTCTGCTCCTCGTTCATTTGCAATGATAGCCAGTAATTTAGTTTTACCATTTAAATTCAATCCTTTGAGAACTTCAGCTGTATCTCTCATTTGAGGAATAGCTTTTGGAGAAACAAAACTGCCAAAATCTATTGTATCAAAACCACAATTTAACAAAAGATTAATGTAGGCTATTTTCAAATTTGTAGGCACAAAATTCTCCATTCCTTGCATCGCATCTCTGGGACATTCAATCAATTTCAACTTACTCATAAAGGCCTTCTTTGATAATTGCTTCATTTATTTTTCGAATTAAGCTCGGTCCTTCATAGATAAACCCAGTATAAAGCTGTATTAAGGAAGCCCCTGCCTTTAGTTTCTCAATGGCATCACCAGGAGAATGAATTCCACCGACACCAATAATTGGAAAAGCACCATTCGATTTTGAATGAAGATATCGAATTACCTCTGTTGATCTGTCATTCAATGGTTTACCTGAGATTCCACCAGGACCAAGACTTTCAACTTCTTTTGGATCGGTTGTCAGATTTTCTTGATTAATAGTTGTATTTGTTGCAATAATTCCTGCAATTTTGGTTTCTTGAACAATTTGAATTATGTCATCCAACTGATCATTACTCAAATCTGGAGCAATTTTCAATAGAATTGGTTTTGGATTTGGCTTGTTATTATTCAACGACTGTAATTCTGATAGTAAATTTGTCAATGGTTCTTTATCTTGCAATGCTCGTAAGTTCGGGGTATTTGGCGAAGAAACATTCACCACAAAATAATCTACAACATCAAATAAAGATTCGAAACAAAGTTTATAATCAGTAATAGCGTCTTCATTCAAAGTAACTTTATTCTTACCAATATTTCCTCCGATAATCAAATTTGATTTATTTCGATTTAGTAATCTTTGTTTTACAGCCTCAACACCATGATTATTGAATCCCATTCGATTTAGAATTGCCTCATCTTTCTTTAAACGAAATAATCTTGGTTTTTCATTACCATCCTGAGCTTTAGGTGTCACAGTCCCGACTTCTATAAATCCAAACCCAAGACAAGATAAATCACTAAACATCGTGGCATTCTTATCAAATCCAGCAGCTAAACCCACTGGATTTTTAAATTTTATTCCGAAAACAGTTTTCTCAAGTATTGGATTTGATAAATCGAATATTTTATTGAATAGATATTTTGAAAATGGTATTTTTAATATCAGATGAAGGGAATTCATTGCAAAATAATGAACTCTTTCCGCATCAAAAAAAAACAGAAAACGACGGATAATTTGATACATAAACAAAGTTAAAAAAGAAAAGCGAGGTGAGACTCGCTTTTAAAATTTGTTTTAGACTTTATATCTTCCAGAAGATTTGAGATTGTATTTTTTTCGCTGACGACCGTAGTCCTTATATGTCAAGTTCCTTGTTACAATTAAATTTACGTGGTAGTAAGCGTCTTTTTGATTCGAGTCACCTCTTTTTTCTCCTGGTGCGAAAGCAGGATTTCCAGAAGTTGGATTTGATAAGTCTATAGCCATTTGGCTGCCAAGATCTGAGGGGTTAGCATAAATCGTGCTAACGTCATCCACATAATCAGAAAAAGTTTTCACGTAAGCCATTTCTAATCCAACACGCCACATTTTGGAAACTCCCATTCTAAAACCTAAACCAACTGGTATCGTCATCGTAAATGGACTATAAGCAGTGGCTTGACCTTCTGTCTTGAGAGGACGCAAAGCAACTTTTTCACCCTGATAAACTGTTTTCGGATTGAAATAAAGCATTCCTACACCAGCAAACATATAGTATTGTTGACTTCGGTTTTTTTGAGAGTAATTACCTGGAAGGTTAAAAACCGAACCGAATTTTTCATTTGCGGCAAATATAAATTCCAATCTCTGTTGAACCTCAAAGCAAAGACTTTGAAAATTCAAATTACGAGCATATCGAGTAGGTTCCTCTGACCATTTGTCGTCCGCTTTCAATTGAAAAACACAAAGACTTGTTGTTGTCGCAAAAAATGGATGAAAACGTTGTCTGTATCCCAACCAACCAGCAAGACCGGTGGCTTGTATATCAATATCTTTCAAACTGTAATCCCTACCAACACCAACTGATCCTCCCAAATCGCCATTGAATTGAGTAGCACCAAAGCCGATTTGTAGCTCTTTTTTGTGAAGTGACCAGTTTCGCTGACTATTAAAGTTCGCGTGCTGCGAATAAGCCGTTAAACCGATTAAAATCGAGAAAATAAAGATTAAGTAGTTCTTCATTCTATTAGTTTAGGTTTAAGGAACTACGAAATTAGTTGATTTTAATTAAATCGCAAATTTTTTTTTCACAAAGTAAATTTATTCATAAAATCTAATACTAAAATGTTAATAAAATGAAAGACAAAATACCAGAAAAACCGATAGCCCCATAAAACCAGGGGCTTCTCAGTAGTGATCTAGACAAATTAATCTTTCGCATAATCTCGTCAAAATTCTTTCGCTTTGAAATTTCTTCATTTGACGGTTCTTTTCGATCGATAATAATTTGAATTTTACTCATATTGCTGTTTATTAAATTTCTTTTTCAATTTAGCTAAAGCCCTGAAAGTTTTAACCTTAGCATTATTTTCAGTTAACCCTATAATCTCACCGATTTCTCTGAATGAACGTTTTTCAAAAAATCTCATCTCAATTAACTGAAGTTCATTTTCCTTCAATAAAGTTAGACTTTTCAGGAGTTTTTCGCGATTTTCTTCAGATCGATCATCACAAATTTCATCTACCATTTGAACAATTGTTACTGAGTCAATATTTATTGTTCTTCTTGCCTTTTGATCTCTAAATGATTGATACAATTCACTTTTTGCAATTCTAAACAACCAAGAAGAAAAAGGAACTCCACGAAACTCAAATTTGTTCAATGCACCCATAGCTTTAACGAATACACATGAAGTAATATCGTATGCCGATTCTTGTTCATCAACCCGTTTATAAATATAGCGAAAAATTACTTCATAATATTTATTGTAAAGCGGAGCAAAAAACTGAGGGTTTCTCTTTGCTTTTTCAATAATTGTTAGTTCTTCGCTAAGAACTAAACTACTCTGGTGATAATTTAAGTTAGTTGCCATTTTTTTTTGGTTTTATAGTTTTTTAACTTGGAGAATAAAAGAGCTTGCAGTCTCTTTGTATTTGGATAACGCAACAATTTTCAGAATGTAACAATTCTAGAAAAAATATTTTTAGAAAAAATTTGAGTTTCGTTCAATAATTCCTTTTTGCGACTTTTCAGGGAATTACAAATAGAGTAAAATCTAAAACTGAACTCGCAGCTGTATAAGCAAATCAGTCTTTCTTGAACCAACAACCTCTTCAGCGCCGGAACTAATGGAAGAACGATTATTGTAAAGAAACAATCCGTAACGCAACCAGAGATCAAAACGCTTAAGGAAAGAATACCTTATTAGAACATAAGATCTACTTCCCTGATAATAGTATGCCGGCACCGCAAAAGCATAAAGCGCATTGTTTTCAAATGAATAAATGCGTGTGTCGTAGCTGTCTGTTTCAAACAAGGCATATCGAAATGCGAGATCAATAGGAAAGCTTCTAGGTCTAAAAATAAAATCTTGCGTCATCAACAAACCACTCTCTGGAGAATTGCTAGGTCGATTTATCGTAACATACTCAATTCTGCTCTTCAATGTGAAAAATTCACTTACGGTGTAAGATAAGTTGAAGCGATAGCTCCGTTGAATAACATCCTCTAGATCTTTAACAGTTCCATCAGAATCACGACTATTTTTTTGCCGCATTTGTTGCCTAAAACGCGCATAAACCTCAAAAATCTTATTTGGTTTATAAATTGGTTGAATCAAGAATTCATGGCCATAAGACGGAGCATCAATCAGGTATTTCATCCAAGGAAACCGAAATAAATCTGCATAACCATTAAGTGACCATTTCGAATTAAATTTCAACTTCAATCCCGCATACAAACCTTTTTCATTTTGGGTATTACTTCCTTCTGAGAATCCGGCATTATAAAATGTTTGATAATCCCGTGAATAATTTCGGTAGAGAAGTCCAATACTAGCTCTTGAATCTATTGAAATCATTGCACCATGAACCATAGCTAATCCATTTGAAACATCTGAACTAAGAATTTTTGAAACTTCTCCAAAAAGATTTAAATTCTTGAACGTATAATTATAGTCACCACTAAAAGATATTCTGTTCTGTCCTCTAAAATCAAATTGATTATAAAAACCTTCTTTTTTATCAAATACCTTATCGTAGCCCTGATAAACAATAGCCGTTCCTAACTTTAACCCATTAGTTGAATAGCGTAAATTTGCCCCAGAAATCAATTCATTTAATCCGTTCATTTTGGCTATTTCAGCATTTGTGCGATGTAAACCCGATAAATCAATGGTTGAAATAAATTCCAAATCTTCGTAAGTTGAATCTGCCAAAACGGCTGCGTCAATTTTCTTTCTTGAACCAAATAAAGTCAAACCAAAATTTTTATAGGCTAGGTCCATGGCGGCACCTCTTAAAAAACGTGATTCATCAACACTCGTATATGGCCTAATTGGAATTGCATTTCGTTTTATCGTAGCTATATCAGCTGTTTTTCCAAACGCATAACTAGACCAAAGATTTAATCCTTGACCGATTTGAATTTGATAATCTCCAAGGACTGCAGATTTTAAATATTTACCTCCTTTAAAAAATGCATGTACAGAATAAAAATCGAATCCTTTTTTTTGAGCTCCTTTGAAAAATTGCTCGCCAGCATCCTTTTCACATGTATAACCAATGCTAATATTTGTTTTGTAGGTATAACGAAATCGCGTATAATAACGATCACCATTTCCATAATAGTAATTGTTCGAATTTTTCAAAATTGAATCGGGAACTTCTGCATAACCTGCTTTTTGTTCAATCATTGGTTGAACGCGAAAAAATTGTTCAAATTTCCCCTGCTTTATAGCTTCCTTAAATGTAATATGTAAATTATCCAATCGATCATCAATTCGGATAAATGGTCGAACGAGTTGAATGGTATTTAAATCCCAATATTCAAGACTTTGTAATTCATAAATTGAGATAAAATTTCCAAATGCCTTTCTATGCAAAAGCAAATCGTTGATTTGAACATCCGTTAACAAATTTAACTCTTCCAATTCCTGTCCCTGAGTCGAATTTAGATTAATCGGATTATCATAGTAAAAATTAAGTTGCTCAATAATATTTGTTAGATCCAGGTTTTCAGATTGCAATTGTTCTGAAATAAACTCAATACGCTGCTGAATTATTTCACCCTTATCCTGTGCAATTAGGGGTTTAAAATTTAAAAGCAATAAAAGGAATAAAAATCTTTTATGCATCATTTCATTTGAACTGTGAAACTCAAATTTGGTGACCAGCCTATAATTTGTTGATATGCTGAACCCACATCCAATTTATAAATTCCTTTCCAGTGATAACCAAAACCAAATGAAAATTCAATAGGGGCAGTTCCAAAGCCACCTCTGAAATAAACATTTTCCGCTGGTGAATACTCAATTCCTGATTTGAAACGAATTGGATAATCTACATTTTTCTCAACTTCACCTAGAAAAATTACTTTATTTGAAACGTGATATCTTGTTCCCAAACGTAATAAACTCGAATATCGATCTTCTTGATAGGATGAAAGTTTATTCCTAGTAAGATTTAAAACACTGAATCCAAGATGCCAGTTTTCAGTGATTTTCGCCATAAAACCCACTTCAGCAGTAACTGTTTGATTACGACCATAAGCTTCTGGCAATCGAACCAAATGATAATTCATTTGAACACCAACAGATAAGTGATCAGTCAATGCCATTGCATATCCAAATCCAGAACGATATGTTCGAAAATTCGTGTAACCAAAAGTCTGACCTCCGACAGAAATAACTCCTCTTTTTAATGGATAGGCTACAACAAATCCTTGTGATTGCAATTCACGTAATAAAAAGCGATTTTCATAGGAAACTCCAAAAGCCAATTTTTTAATGCCAGCCAGAGCAGCCGGATTGTGGTGATAGGCCCAAACATCATTGATGGTTACACTGGCATTACCTAGCGCCATTGATCTGCTTCCCATTGGCTGCCAACCTTGAGCGAAAAACTGGTTAAAAACAGTAAAGAAAAGCAAGGTCTTTATCCATTTCATAAAAGCAAGCGTTTAAAAGATCCAATTTTTGTGGATTTATAATCCTCTTCTTCTGCAAAATACCAAGTATTTCCATTATCATCGCTCATCGCAAACAATGAAAATCTCTTTCCAACTGCACCAGCGTATTGATCTTCTTTTTTCAATAATTTTAATTCAACATGAATATTTTCAGAATCACGTGTTATTTTTCCAATTAATGCATCCGTCCAAAAATACTTTTCCTTTTCGAATTTCTTTTTAAAAGATTCATCGCTAATTGCCTTGTAATACTTTAAAATCTGTGGATGCGTTGCTGCCACACGAGAAAGTTTAAGATCAGTATTCACAGAATGAAGATATCTTGTTATCGCCATATTCAGCGACTTTTCTTCTGCCGAGTTCAATCCACAGGAGGTAATGAAAATAAGCAACATAAAAATCCAAATGATTTTTTTCATTTTTAAATTTATTTGCGAAAATTAATCAAATTTATCTAGCTTTTAAATGCTTAGGTTGAACTTAATTTAAATTTAATTTTCAATTATTAATTTCGGATTTTATCTAAGAAATGTATCTTTGAAAAAAATCAAAACACTTAAAAATATGGAATTTCAATTCAAAATACCTGACCGAAAATTTTGGAGAGAAAAAGTCCTCAGTGAACTTAAAGAACATAAAGATCGAATAATTTATAAAAATGAGATTGAGGAAATAGAATTTGATATTACTGAAATTCCAACTAATCTTATTGAAAATCAAGATGAAAGAGACTCAAATGAATGGCGAAATTGTTTTTATGTGACTGTATCCAACGAAGATGAAGCGAATAAACTTTGTCTGAATGCATTGATGTCTGGAGCAGATAGCTTATTTCTTGATATTGCCAAATCTCAGACAGATTGGACGAAATTATTTCAGGGAATTGGGTTTGAATACATTTCGACCCGGATTAGAACATCAGACTCCAATGAAATCAATTCGTTGGATAAGTATTTGAAAAATAATGAAATCAAAAATGTTTTTCTCTTAATCGACCCACTCGTAAATGATAATTCTTTCCAGAAAGATCATGTTCTTTTTTTAAACGGGTTTGAACTAAATCAAATTGGAGCCAACGCAAGTCAAGAGTTGGGAATATTACTCTCATCTTTTCATGAATTACTATTAAAAGATTGTGGTTCGCATAAATTTAATTTTCACTTGGGCATTGGAAGCAATTATTTTATCGAAATCGCAAAATTTAGGGCGATTAAATGGCTAGTCAAAAATTTATGTTATATTTATAATATAGAATCACCCGAAATTGTATTTACTGCTGAAACAGGTTTTTTGAATAAATCTTTGAAAGATCCTCACACAAACCTTTTAAGACAATCTACAGAGGCCATGTCGGCAATATTAGGTGGCGTTGCAGAATTGACCATTAGATCATATGACGATATTTCTGAATCAGGATCAAATGAATTTTCACGAAGGATGGCCCTCAATGTTTCCTCTATTCTAAAAGAAGAAAGTTATTTTGACTATGTAAACGACCCATTGAAAGGAAGTAATTTAGTAAATCTATTAACAGAAAAAATAATTGAAAAAAGTTGGCAATATTTTCAAAAACTCGAAAATTTTGGCTCAATAAATAGTCAAGATAAATTGAATTTCATTCGAGAATCAATTGAAAAAATTAGAACTAATAGGATTGATAAATTTGAGTCTAATGAAAATCAATTAATTGGAATTAATTGCTTTAAAAACAAAGATGAAAAACTGGCTCTTTGGAATACGGATAAAAAATACTTAGGAAAATCCTATCTTATTCTTGAAAAAAATTGACAAATGGAACGACGAAAAATTGAATCTTTAAATCTTGGGACTTCCTTAAAAAAAGATCGTTCATCTAAAATATTTGAAACAGCAGAAAATATTTCAATTAAATCGGAATATTTCAAAGAGGACATTACGGAAGAGAATCATCTTAAATATTTATCTGGGATTGAACCTTATTTAGGTGGACCATATGCGTCTATGTATGTTTCGAAACCATGGACAATTCGTCAATATGCAGGATTTTCAACTGCAGAGGAATCAAACGCTTTTTATCGTCGAAACCTTGCTGCAGGACAAAAAGGTCTTTCGGTTGCCTTCGATTTGGCAACACATCGTGGTTATGATTCCGATCATCCACGCGTAATTGGCGACGTTGGAAAGGCGGGTGTTGCAATCGATTCAATTGAAGACATGAAAGTCCTTTTCAATGAGATTCCATTAGGAGAAATGTCTGTTTCAATGACTATGAACGGAGCCGTTCTTCCAATTATGGCATTCTATATTGCCGCAGCGCAAGAACAGGGGGTTGAACTTTCGCAACTATCTGGAACAATTCAAAACGATATTTTGAAGGAATTCATGGTCCGAAACACTTACATTTATCCCCCTACTCCTTCAATGCGAATTATAGCAGACATTTTCGAATATACGTCGAAAAAAATGCCAAAGTTCAATTCCATTTCTATTTCTGGCTACCACATGCAAGAGGCTGGAGCGACAGCCGCAATTGAATTAGCCTACACATTAGCGGATGGCATCGAATATATTCGAACAGGAATTCAAGCTGGATTAAAAATTGATGATTTTGCCCCTCGGTTGAGCTTCTTTTGGGCAATCGGAATGAATCACCATATGGAAATTGCCAAAATGCGCGCGGGAAGATTACTTTGGGCAAAGCTTGTTTCACAATTCAATCCTGCAAACAAAAAATCAACGGCACTTAGAACACATTGTCAAACTTCGGGCTGGTCGCTGACGGAACAAGATCCATTTAACAATGTTGCCCGCACTTGCATTGAAGCAATGGCAGCTGCACTTGGTGGAACACAATCATTACACACCAACGCATTAGATGAAGCGATTGCTTTGCCAACGGATTTCTCAGCTCGAATTGCAAGAAATACCCAACTTTTTATTCAAAAAGAAACTGGAATAACATCTTTTATCGACCCATATGCTGGAAGTTATTACATCGAAAAACTCACATCTTCTCTCATGGATGAAGCTTGGCGATTAATTCAAGAAGTTGAAGAATTAGGAGGAATGGCGAAAGCGATAGAAACTGGAATTCCAAAAATGCGAATCGAAGAAGCTGCTGCCAAAAAACAAGCAAGAATCGATTCTGGAAAAGATGTTATTGTCGGTGTCAATCGTTTTCAAGTAGATGATGATTCAGAAATCGAAATTTTAGAAATTGACAATTCCAAAGTCCGTGCTGAACAAATCGAACGTCTGCATAATTTAAAGGCGAAACGAAATCAGGTATTAGTCGATGAGTTATTGAAAAAACTAGAAGATTGCGCGAAATCGGAAAATGGCAACCTACTTGAAATAGCTGTTGAATGCGCAATTGCTCGATGTTCATTAGGAGAAATTTCGCAAGCTTTGGAAAATGTTTTTGGTCGTTACAAAGCAACAATTCGAGCTATTAGTCAAGTTTATTCAAAAGAAGCAATGAAGGATCAAGATTTTATCAAAGCCATTGAATTGGTCGAAACATTCACTAAACTAGAAGGAAGAAGACCTCGAATTATGATTGCGAAAATGGGACAAGATGGGCATGATCGAGGTGCAAAGGTTATCGCAACCGCATTCGCTGACATCGGTTTTGACGTTGACATTGGACCGCTATTTCAAACTCCTGAGGAGGCGGCAAAGCAAGCAATCGAAAACGACGTTCATATTTTGGGCGTTTCTTCGCTCGCTGCAGGACATAAAACACTCGTCCCAGCGGTTATTGAAGAGTTAAAAAATCAAGGAAGAGAAGATATTATGGTCGTTGCAGGAGGGGTAATACCACAAAAAGATTATGCCTTTCTCGAAGAGTCAGGAGTGTTTGGAATTTATGGCCCAGGAACCAAAATTGCAAAAGCAGCGCAGGAAATATTGAATCTTCTTATTGCAAGTCACCAATAATTTATAATTTCGGCACAAAAATTGAAACACACGGATAAAATTTTTAACTATGAAAAATATTTGTATTACCTTATTTTCTTTTTTGACACTCTTGGTTCATGCTCAACCGAAATTAACTTTTACAGAATCAAAACAAATTTTGGTTTTAGACGAGGAAAATGAGGATGCAAGCACCGTAAAATTAAAAGCCAACTTTGTAAATGCTGGCACAAAAAAGCTCGGACATTTATGGACAATTTCCGGAACGAAGGACAAAGATTGGGAATTTGTTAAAGGCGATGAAAAGTCTGAAGAAGTTACAGTTGAATTTAGCAAGGTAGGTATGTTCTCTGTTTCCCACACCTTAACTTTCTCTAGAACGAAAACACTGAAAGACGGATCTACAGAGGAAGAAGAAGACGAACTTTCTGTTGAAAAAGAAAACCTAATTACTGTTACGAATAATTTGGATGAACTCACGCAAATACATGCGGATAGTAACTTCGTAAAACTTGTCAAGAAATCTGCTGATTACGTTGCTAAACCGAAATATGCTAGTGACCCGACTCCACATATATTTTTAGCCAAAGGGTATTTTGGGATGTATCGAAAGGACATCAAAGACGCTGCTATTCAGGAGCCTTTTGACGAGGCAATTGCTTCAACGGCGACTGCAATCGAAATGGATTTAAATGGAATATTTAACATGCCTATTCATAAAATTTGGTTGAATAAATTTCAAAATGAGGTCGTTAGCAACGGAGTTCTTTACAATTTAGAAGAAGAAAACAATTATCCGATTTTTTACTCCGGAGATAAAAAGGAGCGAAACGCTGAATTAAATGGTCAAATGCTAGAAGGAATTGAACAATATCTCTCAATTACGAAAAATCCGCTGGCTGGAAAGTTTTTAGAGGCCGCCATCCGATTCAATGCAAAAGACATTAAAAATGCTACGCTAATTTGGAAAACCGAGACAAAAAATCTTTTGGATTTAACAAGCATCGAAAATTTTACTGACACGGATCTAAAAGTTCTTAAAATTGGAATTATTTTAAGTGCTCAAGCACTTCAAAAGAAAGATGGTAATTCCACTGAAGCTTGTAATTTATTAAACAAAGCAAATGAATGGTTTGGTAAACAGAAAGACTTTTATTCTTATTACGAAAAAGTAATGAATAAATGTGGGAAACAATAAACATTTGTATTTTCATAATTTTTCAAAAGGAGGGCTTACGGCCCTCCTTTTTTTTGTTTAGTTTGCAGTGTATGAAGAAAATTCCACCTTTCGTAAAAAACAAATACTTTATAACGACTTTTTCATTTCTGGTATATTTTCTATTTCTAGACGATTTAGATATTATCACCATCGTAAATCAAAAAAGAAAGCTATCTAAATTAGAAGAGCAACGAGATATACTCGCTGAGCAACTAAAAGAAACTAAAAATACCTTAAGAAAGTTGAAAAATTTAGATTATCTTGAGTCCTATGCGCGTTCTGAAAAGTTTTTCAAAAAAGACGACGAGGAAATTTTTGTCATTACTTTCGAAGAGAAAAAGAAGAAATAGGCATTTGAAATAGTTTCATTTCAGGATAGTAAAAGTTTAATACTTGTTCATATTTATATCCGAATTTCACCATATTCATTGCTCCTTCTTGACATAACCCAACCCCGTGTCCGAATCCATGACCATTCAAAATAATAAAGTCACCTTCTCGCTTACAACTAAAATAAGTAGACTTCAGTTTAAAAGCATCACGAATATCTCTCAAAGGGATTCCAAAAATCGGACTGACGAAAAATGCCTTTCGATCTAACTGACTAAAAGTATGAGCCTGAATTAAACAGGTAGAATCCCAAATTGGGTAATTATACTTTTCATTTAAAAATGAATTCCAATCATTTACCGGTATTTTTTTTGTCCATTTCGCCTGATTGGTATGGATACAAAACGTATCCTTAAAACTACTGAAACCCGCAATTTTTTGATTCCAAACGATATCTGGTTCGCAAGTTTGTCCGCCACAATTTGCATTAAAGTATGTTGGAGCCAATTCTCCTTGTTTATCTAATAGCACCATCCCTCTTGTTTTCCTAACTGCAGAATCAATCCATTCCGATTGATTTCGCTTATGAAGATATGCTTGACAATGCGTTCCATCACAGAGATTAAATCCACTAGAACCATGCTTTTCCTTATATTTCATTGCATACGTTCTACTAATTATAGCTTGAACTTTATAATATTCTGTTTTTTGTCCTGGTCCTGCCTCTGATTCAATAACACCTTCAAGATATTGTTCAAGGTCAATTTCATTTAATATTTCCAGATTTCCTTTTCTATTGGTTACTATAAAATCTCCTTCATAAAGTCTCGCTTTTAAGGTTGGGGAAATTAATTTCGTTTCCAAGAAATTATCATTTTTCTCTGAAATAAATGAGAAATTCGAACTTGACGCCGTTGTTACTCCATTTATTAAAAGTTCAACATCATTATTTTTGACATTTAAAAGAATTAAATCAGGAACATTTACTTTGGTAATTAAATTCGTATCTGAAAAAATAAAATAAGCCCCATTTTTAAGAGAAAATTTCGCCGTTTTAATCTTTTGAGAATTATACAAACCAATTCGGATTAATTGCGCTTTGCAAACTGATGAATGATAAAATAGGTAAAAAAGAATAATAAATCTTAACATCAATTTTTATTAACCAAATTCAGACCAAATTTTTTGAGCAACTCGCATACTCGCTCCTTTTTCGCCAAGTAAATAAATGAGCTCTTTATATTCATTTAACATTTTATCTCTCTTTACGCCTTCTAATTTTATCAATTCAAGTTCTTTCACAATATTTTCAACTGAACAATTTTGTTGAATCAATTCACGAACTACTTCTTTGTTTAGAATTAAATTCACTAATGAAATAAACTTGATCTTCACCAATAATTTAGCAATGAAATATGACACCGACGAACTTTTGTAGCAGACGACTTGAGGCACTTGAAACAAGGCCGTCTCAAGCGTCGCAGTTCCCGAAGTAACCATCGCCATGGTTGAACTATTCAATAATTGATATGTTTGATTCTGAATGAAATGAACATTCTTTTTTCTAAAACGATCATAAAATTGCATTTCTAAATTTGGCGCACAAGCGACATAAACCTCATAATCAGGGAAACTTTCGCTAGCCTCTATCATTAACGGAAGCTTGCGTTCAATTTCCTGTTTTCTACTACCAGGAAGAATTGCCAAAATTGGTTTAATCGAAAGAATCTTGTTCCCTTCAACTTGATTAAAAAGATTAATCTCATCAAGTAGCGGATGTCCACAATATTCGACTTGAACTCCAAATTTTTTATAGAAATCCTGCTCAAAAGGTAGAATACAAAACATTTTATCTACATTGTCACGAATTTGAAAAACGCGAGATTGCTTCCATGCCCATATTTGCGGTGAGATGTAGTAGATAACCTTTATTCCTTGACTTTTTGCCCATTTTGCAATTCTTAAATTAAAGCCCGGATAATCAACTAATAAAATAAAGTCAGGTTTAAATTCAATGATTTGAGCTTTGCAAAGCTTGATATTGCTCAGGATAGTTCGAATATTCATTAGCACCTCAACAAATCCCATAAATGCTAATTCCGAAATGTGTTTTTTCAATTCTACACCTTCAGCCTTCATTCGATCACCACCCCATCCAACAAAAGTAGATTTTCTATTTAGAAGATTTAACTCACGAACTAAATTTGCTGCATGCAGGTCACCAGAAGCCTCACCAGAAATAATGAAAATACGTTTTGCAGAATTCACATTATTACATTTATATAAATCATGTAGGGAGCATAACACAATAAGCCAAGAATGATTCCTTTCGAATATTCATATTTTTCACGATTCAAAAAAAGATAGAACCAAATAAGATTAGAAATCAATGCTAAGGAAATGTATTTACTTCTAAATTCAGTAAAATAAACAAATTGCATCCAAAAATATTGAAAGCTACTTCCAGAGGATTGAGCCATTACGAACAAAACCACTGGCAGAAAAAGCAATGGGGATAATAACCCGATTAACAATCCCAACGTGTTTTCCTTGGTCCAATTTATCTTCATAAGTTCCAATTTTTAAAATTATCTATTTCTTGATAAGCGGTTAAATCGTAGAGCGTGGGAACAATACTGACATAACCATTTTTCAGTGCATGTAAATCAGTATCCGGTCTTTTATCAACATCCGAAAACTCGCCTGTTAACCAAAAATATGTTCGTCCAAACTGGTCTATTCTTTTGTCGAATCGGTCAGCCCAAAAAGCATGAGCCTGTTTACAAATCTTAATACCTTTAATTTCGTCTAAATTTAATTTTGGGACGTTGACATTCAAACAAATATTTTTTGGGAAGTCAACATTAAAAATTTTCTGAATAATTATTGAAGCATAATGTTTTGTCGCTGAAAAATCAGCATCAGCATCATAATCAGCCAAAGAAAAACCAATTGATGATATTCCTTCCATCGCACCCTCAATAGCAGCTGACATTGTTCCGGAATAAAGCACATTAGTCGATGAATTTTCCCCATGATTTACTCCGGATAAAATCAAATCAGGCTTACGATGAAGCACCTCAAAAATTGCCAATTTAACGCAATCCACTGGAGTGCCAGAACAAGCGTAGGACTCAACTTCCCCAAATAAATCTATTTTATTTAAACGAAGCGGATGATTAATTGTAATTGCATGACCCATTCCAGATTGCGGTTTATCGGGAGCAACAACTACAACCTTTCCAAATTTTTTAGCTACTTCAACAAGTGCATGTATACCCTTTGCGCTAACGCTATCGTCGTTCGTAACCAAAATTAATTTTTCTTCCTGCAAATTGTTAAAATTTGATTGACAAAATTAAATCAAAATAAAGCATAAATACCTACTTTTATTGCGACATATGAACAATTTACAATTAATAACTAGTGACCAAAAATTCGGGTTTTGCATGGTGCCTATATCACCAGTTCGAAGTGAAGCTAAAGATGTTTCCGAAATTTCAACTCAATTGCTTTTTGGCGAACCTGTAATCATTATTTCTATAGAAGAAAGCTGGGTTAGAATCAAAACCTTTTTTGACCAATACAAAGGTTATGTCGATGTTAAACATTTACTTCCACTTTCTGAAAGCTCATTAAAAGAATGGAAGGATAATTCTATCTTTCAATACGAATTCATCAAAGATATTCAAACACCATGGGGCAAACAGATCACATCACGTGGAAGTTTCGTTGGGAAAACCACCACTTTTAAAATTGGTAATTATGCTTTTTCTCAATCTTTGAACCTTAACCAAACTAAAAGATTTTCAGAAATATGCAAAGAACTTCTCAATACCTCTTATCTGTGGGGCGGGAAAAGTGTTTTTGGGATAGATTGCTCTGGATTTGTACAAATGATATTCAGACTTTTAGGGATTGATTTACCTCGAGATGCCTATCAGCAAGCTGAAATAGGATCAGAGGTGAGCTTTTCAGACTGTTTAGAAGGAGATATTGCCTATTTCATAAACAAACAAGGGGAAATCATTCACGTTGGCATAATACTCGAAAACTATCAAATTATTCATGCTTCTGGCCGAGTGCGCATTGATCAATTGACTGAAACGGGAATTTACAATTCCGACTATCAAAAACAAACACATCAACTTTGTTTTATAAAACGAATAAAGAATTAATCGCATCAATTGTTTTGATTAAATCAGACATTTTTTCAGATATTTGCAATCAATAATCTAACGAATGAAAATACTTATTACGGGGGGTGCTGGATTTATAGGAAGTAATTTAGCAAAGAGACTAATCGAGGATAAACACGAAGTTGTCGTATTAGACTCATTATTGCGCGGAAATAAACTAGATAAAGATACCTTTTCAAAAATTACTTTTATTAAGGGAGATGTTCGAAGTAGACAGCTTGTTTTAGACGCCTCAAAGGGATGTGATGTAATTTATCATTTTGCTGCAGTGCTTGGAGTTGATATCGTTGCAGACAATCCAGTTGAAACTATGGATGTTGAGGTAATCGGAACGAGAAATGTGATTGAAGCTGCCGAAGCAAATAATGTAAAATTCATTCTTTACGCCTCTACAAGTGGGATTTACAGTCATTCAGCCATTGTAAAAAATGCACTTACTGAGGAAGTTTTAGTTGATCCAAGAACTTCATACGCAATGGCAAAACGTTACAATGAAATCTATTTGGCATCGCACCATGAAGAAAAAGGAGTAAATGTTATTTCCTTACGTTTTTTCAATGTTTATGGCTGGAATCAAGACAATAGAATGGTTGTTCCAAGATTTTTTGAGCAGGCACTGGAAAACGAGCCTATTACCGTTTTTGGAACCGGTAAACAAACAAGGGATTTTACCTACATAGATGATACGGTCGATGCTTGTGTTAAACTAATTGGAATTAAAGGCTGTCACATCGTGAACATTGCCAATGAAGCCGAATGGTGCATTACTGATTTAGCCAATGAAATCAAATCAATTACAAATTCAAAGTCTGACATAACCTACATTGAAGCACCTAAAAAACGATACGATTACGAAGTTGAACGCCGTGTAGGAAGTTCTGAAAAATTATTTCAATTAACGAAATATAAACCTCTTACCAATTTGCGAGCGGGTTTAGAAAAAATATATTTAATTAATTATTCAAATCAAACCAAATAAATATGGCTAGAGACACGCGTGTTTTTGAACTAATCGAACAAGAAAAAAACCGACAGTTGCATGGCATCGAATTAATTGCCTCTGAGAATTTTGTAAGCGAGCAAGTTATGCAAGCGATGGGTAGCGTGCTCACAAATAAATATGCTGAAGGGCTTCCAGGAAAGCGTTACTATGGTGGATGTGAGATTGTAGATCAAGTAGAACAGCTTGCGATCGATCGACTTTGTGAATTATTTGGTGCAACTTGGGCGAATGTTCAGCCACATTCAGGAGCTCAAGCAAACGCTGCTGTATTTTTAGCTTGTCTTCAACCAGGCGATTCAATTTTAGGTTTTGATTTATCTCATGGTGGACATTTAACACATGGTTCCCCAGTTAACTTTTCGGGTAAACTATATAAACCTCATTTTTACGGCGTTTCAAAAGAAACAGGTTACATCGATTACGAGGCAATGGAATCCAAAGCTAGAGAAGTAAAACCGAAAATGATTATCTGCGGAGCATCAGCTTATTCAAGGGATTGGGACTACGCAAGAATCCGAAAAGTAGCAGATGAAATTGGAGCGTTAGTTTTAGCAGATATTTCGCACCCTGCTGGATTAATTGCAGCAAAATTATTAAACGATCCTTTAGAACATTGTCATATTGTTACCACAACAACTCATAAAACCTTACGTGGACCGCGCGGAGGAGTAATCATGATGCGTCACAATATTGAAAATCCATTTGGTTTAAAATGGAACAATGGAAATTTAAAATCAATGGGAGCATTATTAGATGCCGCAGTATTCCCAGGCATTCAAGGCGGTCCACTTGAGCACGTAATTGCCGCAAAAGCTGTTGCTTTTGGTGAAGCGTTAGATCCGTCTTACAAAACTTACATGAGTCAAGTTCAAAAAAACGCTCAAATTATGGCACAAGAATTTGTAAAACTTGGTTATTCCATAATATCTGGAGGAACTGATAACCATAGTATGTTGATTGATTTACGCTCAAAAGGAATTACTGGTAAAGATGCTGAGAACTCATTAGTCAAAGCTGATATTACCGTGAATAAAAACATGGTTCCATTTGATACTGAATCTCCTTTCGTAACATCCGGAATTCGAATTGGAACTCCGGCCATAACATCTCGAGGAGTCAAAGAACATGAAATTCCTGAAATCGTTTCACTCATAGACCGAGCATTAATGAATAAAGATGATGAATCTATTTTAAATCTTGTTCGGAAAGATGTTAACTCATTGATGAGCGAAAGACCACTGTTTGCTTGGTAATATGCGATTCGAAACAAAAAGAGATAACACGTTTGTTTTCATTTTTTTGTTCGTATTTATTCTCTACATGGGAATTGCTGTATTTTCAATCATAACCGAAAATGATTATTCAGTAATCTGGCCGTTTTCATTTGTCTTGTTTGTATTAATTATTTTGTTTTATCTGATAATTAAAACGACTTATTTCGTTTTTGAGGAAAATCAGCTAGTCTGTAGAAGTCTTTTTTTTAAACGAAGTATACCATATTTAGCAATCCGAAAAATAGAAAAGCAAAAAGGCTTGTATGCTGGACTCAAATTTTCAACTGCGTGGAAAGGATTGATTGTACATTATAATAAATACGACGAATTGTTGATATCTCCTGAACGTGAGGAAGACTTTATAAAAGAATTAGATTTAAGAATAAGCGGTAAAAATTGAATCTTTCCTTTAATACCCATTAATTCGATTCGAACTTGCGTGACAAGAATTGCACTGACCGGATGTTAATGCACTGCTCATGTATGACTTATGTCCAGTTGGTCCAGTAAGGACAGGATATAAACCTGAAATCTCAAAGTTTTCTGTGGTATAAAAATTTCCTTTTGAATCAACTTGAATTGTATGCACCAAATTACCTGTTCCATCAGGACCTGTATAAAGTTCAATTTTACCAGAAGATAACGTATTCGATGAAAGTGTATCATAAACTGTTCCAGCAACCACAAAACAGCCTTCTCCCTCTCCCCCGATTTTATGACATTGCATGCAATTTTCACCGCGATTATGGCTTTCATCACCACCCGTTTCACTGATGTTATCCTCATCACAAGCTTCTTCTTTTTCACACGAGTTAAAAGTTAAAATGGAAGTTGTTGCTAAAAAAACTACCAGAAGTAATGAGTTTATTGAATTCATAAATTTGTTTTCAGGTATTAAATTTAGTGTTTTTTACAACAACTTAAGAAAGTCTAATCTTCCACTCTATTTTTAAGAGCCATCAATAATCCATATGCTCCTTTAAATACAATCTTTTGATTTTCAATTTGAAATAATGCTCTTGAACAAAGGAAATTAAATTAGAATTTTCATTACGTTCGAGATGTTCTTGATAATGATCTATGAAATTGTTCAAATTCAAAAACTGCGCCCCTTGCATATTAGGTGCAAGAGAAAGCACAAAAAAATGTATTGCTAATAGAAGATTAAACAATTTCACTTATCAAAGTTATTATTTTTTCAAATGGCGCATCCAATTTTCTTAATTTTGAGAATTCAATAAAATAAGAGATGAACAAAAAACTATCTTTCCTTTTCGCAATTTCAATGAGTTTTCAATTGCTTTATTCACAAGAGAATTCTGCACACTGCTCCAAGCGAACAAAGGCTCATAATGTTAATTTAAAAAGTAATACGTTATCGATTGCACAGATTGCTCAAACTGAAAAGTATGATGTAAACTATTACAATCTAAATTTAAATATGACGAACACATCCACTTATCTTTCTGGAATGGTAAGAATGGATGCGAAGGCAAAGGTTAATTTAGATTCCGCTTTATTCGAACTTTTTCAATCTTTCACGATAACGGAAATTCGCGTTAATGGAATTCCAGTGAATTATTCAAGGAATCAATCAGCCATCAAAGTCCCTGTCAATGCAACGCAAGGTGTTTATTTTTCCATTGAAACAGACTATTTTGGCACTCCTCCAACTGCGGCAACCAATCCTCTCGGTGGCGGTGGAATGACTTATAAAAAATCTCAAACGTGGGGTAATCGAGTTGTTTGGTCGCTTTCTGAACCATTTTCAGCCTATGAATGGTTTCCAGTTAAACAAAGCCTGAAGGATAAAATTGATAGTTCAGATGTAAGTATAACAGTTCCCGATACATGCAAAGCCGGTTCAAATGGGATTTTAGTTTCCGTTGACACACTTGGTAATGGATTATTGAAATTCAACTGGAAGAATCGTCATATGATTGATTACTATTTGATCTCGGTATCTGTTGCGAAATATATCGAACACAACTACTATGTTCAACCAAATGGAAGCACTGATTCTATTTTTGTTCAGAATTTTATTTACAACAACCCTCAGACTCTTCCTTATTTCCTGAATGATATAAATGAAACTGGGGATTTCTTGGTGTTATTCTCTGACCTCTATGGTTTATATCCATACGCCGATGAAAAATATGGCCACTGCATGGCACCAATTTCCGGTGGAATGGAACATCAAACTATGACAACACAAGGTTTTTTTGAAAAAACATTAACTGCCCATGAATTGGCACACCAATGGTGGGGGAACCAGGTAACTTGTGCATCATGGAGTGATATTTGGGTTAATGAAGGTTGGGCGTCTTACAGTGAATATTTAATGCTTGAAAATCTTTACCCAGCGGAGAAAAATCAGCACATGCTCGATGTTCACAACAATGTAATGAGCCAACCCAACGGAAGTGTTTGGTGCTTGGATAGTTTAAATGAAGGTAGAATTTTTAGTGGAAGATTAACATACGATAAAGGAGCTGGAATAATTCATTCAATGCGTAATATTGTCAATGATGATAATTTATTTTTTGAAGTATTGAATTCTTTTCAAACAAAATATAAGGATAGCGTCGCAACTGGAATTGATTTCAAAAACGAGTTAGAATTACAAACTGGAATTGATTTCGATCCTTTCTTCGAACAATGGTATTTTGGTGAAGGATATCCAACATATGCATTAAAATGGAACCAGGTTGGAAATGATCTTTTTGTTAAGATAAGTCATATTACTTCTGCTTCGAATGTAACTCCAACCTTTACGAATCCTTTGGATGTTCGTTTTATACGAGTTGGATTAGGAGATACGATCATTCGATTTAATATCAATTCTAACAATGAACTCTTTGTGATAAGTGAAATGGGACAAATTACAAATAGTATTTCAATCGATCCCAACAACTGGGTAATCAATCAAGTAGCTTCGATACTACAAGATAATACTCTTGGTTCAATCAATCTTGAAGAAGAATCAAAAATAGAGGTTTACCCCAATCCTACTGATGGAGTTTTTCAAATTTTAAATCTTAATCAAAATGCTGAAATTAAAATTTTCAATACAAATGGTCAGTTACTACTTTCAAAAAACATAGCTCCGAACGACTCAATTGATATTCAAGAGTTTTCGATGGGAACCTATATTTTGGATATTTCATTTAAAGAAAATAAAAGACGAATAAAGCTGTTAACAATCAAATAAATAAACAACAGATTATCAATCGATTCAAAAAAATAATTTAAAAATTTATCCATAAATTGATCTTGTTTTGTTTGAAGATTTTTAATTGTTTACTGAACAATATTGTTGTTGAATAAAATAAAAAGATAAATTTGTGACTGATTTTTTTCGATTAGTATAGTTTATACAAAACTTTGAGAAGAATCAATTGTTAGAACAATATTTGATAAAGATATGAAAGAAGTTTCTTCAGGCGCCAACTACATTCCTTTGCTGATTCAAATAATCGTAGCGTTAGGGTTCGTAGTTTTCACCTTATTCGTAACCCATATTTTAATGCCTCGCATTAAATCGAACAAGAAAGATTCAAACTTTGAATGTGGAATTGAATCTGAAGGAAACGCTCGTTTTCCAGTTTCCATTCGTTATTTTATGACTGCAATCCTTTTCGTTTTATTTGATGTAGAAGTAATTTTCTTTTATCCGTATGCGGTTAATTTTTATGACTTAAAATTAGAAGGACTACTGGCAGTAATCATGTTTGTAGCATTTTTTCTTATTGGTTTCATTTACATTAGAAAGAAAGGAGCATTAGAATGGGAAAAATAGAAGACCTTGAAGTAATCAATGGTGAAGGTTATCAATTAACCACCCTTGATAAAGCAATCGGATTAGCTCGTGCAAATTCCGTTTGGCCTTTACCGTTTGCGACCTCCTGCTGTGGAATTGAATTCATGGCGACAATGGGAAGTGCATACGATTTGTCCCGTTTTGGAATGGAACGACTATCATTCTCACCAAGACAAGCTGATTTGTTAATCGTTGCTGGAACAATTTCCAAGAAATTAGGGCCCGTTTTGAAACAAGTTTACGAACAAATGTCAGAGCCAAAATGGGTTCTTTCTGTCGGAGCTTGTGCCTCCTCAGGTGGAATTTTTGATACGTATAGCGTTTTGCAAGGTATTGATCGAATTATCCCTGTGGATGTTTATGTTCCAGGTTGTCCACCGAGACCTGAGCAAATAATTGATGGTGTAATGAACATTCACAAATTAGTAAAACACGAGTCATCTCGAAGAAGATACAGTGATGAATACAAGCATTTGCTTAGCAATTACGACATAGAAACCAAAGAATCTGAAGATGTTAAATAACGAAGCAATACTCAATCGTATTAACGAAAATTACGGCTCTGAAGTCGTAATTTCGGAAGAGAACTTTGGAATTCTTACAATCGAAATTAAAGCGGAAAAAACGCACGAAATTATCAGTTGGTTAAAACGAGATGAAGTTTTAGAATGCTCGTTTCTTACGTTGCTTGGTGGAGTTCATTACCCAGACGACAAAGGAAGAGAATTCGCAGTCGTATATCATTTACACAGTTGGACAAACAACTTTCGTTTGCGATTAAAAGTATTTTTACCTTCTGAAAATCCAAGCATCAAATCAATAGTAGACATTTACAACGGAGCGAACTGGATGGAACGTGAAACATACGACTTCTTCGGAATTAATTTTGAAGGTCACCCAGATTTGAGAAGAATTTTGAATATGGATTCCATGGACTATTTCCCAATGAGAAAAGAGCACGTCCTAGAAGATGCCACAAGAGAAGATAAAGACGATCGCTTCTTCGGAAGATAAATTTTTGACTATGAGTGAAATCACAGATAATAACGTATCATACAAGTCCAAAGAAACGATTGACGGAAATTACGCAACGATCAACTTTGGTCCTACCCACCCTGCTACGCATGGAATTTTTCAAAATGTCCTGAAAGTTGATGGAGAAAAAATTATTTCTTCTGAACAAACAGTTGGATATATTCACAGAGCGTTTGAAAAATTAGCAGAAAGACGACCATTTAATCAAATCACACCGATTACCGATCGATTAAATTACTGTTCCTCCCCTATCAATAACATGGGTTGGCACATGACAGTTGAAAAACTAATTCAAGCCGAAATTCCTAAGCGCGCTCAGTACATGCGTGTGATTATCATGGAATTGGCTCGAATTGCGGATCACTTGATATGTAACTCAGTAATTGGCGTTGATACAGGTGCATTAACGAGCTTCTTCTACCCTTTCTCAGAAAGAGAAAAGATTTATGAAATGTATGAAGAAGTTTGTGGAGCGCGTCTGACCACGAACATTGGAAGAATAGGCGGTTTTGAAAGAGACTTCTCTCCTGTTTTTCACGAAAAATTAAAAAGTTTCCTGAAAACTTTCCCAAAGGCATTCGAAGAATTTAATTCCATGCTTGAAAGAAATAGAATTTTCATGGATCGCACGAAAGGAGCAGGACCAATTTCAGCAGAAAGAGCATTGAATTATTCATTCGTTGGTCCTAATTTAAGAGCAGCGGGTGTTGACTATGACGTTCGTGTTATGCAACCTTATTCATCTTACGAAGATTTTGATTTCATCATTCCTGTTGGAGTAAACGGAGATACCTACGATCGTTTTATGGTTCGCCAGGAAGAAGTTCGTCAGAGTCTTCGAATCATTGAACAAGCATACAACAATTTACCAGAAGGATCATACAAAGCTGATATTCCAGAGTTTTATCTTCCTCCAAAAGAAGAAGTGTACAACAACATGGAGGCCTTAATCTACCACTTTAAAATTGTGATGGGAGAAACCGAAGTTCCTGTTGGTGAGGTATATCATTCAGTAGAAGGTGGAAATGGTGAATTAGGCTATTATTTGATTAGTGATGGTGGAAGATCTCCTTACCGTTTGCAATTTAGAAGACCTTGTTTTATTTATTATCAGGCATATCCAGAAATGATTACAGGAATGACTTTGAGCGATGCTGTATTGACATTGAGTAGTATGAATGTGATTGCCGGAGAATTAGACGCATAAAATGAAAGTAAACAACCAAATGGCACATACAGACAATGGACCGGTTGAGTTCAGTGCTGAAACGATGTCGAAAATAAACGAACTAATTGCTTCTTATCCTGAAGGAAAACATAAAAGTGCCCTAATTCGAATCTTGCATTTGGTTCAAACTGAAAAAGGTTGGGTTAGCACACCTTCAATGAACAAAGTCGCTGAAATCCTAAACATACAACCAATTGAAGTTTACGAAGTTGCTACTTTTTACACCATGTTCCATTTGGAGCCGGTTGGTAAATATGTTTTTGAAGTTTGTCGAACAGGACCATGCATGTTGGTTGGAAGTGACAACATCATCGAATACATTGAAAACAAATTGAATATAAAAGTTGGTGAAACAACGAATGATGGTGTTTTCACATTGAAAACTGCTGAATGCTTGGGTGGTTGCGGTTATGCTCCATTACTTCAATGCAAGTATAAATTTCACGAACATTTAACGAAAGAACGAGTTGACGAATTAATTGAAGAATACCGTTCCGGAAAACACGACCAAAACTAAACGAACATGAGTAATAGAAAATTGCTTATTGAAAATGTGCATGTTGAGGGTTATGACACCTTCGATGTTTATCGCAAGCACGGTGGATATCGTTCTGTTGAAAAGGCGTTGAAGTCGATGACTCCTGATGAAGTCGTTGAAGAAGTTAAAAAATCAGGTCTTCGTGGTCGCGGTGGTGCTGGTTTCCCAACTGGAATGAAATGGTCTTTCCTTGCTAAACCAGAAGGTGTTCAGAGGCATTTGGTTTGTAATGCCGATGAATCGGAGCCTGGAACTTTCAAGGACCGTTATCTAATGGAGAAAAATCCACATTTGTTGATTGAAGGAATGATTACATCAAGCTACGCGCTTGGTGCAAATTTGTCTTTCATCTATATCCGTGGGGAATTCATGTATATACTTCACATCCTTGAAAAAGCAATTGATGAAGCATACGCTAAAGGATTTTTAGGGAAAAATATTTTAGGTTCTGGATACGATTTAGACTTACGCGTGGCACCTGGAGGTGGCGCATACATATGTGGTGAGGAAACAGCTCTTTTGGAATCATTGGAAGGGAAACGTGGAAATCCAAGAATGAAGCCACCTTTTCCTGCAGTTAAAGGACTTTGGGGAAATCCAACAGTAGTAAATAACGTAGAAAGTATCGCTGCAGTTGTTCCAATTGTGAATGACGGTGGTGAAGAATATGCTAAAATTGGTATCGATCGCAGTACCGGAACAAAATTAATCTCTGCAAGTGGAAACTTAGTTCGACCAGGAGTTTATGAAATAGAACTTGGCTTAAGCGTTGAAGAGTTCATTTATGGAGATGATTATTGCCGTGGAATTGCGAATGGAAAGAAATTAAAAGCATGTGTTCCTGGTGGTTCATCCGTTCCTATTTTACCCCACTTTTTGGTTACAAAAACAGCCGCAGGAGCAGATCGTTTGATGACGTACGAAAGTCTCGCTGATGGAGGATTCGCAACAGGTTCTATGTTAGGTTCAGGTGGATTCATTGTTTTTGACGAAGATCAATGTATCGTTCGAAATACGTGGAATTTTGCTCGTTTTTACTCACATGAGTCATGTGGACAATGTTCACCATGTCGTGAAGGAACCGGATGGATGGAAAAGGTTCTCCACCGTTTGGAGCATGGTCATGGAAACATGCGCGATATTGAACTTCTTGAAGAAATCAATAAGAAAATCGAAGGAAATACAATTTGTCCACTAGGAGACGCAGCTGCTTGGCCTGTCGCTGCTGCAATTCGTCACTTCAGGGATGAATTTGAATGGCATGTGAATGAGCCACAACAAGCTCAGACTAGAAATTATGGTTTAATCACTCAACCAAGTGTTGCAGTTTAGAATAATGTTATGATTAAAGTAACAATTGACGATATAGAAATTGAGGTAGAACCGGGAACAACGATTTTGAACGCGGCTCGACAAGCAGGAGGTGACATTGTTCCACCTGCGATGTGTTACTACTCAAAATTACCTGGTACAGGCGGAAAATGCAGAACTTGTTTGGTTGAAGTTGCTGCTGGTTCAACTGCCGATCCTCGTCCAATGCCAAAGTTGGTTGCATCATGTTCAACCGCCGTTATGGACGGTATGATTGTTAAAAACAAAACAAGTGAGCGTGTCCACAACAACCGTGGAGGTGTAGTTGAGTTTTTGTTAATCAATCACCCATTGGATTGTCCTATTTGTGACCAAGCCGGAGAATGTCACCTACAAGATTTAGGTTACGAGCACGGTTCTGCAAAAACGCGCTACGAAGAAAAACGAAGAACCTACGATCCAATTGATATAGGAAACAAGATTAAATTACACATGAATCGTTGTATTCTTTGCTATCGATGTGTTCATGTTGCTAATCAATTGACAGACAAACGGGTTCATGGTGTTTTGCATCGTGGTGAACATGCCGAGATTAGCACCTACATTGAAAATGCAATCGAAAATGATTTCTCAGGAAATATGATTGATGTTTGTCCGGTTGGTGCACTTACTGATAAAACCTTCCGATTCAAAAGTCGTGTTTGGTTCTTAAAACCAATGGAAGCTGAATGTTCATGTACAAAATGTTCAGGGAAAGCAGTTGTTTGGATGTTTGGAAATGAAATCTATCGTGTGACTGCTCGCAAAGACAAATATGGTGAAGTAGAAAATATTGATGATAAAGCCGCTTGGATCTGCAATGATTGTCGCTACGATAAAAAAGACACAAGTAAATGGAACATCATTGGTCCACGATCTATTAATCGACATTCGGTTATATCGCAAGGGAAATACAAAACGTTCATGGACAAAGAACAAAAAAAGATTAGCTGATGGATACAGGATTATTAATTGAAAAATCAGTTCTAGTTGTAATACTTTTCCTTGTTTCATTAGGAATTGCTGCCTATTCAACTTATTTCGAACGAAAACTTGCTGCTTGGATCCAAGATCGTGTTGGACCTGACAGAGCTGGACCATTTGGAATTCTTCAACCAATTGCAGACGGAACCAAAATGTTTTTAAAAGAAGACTTTATTCCCAAAAATGCTGACAAGTGGTTGTTTATTATTGGTCCTGGAATTTCGATGTTTACGGCTTTAATTACAAGCGCAATTATTCCTTGGGGAACAGATTTAGAATTATTTGGAAGAACTATATCCCTGCAAGTAACAGATTTCAATATTGGAATTCTTTATTTATTCGCAGTTCTGTCAATCAGTGTTTATGGAATTATGATTGGTGGATGGGCCTCGAATAATAAATATTCGCTTTACGGAGCTATACGTGCGTCATCTCAAATGATTTCCTATGAATTAGCAATGGGAATTTCAGCCATTACGATTATTTTAATGTCTGGAAGTTTGAGTCTATCCGAAATCGTTGAAAAACAACATGGTATGAATTGGAATATATTCTACCAACCGGTCGCATTTTTGGTGTTTTTTGTTTGTTCGCTCGCAGAAACTAATCGTGCTCCTTTTGACCTTCCTGAATGTGAGAACGAGTTAATTGGAGGATATCACACGGAATACAGCTCGATGAAGCTTGGTTTGTTTTTATTCGCCGAATATATCGCGATGTTTATTTCCTCAGCAATCATGGCAATCATGTTCTTTGGAGGATACAACTTCCCGGGAATGGACGCTTTCAGTGGAAATACCCTAGCAATTTTGAGTGTATTGGCATTTTTCACCAAAACGTTCATTATGATTTTTGTATTCATGTGGATTCGTTGGACAATCCCAAGATTCCGTTTTGATCAATTAATGCATTTAGGTTGGAAAGTTTTAATTCCAATCGCAATCGTTAACATGTTGATTACAGGATTAGTAATTGCATTAAATCAAGGTTGGTTTAATTAAGAAAAAGGATGAAGAGTTTAACCAATAGAAAAAAAGTTGTTTCCGATAAACCGATGACGTTTACGGAGAAATTGTACCTGTGGGCAATTGCGAAAGGTATGATGGTTACGTTCAAGCACATGCTTAGAAAGAGAAAAACAATTAAATACCCGGAAGAAGTTCGTGTATTTGCTCCCGTATATCGTGGGATGCATGTTTTGAAACGTGACGAAGAAGGTCGTGAAAATTGCACTGCTTGTGGTCTTTGCGCTGTAGCATGTCCCGCTGAAGCAATTACAATGGTAGCTGGCGAACGTCAAAAAGGAGAAGAAAAACTTTATCGCGAGGAAAAATACGCTGAGACATATGAAATCAACATGTTGCGTTGTATTTTCTGCGGACTTTGTGAAGAAGCATGTCCGAAAGAGGCAGTTTTCTTAACAGATCGCATCGTTCCAACTGAATTTGAAAGAAATGATTTCATTTATGGAAAAGACAAACTAGTTGAGCCTCTTGACCATCGAATTGATATTACAAAACGCCAGCATACAGGTAAAAGATCGAAAATATGACCTTACAAATACTAGCAATCATTTTAGGATCCTTAACCATTGGCTCAGCTCTGATGGTAGTTTTAAGTAAACATCCTATTCGAAGCGTGATTTTTCTTGTAATTACCTTCTTTTTTATCTCATCTCTTTACATTTTAATGAATGCCGAATTCCTAGCAATTGTAAATATTATTGTTTATGCTGGTGCAATTATGGTTCTTTTCTTATTTGTTTTGATGTTATTGAATTTAAACAAGCAAGCTGAACCCCAAACTTCTTTGTTCACAAAATTGACAGGAGTTCTAACCGCAGGAACTTTATTTTCTGTTTTAATTGCTGCGCTGAAAGATAGTCTTGTATTGGGAAAAACATATACTGCTGGAAATTCACAAATTGGTCTCGTAGAAAGCCTTGGAAATTTACTTTTTTCAAAATATGTAGTTCCATTTGAAGTGTCATCAATTCTTTTTATTGCAGCGATGGTTGGAGCCGTATTGCTTGCGAAGAGAGAAAAACAAATAATTGATTAATATGAATCCAGCAGTTAATAACATCGGTTCATCACTTGACTTTTTTGTAGTTGTAGCAATCGCCTTGTTTTCAATTGGTACATATGGAGTGCTAACACGAAAAAATATGATTGTACTTTTGATGTGTATTGAGTTGATGCTCAATTCAGTAAACTTACTTTTAGTAACTTTCTCAAAATATTACGGAGCAAATGACCCACAGATCTTTGTATTCTTCATTGTAGTGGTTGCAGCTGCCGAGGCTACAGTTGGATTATCCATTCTGATCATGGCTTACCGTAGCAACAAATCAATTGATATTGAATTATTTAACAAATTAAAAGACTAAGTCAATGGCAGCAGATATTCTATTACTTACCTTAATTTCACTTCCTCTCATAGGAGCTGCATCGATTAGTCTTTTCGGTAAAAATCTACCTAAAACAATTGTTGGAACCCTAGCTACTTCGATGATTGCAGGTTCTTTTATTTGTGCTGTACTGATTTTCTTGAATCTTCCAAAAAATCAAATCGTTCACCTTTTTTCTGTGGTCAACCTGGATGATTTTAAACTGAATGCAAGTTTTCAAATCGACTCGCTTTCTATTTGGATGACTTTGATTATCACAGGAATTGGTTCTCTTATTCATCTATTCTCAATGGGTTATATGAGTCACGATGAAGGATATTATAAGTTTTTCGGTTATTTGAATCTGTTTATTTTCTCAATGTTATTGCTCGTACTGGGGAGTAATTACTTTGTTTTATTCTTCGGTTGGGAAGGCGTTGGTATGTGTTCATATTTGCTAATCGGATTTCATTACAGCGATCTTGAAAAAGGAACTGCGAATAGCGTTGCGGCAAGAAAAGCATTTATCATGAACAGAATTGGAGACGTTGGATTACTTTTCGCATTGTTCATGATTTTAGGAACATTCGGAACAGTAGAATACAACGAAATTGCATCTAAAATTGGAGAACTTGAAATAACGTCAATAATTCCTTATGTTGCGATTGGTGCAATTACCTTGTGCTTGTTTTTGGCTGCGACAGGAAAAAGTGCTCAATTTCCTTTATTCACATGGCTTCCTGATGCGATGGCAGGACCAACACCTGTTTCTGCATTGATTCACGCGGCTACGATGGTTACAGCAGGTATTTACCTTGTTGTTAGATCAAATTTCCTTTTTGAATTAGCTCCATTTACCAAAGAAGTTATTCTTTATATTGGTTTGGCTACCTCTTTAGTCGCAGCATTTATTGCTATGCGCCAAAGTGATATTAAGAAAGTGCTGGCATATTCAACAGTTTCACAACTCGGTTTGATGTTCGTTGCGCTTGGAATGGGAGCATACACTGTTGCACTTTTCCATGTTACAACTCACGCATTTTTCAAAGCGCTTTTATTCTTGGGCTCAGGAAGTGTTATTCATGCAATGTCTGACGAACAAGACATCCGAAAAATGGGTGGATTAGCGAAAAAAATTCCAACAACTCATTTGACTTTTTTAATTGGAACGTTAGCAATTTCTGGATTCCCATTCTTATCTGGATTCTATTCCAAAGACGAAATTTTAGCCCATGCGTTGATGCATAATCCAGTTGTTTATGGCGTGTTAATGATTGCTGTAACCTTAACTGCAATTTACATGTTTCGTTTGTACTTTTTGGTTTTTCATGGAAAATTCAGAGGGGATTCTCACACTGAGTCTCACATCCATGAAAGTGGAAGTTCAATGACAATTCCTTTGATAATATTAGCAATCTTATCTGTTTTTGGAGGAATTTTAAACCTTCCTGGAATATTCTTACACAAAGGTGCACATTGGTTCAATGATTATTTGAATGCTAACACCATTGGTTTGGATTTAATCGAACAACATCATTTGGATGCAAGCCAAGCAATTCTTTTGATGGTAGTAGCAAGTATTATTGCATTGTCAGTAATGACTTGGGCTTATGTCAATTATGCGAAACGAGGTAATTTGGCCAAGGCTGATGAAGAATTGGCTGGTTGGGAAAAAGTTTCGAACGCCAAACTCTATTTTGATGAATTATATAATCTCTTATTTGTGAAACCAATTGAATTTATTTCTGGTTCTGTTCATCATTATTTTGACGTTGCTGTTCTCAGAAATGGCGTATTCGGCATTGCAGGACTCGTTGAAAAAACAGGAAATGTTACACGTAAGTGGCAGTCTGGTTTACTTTCGAGTTACCTCTTCTGGATGGTACTTGGCTTGGTTGTTATTATTGGTTCTTACATTATAAATAAATAGTTTTGGCTTTACTCGTATTACCTATCGTTTTAGCACTTTTATCCTTTTTGATTCCTCAAAAGCTTGTTCGCTACTTTGGATTGGCAGGTGCTTTAAGTTCATTGGTGGTTGCTCTTGGACATTTATCCTATTTTAATCCAGAACGTTACGTTTCTATTTTTGATCCGAATAAACTTTTTCCACTTGGACTTTCCTTTAAAATGGGATATGATGGATTAAGTTTAACGATGGTTTTATTAGTAAACGCCATTGTAACAATCATCCTGTTGGCAAATTTCGCGAAAGAACTAGCTGAAAACAAAACATTTACCGCATTGGTTTTTTTAATGCAATTCGGACTTTTGGGAGTATTCTTAGCACAAGACGGATTGTTATTTTATGGATTCTGGGAAATAACACTCATTCCGATTTTCTTCATTTTATATTGGTTCGGTCAACAGAATAATAATTCTGTATTATTGAAATTTTTCATTTATACCTTACTTGGATCTTTAGGAATGTTGCTTTCATTCATCGTTCTAGGTACAAATGTTCAATCATTTGCATACAACGATTTAGCAGTAGCCGGAAGTTTTATGGCATCCAAAATGGCTTGTTGGGTTGCGTGTGGATTTCTTTTAGCCTTTGCAATCAAAATACCTTTATTTCCGTTCCATACTTGGCAGCCTAACACGTATACAACAGCTCCAATGGCCGGAACGATGTTACTTTCTGCATTGATGCTGAAAATGGCATTGTTTGGAATGATTAAATGGATGATACCGATTACCTATAATGGATTCAGCGAAATTAAATGGCTGATCATTACCTTAGGTTCTATTGGAATTGTTTACGGAGCTATCATTGCCATCAAGCAAAAAGACATTAAAACGCTATTTGCATACGCATCAATTAGTCACGTCGGATTGATTGCAGCAGGAATTGTTTTGTTCACGCAAACAAGTTTGGAAAGCGCCGTGATTCAAATCATTAATCACAGTATTGTAGCGGTTGGGTTATTCTTTGCCGCCGACATAATTGAAAGCAGAACAGGTACAAGAAATATTTATGAATTAGGAGGTATTGCGAAACTAGCACCTCGCTTTGCATTTTGGTTTGCATTAATGACGTTTGTATCTGTATCCGTTCCATTCACTGCAGGTTTTATTGGTGAATTTTTACTAATCAAAGAATTGTTCATGGCACATTGGGTAACAGGGCTTTTCGCATCTACAACTTTGGTGTTTGGTGCTGTGTACATGCTTCGGGCATACCAAGTAAGTATGTTTGGAACACCTAAAATGACTTCATTTGAAGACCTAAAATGGAATGAAATATTAGTTTTTGCCTCACTTACAGTAGCTGCAATATTGATTGGTATTTCACCAGCATGCATTATGAACTTTGTTAAACCAAGCATCGAACACATCAATGAATTGATGGTTGGAAGCCTAAACTTTATTAAATAAAATGGACGCATTAATCGTAATTTTTATCACCGGGCTTGTTGGTTTGTTTGTCGGAATGATGAAAAAGCCGGTGCTAACGCTATCCATTACAATTACCGGATTAGTAACCGCTTTCATTCTAACATTATATGCTCGATCGTATGAATCTATTTTTAGTAAATACAATGGACTTTCTACCTCGCCATTAACAGATGCCTTTTCATTATTGGTGATTGGATTAACCATCTTAATCGTACTTGGAGGATTCAATTATTTCAAAAAAGATAAAGAACATACTTCTGACTATTACGGCCTCATGTTATTCTCACTTTGTGGAGCTTTGATCATGATTGCTTTCAATAATTTCTTTATGTTCTTTTTAGGTCTGGAAATTATGTCTATTCCTATTTATGTTTTAGTAGGAATAAAAAAATCAAATGTATTGTCTTCAGAAGCCTCAATCAAATACTTCTTCACGGGTTCTTTTGCCACTGGAGTTTTGCTTTTTGGAATCGCATTGGTATATGGTGCTACAGGAACCTTCGATTTATTAACGATCAACTCCATGCGTGGAATTGCAGAACCTTCTCCAATGTTTCATATTGGCGTACTTTTCATTCTTGCTGCATTCTTATTCAAAGTTGGTTCTGTTCCTTTTCATTTCTGGAGCCCAGATGTGTATCAAGGAAGTCCTGATGCGATCATGTCCTACATGTCAACAGTAGTGAAGGTATCGGCGTTATGTGCTTTTGTTACGTTATTCAGCAACGTTTTCATGGATAGCAAACACGTTTACTTAATAATACTTGAAGTATTTATCGCTATCTCATTCATTTTTGGTTATGTATCTGCATTGAAACAATCTAACTTAAAACGAATGTTAGCTTATTCCGGGATTAGTAACACTGGATTAGCGATGTTAACTATTTTGAATGGCGATTTTGGTTCGCTTTGGTTCTTTTTATTGTCATATACGGCAGCTACAATTTGCATAATGACCTTAAGTCAAGCAATGGATAAAATTGATTCTGAAGACATTTCGAATTGGAAAGGAATTGGTTATAAAAACCCCATAATTGGTGTTGTAATCATCATCTCATTTTTATCACTTTCAGGAATTCCTCCTCTAACTGGATTTTTTGGTAAATTTTTGATTTTAAGTAACTCCTTCCAAAACCACCTTTGGTTGGTAATCATTGGATTAATCAGTTCAGTAATTGGTGCTTTTCTTTATTTACGCTTCATTGTGCTCTCAATGGCTAAAGATTCAAATGCTGAAAAAATTTGTTTAAGTCCATTGCATTTCGTAATTATTGGACTTAGCACAATTGTGTTATTATTCGGTTGGTCAATCTTACTTTTTTAATCTAATTAGTAGGGTATTTTTACGTTACTTAGTGCGTATTTTTACGCTGTTACATTTCTTACGCACTTAAAAATCATTTTATCGTATTAGAATTAATTATGCGAATTAAAATCCTCATATTCAAATAATTAAATATTCAACTTTCTTTATCGAATTTCTCAATCAGCAAAAACAAATTGCAATAGAATTTTATTCTTTTCATGATTCGATTGGATGTAAAAAATCTAATTTTTCTGTCCTTTAAATTTGGTGTGTTAAACACGCTGAATTCGGATTTGTGAGAGGGAATATCCTGCTATATAATTTAAATGCTCTGCTACAGGATGGTCTTAATTCTTTATTTAAAAGTCAAAATGAATTCAGTTTAAAAATTATCAGATCAAGTGTGGAATTTGAATTAATAAACTCAGAAACCATCCTGAATTCAAAAGTTATTCTATTTCAAACAATTGAATTAAACGAATCATTAAGACAAGCCATTATTTATTTCAAAACAATTAATCCTCAAATTAAGGTTATTGCTTTAGGACAAAACTATCAAAAAGAGCTTCTGAATTCATTCAACTATTCCGATGTTTTTTTGGATGCGAAAGTCAACTTTAAAACACTCTTGAAAGCTATACAAATTGCATTATCAGATGGTTTTTTTATTGATCCAAAGGCTACAAAGGATTATATCAACCTATTAAAATCCTCAGAAGATCGTATAATTAACGCGCTAACTAAAAGAGAAATTGAAGTATTAAAATTACTTTGCAACGATAAAACTTCAAAAGAAATTGGAAGCGAATTGAAAATTAGTAGTCGAACAGTTGAAAATCACCGTAAAAATCTGCTAAAAAAAACAAATTCTAGGGGTACGGCTAAACTATTAATCTACGCGATTAAAAATGATCTTTTTAAAATTGATTAACCAAAAAATGGTGATTAATTACTGAATTGTGTGAATTCGATTTTTCAACGCAAAATAAATGAGATCTACAACCTTATTCGTTTTCGTTTTCTTACTGATTTGAAGTCTAATTCCTTCTATAGTTCTTGAACTCAAACATAAATGCTCCGCAATTTCCTGGTTTTTTAATCCATTGCAAACCAATCTTATTACTTCAATTTCCTTTTCATTCAGTAGACTTAGTTCACTTCTTCGAACTGAATTAGGTTTTGTTCTCAAGGTTGTTATAACTGCTTCGGACACATTTTTATCCAGATAATGCAAACCTTCATTGACCTGAAAAATGGCATCAACGATAATATCAAAATCAACATGTTTAGGTAAGCATGCTTTTGCGCCTAATTGCAAACACTCAACAATTTCAAGTTGGTCAATTGTAGCAGATAGAACGATGGACTTAATATCTGGATGTCTAACCTCCAAATTTTTAAGGAGTGTCTTGCCGTCTACAATAGGCATGCTCAAATCGATGATTAAAACATCAATCTTACTCTTTTTCAAGGCATTCATGACTTCAATTCCATTTGCGACATCAAAAATGACCTTAATACCACTCTCATCATTTAACAATTTTACAATTCCTTGACGAACAATTAGATGATCCTCAGCTATACCAACTCTAATTTCTTTAGGCATGATTAATTGGTGACTTAATGTGAATAACTGCTCCTTCGTTCATGGAAAAAAGTTCCATTTTTGCTCCTATACGATTCAATCGCGACTGAATTGATGAAAGGCCTTTTCCCTCTTTTAAATTTATCCATTTTAAATACTGATCATTGCTCAAGCCAATTCCATCATGACTTATACTCAAATAAAGGCAAATATGGTCTATCCTTAAATGAACGTTCAAAGAACTAATTTTTTCATGTTTAACAATGTTGTGAATCAATTCCTTAAAAAGAATGTAAACATTGTTCAATGTATCAATATCCACAGATAATCCTTCTGAAATTTCTTCCTCGAAATTAACTTTAAAGCTACTGATACTATTCAAATACTCCTGCATTGCGGCTGACAACTGCTTCGCTAACTCAATTCTTGAGGCCAGGTTACCAATAAGAATTTGATGATTTTCGATTATTTGTGTAATTAACGAATTTACTTGCTCAATCTGACAAGTATTGGATTTTGGGTTTAATTCCGTTAACCTTAAAATACGAATTTGATTTTTAAGAGCTGCTAGCAATGGACTTATCTCATCATGGAAACCAATAGAAATGCGTTTGCGTTCCTCTTCCAATGTGACCATTTGAGCATCCAAAAGTTGTATTTCCAGTTCTTTTTTTAATTGAATATGACCCTGCTCTTGCTTATTAAAGGACTTCAAGAAATTTGTTTTTAGAAAAATGATCGAAATAATTAGTACAAAAATTAATAAAGAGATGAGCACGAGACAAAAAACATTTCTTTCAAATGACATAATCTTTAATTTAAGTGCTTAAAAAGTCAATACTATTTTTTAATAGCATCTTTCACATTTGACTTGAAAATTTCATATTTCAAACTTATTATTAAGTTAATTAATTATTTTAATATAATTTTTTAATGACAAGGTAATATATTGATTTACGTATTTATACTTAGTTAAGCATAAGTGAATTTACGCGCTGATATTAAGATAAAATTCAGAATAAATCCCAATGAAAATCACATGTCAATTCACGATACGTTTTGGAATAGCTTCCGTTTTCATCGCGAATGATAAAATTATATATGTTGGGAATTGTTTTTCTTAAATGAAAACAAAAGATAATTCTAACATCAGGAATACTCGGTTTTGAATGAATTTGTATGACTTCCTTTGGAAAGAATGAATTTTGTTCTGCTATATTCAAAATAGTTTCACGATTTGTAAAAGGCACAATAAGCCAAAAGGTGCCATCCTTCGAAATAGTTTTGTTAACAATTTCAAATAATGATGAGAACGATTCGATACTGGCATGTTTAGCATCATTAATACTCTGCTGCTTACTAGGCAAAGAATCCAAATAATAAGGAGGATTAGAAAAAATTAAATCGTACTTTACTTGAAACTGAAATTCAAAGTAGTCACCTTGAAAAACTGTTAAACGATCTGTCCATGGACTAGAATCAAAATTTTCTCGGCATTCTTGTGAACCATCTTTATGAATTTCAATTGCATCAATTTGAATTTCGGGGTTCTTTTGGGCAATCATCAGAGATAAAACTCCCGTTCCTGCACCTAAATCCAATGCACGTTTATGACCTGAAGCTTCTATAAAAGCGCCAAGTAACATACTGTCTGTTCCAACTTTTAGTGGATTTTTTTCTTGTTTTACGTCAAAACATTTAAAGCGAAAAACCGACAAATTAATAGGCTTTTGCAAAAATAACACGCCCCTTCGAAGGTTTCCCTGTCACCATACAAACGCCTTCTTCTGCCGGAATATCAAATGGGATGCAACGAATAGTAGCTTTTGTTTCTTCCTTGATTTTATCCTCTGTTTCAGAAGTGCCATCCCAATGTGCTAGAAAGAATCCTCCTTTTTCTATTTCTATTTTAAATACATCGTAAGAATCAATCGCTTTTGTATTTTCTTGACGAAACGCCTTGGCTTTATTTAATAAGTTGGATTGTATGTCATTCAAAAGCTGTTCAATGTATAAATCAAGCCCTTCAAAATCAACGACTTCTTTTGTTTTTGTATCCCTTCGAGCAACCTCAGCTTTACCATTTTCCAAATCCCTCGGACCCATTGCAATGCGAACAGGAACACCTTTGGCTTCATATTCAGCGAATTTCCATCCCGGACGACGGTTATCATCATTGTCATACTTGAATGAAATACCTTTTGATTTTAACTTACCAGCTATTTCGTTGATTTTTGTAGTAATCGCATCCAACTCTTCTTGCGAACGATAAATTGGAACGGCAACAACTTGAATTGGAGCCAAAGCCGGCGGTAAAACTAACCCTTCATCGTCTGAATGTGTCATAATCAAGGCTCCCATCAAACGCGTTGAAACCCCCCAAGAAGTTGCCCACACATATTCCAATTTACCTTCTTTGTCTGCAAATTTAACTTCAAACGCTTTAGCGAAATTTTGCCCAAGAAAATGCGACGTTCCAGCTTGAAGTGCCTTTCCATCTTGCATCATTGCTTCAATGCACAGCGTATCATCTGCTCCTGCAAAACGCTCGTTTGCTGTTTTTCGTCCTTTTATAACAGGCATAGCCATATAATTCTCAGCAAAATCTGCATAGACGTTGAGCATTTGTTCAGTTTCAGCAATTGCTTCTTGTTTTGTAGCGTGCGCCGTATGACCTTCCTGCCATAGAAATTCAGTTGTTCTCAAAAATAAACGCGTTTTCATTTCCCATCGAACCACATTTGCCCATTGGTTAATCAGTATTGGCAGATCTCGATAAGATTGAATCCAGTTCTTATAAGAATTCCAAATAATCGTCTCCGATGTTGGACGCACGATTAGTTCCTCTTCCAATTTGGATTCAGGATCAACCACCACCCCGCTTCCATCCTCTGCGTTTTTCAAACGATAATGAGTGACAACTGCGCATTCCTTTGCAAACCCATCAACATGGCTTGCCTCTTTACTTAAGTAAGATTTCGGAATAAATAGTGGGAAATAAGCATTTGAATGTCCAGTTTCTTTGAATTTAACGTCAAGAATTTCGCGCATTTTTTCCCAAATTGCGTATCCATATGGTTTAATAACCATGCATCCACGAACATCAGAATGTTCAGCAAGATCTGCACGATAAACTAAATCGTTATACCATTTTGAGTAATCCTCTTCCCTCGTTGCATATTTTTGAGCCATAGCTTAATAAATTGAGTGCAAAGATAAGTTTTAATTGAGAATTTTAATTTTGAAAATCCAACATTATAAACTCTCGAACAAAAAAAACGGAAGATAAATTACCTCCCGTTTTTAAATTTGATAAACTCAGAATTAAAACTTGATTACTTTTCCTTCAAAGAAAATTTCACTATTATCATTTATTCGAACTGAATAAACTCCTGACATCCATTCGTTTCCTGAAATTGTAAAACTATCAGACGAAATTTCCCCGAAATAAACAATCCTTCCCATCATATCTGAAATAACGAGTTCTTTCCCCGTAATTCCATCTGCATGGAAGGTCAAATCATTACTAAAAGGAACAGGATAAATTCGAACGGAATTTAATAAGCCTTCATTTATTCCAGACTGACAACTATTGACAGCATTGAAGGTTGGAATTCCATATAAAAAAGCAGTTCCTCCATCTGGACAGCGAGCATAAGAAACATCCGTAGTTTGCGGGCCTAAAATGATTTGATCAAAAATAACAGCACCATTGCTGAAAATGATATTATCTCCGAGCGAGCTTAATTTAAAATTCGTATGTAGACCCGATTGTTCGATGTCATTATCTGCCCAAACAATTAAATGATCATTAGCATTGATTGCTGTACCAAGAGGAAATGGCCATTTCATTAAATTCAATGGATCGTCTGAAAGGTATAATCCAGATAAATCCAATCCTGTGCTTGTCGTATTATATAATTCAATCCAGTCGTCACTTTCATCATTTGAATCATGACCATAATTGCTATTACTTGCTAAAACTTCGTTGATTAATACGTTTCCATTAACAGCGTAAGGCATAACTACATTAATTGAATGGTATTCATGTTCAGCACGTTGAGGAGAGAAGATCCCTGCATTTGCATTTTCAGCATAAATATAATACTCGAAATCCACACCATTTAATGTGACTTGAGCACCGTAAATATGGTCTCCAGCGGCTCCATCGAAATGCGCACCATCATCGTACATTTGAACTCGATTAAACTTCAATTGATGATCTAATCGGTAACCTAAATAAACGGTTGATTCGCCTGAACAATTCGCTGTAATATAAATTGAAGATCCATAAGCGGGAGCACTGTTGTTTGATGCAAATGAATTTATGGTTGGGGCTACGAGCACATAATTTGAATTCGTATTAAAATAAGTAACTCGAGCGTCCATTAAGGTTTGAATTCCTGGAATTGAACTACCGCCGGGACCTCCTCCACTTACGGCCGTAGTCAAGCTACTCTGAAATTGTGAATAAGTATAGAACTTGTATGGATCAGCTTGAACTGATGCATCGATTGTTGAACGCAATGAATTTGCCGTTGAAAGATAGGATTGTGTTGCAAAAATTTCTTGAACGATTGTCCGAAGATGAGCCATGTACATTCTCTTGTACATAGGGTTGGCAAGAATTTTCTTAATTAACGGGTGATTTGCAGAAGTGCTGTTCGACATCGGATCTAAAGTTGCGCTTCCACTTCCTGATCCCGTTCCACCTGGAAAACCATTAAAACTCATATTTAAATCCCAAATGGTAGGCACAAATCGACTATTGAGATCCCATGTCAAGTAATAATTTTGGCGAAAAGCCCCGCTATATGAGTCAAGATTTACAAGAACATTATTAAATGCAAGCATCCAGATTGCACGATCTATATCCAATTTTGATTCGATGTTATTGAAATCATTATTTAATGTATTAATCAAATCAACCAAACGATTCCATCCAAATGGTGATTTCAATTCATAACCGTTAAAATAGGAACTGCTATCCATATTTATGTATTTTAAATCTGGATTAACGGTCGAACCTGGTCCTGCTCCACCAATCGGATTGCATTTAAAATAAGTTTCGTCAGCTAAAAAATAATGATCTCCATTAAATTTTTCGTCAATGCTTTCTGCGTTTGAATAAAGTCCTCGAAGTGTGCCATTTATATAAACGTTTGCAAAATTAGCTTTCGGACAATCCATGTATTGTTCTAATATTGCGTAGGAAAGTACTTCACGTATCATTGAAGGATCTTGATATCCATTTTGAAGTTTAATACTGCGATAGCCTTGATAATCCTGACTCGATTTAATGTAATCTAAATTAATGTGAAGGGGATTTTTATTGTTATTTGCATTATATGAACTGTTTCCTTTATACTTTACCCCAACACTATCAAAAGATACCCCATTTATTCGAACTGAATCAGCAATAACATAAGAATCAGTGGTTGTTGCCGCATCAAGCAAGGCATCCCAAGAGGCAGAAGCAAAGAAAATTTCGATTGTTTGAACTGTTGCGCGATCATAAAAGTTTTGTGCTTTGGAAAAAAATACAACAAAAAGTGATGCGAATAAAAATAGTCGTTTCATAGAATTTTTAATTACGTATTTCTATTAGATGAATAAAATTTAAAAAAATTGCATCGTGTTAATAGAATATTAAAATAAAGTTAATTCAAAAGATTGGAAATATGAACAATAAGTTCAGGTTAATCTCAAAATAAATCGACTTAAAGACAAACATTAATTCTATTTTTACCCAATCAAAAATATGCTCTTTTTACTTATAATTTTATTGATATTGCTTTCTGAGTTGATATTTGCCGGAACGCTATTAAGCACAGATAATTCAATATTGAATCTAATTGCATATTTACAGTTAGTCTTATTTTGGAGTTCATTTTTATTGATTTTTAAATTCTTCAGACAACGATCACAACAAACGAACTATAAAAAAGGCTTTTACCTTTTTGGTTTGATGATTATAACAGGAGTTCCGACACTTGGCTTTTTTATTCCTGGAGTTTTGCATAACATCACACAAATTGAAGAATATAAATGGATTGGTTTAATCATCGCTTTCTTGTTATTAACAAGCCTCATAATCGGCATTGTTTGGGGTAGATGGAATTGGAAAGTGCATCGAATTGAACTAGAATTCCCACATTTACCCGAAAGCTTTCACAACATTAAATTAGTTCAGATAAGTGATGTTCACATTGGTAGTTTTTTCGAAAATCATAATAAGGTTAAGAAAGCAATTCAAAAAATAAATGATCTAGAAGCTGATTATTTCTTTTTTACAGGCGACCTTGTCAACAACACTGCGGATGAGATGCATGGTTGGGAGCCAATTTTCAGAGAAATTCAAGCAAAAAAAGGCAAATTCAGTATTCTTGGTAATCATGACTATGGTGACTATGTAAGATGGGAGAATCAAGAACAAAAACGTGACAATTTAATTCAATTGATAGATTCACATCGCGAAATAGGTTTCACACCTTTACTTAATAAAGCAGTTGAACTCACAGATGGTTTTTGGTTGTTGGGCGTTGAAAACTGGGGGAAAGCACCATTTCGTCAAAGTGGAAAACTCGATGAAACATTAAAAAATATTCCAAACGAACACTTTAAATTGCTTTTGTCTCATGATCCGAGTCATTTCGATGAGCAAGTGATTCATACAAACATTGATTTAACCTTATCGGGACATACGCACGGAATGCAGTTTGGCATCGAAAGATTTGGAATTAAATGGAGTCCTGTTTCTTTTCGCTATAAAAAATGGGGCGGACTATACAAGAAGGGAAATCAATACTTATATGTAAATCGTGGCTTTGGCTATATTGGATTCCCGGGAAGAGTTGGCATATACCCTGAAATTACGGAAATTGTTTTGAAGAAAAAATAACTATTTTTTTCTCTTCCAATCTCTAATATTCGTGCTTAGACCAATTGCATGATTTTGCCCGGCCTTAGAATAGATTAGAAAGCCATAATCGATTTTAATTTTCTTGAAATATACACCTACACCAAATGAAAAACCAGCTAAACCAGGACGATTGTATACACGCAGTTGCTGTTGACGATTAAAATCAAAACCTGTTCTGAAATGCAGTGATTTAGAAGCTATTAATTCTACCTGTAAATTCAGGTGATGGGCTAATTTTTCGATAAAACCAGGAGTTTTCACTTCAATTGTATCACCTGATAGTGCGTCATAAGTTGGTTTTTGATTCGGATCTTGATAAATAACATCCCACTTATTTAGGTTTTTAGCCAATAATGAAAATCTAAATGGAGCGTGTTTCAATTTATAAGTAATTGAAGATTGAATATCAATGGGAAGTTGTGTTTTTGAAGATGACGTATATTGTTTAACTACAAAACCAATGCCTTTGGCAACTATCGCTGCAGAAAACAATTGATTTGGATGCTTATAAACAGCTGAAACATTCGTTGAAAAACCAAAAGAAGAATACGTTTCCAAATGTGATCCTAGAAAATTCATCCCAACACCTAGCGAAATAACAGGATTAAATGATTTTGAATAAAGCATTCCCACAGAATAATCCAAAGAACTAAATTTCCCAAGAACATTACCAACTTCATCTGTCTCAATAAAATTCCCGTAATTAACATATTTGATCATCGGAGAAAAAATGCCAATTTTTGATTTAAAAGCATACTGCACAGAACCAAAATTCACACCAGTAGGAAGCAAAGTTTGATTAATAGCCAGTTGATTACGCATATTATTGTTCAACAAAGCAGGATTTTCTGAACTTAACACAAGGTCATTATCCACGACACTTAATAAATTATTACCTGTACCAATGCTCCTTGCTGAATAAAATCCGTTTAATGACTGAAAACCGTTTATTCCCAAATTGTATTGTCCGAAACAATTAAAAACATACAAAAAGGAGAAAAACAAGAAGTACTTCATCATATAAAAACGTGGCTATTTCTAAAAAATTGCAACTTTTTTTTTGTAAAATTACTTGAAACATGTTAGATTCAATAATAATTTGCGTTAAGCTAAATAAATGCTTATGAAAAAAGATACTCAAAAATCAATATTGTTTGTTGGTAATCATGCAATTGCACATTTAGAAAATGTGCGAAACTATTTTAAAAGTAAATTCCATTTAAATTACATAAAGTATAAATCTGGTGATCCATTTGAAGATACTGATCCGAATAAAATTATTATAAATGATTTAGAAATGGATTATAATGGATCCTATGATTTAAATAATCTAACGTTGGCGATGTCTTTCATTTTGGAGCAGAATGGTAAATTAACCGAACCGGACTTAATAATTGGAGATCCAAGTGAACTTTTATTTCAGGCGTTTTCTTTTGCACGATTGAGGGAAAACCCACTATTTTTTAAAAAGAATTTAAATCGAATATCAAAAGCTGACCCGAGTTTAAACTTATTTATTTATCCAATGGGGATGTTATGTTTTGACATTCGAAAAGAGATATCGAACTTAATATATGTATTGAAAAAACATGATTCAAAAACATTTTTACTACGAAAAGATGAAGATGACTTAGACACAATAATCAATAAAATTTTAACAGACATTAATCATGTTTCAATATACGACATAGAGTCAGATTTAGAAGGACTAGAACATTTAACTGGTAAACCAAAGGATTTAATTAAGAACTAATATATTTTAATGAATAGCCAATTACAGGAAATTGTATTTAATGAGTTGAAAAATCGATATGATCGATTTATTATTTATGTCATCAGAGAATATTTCAAGGGAGAAGACGTCCGAGATATGTATCAAGAGGTGTCAATACATCTTTATAATAAAATTGGTGATTTGTATGATGACCATCCAGACCTTTTCTCTACGAGGTCTTGGATAAGGTCAGTAGTTGGAAATTTTTGCGTTTCCGAAATCCGAAGAAGAAAAGGTAAGAAAAAGATTCAATTAGTATTTGACGATACTTCAGTGAATAATTCAGGTGAGCATGAAGAATTCCATTCCGACATTGATAAAAATGAAGACCTCAACGCAGCCATTAGTGATTTCCTAAAGAATCTTAGTAAACGAGATGCTTTAATGTTAAAAATGAAATACTATTACGGGAAATCAACTACTTACATTAGTCGAAAGATGAATGAAACACACGTTAGTGTATACATAGGTAGACTTAAAGAACGCTTAATCAAGCGCACCGGAATAAGCAATTTAGAAAGTTTCGTGAAGAAGTATAATACCTATTTATAATCGATCAAAAGTCGATATGACGATCCTTCTTATCAGGAAATATATCCTCTATCGTTACTAAAATACCTGTTTCTTCTACATTTCCGAAATCAGGATTCACAGCAGTTCCAAATGTTCGCATTGTCGGAGAAAGATTCATGTAAATATTTACTAGGGGCGGAATAAACTCTCCTTTATCACGCACGTGTCCATTTAAAACCTTAAATCCGTCTTTGAAGTCTAATCCATCCAATTGAGATTCCACATATGCCCTGTCATAATTCTGAACTAACGGATGATATGGTTTCATCAGATTATCGTTATCAGGAAAATAGTGATGCATGAAATGCAACAAAAAATCTCGGCAATCAGTATTGTAATTTGGGTACATGGTTACTTTTCCAAAAAAGTACTTTATTTCTGGATTAAACTTTATTAAAGCTCCAAGTCCATCCCAAATATTATCTAAAGCAAAAAGGCCTTTCCTTGGGTTAACACTTGGCTGATAATTTGGTTGTACCCAACTTCGACCAAGCTCAATAGTAAAAGGCAAATAATCTTTAACAAATTGTTCAGAAAAGTCAAAATAATGCATGGTTGAAAGATGGATATTTCCATTTTCGGTCATCGCATCCTTACATTTAATAAAGCGATAACCACCAATGATTTCCTCGTCTTCAGGGGACCAAAGAACAAGCTGTTTGTAGCAATTGTCATTTGTGTCATATTCATCTAGATCAATTGATTCGCCTGTTCCACCACCAGAAGCTCTAAAAGTAACCTCCCTTAATCTTCCAACTTCCAGAACAACGTTTGGAGCGTTCCAATTATCGATTATATAAATTTCGTTTTCGCCTTTTCTTGTATACCTTACAAATTTGTCTTTGGATAATTCTTTTTTAATTACCACTTTATCGATTGGATCAATGATTTTTTGCATATTCGTTGTATGTTAACTTATGAACAATTTGTCTTACCTTTTGTGCTGCCTGATAATCATTTAACTCCTCGTCTATTTCAGAAAACCTTATTGGATTTCCAACAGTTATTTCAATCACTTTATTTCTTTGTTTAAATAGCTCGTCAGACAACCATAACATTTCAATATTCGCTTTAATTCCAATAAATTTTCTAAATTTTGCAATCCTATAGAAAAAAGGACTTAATTCTCCTTTGATGTGAATTGGAATTATTACGCGATCAAATTCTCTAGCATAGGTTACAAAAGTTTTTTTCCATTCTAGATCTTGGACCCTACCATCTATTTTACGACTTACCAAACCAGCAGGAAAAATACAAATCGCATTTTCCGACATAAAGGCATTTTTTATTTGCTGCCTTACTGAAACATCATTTTTTCCATGTTTATTAACTCCTATGAACAGTCCTTTTAAATTTTTCAAATTCATTAAAAGATCATTAACAATAAATTTCATATCATTACGATGGTGACGAAGGGCAACAATTAATCCAATTGCATCCATTCCACCAAGAGGATGATTCATTGCCAGAATGACCGGACCTTCCTTCGGAATATTTTCAATGCCTTTGATTTTTAATTCAATATTGAAATAATTGATAATCGCTTCACAGAAGTCGGCATCAAAATAGTTTTCGTGTTCTATCAAAAAGTTATTGATCTCATCTTCATGCAAAATCCTTCTTAAATAAGAGATTACAAAGCCAGGTAACCAACGTAATAATTTCGGGTTTTTACTAGCAATTAAACCTTTTATATCAATAAACTTTTCTTTGCTCACAAGTCAAATTTAAAAATGTAAGTAACAACGAAATTGGTTCTATCGAAAGATTTCAACCAATGAAATGTTAGTATTGGAAATCTATACTCAACCCATCGTATGCAAGAAACACATTTTCAGGCAACTCAACTTCAACGTCATCATGTTTACCAAACAAATGAGAAATGTGTGTTAAATAAGCTCGATCCGGCGCAACTTGTTCAATAAATTCGAGCGCCTGCTCCAAATTGAAATGTGATAAATGCTCTGAACGATGTAATGCATTGATGACCAATGTTTTTGTCCCAATAACCTTTTCCGCTTCTTCATTTGCAATTTTTTTCGCGTCAGTGATATAGGTAAAATCACCAAATCGAAATCCCTTCACATGCATTTTGTAATGAAGTACATTAATCGGCTTTAAAACAAGATTATTCCTCAATTCAATTAAATCATTGTCAATTCGAAACAATTCAACCCTTGGGATTCCCGGGTAACGATTTTCTGAAAAAATGTAATGAAACTCACGTTTTAAAGCCTCTTCCACCCGTTCAGTGCAATATACTTCCATTGGTCTTGACTCCAGATGATTAAATGCACGAACATCATCCAAGCCTGCAACATGGTCTTTGTGTTCATGCGTAAAAATAACACCTCGAAGTGATTTTACTTTTTCGCGTAACATTTGAGATCTAAAATCAGGTCCAGAATCTATAACGTAATTTTCGTTTTCGACCTGAATTAATATGGAGGATCGCGATCGATTATCCTTCGGATTATTAGAACTACAAACTTCGCACGAACAAGCAATTACAGGAACTCCTTGTGATGTACCTGAACCCAAAATTGTCACTTTTCCTTTCACGATACGAAGTTACTTGAAACGTGGTTAATCCGAATATAAATTTACGATTTTGTGCGACTTATCCTTTCGAATAAATTGATTTAATATTGTTTTAATGTCGCGATTTTCCTGTTGAGGAGAAATGAAACAATTCCAATTAATTGGGACTTTACCATGAAAATGGTATGGAGCATATCCATAACCTCGATAGGTGCCATTTTCAATTAAAACAATACTTTTCTCAGACTTATTTCTTCCTTTATCCAATATGTAAAAACTCTTTCCTTCAAACGTTAAGTTAGCAATATACTGTTCAACGCGAATATTATATTCATTTGGAATTTCTTCTCCTACACAAGCTCCATTGCATTGTTTTAAGTCATAATGAAAACAAGCATTCTTTGAATGATACAACCCACACAATTTCTGGCAGAATTGATATTTCTCTGCGATATAAATCAAATAATTTACGGCCTCTTTTTTTGTTGAAAAATGAATGATTGGTAACTCATCTGTTTTTGAGGTCGATTGAATAGCTAATTGCAAATATCCGTTATCATCAACTTGATCATACAGACCAAATGGGAAAAGACTTTTACGTAATCTCCTATTGTAAATTGGTTTATGAATTTTTATTAAATCCGATTCAAGTAACATTGCTATCAATTCCGAACCTGTTAATTCATAATCCACCCGAACAATATCTTGAATCAATTTGATTCCTTTTGCTGTTTTTGTATTTCTCAAGTGTTGCTCGACTCGTTTTTTAATATTGATACTCTTTCCGATGTAAACAATCTGATTAAACTCATTATAAAATCGATAAATACCAGCTTTAGTTGGCAATTCATCAATTATAGCGATGTCTAAATTCGGATGTAATGATTTCGGATTCAATTCCAACTGAACAAATGTTTGTAAACTATTGAGATCTTTTCGATACAAAATTTCAAACAATTTGGTTGTTGCCAAGGCATCTCCACCAGCACGATGACGACCATTAATTTCAATTCCAAGTTCCTTCGAAATATTTCCTAAACTATATGACTTGTAACCAGGCAAAACATACCTTGCAGATCGAACGGTACATAAATGGGGTAATCTAAAATCGTAACCTAAATTTCTAAATTCGCTGCGTAACATTCCGTAATCAAAGGCAACATTATGAGCGACGAAAATGCAATCTTTGGTAAACTCTACAATTTTTTTCGCAACCTCAAAAAAACGTGGAGCTGAAGCAACCATTTCATCATTAATACCTGTTAAACGGACAATAAATTCAGGAATTGGTTGCTCAGGGTTTAACAGGGTTACAAATTCATCAATAATCTCATTCCCATCAAATTTATACATTGCCAATTCGGTTATCCTCGAATTTTTTGGACTCCCACCAGTTGTTTCAACATCGACAATTACAAACATTAATCAAAAGTAAATATTAAGCAAGTATGGTGAAACAAAATACATGTCAGATTTATTATTTTGCGGCAATATTTTTTAAAATTTTAATTATGCGTGCATAATATATTTATTTTTTATCTATATTTGAAGCAATAAAATTCAATAAAATGAGCACACAACCAATTAAAGGAGGAGAATTTATTATTCGCAAAACGAATACTTCGGATGTATTTACACCTGAAGAATGGACAGAAGAACACCGCATGATTGCGCAAATGTGTGATGATTTCATTTCTCAAGAAATTCTACCTAATGTTGAAAGGATTGACAAAATGGAAGAAGGTTTGATGCCTTCAATTCTTGAAAAAGCAGGTGAATTGGGGTTACTTGGACTTTCTGTCCCTGAAGATTTAGGAGGGATGGGCGTTGATTTTAAAACTTCGCTTTTGGCCACTGAACATCTAGGACATGGTTATTCATTTTCTGTGGCCTTTGGTGCTCATACAGGAATCGGGACGCTTCCACTACTCTATTATGGAAACGAGGAACAAAAATCTAAATATATTCCAAAATTAGCCACAGGAGAATGGAAAGCAGCTTACTGTCTAACTGAACCAGGCTCGGGGTCTGATGCCAACTCGGGAAAAACTAAGGCAATTCTTAGTGATGATGGAAAACACTACATCATAAACGGACAAAAAATGTGGATTACCAATGGTGGCTTCGCTGATTTGTTTACTGTTTTTGCAAAAATTGATGATGATAAAAATCTAACTGCATTTCTTATTGAAGCAAAAAGTGAGGGAATAAGTCTAAATCCCGAAGAAAAGAAAATGGGAATTAAAGGCTCTTCCACACGCCAAGTTTTCTTTAATAATGTGAAGGTTCCGATAGAAAATATGTTATCAGACCGTGAAAATGGATTTAAAATAGCACTAAATATTTTAAATATTGGTCGAATTAAACTAGCTGCGGGGGTTCTTGGAGGCTCAAAAGGAGCAATTAATGAAACCATTAAATACGCGAATGAACGCGAACAATTTGGTCGCTTGATTTCAAAATACGGAGCTATTCGACACAAAATGGCTGAACAAGTTATTCGAACTTATGTAATTGAGGCAGCAACATATCGCGCTGGACAAAATATTGACGATGCCATTGCTGGTTATATGGCTAGTGGAATGGATAAAGGTAACGCAACCCTCAAAGGCATCGAGCAATTTGCCCCTGAATGTGCCATTTTGAAAGTAGCAGGATCCGAATGTCTTGACTATGTTGTAGATGAAGCCGTTCAAATCTATGGAGGAATGGGCTATTCGGCTGAAAGCAGCGTCGAACGAGCTTATCGCGATGCACGAATTAATCGAATTTTTGAAGGGACAAACGAAATTAATCGCATGTTAACCGTTGACATGGTATTAAGAAGAGCAATGAAAGGAGAATTAGATCTAATGGGTCCTGCTATGAAAGTAGCTGGAGAATTGATGTCTATTCCCGAAATGGTTGAGCCAAGTGAGAATGCACTTGGCAATGAAGAACGCTACCTTGAAGGCTTTAAAAAATGTATATTGATGGTAGCAGGCTCAGCCGTTCAAAAATTAATGCAAACCCTATCCAAAGAACAAGAAATCTTAATGAATATCGCTGACATTTCAATTTGGACTTATCTAGCTGAATCGGTTTTACTGCGGGTACAAAAGAAAATTGAGAAACATGGTGAAGATGCATGTGCCATAGATATTGCCATTGCGAAAACTTATTTCTTCGACACCGCAGATCGGATTGAAAAAGCAGCAAAAGACGCAATTTTGTCATTCGCAGAAGGAGATGAATCAAGGGTTATGTTAATGGGACTTAAACGTTTTACAAAAACAGAAGCTTTCAACCCTAAATCAGCGAGACAGCTTATTGCACAGAAATTAATTGATGATAAAAAATATAATTTCTAAATTGCTGATTTAGAACTACAACTAAAGCGGCCAATGGTCGCTTTTTTTATTGTAACTTATCTGAAAATACTTTTCTGAATTTATCCACTTTAGGTCGCACTACTGATTGACAATAAAGATTTTGCGGATTCAACTCAAAATAATTGTGGTGATATTGTTCAGCTTTATAAAAATTGGATATTGGAACAATTTCAGTGACAATTGGATTTGACCAAACTCCTTCTAATGATAACTTTTGCTTATAATTTTCAGCAATTTCTTTTTGCACTTCATCGTGATAAAAAATCACTGAACGATATTGTGAACCTATGTCATTTCCTTGTCGATTTAATTGAGTCGGGTCGTGAACGAACCAAAAAACTTCCAATAATTCATTGTAGGAAACTAAATCTTCATCAAACTGAATTTGAGCAACCTCTGCATGACCTGTATTTCCTGAGCATACTTCCTCATAAGTCGGGTTGTTTTTTTGTCCACCCGCATATCCAGGGTAAACATCAATTACCCCTTTAAAATCTTTGAAACAAGCTTCAATACACCAAAAACACCCAGCTCCAAATGTTGCAATTTTCATAATTAAATTTTAAGGTAAAAATAATGACTTCTTATTTGATGAGCTTATTCTTTTTTAAAATCTAGTGCTGCAGAATTTACACAATATCTCATTCCTGTAGGCCTAGGACCATCATCAAACATATGCCCCAAGTGTGCATCACATTTTTTACACCTAATCTCGATTCTTTTATAACCTAACTCGTAATCATCTAATTGACGAATGCTTCCTTTTTCAATCGCGTCATAAAAGCTTGGCCATCCAGAACCCGAGTCGTATTTTGTTTCACTTGAAAACAAAAGACTACCGCAACCAACGCAGTGATAATTTCCTTTTTCATGATGATTCCAGTATTTTCCAGTAAATGGTCTTTCGGTGCCACCATCACGAATCACATAACAAACATTTTTAGGCAACGCTTTGCCATTGTATATTTCTGTGTCTTCAGTTTGAACTTTATCATCAATCAAATTTTGTTTTTGAGCGCAAGCCACCGAAGAAATTAAAAGGATAATTAAGTAGTATTTTTTCATATTTTTTAAACAACCAAAAAAAATGAATGTTCTTAACACGCTGAAAATTTCCAAAAAGTAAGATGGAATAATCGTACTTTTGTCCCATGAAATTAAACTATGGAAAGAACTTTTGGTTATTGAGTCTTTCCATGTTTTTCTTTATGGCTGGATTTAATCTCATTATGCCAGAATTGAATCAGTTCATTACCAATCTTGGTGGTGAAGAGCAGAAAGGCCTCGTTATAACCTTGTTTACAATTTCAGCAGGACTATCTAGGCCATTTTCAGGAAAACTTGCGGACACCATTGGAAGAAAAAAAGTTATTTATGCAGGTGTTATCTGTTCGATAATTGTTTCGATGTTGTACCCACTTTCTTCAACTGTTTTGTTTTTTTTATTACTTCGATTTTTACATGGTTTCAGTGCTGGCTTTGCGCCAACAGGAGCTACAGCTTTGCTAACCGACATAACTCCAATTGATCGAAGAGGCAGCGCAATGGGGATTTGGGGAACATTTATCTCTTTGGGAATTGGTGCTGGACAATCTATGGGTTCTTGGATTTGTTCAAATTTTGGATTTAATGTTATGTTCATGACTGCCGCCTTGTGCTCAATTCTTTCAATTCTATTTTTTATCGAGGTTCAAGAATCGCTGAAGCAAAAAAAGGGTTTTCAATTAAATCAGTTAAAGATAAATTGGACTGATGTCTTTGAACCGTCAGTAAGACCTGCAGCCGTCGTTATGTTTTTAACCGCCACCTGCTCCGGAATCATTTTCGTAATTACACCAGATATTTCAGCATTTCTTGGCATCGAGAACAAGGGTTTCTTTTTCGGTGTTTACGTTATTTCAACCATGTTAATAAGACTACTTACAAGTTCGATGTCCGATCGCATCGGAAGAAGGAAAATGTTATTCGCGGGGTGTATTTTATTAATTGCAAGTATGATGTTAATTGCCATTGCGAATTCGGTTAATACATACATATTAGCAGCAATTGTTTTTGGATTTGCAACAGGTGTTTCCAGCCCTACATTGTTTGCCTGGACAGCAGACCTTTCTCCAGAACATCGAAGAGGAGTTGGCGCAGGAACAATGTTTATTGCATTAGAACTTGGCATAATGACAGGATCATTGTCAACACTTTTAACCTATCACAACTCAAAAGCAACTGTTTACCTTGCATTTGCCACTGGTGCAATTTTCGCTCTTTTCGCGGGAATATATCTACTATGGCACTTAAAAACTCAGAAATCTCAATTCTGATTTTCGTGTTTAAGGTATTTTCTTACCAAAAAATGCCCCAGGTAAATTAAAGGCGTTAACAACAGGGCGATAATCATTTTTAAAATATAATTTGTAGGTGCAATTTTCATGTATTCACTGAACGAAAGTGAACCCCCAAGGACAAAACCAATGTAGAGCACAATATACGAGTCGATTAATTGTGAAAGCAAGGTGCTACCTGTACTTCTCAACCAAATATATCGATTACCCGTTTTATGTTTGATCCAATCGAAAACATACGCATCAAGCAATTGAGAAACAAGAAAGGCAGCAATACTTCCTAAAATGACCATTTGAGCTTGACCAAACACTTTGTTAAAAGATTCATCATCTGCTAATTTTGAACCCGGAATTTCGAAAGCCGGAATCTGCATCGAAAGACCGACTACCAAAAAACAATAACCGATTAAAATTGCTGTAATCCAAGAAACTCTACGAACAGCTTTTTGACCATAAAATTCATTCATCAAATCTGTTAACAGAAATACAATAGGCCAAGGAAGAATTCCAATAATTGTAGTAAACGGCCCGAGCTTAAATCCAAACAAATCAAACTTTAGTGGAATCTGAATTAGTTTATTACTTATTAATTCGGCAGTTACAGCATTTGTAATAAATAAACCAACAAGGAAAATAAACAACCATTGCCGACGCTCATTAATTTTTTCTGTATTCATCAAGCAATTTTGGAAATTAAAAACTAATTCTTTTTCTTGTTCGCAGCACCATAATCCAATCGTTTTGCCTTAACATAACGTTGAATGTAATATTTTGTTTTCAAGTTATCAATGCGAACACCACCATTTGCGGCATGTATAAATTTAACATCGTCTGGCAAGACCTCTATTACCATTGCAACGTGACCAATAGAGCTAGATTTAGAATTACTCCCTTTAAAAAACATTAAATCCCCGGGTTGAATTTCAGATAATCTAATTGTTTCACCAAGTTCGGCCAAACCATAACTCGTTCGAACAAGTGAAAATCCAAAATTCCCGAAAATATAATTTATAAATCCTGAACAATCAAAACCAGAAGGAGTTGTACCACCCCAGCGATATGGAACACCAAGAAACGTTTTCGCATAAGAAATTATGGCGTCAGCTTTCGGGTTTGATTTTTTTTCCTTTCGAGTGGTGTCTGAAAAGGAAAACTCACTGGTGTCAATTTCCACAGCTCTGACTTGCGAAAATGCACTTATTGACACTAGTGCGAAAATGGTTAATAAAAAAATATTTTTTAGTTCCCGAATTAACATAGCGGTTGCAAAAATATAACTATTTTCGGATTATATTTAAATAAAAAGGTGCCTTTAATTGATATTCAACAACTTAGCAAACTATATTACTCCATTGGAGAAGTAAGCAAACTTCTTGATGTAAACTCTTCACTTCTAAGGTTTTGGGAAAAGGAATTTAAACTAGAGGTTTCAAAAAAAAATAAAAAAGGAAATCGATTGTTTTCACCGAAGGAAATCGAAAAAATTAACAAGATTTATCAACTCGTTAAAGTTAAAGGATACACACTAGAAGGAGCTAAAAAAGCAATGAAAATAAAAGAAAAAGAGATTGAATTAGCTCCTAATAATCAAGCTCAAGACGACTTAGTTTCAAGGCTTGAGTCAATTAAATTACGACTACTTTCTTTAAAGTAAATCCCTAATATAAAAAGCGATTTTTGTTCTTTTCATCGAGGAGAATGCAATGAATCGAAAAACGTTTTCTGTTTGCTGCAACAAGATCGTAAATCAAATCACGAATAAATCTTGGAAGTATCCAACCGATTAAAAGTGGATAAAAATACCATTTCAAAAAAGGTATTAACCTTAAGACTGCAGTAGATTTTGTGAATATTTTTTCTTTTCTAACGAATAAAATTGATTCATCATAGCCCTTTTCCAATTTAAATTTCAAGAGGACATTTTTAGAGAAATCACTATTTAAAGAAGCGAACTTCAAATCACCAGACTTTTCAAATTTCAAAATAAACTGAATAGACCGATTGCATAAGCCGCAATTCCCATCAAATAATACAATACACATTTACAATGGAAAATTAAAAAGAATAAGTCTTTTATTGAGCATTTGTGGGTAATTTTACCCAAAAAATCAAAAGGATTGGAGGATATTAAATTTGCTATCATTTGCGTGGACGATGATCCGAATATTCTTCAAATGTTGAATTTTCAGCTAGAAAAGCATATCGATACCCAGATTACACTTCTGGAGTATTTCACGAACCCAAATGAAAGTATTTCGAGTTTTAATGAATTAATTGAACTTAACATTCACACTTTACTGCTTATCGTTGATTTTCAAATGCCCGAAATGAATGGTGCCCAATTAATTAGAGAACTAAAAAAAATAAAGCCTGACTTGAATTGTGTAATGTTATCTGGTCAAGCCAATACAATACAAGTTAACGAATTAAAAACGAATAATCTTCTTCATTCTTTCATCAACAAACCTTGGAGTGATGAAAAATTACTTGAAGTAATCTCTCCAATTTTATCTGAATTTTCAATCCTATGCAAAAAATAGTTTTTTTCTTATTTGTAGTTCTCACTTTGAACCTAAAAGCTCAAAGAATAAGAAGTGTCATAAATGGTTATGGTCACATGAATTACAACTTAACCAGTGATTTGAATTCATCGAATGACCCAACAAAATCATATTTTGAGTTAGGCGAGCATGATTTATTTGTTAATTCTTATTTCAAAGAACGAATAAGTTTTTTGGGTGAATTTGTAGTACGTTATACTAAGGGTACACCTACAAATTTTTCCGCTAGTATTGAACGTGCTCGATTAAAGTTTGACTATTACAAAAATCATTCTGTATTACTTGGAAAAATTCATACTCCCATAAATTACTGGAATGATGTTTATCATCATGGTCGCGTTTTCTTTCCCACAATTGACCGACCAGTTTCATTTAGCTATATAGTTCCTCTTCACAATTTAGGAATCCAATTTCAAGGTCAGAATTTAGGTAAACTGAATTTTGGTTACGACATTGCGATTGGCAATGGAATTAGTGCAAGTGATGCATTCGATGAAAATTTAACGCCTGCAACTACGTTAGCATTTCATATCAAACCAAAAGACAACTTGCGTTTTGGAGCCTCTTATTTTTATGACTTCCTAAGCGATGCATCAATCACTGGGGTTCATACCGGTCATACTATGTCTCCTGGTCACATACATGGCACTAGCTATAAAGGCGCATTAAACTTTCACTTAATCTCGGCATCAGCTGCATATTTTGGAGAGAGACATGAATTTTTAAACGAATTTGCATACAGCCCGACACATACTGATACCCTTGGAACGGCTCAAAACTTTTCAAATTTCACTTATTACGGATATCGAATCAAAGAGAAACATGTTCCATTCGCAGTTGTTGATTTGATAAAAATAGCTGAAAATGATTTATATACTTATCATTTTGATTTAATCAAATTTTCCTTGGGTTATCGTTACGAGTTCAATGAATTAATCAATGTTAAGGCTCAAATTGGATATGCACAAAATTTGTTTGGAAGTAGCCACAATGATATAAACAATGTTGAATTTAAAGTGCAATTCGCATATGGTTTTTAGACTAGTAATATTCGTTTCTATCGCATTTTTTCATCTAGCCTTGAAAGCTCAGAGCTTTTCAAATTATCAGGTAATTGGAAATAGCATTGGAATTAAGTCAATGGATGAAGCAAATTTTAAATCATGCATGAAGGGTAAAAATAACTTTTGGAACAATAATAATCAGGTTCTAATTGTTCTTCCATCCTCAAGCCACCCAAATGCTGAGAGTATTTCCAAACTTATTTACAATAAATCACACACATCCGTTCGTAAATATTGGTTATCATTAGTCTTTCAAGGGAGAGTAGCATCCCCAAAATTTTGTGATACTGACCAAGAAATAATTGAATTCATCCAGGAAAAAAAAGGTGCAATAGGTATCGTAAGTAAATCATCTAATATTCCTGATAATTTAAAAATAACTATACAACCCTGATGTTGAAATCGCTTGGATTCAGAATATGGCTTCCTTTTTCACTGGTATTATTTTCGGTGTTTACAATTTTAATTGTATACAACTCATATAAACAAGAGGAAATATATCTGAGCAATCGGAAATCAGAAATCGATAAACTTGCAAAGACCTTAGTTAAACAGATAAAAATTGGTATTGAGGAAGAAGATTTTGAAAGTATTAAAAAATCATTAGAAATTGCTAGGTCATCATTTGGATTTGAAATGGTCAAATTGGAACTTGCAGAAATTTCGATTAATTACCCTGAAAATACTAAAAACCTCAAATTCAAAAAAGATGAAGTTATCGATGAAGACTTCAAATTTAATACAGTTCTGGGTAATGCCGAACTCTGTTTCATCACCTCTACCAAGCAAATTAATGATATTCTTTCCAAAAACAATCGCTCAACCATTTATATATTTCTTTTAGTTTTTTTATTTTCAACATCCATCTTTTTATGGTTTACCTTGAAAATATCAAGACCATTTAAAGATTTAGTTTCCCTGGCCAACAGAATTGAATCTCAAGATTATCTAGAAAGTGAAATCGATCTACCGAATACAGAAGAAATTCAAATTCTACACAAAAGTCTTGTTTCTTTGAAAGATTCATTAAAGTCGCGTGAAGAATATAAAGACAATCTTTTAAAAGAACTAAAGTTTCAAGTAGAAGAACAAACTTATGAATTAAACCAACTCTCTCTTGTTGCCAAACATACTACGAACGGAGTAATAATAACGGATGAAAATCGGAAAATTATTTGGGTAAATGACAGTTTTGAAAAATTAACTGGTTATAATCTGAATGAAATCAAGGGAAAGACTCCAAAGCTATTTCAATTTGAGAAAACCGATCCCAATACGATTGCAAAAATCAACAAGCAATTGGATGAAAGAGAAACAGTCAATGAAGAGATTCTTAATCGATCAAAAGACGGTCGAGAATATTGGCTGTCACTCAATATTGTTCCGATTTTTAATGATGAAAAAAAATTACAAGGTTTCATAGCAGTTGAAATTGATATAACGGAAAAGAAAAATCGTGAGGTTATGATTCAGAAAATGAATGAAACCTTGGAACAAAAAGTATTAGAAAATACCAAAAAGAATATTGACTTATCAAAAACGCTCGTTGAACAAGATAAACTAGCCACGATTGGAGAAATCTCTGCAGGCATTGCTCATGACCTAAACACACCATTAGGAACCATTCGCGTAGGAGCTGACAATGTTCGGTTTATGATAGATCATTTATTATCCAAGGATCTAACTACTTTGAGTGCTGAAGACCTCCAATTTATTCTTAAGCATGCTCCTACGAGAAACGTTGAAAATTTCATCGGCGGATTACAGCTCAGAAAAGAGAAAACTGAAATCATTGAATTTCTGAAATCCGAATACAAGGAAATTGATGAAACTACTCTTTATTCAATAGCTGAGTTAATGGTTAAATCCAGAATTAATATCAATGACGATGAAATTATTTCAAGGATATTTTCTTCAGCAAATCCTTTTTTATTCGCGGATGTATTTTATCAAATTTACCAAGCCTGCAATCAGTTAGAAACAATCAAAAACTCAAGTGATAAAGCGGTAAAGGTTGTCCAAGATGTTCGTTCGTTTATCAAAGGTGAAGGAAGTCAAAATGAAAAACGTCATTTTAATCTTAAAGAAAACATTGCAACTGTAATCGGTGTGTTTCGATATGAAATTGCTCAAGGTATTGATGTTAAATTTGAAGTTGACCCATCGATTGAATTGGTTGGGTTTGATGTAAAGCTATTTCAACTTTGGTCGAACTTACTCAAAAATGCAATTGAGGCTCTTGATGATCAAGAGAATAAATACGTTGGAATTTTTTCTGAAACAATAGACAACAAACTTTTTATTACATTCGAAAACAATGGTCCGAAAATACCAGAAGAAGTTCAAAAAAATATGTTTAAAAAGTTCTATACAACGAAAGAAAAGAAAAGTGGATCAGGACTGGGACTCAGTATCGTTAGAAATATCCTAACTGATCACAATGCATCGATAGATGTTTATTCTGATGACGAAATAACTCGATTTACGGTTTCGTTTGAATTAAAATAAACCCAATTCTATTATGATTTAATCCAAAATCTCAGTTTGATTTTCATCTTTCTTAGGTTTTATTTATTGAAGAATGATTATCAGTGATGATAAAACGAGCGTTGATATTGCTGAAAAATCCTGAAGCATATATAACGTTATTATATCCCCATATTTCTGCTCCAAACTGAACTGAGACCAAAAAAAAGTGTGCTCAATATAAGAAGAAAAGCTAATACAGCTGTTATGATCCGAATGGCCTTTGGTTTCATTTAAATTTCGGAACCAAGTAATTTTTCACATAATCTGCGACTCCTTCCTCCAACGTATGAAATGGTTTTGAATAACCTGATTTAATGAGTTTAGTCATATTCGCTTCTGTGAAATATTGGTATTTATCACGAATATCAATAGGTGTATCTACAAATTCAATATTCGGTTCTAAACTCAATGCTTCAAAGGTCAAGGTAGCTAAATCCAAAAAAGTTCTTGCTTTTCCAGATCCCAAGTTAAAAATAGCCGATAGAGGTCTTTCATTCATTAAGTATTCGCATACACTGGCAACGTCTTTTACATAAACAAAATCACGTAACTGTCCGCCATCCGTGTAATTTGGATTGTGCGAACGGAATAATTTCATTTTACCGTTTTCCTTAATTTGCATGAACGTATGAAAAATGACACTGGCCATTCTACCCTTGTGATATTCATTCGGACCATAAACATTGAAAAACTTCAATCCTGCCCAAAAAGGAGGCATTTTCGTTTGTTTCAAAACCCATTTATCAAAGTCATTTTTCGAATCTCCGTATGGGTTTAGTGGTTTTAGCTGGGGAATTAGTTCATGGTTATCATCATAACCGAATTCACCCCCACCATATGTTGCGGCACTGCTTGCATAAACCAAAGGAATTTGTTTTTCAGCGCATATAGACCAAATTTCCTTGGAATAATTGAGATTGAGTTTATTAAAAAGCTCAACGCTCATTTCTGTAGTATCAGTTCTTGCTCCTAAATGAAATACAAAATCAATTTTTTCGGAGGTTGATTTCAACCAATTTGGAAAATCAGCTCGATCAATCTTTTTTAGATATTGTTTATTAGAAAAATTAGTATTTTTATCTTCTCGGGTGAATTCATCCACGAGAATTAAATCGGAATGACCGTTATCGTTTAAGTGACCAACAAGAAAACTTGCAATGAAGCCGGCCGCACCAGTTACTACAATCATTTTGGTTGATTAGAATAGACCATTGATTTCAGCATCAATCGAATTGATTATTTTACCTAAGTCCTCTTGACTTTCTGGGAAACGATTGTTATCGATGTCGATGATTAACAATTTACCCTTGTCATATGTTGAAATCCAAGCTTCGTAACGCTCATTTAAACGTTTCAAATAATCCAAGCGGATACTTTCTTCGTAATCACGACCACGCAATTGAATTTGATTAACTAAGGTTGGAACACTCGCACGCAAATAGATTAACAAATCCGGAGCCGACACAAATGAATCCATCAGGTTGAAAAGCGAAAAATAATTTTCAAAGTCACGAGTGGTCATTAAACCCATTGAATGCAAGTTAGGGGCAAAAATGAACGCGTCTTCATAAATCGTTCGATCTTGTATCACTGTATGTTTGGTTTCCTTGATCTCTTGAATTTGCGTAAAACGACTATTCAAATAATAAATTTGAAGATTGAACGACCAACGTTGCATGTCATGATAAAAGTCATTCAAGTAAGGATTTTGATCTACATCTTCAAAATGTGTTTCCCAACCATAATGCTTTGATAACATGTTTGTTAGAGTCGTTTTTCCAGAGCCAATATTTCCTGCTACAGCAATATGCATAATCGATTTTTTAAGAGCGATAAAATTAAAATAAAACTACGAATTGAACACAGAATATTCAGCTTATTTCACTGAATATTTGGAAATTATTCTTTCAGAACGAAAATATAAAAAATCTCCTTGAATTTTAAACTCCGTTACATTTTTTTCAGGACAATTATAAATTTTGGTTTCGTTCGATTTCAGATTTAAGGTTGTAAGCTGATCATTTGAAATAAAGATGATTATGTTTTGTTTTTCGTCTATAAATTTTGAGTAATTAGCTAATTGAACACCCGTTTCTGATAGCATTTGATCAAATTGATAAACGATTCCATTGGAAGTAGTTAGGTAGAGGAAATTATCCTTTTCCATTAAATCGATGAATTCCGAGGATTCATTTAAAATGCCTTTTAAATTTTCAACTCGTTGTATAATTTGATCTTTCACAACATCGATTAACAGAATCGTGGATCGATATTCATCTAAAACCCAAATTAAATTGGGGCGATTTGATGTCGCGATTAACTTTGCATTTTTCACATCAAACTCTTCGAAATTCTTACAATTTCCGTTTAACGACAAGGTATTATCCAAGAAACAAATATTTTGTTGTTCCTCCGAAAACAACACAATTTTCATAGAATTAATCGGTTCTATTTCGCTTATGCGACCTAAAGATTTTATACTCTGTGAAAATGTTTGATTGCCTGTTGAATCGAACTTTACAATGACCTCATCTTGAATTGCATATATATTTCCGAGATTATCAATGTTCCAAACTAAAATTTCTTTCGGGAAATGAAAGTCTCTAATTTTTCGAATGGAAGCTAAATCTGCTTGACCAAAGGACAAAATAGTCGCTAAAACAAACCAACAAGAAATGAAAAGTGTTTTCACATTGGAAATTTAATCATTCTCTAGCAGAATTTGTTCCAAAATTTCTCGATTATTCAGCAAACGAGGAACTTTGTGCTGACCTCCCAATTTGTTTTTAGACTTCAACCATCGATGGAAAGTGCCCTTTTCAACGAAATGATATTTTGGAAAATCAATATTCAAGTTTTGAAAACGCTTTACCTCATAATCGGAATTAAATTTCTTCAGTGCCTCGTCTAGTTCAATTTTAAAAGCTTCGAAGTTTTCCGGTTCTTTAGCGAACTCAATCAACCATTCATGTCCCCCATTCGACTGGGCTGAATTGAAATAAGGAGCAACAGTATACTCAAGAATTGCTGAACTTGTTTTCTCACAAGCTTCAGAAATTGCTTTTTCGGTGTGATCCACTATCATTTTTTCTCCAAATCCATTGATGAAATGGGATGTTCTGCCAGTAACATTAAATCTAAACGGAAAAACGGAACTGAAACGAATGGTATCACCCATAATGTAACGCCAAAGTCCTGCAGAGGTAGATATCACAATAGCATACTCCTCTCCTACCTCAACATCCTCAAGTGAAAGAACTTTTTTCGAATTTATTCCATCAAATTCTGACATTGGGATAAATTCGTAAAATACTTCGGAATCAACAAGTAGTAGTAAGTCTTTAGAATGAAGTTGATCCTGCAATCCGAAATAACCTTCAGAGGAATTATAAGACTCGACGTAATTCATACTTGAATTTCCTATTAGTTCCTCAAATTGAGATTTATAGGGAGCGAAATTCATACCTCCATGAATGTATAATTCCAAATTGGGCCAAACTTCTGAAATTCGTGTTTTACCAGATATTTCTAACACGCGTCTTAAAAGTATTAAGGTCCAACTTGGAACACCTGCGAGAATGCAAATATTTTCTCCAATTGTAGCCTGCGCCATTTCATTGATTTTGGTTTCCCAATTCGACTGAAGAGCAATTTCTTTTTTCGGAGCTCGTCGCCATTCTGTCCACCAAGGTAAATTATTAATGATGATCGCAGATAAATCTCCAACAAAAATTCCTTGGTCATTTTGCTGGGTTTCACCGCTTCCTCCAACAATTAGATGCTTGGCATTAAAAAGCTTCCGATTGGGTAGATTTGCATAATATTGCGCCAACAGGTCTTTTCCCCCAGCATAATGGTTATTTAATAAAGATTCTTTGGTTACGGGTAAGATTTTAGCACGGTCAGCTGTCGTACCGGAAGATTTTGCAAACCAAGTCGTTTTCCCTGGCCAAAGCATGGATTCAGCACCAGAAATACTTTTTTCAATATACGATTTCAAAGTCCCATAATCTTGTAATGGAACATTACTATTGAAATCCTGATATGATTTTACAGCTGAAAAACGATGGGTTTTACCAATCTCAGTGATTTTCCCATTTTTTATAAGATAATCAAAAGTCCTACTCTGACAGAGAAGAGGATTATTTCTACATTCATCCAACCGAGTAATTCGTTTACCGATCAACCATGAGAATACTGAGTTGAATGGCATAGCTCGATGGAATTAACCTCTATTATCCCCAGATTAGAATCGAGGTAATGATTGCAATTAATGCAATGGTATACATTGTGCCCAAAGCAACTGTTGAATCATCGAAATAACTGCGGTTTCCTGAATTATCTGAATTGTGTTCCGAATGTGATGACATAGCTTATTTTTTTATCAAAAGTAGAAAATGTTTTTTAACTGATTTAATTGAAATGTAAAAAAAATAAAAAATCCCGATTTAATATAAAACCGGGATACAATAAATCGAAAATTAAAGGTTAATCTCTGTTGCCAAACAATTTCAAAATAGTCAAGAACAAGTTAACAAAAGTGATGTATAAACTCAATCCTCCAAAAATTTCCATTTTCATTTTTATCGAAGGATCCATTTCAACATTATGAGCTAAGTTTTTCAATTCTTGCATTTTATAAGCAACTAAACCTGTGAATACAAAAACACAAATGTAAGTTATCATTTTATCCATGCCCGAACTTTGAACAAACATATTTACCAAACTAGCTAAAACAACGCCAATCAAAGCCATATAAAGCAAGCTTCCAAACTTCGTTAAGTCTGTTTTAGTTGTATATCCTAAAACCGCCATCAATGCGAAAACACCAGCAGAAACAAAAAATGATACATAAATTGAACCTAACGAATAAACCATAAAGATGGAAGATAAACTCAATCCCATCAATACGGAATATAGAATAAAAAGTCCAAGCATCAATTTAGTCGAAATTTTCTCAAAACCTAGACTCATTGCAAATACGATAGCCAAAGGAGAAAAGGTAACAACCCAAAAGAAAATTGACATTCCTGTGCCTTCGGAATTGATAAACAAGGAATTGAAATAAGCAGGGTTTGATCCAACTAAGTATGCCAAAATTCCGGAAATACCCAATGCTGCAAACATATAAGTATAAACATTCTTAATAAAGTCGATAGCCACATCACTCGAAACTGCAGGCTGGTTGTTATTAAAATAATTATCCATAATTAATGAAGTTTTGCTTGTACTAAATTAATAAATTCTTTTCTCGTTGCATCATTGGTTAAAAATATTCCCGTAAATGCACTTGTAGTTGTAGCAGAATTTTGTTTTTGTACCCCTCGCATTTGCATACACATGTGCGAGCATTCTATTACAACTGCAACTCCTTTCGGATTGAGTGTTCGTTGAATGCAATCGCGAATTTCAATAGTCAAACGCTCTTGAACTTGTAAACGTCTTGAATAAGCATCAACAACTCTCGGTAATTTGCTTAATCCAACGATTTTTCCATCTGGAATGTAAGCTATGTGAGCTTTTCCAAAAAAAGGCAACATGTGATGTTCGCATAGGGAATATATTTCAATGTCCTTAACCAAAACCATTTCGGAATACTCTTCATGAAAAATGGCTTGATTTACAATATCGTCTGGATTTATGTCATAACCATGTGTTAGATATTTCATGGCTTTCGCAACACGTTCGGGTGTTTTCAATAATCCTTCTCTCAAGGGATCTTCACCAATTTCTTCAATAATTGAGCGATATAGCCCTTCCATTTCGTTAATTTTCAACATACTAGTCTTTTCGATATAACGAAATTGAATTAAAAAGGTTCTTTTCCTCCGTAATATTCGACAAAATTATTTTCTGTTTCTATTAACTTTATTTTTGCGAGTTCACCTCCATTCAGGCGAACATCAGTATCAATTAAATCCCAAATGGCGATCGCAACATTCTCTGTGGAAGCCATAATATCTCTAAGAAATGGAACATCTAAATTTAGGTTTTTATGATCAAGTGCTTCGATAACTTTTTCTCGTACGATTGCACTCAACGTTTTAAGATTAATCACAAAACCTGTATCAGGATTAGGAACACCTTTAACTGTAACATACAATTGGAAATTATGTCCATGCCAATTTTTGTTGGCGCACTTACCAAAAACCTCCTCATTTTTTTCTTCACTCCATTCGGGCTTCCACAGTTTGTGAGCCGCATTGAATGTTTCTCTTCGCGTAATGTAAATTGTCTTCATTTTTTAAACTGTCTCTTTGATATTTATCAGTTCAACTTTCATTATTCCATCTCGATCCGTTTCCAATAAACGAATTGATTGAAAGGTATTCGTTAGTTTTGAATCGAACGGAAATTTCACTTTGACATAATTTTCGGTAAAACCAAACATAGTCCCCTCCTCTTCTTCTTGTTCGAATAAAACCTGTCGCTCTGTTCCTTGATTTTCCAAATAAAATTGTCGTTTTTTTCGGTCGGAAAGCAAGTGTAATTGTTTGCTTCGTTCCCTCCTAACCTCCATTGGAACTTTTTCTCCCAACTTTGGCGCACCGGTATTCGCGCGTTCGGAATATGTAAAAACGTGCAAATAGGAAATATCAAGATCTTTCAGGAAATTAACCGTGTCCATAAAATCTTCATTCGTTTCACCCGGAAAACCAACAATCACATCCACACCGATGCAAGCATCCGGTCGAATGGATTTGATTTTTGCAACCCGCTCGACGTAAAGTTCACGATCGTATTTCCTCCGCATCAATTTCAATAAGCGATTACTTCCAGATTGAAGTGGAATATGAAAATGTGGCACAAAGCGTTTAGAATCTTTCAAACAAAATTTAATGATTTCATTCGAAAGTAAATTCGGTTCAATCGATGAAATCCGAAAACGATCAATTCCATCTACTTGATCCAATTGTTTGATTAATTCAAAGAAATTTTCGTTGCTACCTTGACCGAAATCACCAATGTTCACACCAGTTAAAACCACTTCTTTAACATCCGTCTGAGCAATCTTTTTAGCTTCGAAAATCGTTTGTTGAATGGAAGCGTTTCGACTTTTGCCACGAGCAAGTGGAATTGTACAAAACGTACAAAAATAATCACAACCATCTTGCACTTTTAAAAATGACCTAGTTCGATCTCCCATCGAAAAGGAAGGAACGAAATCTTTTGTGCTTTTAATGTTGTCGTAAATAACTATTGGTTGAGCAAGCTTAGCTTCTTTTTTCTCTAAGTGTTCGAGAATATTGAATTTTTCATTTGCACCCAATACCAAATCAACTCCTGGAATTTTTGAAATTTCTTCTGGTTTTAATTGTGCATAACATCCAACAATAACAACAAACGAATCGGGATTAATTTTCGACGCTCGACGAACCAATTGCTTGCATTTCTTATCAGCGTTTTCAGTAACCGAACACGTATTAATTACATAAATATCCGGTGTATCCTCAAAGTCAACTTTTGCAAAACCAGCTTCTTCGAAAAGTCGAGCAATAGTGGAAGTTTCAGAGAAATTCAACTTGCAACCCAACGTGTAGAAAGCGACTTTTTTGAACTGATTCATCGTGGCAAATTTAGGGATAAATTTTCGTTATGAAAAGCAGTGAAAAATGACTTAACATTGACTAAAAAAACAATTATCAAACGAAAAAATTATTTCAATCCCTTTTTTGCATTTGAACTTGTTACAACTTTTTGACCAGTTTTTGATTCTAGTTCTTTTCTCGCCACCTTGGCAACATTTCCTCCTTGTTGAGCAACATTTTTGCTTTCTTCAAGATTTGTTGGATTAGTTGCAGAGGAAATATCTTTGGTTGATGCCTCAGCAAGCATATTTAAAATCAACTCGGTATTAGTCATATTATCGCGAAGATTTTCCTTTTTCAAGCCTTTCAGAATTTTGTATTCCTTAGTTGAGAATCCTGACCATGTTTTCGTAATGATATCAGTCAACGTAGCAAATTGCACCCCTTCTTGCACCCCAACTCGTTTCCATTCATCAGTTAGTTCTTTTCGAATTTCAATGCTTTTTAAGCGCTGATTGATCCAATTTTCCGAATAACCCAATCTTCGATAATTTTCTAAAGCTCGATCAATGCTTATTTCGGGATCTTCCATTTCATCGAGTCGTTCACTCCCGACTTGAGCCAACCAAACCTTAAATGGTTCAGCTTTTGGAGAAGGGATGGATTGAATTAATCGAAATAATTGTTCCGTATCGGCGACATCGGTTTTATAAAATTTACCATCTGAAGAAAGCATTTTCAGTTGGTTACAATTTGTAACCAACTCACTACCTTCCTTTAATAATCGATGTTTTAGGACTTTCCAATAATTATTTGGTTTTGGGCTATCGGTCAGCACCCCTATAACATCAACGATTGAAAAATACCATTTGTTTTGTTCTTCGCTCCAAGCTGTGCGGACAGGTTTGTCGTTGAAATTCTGTAATTGACTCATTTTTTAGGATTCTTACCTAAATATACAAAATTTCGATGAATAAATGAATTATTGTTTATACGATTAAACCATTGAAATGGTTATATCAAACATATGTAAACAATCAGGGTCGGTTCCGATAACTATCGGAATAATCCCGACCCTAATTTGTTTAATACCAATTAAAAATGGTTACAATCTAATTATCATCTCCCTCAATCCCTCTTCAAAGAGGGAAGTAGGATTCTCCCCTCGAGGGGAGAGTAAGAGGGGTGAAAATTTATTACTGCAACACAATCTTCTTTATATCAACCGTATTGCCTTGTGGATCAATAATTCGTACAAAATACAATCCGTTTCCACCCCATGTTGTGATGTCAACATAAAATTGTTGTTGATTTACCGCATTTTGAAAAACTTGCTGACCTTGCGCATCTTCGATTTTGATGCTGTAACCATTCATTGTTGCTAAATTGCCGGCATCAATGGTAATGTGGTCATTGGATGGGTTAGGCCAAATTTTCAGCGTGTTCATATACGTAATTGGGTTGTAACCCGTAATGCCGGTATTGATAACCAAAGTATCTGTTACGGTAACGTAATCATAACAAATATTTGCATTGTATAAATCCGTGATTTCTTGTTGTGTTAGAGTACGGTTCCAGATGCCGATATCATCGATTAATCCTGAATAATAGAAAGCAGGTGTAACATTTGCTCTTGCTCCCAATCGAATATCAACATTATTATTCATTATTTGAAAATTTGCAACACTTCCAGCGTTTTGCCCATTAACAAAATATGAAACAACGTTTTGCGAAGAATTAAAAATAAAGATGACATTGTACCATGCATTTATAATTATTGAATCGGTGTTAGCAAATCCACCAGAACTGCCATTTCCAGATGAAAATAATTTTGTCGTTGGATTTATTTCTGATTCCCATCCATTCGGATTCGCAGCTGCATTTGTATATTTTGAAATTATTTTACCCCCAATATGATTTCCGCCCGCGACCAAATAATCCTTAATTTCCGATGCATTAAACCAAAGTGAATATGAAAAATCTTGATTTGATGTTAAATTTTGAAGATCAATAAAATCACTAACCCCATCAAAACTATACGCCTTATTCGAATTCCCAAAACGATCTGTCGTCAATGTCGCACCATTAACCGTTCCATTATTACCATTCCCACTTTCATCATTGGCATTTCCGTTAAAAGGCCACCAACCTACCAAGCCATTTGTAGGAACATAACTTGGGACTTGCGCCATTACATTCGCAGTCATACAAAGCCCAACTGCAAAAGCTGAAATCATAACTTTTTTCATTTTTAAAAGTTTTAGTCTCACCCGCCCCTCAGTGAATTGACACAAATAAAAAAGCGTGGGACAGTTGCCATGCTTGTACTAGAGGGAGTCGAAGCCCTAACCTACAAAGCAAAGCAACGCCCACGCCGTAGCATGAGCGTTTCGCTTTAACTTCCCTGTAGGTTTCGAAATTTCGACTTTTCTAGTACAGGTCGTTTAGCAAACGCTATTTTTTTCTTCTAAAATTATTTCCCCGTTGGGATAAGGCAAATGTAAAAATTATTTCACGTAAGGCAAAACAATGATTTGATCGAATTGAATTGTTCTTTTCATTATTCATAGACCTTCTAACGTGAAAATTATTTTTACTTTTAGCACGTGATACAAAAAGGAGATAAAAAAATAATTCGAGGTTGGGTGATGTATGACTGGGCTAACTCGGTCTACAACCTTGTAATTTCGTCATCCATTTTTCCGATATTCTATGAAGCTCAAACGCGCATGGTTTATGCCGAGAAAAATAGATTAAACGCGGATAATGTAGATCCAAATCTAGTTACTGTCGATTTTTTTGGAATGCACGTTTCACCAAGTGTTCTTTATTCGTTGACACTTTCCTTTTCATTTGTACTCGTCACATTTTTATCGCCTTTACTTTCTGGGATCGCTGATTACACGGGAAGCAAAAAGAAATTTCTCCGTTTTTTCTGTTACATGGGTTCAATTTCGGCGATGTCGCTATATTTCTTTGACGCCAACCGCATAGAATTAGGATTGATTTCTGTTCTTCTTGCTTCGATTGGTTATTGGAACTCACTTGTATTCTACAACGCTTTTCTTCCTGAAATTGCCGAACCAAAAGACCAAGACAAAGTTTCAGCTCGAGGCTTTATCATGGGATATCTTGGTAGCATGTTGCTACTGCTGATATGCTTGGGAATCATTATGGGTATTGATAAATCATATACTCGAATTAGCTTCTTGTTAGTTGGTTTGTGGTGGATCGGATTTTCGCAATATACGTATCGTGTGTTACCAAATAATGTTTACAACAAAACCCCAGAACCAGGGTATATTTGGCGTGGATTTAGAGAATTAAAAGTTGTATTTCAGGAATTCCGTAAAACCAATCGCTTAAAAAAATACCTGAGATCATTTTTCTTTTTCAATACAGGCGTTCAGACGGTTATGTTGATGGCAACTGTTTTTGCGGCAAAAGCAATTGAGTGGCCCGGAGAAAGTGGTAAATCAGGTTTGATAATTGCCGTTTTGCTCATACAATTACTTGGAGCAATTGGAGCTAAAATTATGTCTTCGCTCGCTGTAAAATTAGATAACATCAAAGCGCTCATGATATCCGTTGGAATATGGATTGTAATCTGTTGTTGTGCATTCTTCATTCATAAACCAACCGAATTTTATTTTTTAGCAGCATCTGTAGGATTAGTTATGGGTGGAGTTCAAGCAGTTGCTCGCTCTACCTATTCAAAATATTTACCTGAAACAACTGACCATGCCAGTTACTTTTCTTTTTATGATGCAACAGAAAAAATTGGTATTGTCTTCGGAACGGCGTTTTTCGCATTAACTGAATATTTATTTGAAGATATCAGGTATTCCATATTTTCTGTTGGGGCATTCTTCGTTATGGGATTCATATTCCTGTTCTTTGTCCCTAAGGAAGAAAATTCAAATTTGCATTTAGAAAAACATTAATTCAATATGAGAGCACTAATTGAAGCAGCATGGGAAAATCGTTCCCTGTTAAGTAATTCGGAGACGATTCAAGCCATTGAAACAGTAATTGAAGATTTAGACAAAGGTTTGTTGCGTGTAGCTGAGCCAACCGAAAACGGCGAATGGCAAGTAAATGAATGGGTGAAAAAAGCTGTTGTGATGTATTTTCCTATTCGAAAAATGGAAACAATTGAAGTTGGTCCGTTTGAATTTCACGACAAAATGGCCTTGAAACGCAATTACAAAGAATTGGGTGTTCGAGTTGTTCCTCACGCCATTGCCCGCTATGGTTCTTATGTCGCTTCCGGTGTAATTATGATGCCTTCATATGTAAATATAGGTGCTTATGTTGACTCAGGAACAATGGTCGATACGTGGGCAACGGTTGGAAGTTGTGCTCAAATCGGAAAAAACGTTCATTTAAGCGGTGGCGTTGGAATTGGTGGTGTTTTAGAACCTTTGCAAGCGGCGCCAGTAATAATCGAGGATGATGCATTTATTGGTTCACGTTGTATTGTGGTAGAAGGTGTTCGGGTTGGAAAAGAAGCAGTGTTAGGTGCAAACGTTGTTTTAACAAAATCGACAAAAATTATTGATGTTACAGGAAATGAACCAGTTGAAATCCGAGGTTATGTTCCGGAACGAAGCGTTGTAATTCCCGGTTCATACTCCAAATCGTTCCCTGCTGGTGATTTTCAAGTGCCTTGCGCATTAATCATCGGAAAAAGAAAAGCTTCCACAGATTTGAAAACATCTTTAAATGATGCCTTGAGAGAGCACAATGTGGCGGTTTAGGTTCTAATTGTTAATGTCTTATTTGCGAGTTGCGAACGGATTAAGGAATAATTTCAAAATTTGATAACTTGATAAAACGATTGAGGGTTTAGCAATTAGCAACTCTTATTTTCTGCTCAATTTAACCAAGGTATTAATCATAAACACTTCTTACCTGAAGCAAGCGTTTTGAATAACTTTCATTTAGACTGCTTATCACAACGCCATAATGATTTCTTGAACTTGAACAATGGATAAATTTAATTTGTCCCTCGAGATTTTCAATAACTATTCCCACATGACCTGGGCTACGAACCGATGAATTTGTTCCTGTAAAAACCAAACAATCTCCTTTTTTACATTGATTAAGCTCAACCTGCTTACCAAGATTTAAATAAGCACTTGAACTTCTTGGGCTAACAACACCGAAAGAACGATAAATGTATTGAACAAATCCAGAACAATCAAATGATTTTCCAGGATTTGAGGTTCCAAATTTATAGGTAACTCCCAATTGTTTTTTAGCAAATTCAACTAAAGAATCACCATCGAATTTTAATGTGTCTTGTGAAAAAAGAAAACTTGCTGTAAAAAAAGTAAGAAAGATCAGGATACATTTCATTCCATAAAGATAACCCTTCTTTCCAATTTATGGGTTGCTTTGAACGCTCCAATTTAAATTCCACCTCGAGAAATCTAACACTACAAGCTTGCAAGGAATGGCATCGACACATTTTACCGTCCGAACTTTGCACTGAAAAACGATTATTAATTAATACCAGAAATGACTATGAAAAAAAGAACAAAAGAAATTTTAACTTTTTATTCTGAGAAACAAGTATGTTTTGACAATATTCAAAACAGATCTTTTTCGAAATCTCCGCTAAAACCTTATTTGTTAATGAAACGAATTGAATTTAAAAAACTGAATAACGTTTTTAGTATAAATTCAGATTTTTCTCCTTTCTCAGAAGTTGACTTCAAAATTGCACATACAGAAACATATATTAATAATGTTTTTCAAGGGGAAGGAAATTATTTGTCTAATTCACTTCCTTGGTCAAAAAACTTAGTTAAAAGCGTTTGCTATACGAATGCGGCACTGTTTGAAGCAAAAAAATACAGTATTCTTCATCCTGAAACAGTATGTTTTGCTCCTGTATCTGGGATGCATCATGCCCAACCGAATCGCGGTAGTGGTTTTTGTACATTTTCCGGTCAAGTTATTTCTGCAATCAAACTTTATCAAGAATTTGGTGTTAGTGGCGCCTACTTTGATCTCGACGGACATTTTGGTAACAGTATTGAGGATTCTAGAGAATTCAATCCATTACTCAATCTGGCAATCCCAAAAGGATGTAATATTAATCCAACCGGAAAAAATGAATCTTATGTTGAATCTTTCAAAAAAGGGTTAGCACATGTTGGAGAACTTATAATAAAAGGGAAAATACATTATGTTGTATTTGCACATGGTGCCGACTCACATGAAGATGATGATATTGGAGGTGGATGTGACACAAAACACTGGGTTCAATGCGCTTCAATTTTTGCAGAATGGGTGAATAAAATTTCTCTCGAAACTGGTAGATTTTTACCTGTTACTTTGGCTTTATTTGGAGGTTATCGGTCCGATAATTACAATGCAGTGCTCGATTTACATCTAAAATCACTCGTCAAATGTTCTAAAATTATATGTAGAAATGTTAACTAAAAAACTTCATTTGAAATTCAAAAATTCAAATCAATCTTCGAATTCAGCCTTTGCAAAAGCAGCTTCTTTTCTCCTTTCTGATTCAATTAGTTCATCTATGGTTTTCTCTTGATTTTTCACATACATATTATGCCACGCAATTGTAGCCGAGGGAATAAGATCAGTAAAAGGTAAAATCTCTTCAACAAACGTAAAAGCTGCCCATTTCAGTTTCCTATTAAACAATAGATAAACAAGCATTGCTGAGAGAGGCGCCAATATTCCATCAAGAAATTCTGCAAAACCAGGAATAATATAGGAAATACAACCGAATAAATCTATCCCGATTGCTAGTATTAATTTGAATTGTTTTTCTGCTTCAAATTTTCTTTTAAGTCGCTCTACCTTGATGGACATAAATTATAAATGAAAATTACACAAAAATTATCAATAAATAAACTTTCAATAATTAATAGTGAATCAGAATTTATCTCATTAATGTAACATGACCTAGAACTGATTTTCGCTTATCGTTGTAAAGACTTTTAAATGAAATTTTCCAAGTGTAGGTTCCATCTTGTGCTTTCCTTGCGTTCGAACCATAAGACCCATCCCAGCCTAAATTAGCATTATGAGACTCAAAAACAAGTTCTCCCCAACGATCAAAAATTAGCATTTCAAAATTATATGGATCAAAACCAGAGGTGAAAACGGGAAAGAACACTTGGTTGTGTTCATCTGCATCAGGCGTAAAAGAATTTGGTACCCAAAAAACCTCTGCTTCTTCATAAGGAATTGTAATTGAAGTTGAATCAATACAACCTAAATCCGAAATAGCAATTAGTTGCACAACAATGCCATTTGAAGTATTTGTATAATAATGACTAGGGTTTTCAATGGTCGAAGTTTGTCCATCTCCAAAGTTCCAGATATAATTATCAGCACCAACTGAGGTGTTCGAAAAATTCACATTGTTATTTTCGTCATTAAAAACGGTGGTACTAGAATTAAAACTAGCAATTGGGGAACTTTCAACACAAATATAATCTGTAACACTCGTTGAACTAGTGCATCCGTTACTAATTGAAGATAATGTAATATCGTAGCATCCAACTTGTGTAAAAGTATAAGACGCGTTGCAGCCACTTATTGTTTGTCCATTGCTTAAATTCCAAACACAATTTGAAGAACCAGTAGTTGTGTTGCTTAAGTTGACAGTTAATGGAGCGCAACCGGTTAATTGATCTGCTACAAAACTTACATTGGAGGAATTATTCACCGTAACAGTTGAGCTAGCAGATGCACTTGAACAACCGTTGGCTGTGTATATAACCCCATACGTAGTTGTTATTGAGGGTGAAACGGATATAGATGCTGTTGTTTGACCATTAGGAGTCCAAGCGTATGTTCCGCCAGAAATAGAAGGCGAAGCTATCAATGTTGCGATTTGGCCCGAGCAAATTGTTGGGTTGTTTACACTAATGGTAGGTATTGGATTGATAGTAATATTAATAGTTGATATTGAGGGACTAGATGAATTTGTACATCCATTTGGCGAAGTTGTTACTGAATAAGTTACAGTTGCTGTTCCAGGACCAACTGCTGTAACAACTCCATTTGAATTTATGGTTAATACAGAATTATTGGAAGAAGTCCATGTTCCACCAGGATTACCATTCGTTGTTAAGATTGTTGTTGCATTTTCACAAAGCGACGTTAGCCCGGATAGCACTCCTGCATTTGGTCCTGACAAAACGGTCACAGAAATTGTTGCAACATCATTTCCAGAACAACCTGATAAAGTTGTGGTATATGAAATGACTACCGTTCCTGCGCTAACTCCTGTTACCACACCCGAAGCATTGACGGTTGCAATTGCTGGGTTCGAGGAAGACCAAGTTCCTCCTGTTGATCCATTTGAAGAAATAGTTGTGGTATTTCCTTGACAAACTGAAGTTGTTCCGCTAAGTGTTCCAGCGCTGGCGCCTGAGGTAATCGTAATATTGAATGTGGAGGAACTATTTGTTGTACAAGGTGAAGTAGCATTTACCGTATACGTTATTGTTGCAGTTCCCGTAGCTACCGCAGTTACAACTCCTGAGGAATTAACGGTCGCTACTGCCGTGTTTGAAGATGACCATGTTCCTCCCGTGTTTCCATTCGAGGCCAAGGTAGTCGTTCCTGTTTCGCAAATTGTGGAGGATCCGCTGATTGTTCCTGCATTCGGTGAGGCAATAACAGTGACAGTTATGGTCTCATTGTCAGAACCTGAACAAGGTGATGGAGAATTTACCGTATAAGTAATATCAGTCGTTCCAGCGCTAACGCCAGTTACAACACCCGAAGCATCGACGGTTGCAACGGCTGGATTCGAGGAAACCCAAGTTCCTCCAGTATTTCCATTTGAAGAAATTGTTGTTGTATTTCCTTGACAAACCGAAGTTGTTCCACTCAATGTTCCAGCGTTTGCTCCTGATGATACAGTAATATCAAAAGTTGAAGAACTATTTGTCGTACATGGCGACGAAGCACTTACTGTATAAGTTATTGTTGCTGTTCCCGCAGCTAACCCAGTTACAACTCCTGAGGAATTAACGGTCGCTACTGCCGTGTTTGAAGATGACCATGTTCCTCCCGTGTTTCCATTCGAGGCCAAGGAAGTCGTTCCTGTTTCGCAAATTGTGGAGGATCCGCTGATTGTTCCTGCATTCGGCGAGGCAATAACAGTGACTGTTGTGGTCTCATTGTCAGAACCTGAACAAGGTGATGGAGAATTTACCGTATAAGTAATATCAGTCGTTCCAGCGCTAACGCCAGTTACAACACCCGAAGCATCGACGGTTGCAACGGCTGGATTCGAGGAAGCCCAAGTTCCTCCAGTATTTCCATTTGAAGAAATTGTTGTTGTATTTCCTTGACAAACCGAAGTTGTTCCACTTAATGTTCCGGCGTTTGCTCCTGATGATACAGTAATATCAAAAGTTGAAGAACTATTTGTCGTACATGGCGACGAAGCACTTACTGTATAAGTTATTGTTGCTGTTCCCGCAGCTAACCCAGTTACAACACCTGAGGAATTAACCGTCGCAACAGACGTATTCGATGAAGACCATGTTCCTCCAGAATTTCCATTTGATGTGAGCGTTGTTGATCCAGGAAAACAAATTGTGGAGGATCCGCTGATTGTTCCTGAATTGGGCGGCGCGACAACAGTAAGATCAATTTGCGCAGAAGAAGATCCAGTGCAGGGCGAAGTGGCATTTACAACATAGGTAATAGTTGCCGTTCCTGCACTTACACCTGTCACAACTCCCGTAGCATTTACAGTCGCTACATTGGTATTAGATGATGACCATGTACCTCCTGTGTTTCCATTTGAAGTTAAAGTAGAGGTACTACCAACACATATCGAGGTCGTACCTGAAATTGTTCCACTTAAAGGTGGGGAAACAATCGTAGGTGTGAAAGTTTGTGAGCAAGTTAACCCTTGATATGTTATGGATGCATTTACAGTAAATGTTTGATTTGAACCCGTATTGTTAGAGGATGTAAAGGAAAAAGATTGTCCGGATCCCGAAGCTGGAATTGCCGATGTACCTGCAGGCGAGGATACTGACCAAGAATAAGAGGCTCCTGAAGGACATGCATCAAAATCGAGTGGACTGCCACTACATTGGGGTCCCGAAGGAGTAATACGTGATGCTTTAAGAACCGTAACAGTCGCAGTATTTGAAATGGCTTGACACGGCGAAGTACCAGTAACAACACGATATTGTACTGTTCCACAATTTGCATTAGCAGTTGTTATTCCTAAGCCATTTGTTGTGGTATTCGAATAGGAAAATCCAGCCGGTGTTCCATTAACAACATTTGACCATGTTGTCCCATCAAAATATTGCCATTGGTATGGTCCTGTGTTCACAATTACATTTAAAGTAGCCGTTCCACTATTAAAACATATCGGTGTGTTCTGGGGTTGACCAGATATTACTGCATCCGGATTAACGGTTATTGATAGAGTCGTTGTTGAAGCACAAACCCCTGCTGAAGGTGCAAATGTATAGGTAGTTGTGCTTGTATTATTCAAAGCGGGCGACCAAGAACCTGTAATTCCGTTCGTTGATGTAGAAGGAAGTGGAGAAAGTGGATCACCACTACAAATTGGATTGACTGGATTAAAAGTTGGAACAGTCGAGGCCGGGTTAGCATAAGTAATTCGAACTTCTCCTCGTGCGCCGTTACCACCGATATTTGATCGATGGGTATTACTACTTGCCTGACGATTGTGGCCACAAGCACCACTGCCACCACCACCTATGGCGTTACCATTATTACCATTTGTCCCTAAATATCCACTTCCATATGGCTGTACGATGCCATTTGCTCCATTACCACCCGCTGCTGTGCCACCAGCGCCACCAGTTGTAACTCCAGAAGCATTTCCTCCATTTGCAGAAGTACCCGCTCCACCGCCACCGCCGCCGCTTTTATCATTGGTACTGCCGCTGTGTGCTCCAGCGGCTCCATTTCCACCTGTAAAAATTGCTGATCCGTTTGCACCTGTTCCACCAGCGCCCCCATTTCCATTAACGCCTTCGTGATTAATGTTACAACCACCTAAACAATTGCTGCGAAGAAAATTGGCTGCAAAACCACCAGATCCTCCATTTCCAGTTAAAATACCAAAACTGGCGGTTGCAGGACCAGAAAATGTACTATTTCCTCCGGGCGAACCATTTTGTGCTCGATTTGAAGCTAAAGAATTATTTATTACTCCTCCAATACCACCTGATCCTACAACAATCGTATAGGTTTGTCCAGGAGTAACGGTATATGTTCGACGTGCATAACCACCTCCTCCACCTCCTCCTGCTGCTGTACAAGCCTCAGCGGATAAAGAACTATTTGTAGTTGGATCAAACCTTGACCAAACTGCACCACCACCGCCACCACCGCCCCAAACTTCAACTGTAATGGATGTAACACAAGCTGGCACTGTCCAAGAATATGTCCCTGGCGTATTGAAAAAATCTGTCGTATTTTGAGCAAAGCACTGATTAAAAGCACACAAGAAAAGAATTAATAATGAATTTAACCCATTCACGAGTTTCAAACTCCTAGTTATTCGCATGTTGTTTTAGCTTGAATTGTTTTCACAATACCAAATTACATTAGGTATTCAAGAGGAAAAAATAGAACTCCCGAATGTATATATGTTGTATGTATCCAAAATGAATAAAACCTCCAATTGGAGGTTTTATTTACAATTGATTTGATTGCAGCTTCAAATCAATTTACAACATGCTTGATCGTTTTGGTTTTATGTTGTTCGTTCTCGATCTGAATGAAATAAATTCCGCGTGTCAAATTTTCTTTAATGAAGAAAATATTAACGCCGTCTTGAATAGAGATTGACTTTTGTGAAACCAAAGCACCAGTTGCATCAACAATGGTTAACTTTCCATCTCCTTTATTTTTTGGATTATTAACTAACACGCTAAATCCTTCATTACTTGGGTTTGGATAGGTCTGAATTACTTCTTTATCCGAATTATCACAATCCACGGCAATCGGGTCGTAATATTTGTTGGTTCCATCAATATCAACTTGGTTCAACCGGTAATATTGGATTTCTGAATTGACAATATCCACAGTTTGATAGGTTATAAGCTCGTTGCTGTTTCCTGCGGCTGGAATCGTTTGAATTACCTCCCAATCTAAGCCATTGCGGGATTTCTCCACATCAAAATGCGAAGAATTGTGTTCTGAAGCTGTTTGCCAAGATAAATCTGCGATTCCTTGATCGTTGCAGTATGCATTGAACGACAGCAACTCAATAGGTAGCGGTTGACTACTATTTCCAGATCCACCGAATTCACTGAAGGAGGTTAATCCTGTCCATGTAAGTGTTTTATTATCAGAATTATGACTACAATTTCCGATAAGTGTAGAATTAGTTAGTAAGGAATTCACTGGCGCATACCAGACGTTGGAGCTCAATTTAACAGGAACTAATTCATCTAAATTAGTTCCATTGAATTCATTAGCACCATACTTGTACTCAATATTATAAAGTGGAGATGAAATACCAATAGGTTCAACAAACCAAGAACGATTTAAAAATTTATCAATGCTGGAATTCAAACCTGAAACTTTTGAATTTTTAGTCCATACTGTAACAGTTGCATTGTCTAAAGTTCCGCCTGTTAGAGTTAACGTAACAGGAGAATAAACTGTTGAACTTCCTATTGGGAAAATGTATTGCGCATTCGAGGTAGAAGTTATTTTTCTAATTAATTTAGAGGTATTAGTTCCATTCGTAAACGCCATTACATAAGAAGTTATACTTCCTCCAAATATACTTCCTTCAACAGTAAGGTTCTTATTATTCATATCCAAAATACCGCTAGTGAAGGTGATGGCTCCACTAATGGATATGTCTTTAGATGCTGTTAGCGTCCCAGCACTTTTGTTTATGGTTACATTTGAAAACGAAAGCGTTGATCCTGAACCAGATATTGTTTGGTTCGAACCTCCACTCAATGTTAATGTACCAGAACCTGGGGTGAATGTTCCATTATTCGTGAAATTTCCAGTAAGCGTTATATTATTTCCATTTGCGTTAAGAGAAGTTCCCGTTCCAATAAATAAATCCGCTACCCCAAGTGCTCCACTGAGTGAAATGCTCGATGCGTTGAAAATACAATTTGAACTGGTGGAATTTTGAACAACATAAATCTTATTTGTATTATTACTTCCAGGCGCAAAACCTGGAGTAATTAAATTTGTACCGTTGTATTGCCTCCAGTTGTTGGTTGTGGACCAAGTAGCATCGGTCTGTCCAACCCACACATAATCATTGTTTGCTAAGGTTGTACCTATGGCTGTGTTAATAGCGGAAACCGGATTTTCAACTGTAATTAAACCAGTTGCTGTTCGTGAACTTTTACATCCTGCAGCACTTTGAGCCTCTGCGTAATAAGTCGTATTGGAGGTTGGTGAAACGGAATGATTTACACCCGCACTAACTCCTGTTTGTATTGCAGTACCATCTGTTGCAACCGTGTACCAATTTATTGTGTTTCCTGCCGATGTAGCATTTAAGTTAACGCTGTTTCCGTGGCAAATGGTAGTGGCATTGGGGGTTACGGATGTTGGGGATGAAGGCGAGGCATTAACCGCGGCTGTTACCGCAGTTCTTGAGGCAGATCTACAAGAACTATTTACTGCTTCAGCATAATAGGTTGTAGTGGTTGAAATACTAGGTGTAGTCCAAGTTGAAGCAGAATTACTTGTTCCTAAGCTAGTTCCACTTGTTGCAGCATCAAACCATTCAATCGTACCTGCACTGGCAGTTGCAGAAATTCCAAGCGTACCTGCACCACAGTGCGATGCTGCTGAAGATCCCGAAATTGTTGGAAGGGCGTTAACCGTGACTTGAACATTGGTTGAAGAGGTACAACCTGATGTGTTTGTTGCTGTTGCTGTGTAAGTAATAGTGGAAGATGGTTTTGAATAAACTTGCGTTGCAGCAGAACCGGTATATGCAACCGTCGCAGCTGCATCTGTAAACAAATTGGTAGTGCTTGACCATGTTATTGAAGCTTGATTAGAAGCAGAAAATAACATGTTGTAGGCGTAATAATAGGCAGTTCCATTATTGCTACCCGTTATATTTGCAAGAGACGATGTATAAGGATAACCACCGGCTGCTAAATCTCTAATCAAACTAATTCCCGAACCTCCTTGTCCTATTCGGTAACCAGTACCTGTAGTCATACTGTAATTAATGGTGACCGTTTGTCGTGCACCACCTGTGACGAATGTGGTGTAGTTTGTAGTATTTAAGACTGTTCCCGAACTATTCGCAATTACAATTGAAGCTGAAGTTCCAATAGGATCAGTTGGAAACACATCTACAGAGACCAAGGTGGCAGACTGAAGAACGTCAAATATGTTGTAAAAACTAGAAATTCCAAAATTAATTGAAGAAGTTCCAATTGGAGCATTAAGTCCAACAGAACCTTGAGATGTTCCTGAACCTGACGATGCAGATAAAGATTGTATTGCACCGCTGCATATAGAAGCAGAAGTTGGCGTTATGGTTGGAGCAGCTGGATTAGCCGAAACGGTTATTGAAATCGTAGAAGCTGAACTCGTACCACATGAATTTGTTGCCGTAACTGATAATATTCCTCCGGCGCTCCCCGCAGTTAAAGTTATTGAGTTTGTAGTTCCACCGGCAGATTGAGACCAACCAGATGGAAGAGTCCAATTGTATGTATTACCGGAAACATTTGTTACTGAATATGTTAGATTAGAAGCTGAAGCACAAACATTTGAACTTCCAATAATTGCTGATGGAGTGCTATTAGTTGATGAAGTCAATGAAACGGCAATACTGAATGTTGAGGATGCTTGAGCGAAATCAACAACTCGTATATAATATGTAGTTGCAGCAGATAGCGAAGCTGTTCCTGTTTCATTACTTGCTGAAGTTGCTCCTCCAGATAATAGATTTGTAGTTGAAGAACAATCTGAATATAAGTAGATATCAGCATCAAAAGATGAGTTCGTTAAAGCAACTTGGTAAGAACCATTGCATGCTGGCGTAAATTTATACCAAACATCTGGATAAGATGAGTCATCATAACTTCCTCCACTTGGAGAGTCACCGACAAAAGAACCAGAAATTGCTGAGGCACCAACCGTTAAATTTATCGCATTCGCACATGCATCATTCGCAACAATTGCTGTACAAGTTCGGCTAATAGTAAATGCACCGGTAGTACTTCCAGTTGTGAAATAGGCAACCCAAACATAATATTGTTGACCATTAGTTGCGATAAAAGTTTGAGTTTCAGTACCACCTTGACCTGATCCATCTTGCGATGCGCCAACAATTGTAAAATCACCACATGAAGTTCCAGTTAAAATGGTTTGTTCATGATCAAAACCAGAAGCAGCCGTTGAAGAAATTGTTGTGGACTGACCATCACCAATAAATGAATACCATACTCCTTTTGCAGACGTAGCAACTGAGGCCGGTGGGGTTTCGTCAGCACTACCAACTGTTGTTCCGGCTAAATTGCTTGTAGCGCAAGGCAAATTTGTTGCCCCTGAACACGCATCGTTAGACGGTCTAACAGCTATTGAAATTGAGGCTGTCCCTGAACATCCGTTCGCACGAGAAGCTGTTATTGTATAACTAGCTGCAACTTGTGAGGTTGTAGGTATTCCTGTTATTTCGCCTGTGCTTGTATTTAATGTTAACCCAGCAGGCAAAGAGGGAGAAACTGAAAATGAGGTTGGAGTACCTGTTGTTGAAGCTGTAAGACTAGAAATAGAAGTCCCAGCTGTGTAAGTAAATGGTGATCCAGTATAGGATATTGTTGGAGGTGTTTCAACCGTAAAGGTTCCTGAACTTGTTGTGTTTCCTGCTGTTGCCGTCAACGAAATAGTCCCTGTTGTTCCTGAACCAAGCACCGCTGTAACTTGAGTTGAACTAACTACTGTGATATTTGAACATACGGTTCCTCCAACTGAAACAGATGAAGTTCCTGATAGACTGGTCCCATTAATTGTGATTGTACCTCCAGGACAACCTGACGTTGGACTGAATGATGTAATCGTTGGTGGAGCAACGCAAGTACGACTTATTGTAAAGGTTCCAGTTGTTGATCCTGAAGTATAGTATCCTATATAAACATAATAGTTAGTACCATTTGTTGTTGTAAAGGTTGCTGTTTCACTGCTACTAGTTATTAAATCTTGATTCGCAATTGTTGTGTAAGTGCCCCCACAGGAATTCGTGCTACTGGTCATTACTAATAAACGGGTATCTAAAGTTGTTTGAACAACCGTTAAAGTTGTTGACCCCCCATCTCCCGTAAAACTATACCATACACCCATTGTTCCTGATGTTGAGGCATTCGGAGCCGTTTCACTGATTGCACCAACTGTTGTTCCAGAAATAGTACCTGATGCACAGGGCAAGTTTGTTGCCCCTGAACACGCATCGTTAGACGGTCTAACAGCTATTGAAATTGAGGCTGTCCCTGAACATCCGCTCGCTGTTCCTGTAATGGTGTAACTTGCCGCTATTTGCGGTGTCGTTGGTGTGCCTGATATAACACCATCAGATGCACCAATTGATAACCCCGCAGGTAGTGAAGCACTATATGATGTAGCCGTTGTAGTTGGGGTTAAGTTGGATATTGCGGTATTTTGAGTGAATGTAAATGGTGAACCTGAATAGGAAAGTGACGGTGTAGGATTTACCGTAACAACCCTATCAAAATAAGCAGTTGTTGAACAACCAGTTCTTCTAGCTCTTATTGTTACCTGACCAGCCCAGCCAGAAGGGAACGTAACCGCACCCGTGGAGCTAATACTCGGGCTTGCCCATGAACCTGCAGTTGTTGAGTTTACAGTTATAGCCCAATCTTCTGTACCAGCGCCATTACTATTATAATCTACGGCTGTAGCCGAACCAGGCTGGCACGTTGGTTCAGTACCTGAGTTTACTGAAATACTCGTTGGTGCTGTGTTAGCGCATACAGTATAAGTGATTCTAACAAAACCATCTCCACCATTTCCAGGCGTAGCAGTAGAGTTTCCTGTCGCTGCGCTAGCCCCACCACCCCGAACATTACCAGCTCCTCCCGAATAGGTTCCGCCATTACCACCTGATAATCCAGAAAATAAAACTGTTTGCGCTGAACCTCCAGAACCTGGCGTACCATTAGTATTACCTCCACTAGTTCCGTTGTTACCGCTTCCAGCTCCACCACCACCTGCCCCACCAGCAGGATTACCACCTCCATTACCTCCGTTGCCACCGTACCAATAATCATCATTCGTAATAGGAGCTGTGGAATTAATTGAATAAGTTGTGGCGCCAGCTCCACCAACAGGGCTAGCTTGATTTACACCACCACCTCCACCATTAGCACTAGCAATTATTGTACCCGTATGATTAGTTACTTTAACATAAGAAACACCACCAGCACCGGCGGTACCAGTGCCAGTGCTTCTAGATGCACCGCCTCTACCAACTTGAATTGCAAGCACTGTTGTACCGCCCGTAACTACAAATGAATATTTCCTTGAATATGCTCCACCACCACCAGCAGCTCCTCCAGAGGTGGAAGATTGACGAGAATTAGCTCCACCACCACCGCCCCAAACTTCCACCATTATAGAAGATACATTCGCAGGCACAGTCCAAGTGTATTGTTTATATCCAGGAGTTGTTGTTGTTGAATTTACAGATGTGCCAGCCGTACTGCCAGTAGCGCCAGATGCAGAAGTGAAATCAGCAAATGTCTGCCCCCACCCGATAGAATTCAGAGCGAGAACCAAGATGAGAGTGAAAAGTTGAGAGTGATGAGTGGAGAGTGATGAGTGGAGTGTTGAGAGTTGAGAATTGAAAATTGAACGATTTTTATCCGAAGAAGAATAATTGTTTTCACATTCTGATTTTTGTGTTGAAATTTTGTCAAAGATTACTTGAGGTAAAGAAAAAAATCGGTTGAAATTCAACCTATTTTTTTTCGAAGGATTTTGAGTACAATTTTGCATGCTATAGGTTCTTCAAATTCTAGTGCAAAGTTAAATTATTAATTATCTAATTAAAAATGCAACAATAATACAGGTATACAACTATTCATATATTTGTATTTGGATTATTTAAAAAACAATCATACATTTGTTATACATGTTTAAAATTGGGGTTTTACTTAAGTTTAAAGCTATGATGATACGTAATTTGATTATATTGTTTTTTGTATTTCAGCAACTTAACATTCTTTCGCAGCAAGCACCTCCAATTCTTCATTGGGTAAATCAAAATGAGCACCTTCATTTAAAAAAATGTATTGATACATTGGATTTTGCAATACAAAAAACCAAGGAAAATAAACAATATGAACTGACCTCTAAATACCTACAAAAACAATCGCACTTATTTCTTACGAGACTTAAAAGTTTTGAGAAATGCATGTATTACATTGAACAAATCAAAGACCTAACTGATGAATCAGAAAAGCAAGAATTCCTAATTGATTACTACAACCAACTTGGGGTTACCTTCTACCACGAGCAGCTCGACATGAAGAAATCGTTTGCTTATTTCAAAAAAGCATTGGACTTGAGCAAACACTTGAAAATTGAAAAAAACATTTCACGTACACTATCCAACTACGGTTTAGCATACCTGCAAAAAGAGGATTATAAAATTGCACTCGATTATTTCCGAAAAGCGATTTCATCGTACCGAAATGAATTTAAAAAAGAGGGGACAATGGAATTCTACTCGAACATGGGAGTAGCATACATTTATGCTGAAAAATATGATAGTGCAGCGTATTATTTCAATAAATCATTATCACTTACCAAAGAAACCCCAGGTTTAGACGATGATGCTGAACGCTTGATGTACCTTGGTGTTTTTAATCAAGAAATAGGAAAGAATGATTTGGCTCTGGAATTTCTACTCGAAGCAAATAAATTAATACACAACCTTGTTTCTTTCAATAGTAAAATTTTGGTTTGTCAAGGACTCGCAGATGCTTACGCTGCGAAAAATCAATTCAAGGAAGCTCACGATTTTCGATTAAAAGAAAAAAACTACCGAGATAGTCTTCGAGAAATCAGTTTACAAGAGAATGCCTTATCCTATCAATACAAAGATGAACTTCGTCAGGAAAAGGAACGAAGTGAGGAAATTGTTTTCTATGTATTAATTCTCGGCGCTTCCTTGCTGTTAGCACTCATTATATTGTGGTTGTTAATTAGTCGGAACAAAGTTGCACGCAAAAACGCTGAAATAAGCCTTAGAAATGAGCAACTCGAAAAAGAAAAGGTTCAACTAGAATTGGAGAACAACGAGCGAGATGTGGCAACTAAATCAATGTTTTTATTAGAAAAAGATAATTTGATTACCAGTATCTCAGCAAAATTAAAAGAAGCCTTACCTAAATTAAACGGCGAAGCAGAACTTGCTGTAAACCGAATTCTTTCTGAATTAAATTATTCAGTCAACAACAAACGATGGGATGAATTCGAAATTCGATTCAATAAGGTACACCCAAATTTTATTCACAACTTGGAAAGTAAATACCCAAAACTTAGTAACAATGAAAGAAAACTATGTGCTTTCCTCCTATTAAATATGAGCTCTAAAGAAATTTCACAAATCACAGGGCAAACCGTTCATAGCATCAATATTGCACGTTCCCGACTGAGAAACAAATTAAATTTGGTGAACTCTGGTGAAGAATTATCGCATTTTCTGAATCAATTCACGAAGTGAGAGCGGAGAGTTGAAAATACTGACCGAGGGACGAGCGTCATGTATTGAGAGTGGAGAGCGGAGAAATGAGAGCGGAGAGTGGAGAGTGAAGAGTGAAGAGTGGAGAGATGAAAATACTGACCGAGGGACGAGCGTCATGTATTGAGAGTGAAGAGTGGAGAGTGGAGAGTGGAGAGTGAAGAGTGGAGAGATGAAAATACTGACCGAGGGACGAGCGTCATGTATTGAAAGCGGAGAATGGAGAGCGGAGAATGGAGAGCGGAGAATGGAGAGCGGAGAGCGGAGAGCGGAGAAATGAGAGTGGAGAGTTGAAAATACTGACCGAGGGACGAGCGTCATGTATTGAGAGCGGAGAAATGAGAGTGGAGAGTTGAAAATACTGACCGAGGGACGAGCGTCATGTATTGAGAGTGGAGAGTGGAAAGTGGAAAGTTGAAAATACTGACCGAGGGATGAGCGTCATGTATTGAGAGTGGAGAGTAGAGTTCGGAAAGTTAGCAATTCGCAATTCAAAAGTTAGCAATTCAAAAATTAGCAATTCGCAATTATTAAGTTCGAAATTAAATTAAAAAATGAAAATAGATCTACGAAGCGATACGGTTACAAAACCAAGTAAAGAAATGCTCGAATGCATGCTGAATGCGCCAGTTGGTGACGACGTTTTTGGTGAAGATCCTACGGTAAATGAACTGGAAAAATATGCCGCCGAAATATTTGGTAAGGAAGCTGCATTATTCTGCTCTTCGGGAACACAAACGAATCAAATTGCAATTAATGTTCATGTGACACCTGGAGGCGAAGTAATTTGCCACAAAGAAAGTCATGTTTACAAATACGAAGGAGGCGGAATCGCGCGAAATTCGGGAGCATCTGTTCGTTTACTCGATGGAAATCGTGGAAGAATTTCTGCTGAAGATGTCAAAAACTGGATAAATCCCGAACACGACGTGCATTTCCCACTAACTCAATTGATTTCCGTTGAAGATACTGCAAACCGCGGTGGTGGAGCTATATACAATTTTGATGAAATTAAACGATTATCAGAATTATCAAAATCTTTGAAAATCCCACTTCACTTGGATGGCGCACGCGTTTTTAATGCACTCGTCGAAACCGAAATTGATTACAAATCTTATGCAAGTCAATTCGATTCAATTTCCATTTGTTTATCGAAAGGATTAGGAGCACCTGTTGGATCACTATTATTGGGCAATAAATCTTTCATCAGAAAGGCGCATCGCGTTCGAAAAGTTTTTGGAGGTGGTATGCGACAAGCAGGCATCATCGCAGCTGGAGGTCTTTACGCATTAAAAAACAACGTCAATCGTTTAAAATTGGACCATCAAAACGCAAAAGAACTAGAAAAAACATTGCTCAATTGCGATTGGGTGGAAACCGTTATTCCTGTAGAAACAAATATTGTGGTAACAATCCTGAAGAATGCGGAAAAACGTGATCAAATCATTGAAAAACTGAATTCGGAAAACATTCTAATTATGCCTTTTGGACCGGGAATGCTCCGAATGGTTACCCATCTCGATGTAAACTCAAATGACATTGACCGCGTCTGTAATGTGTTAAAAAAAATAACCATCTAAAAAAACGTGTAACCTTTTGCATGATTTTAGCTATAAGTGTTTAGGTGAAATCAACAGAATGATCAAGTTTTTACACGGAATCTCTTTTCTTTTCTTTATTAGCTTAAGTGGATTTCTTTTTGCTCAAGAAATCGATCCATGTGTCACATCCGATAAAAAACTTGTCAAACTTCTTGCCTCAGCGATGGCAGAAGAAAGTTTCGATGAGAAAACAGAGAAATTTGCACAAGCAATTCAAAAGTATCCCGAAAATGCCGAAACTTATTATTTGTATGCACGTCTTTGCGAACAAGAAGCTGCTCGACTAATGAAATCCGAAAAAACTGAAAAACAGGGAGAAGTGCTTCAAAATAAATCCCTTATCTTCTTTCAAGCTACAATCAAAAAATGCCCTGACTTTCACGCAGATTGTTATTACAACATCGGTATTACTTTGCTTTCATCGGGAGATGTAAAAAATGCATTGCCTTTTTTGAAGAAATTTGTTGCCTTCCCTGAAGATAACTATTCCGTCTTGCCGCAAGACTTCATTCAGAAAAAAAGTGAATTGAATGCAATCATCGAAGATATTGAATTTGAGAAAAAACTTCGTGATAACCCCGTTCCATTTACCCCGAATAAAGTAATGAATGTAAGTTCAAACTTAGATGAATATTTTCCAATGATTTCTCCTGACAATGATTTAATATTTTTCACAAGAAAAGTAGATAACACAAACTTGGGTAATATCGCCAATTTAATAGAAGAGGAATTTACGATTGCACAGAGACTTAAAGAGGGTGAAAACGTATTTACATTTGGAGAAAGGCTTACCGATCCATTCAATAACGGAACTTTTTACAATTACGGAACAGCAACGCTCTCAGTTGATAATAAAGAAATGATTATTTGCGCTTGTAAAAAAGAAGTCGTTTATGGGCAAGATTATTTGAATTGTGATCTGTATACGACTAAATTCAAACGCTCAGGAAAAGGAGGGAATGATTTTCAATGGACACCACTTGTTAATATGGGGACGAATATCAATACCAAAGATGGATGGGAAGCGCAACCTTCTCTTTCCGCAGATGGTAAGATGCTATTTTTTACTTCCTTTCGTAAAGGATCGCGCGACAACGACATATACCTTTCAGAAAGACAACCAGATGGTTCATGGGGAGTTGCAAAACCCTTTGAAACAATCAATACGGCTGGAAAAGATAAAAGTCCCTTCTTTCACCAAGATGGAGAAACACTTTATTTTGTATCAAACAGCACCAATTCACGCAAAGGAATGGGAGGCTTGGATATTTTTTACATCCGAAAGGAAAATAACGGATGGACTAAACCAGAAAATATTGGATATCCAATAAACTCAGAACAGGATGAACTCGGATTATTTGTTTCAACCAATGGTAAGGTCGCTTACTTTTCGAGCGATAAGGATGGAGATTGGAATATTTATGCCTTTGATCTGTATGAAAAAGCTCGTCCTCAAGAAGTTGTAATCGTTAAGGGAACCTTAACCGATGAATCTGGAAAACCGATTACAGATGCTAAAATAGAGATTAACTACAACGAATCGGGAAAAACCGAAACGTTTGATGTAAATGGAGATGATGGAAAATACGCAGCCGTAGTCAAAGTCTCAAAAGCCGAGGATGTAACCATTAGTGTGAGCAAGGAAGGTTTAGCTTACAATGCGAAGGTAGTTGAAAAAGAAGTCTTTGAAAACAGAACAAGCACCACTATTGAAACTGGAAATATTAAAACAGATAGTGTAAAACCAGGGAAACCCTATCAATTAGATGAAATCTTTTTTGCCACAGATTCGTGGGAGTTAAATAAACGATCAATTATTTTACTATCCGGATTTGCCAATTACCTCAAGAAGAATTCAAATTTGAAAATTTCCGTAAATGGTCACACAGATGACTTGGGAGATGATGAACAAAATAGAGTTCTCTCTCAAAATCGAGCTGATGCTGTAAAAGCTTTCCTCATTGAAAAAGGTGTAAATTCAGATCGAATTAATGCAATTGGTTTTGGAGAAAGTAAACCAAAAGTGGCAAATACGTCAGATACCAATCGAGCTAAAAATAGAAGAACGGAATTTGAAATAATTGAATAATTTTAGCTTAAATAGATTAACTTTTTTCTCATGTCAAATTTCTTTAAATCCGCAATTTTAATTTTCTCTTTCACCATTCTCAGTTGTTCTGGACAAAAAATTAAGGACGGCGACATCATTTTTCAATCTTCTTTATCTGGACAAAGTAAAGCTGTAGAAGAGGCAACCAATTCACCCTACTCCCATTGCGGAATTATTTTCTATGAAAACGGAATACCTTATGTATATGAGGCGGTTCAACCAGTTGGAAAAAGAAAATTAGACGATTGGATTGCGAGCGGAAAAGATAAAAAATATAAAATCATGCGGTACATTGATTCGACTGTTTTAACCTCTGAAAAAATCGAGGAAATGAAGAACTATGCGAAAAAACAATTTGGAAAGAACTATGACATATATTTTGGATGGAGCGATAAAGAATGGTATTGCTCTGAATTAGTTTGGAAAACTTATAAAAATGTCTTGGGAATCGAACTCGTTAAGCCAAAAGCATTAAGGGAATTCAATATTGATGCTCCAATCGTTCGAAAAACCATGGCCAAACGTTATGGCAAAAACATTCCTTATGATGAGAATATGGTATCACCAGGTCAACTTTTCGAGTCTGAATTAGTCGATGAAATCAAGTAAATCGTATATTTGTTTGGATGAAACTCAACTACGAATTCAAACATTTTCAGGAATTATCAACTTCTGAGTTCCACGACATCATTGCCGTTAGACTGAAAACATTTGTTGTTGAACAAAATTGTAGCTATCTTGATTTGGATGGTAAAGACAAAAAATGCTATCATTCAATCTGTCGAGACGGGAAAGGAAATATTGTCGCAACAGCTCGTATTCTGCCAGCAGGACTCTCCTACCCTGAAGTTTCAATTGGTAGAGTTGTAATTGATGAAAATTTGAGAGGTGGGGGTTTAGGTCACGAGTTAATGAATCATTGTATTCATTTCATTCATGCTGAATTTGGAATGGTTCCAATACGAATTTCGGCTCAAAAGCATTTAGAACGATTTTACAATGGACACCTGTTTTTTTCAACTGGGAAAGAATATTTGGAAGACGGAATTCCTCACGTAGAAATGTTATATACTCCAATTAATTAAAAATGAATAAAATACTACCTACTATTACACTGGGCATTCTTGTGACCGCATGTGTTTCAACTAAAACTGAACCTGAAAAAAAGGTTTATGGAACCATCAATAAAGAATATCTTGACTTAAATATCAAACCACAAGATGACTTTTTTCAGTTTTCCAATGGAACCTGGGTGAAAAATACGGAAATACCCAGTACTGAATCGCGTTGGGGTAGTTTTAATGAACTAGACCTTTCCAATAAGAAAAAACTAATTGACATTCTGGAAGATGCAAAGAAAAATACAGGTTCAAAAGGTTCTCAAAACCAAATACTTGGGGATTACTATGCATCATTCATGAATATGGATACAAGAAATGCAAATGGCATTCAGGGAATACAAGCAGAGTTAACGCGTATTCAAGAGATGAACCGCAAAGATTTCTTGGTTGAAGTAGTTGCAGAACATCATAAAGACGGAATTAACACCATTTTTGGTTTTGGGATAAGTCAAGACATGAAAAATGTTTCCAAAAACATTGCTTACCTTAGTCAAGGTGGGCTTGGATTACCCAATAAAGAGTACTACACCGACGAAAAGAAAAAAGATATTCTAAATGAATATGAGACTCACATTGCTAAATGCTTTCAGGCAATCGGAAAAACGGAAGCTGAATCAAAGGATATTGCACAACACGTTTTGACCTTTGAAAAAAAACTAGCGGGTGTTATGTTGTCTAAAGCAGAAATGAGAGTTCCCGAGAAAGTATATAACAAAAAGAGTTTGAAAGAAATTACTGCGATGACTGGAACTTTTGATTTCAGATATTACTTAGGGCAAGTCGGTTGTGCTACCCCAGATTCAATTGTAGTTGATAATCCTATGTTTATCAAAACAGTTGCAGACATGGTTGAAACGACAGATATGCATACTTGGAAACACTATTTATCTTGGAAGGTTATTCGCCATTACGCCAAACATTTGGATCAAAAATTCGTGGACTTAAACTTCGAATTTTATGGTAAAAAATTGAGTGGTAAAAAAAGTATGAAACCCCTAAATGAAAGTGCAATCGATGAAATTACAGGAATGGAATTCTCCGAATTGTTAGGTAAAGCTTTCGTAGAAAAACATTTTTCAAAAGAGGCACAAGATCGTGTAAATATTATGGTTGACAACCTGTTAATCGTTTTTAGAGATCGTATTCAAAACTTGGATTGGATGAGTGAAACTACCAAGAAAGAAGCATTGAACAAATTAAACTCAATCGGACGCAAATTAGGTTTCCCAAGCAAATGGGAAGATTTTTCCAAACTCAATTTCAGCGCATCTAATTACCTGGGAAACATCAAGGAAGTCAATCGCTACAGCGTTCTTAAGAACTTTGAAGAATTAAATAAACCCGTTGATAAAGAAAAATGGGGAATGCCAGCGCATATGGTAAATGCCTATTACCATCCGCTTTTAAATGAAATTGCCTTCCCTGCTGGCATTATGCAGCCACCTTTTTTTGATGAGAATGCAGAAGATGCGGTTAACTACGGTCGAATTGGAATGGTAATCGGACACGAATTTACCCATGGTTTTGATGATATGGGCTCAAAATTTGCAGCAGATGGAACCTTTAAAAATTGGTGGTCAGATGAGGATCGTTCACTTTTTGAAGAAAAAACGAAAATTTTGGGCGAAACCTATTCTGCTTTTTGTCCTTTGGAAGGAAACTGTGTGAATCCTGATTTAACGATGGGGGAAAACATCGCCGACCTCGGAGGATTGACAATGGCTTACTATGCCTACACCCGAACAGATGAATTCAAGAAAAATGAAATTCGTGAAGGATTTTTACCAGCACAGCGGTTTTTCATTGCCTATGCTCAGCTTTGGAAAATCAAATACACCGATGAAGAAATGAAAAATCGTTTGGCAAATGACTCACATTCTCCTGGAATGTATCGCGTGAACGGTCCGTTGAAAAACTGCCCAGAATTTTTCTCAGCTTTCTCAGTAGAAGAAAATAGACCGATGCGAAACGGAGCAAAAAAAGTTGCGAAGATTTGGTAATTGGGTTTAACTAAGAATTGTGAATTAAGAATGGCGAATTAAAAACGATAAACTCCACCGTTCGCAATTCGCAACTACACCGTTCGCAACTCGCAACTACTCCATTCGCAATTCACAACTATCCCATTCGCAATTCGCAACTCCACCGTTCGCAATTACACCGTTCGCAATTCTTCCGATGGCAATTCAAAATTCAACCCTAACCTACCAACAAATTCCTTTTACAGTTTTGTCGAGGTTTTCCTTTCGTTCCAATAATTGAGCATGAAATTTTTCTGCTGACTCACTTTCCGGGAATTGCAGGCGATGCTTTTTAGCAATTTTTATTTCGCGAACCTTTTTTGCAATTAATATTGTTTCGGAATCCATAAAAGTCTCTTGAAATCGTTGCCAAACAAACTCAACCGCTTGCTCATTTGGGTGAATTAAATCTGCTTTGAAGAACCGATGGTCTCTCAATACATCATTCAAAAGTTCGAAAGATGGAAAGTAATTTATTTCGCTTTTCGCTGTAATTTTATTTACAGCAACAAATAGATTTGATTTACTTACATTATTTTCAAAAAGACCATCTTTAATGTGACGAACAGGACTTATTGTAAAGCTAATTTTTAATTCTGGATTTAGCTGTTTAATTCGTTCAATTACTTGCTGCCAAACTGTATGAATTTCTTGGGCCTCAGTGAGTTTCTTTGTGAATTTTTGAGCAGGCTGTTTATGGCAATTGCCAACTATTTCATTGGATTCATTAAGGTGGTAGGCAAATGATGTTCCAAATGTTATGAAAAGAAATCGGGCATTTTCAATACAATGCTTCAATTGATTTCTCATTTCAAGGACTTTTTCTTGAATATCCCTCAATGACATTCCATATATTTTTCCAGAACAACTATAGTCAAAATAAACATCGTTATTCTGAACTAAATCAAAATTTACTTTTTCATCCAATGCATCCGATATAGCTCTTGCAATGGCCAAGGGATGAAACAAGGTTCCAAATGGGTTAGCAGTAACATTAAAACCGTGTAATTTTGCTATTGAACTAATTTCATCCGAAAAACAGCTTCCCAAGAACAATATCTCATCCGAGAAATTAATTTTTTGGATTGATTTTGGAATATCAAAGTTTAAATAGAAACTCACTATGAATTAGTTTAACATCAAATTCTTCGCATTTGAAAGAGCTGCTTCTGAAATTTGTTCACCACTCAATAAACGTGCTACTTCAACAATACGCTCTTCTTCATTAATTTGACTAACACTCGTTTTCATATGATTGTTTTCAATACTCTTAGCTACAACCAAATGATTCGCTGCTTTTGCTGCAACTTGCGGTAAATGAGAAATTGCAATTAATTGAACGGTATTTCCCATTTGATTTAATAGCAAACCAATTTTCTGAGCTACATCGCCAGAAACACCCGTATCTATTTCATCGAACAAAATAGTCGGTAATTCTCGCTTGTCAGAAACCATTTTTTGAAGGGCCAACATAACGCGGGAAAGCTCTCCCCCACTCGCAGCTTTTTCAACAGGAACTGAGGGCATCCCTTTGTTTGCAGAGAATAAAAATGTAATTTCTGTATTTCCAAATGCTGAAACTTCACTTTTCTTATTAAGCTCAAATTTCAATTCCGTTTCAGGCAACTTCAATGAATCAAGAATTTTCTTCAAATCCTTTTCAATTGCTGGTGCAGCCTGAATCCTTTTTTGATGCAATAAATTAGCGAAATCGACCATTTCCATCGACTGATGCTCGAGCTGAATTTTAAGTTCTTGACACCTTGCCTCAATTGATTCTAATCCAACAACTTTTCGCTCTAACTCTTCTTTAAAAGCAAAAAGTTCATCTTGATTTCTGAGACGATGTTTATTCAAGATTCGATTAAATAAATCAAGTTTACGGGTGAGTTCATCTAAATTCGAACCTGAAAAATCCAATTCATCTATTTCTTTTTCAGCATCTAGAGACAACTCCTTGAGATCAATCATAATCATATTCAATCTATCCAAAAAAGCAGAAGCCCTCGGGTCTGTAGATGAATATTTCTCCAATCCTGTCTTGATTGTTTTCAAGTTTGAATAAAAACCACCATTTTCAGTGGCATTTACCAAAGAAAAATATAGGGATTTGAGTGCCTCGGAATTTTCAATACGATTCAAATCTTTTTCCAACGAATTAAAATCTGTCTTTTCTAGATTTAATTCTAACAATTCATTCAATATGAACTGATTATAATCCTGTGCAGATTGAGCTTCAGCGAATTCAGATTCGAACTTATTGAGTTCCTTTTTAAGATTTTGATGAATCTCAAATAATCTGTTCATTTCATTTCTTTCTGTTACAATTCCAGAAAGTATATCAAGCAATTCCAACTGATAGGACTTCGATTTTAACTCCAGTGTATTATATTGTGAATGAATCTGAACCAATTTCGAACAAAGACTTTTCAGAACATTAAGCTGAACTGGTGTGTCATTAATGAATGCCCTTGATTTACCCTCTTTTAGAATCTCTCTGCGAACCAGAATCGTTTGATCGAAATCTAAATCATTTTCTTCGAAGAAATACTGAAAACTTTCTGATATCCGAAAAGTTGCTTCGACAATTGATTTGTTTGATTTATTTCCGATAACTCCAAAGTCAGCGCGCTCGCCTAAAATCAAATTAAGTGCATTCAATAAAATTGACTTACCGGAACCCGTTTCGCCTGTAATGACCGTAAAACCATCGTTTAACTCAATATTAACCTCATCTATCAAGGCAAAATTCGAGATATACAGTCGCTGCAACATGTTTAGTTGAGGATTTCCTGATATTTGGAAGAATTACCGGAATCCAATTTCTTAAGAAGGTTAACAAAATCAGTTTTTTCCTTTACTTCAGAATCAGACAATATGTTTTTTAATTCAACAGCTTTAGCAGCTAAAAAATTTAAAAGATTTATTGTATTCGGTCTTGTTTGAGCTACTGGCGAGAGTTTATTTAAAGCAGCAAGTAGAGCCTTTTTAGCTTCTACTTTATTATCATATAATTGATCTATACCCTTTCGATGATACATGTAATTGCATTCCCTTAATGGATCAAAAACAGGCTGTAAGATATTATCAATTAACCAATAACGATTTCTCTTTCCTGACTCACTGGCTTTCCAACCTGGGGCACCAGATGACTGTGCATTGGAAACAATTTGTTGAGCTTCGTTAAAATAAGGAGTTCCGCCTTTTGAAGAAAACGAGTCGTAATCCATTCCGATGATGAAGTAGGCGTAAAATGCCAAAATCGATGATAAATTATCACGATATTGATTTTGAGCATAAGTCAAAACGGTATTTCTTGAGAATGAAATAGCTAAATCTTCATCCTGGAAATTAAATAACACCGTGTTATAATTCGAATTAAAAGCAGGGCGAGATGATTGAACTTGAACAAAACCAGTATAATTTCCTGAGCTTGGATTCGTTTTAATTTGAATTTGAATATTGCAATTTATTCGCTCTTCCGTTTTGAAAGCATCCTTTGTCCACTGGGTGTTATTCATTAAATCAAAAATACTCTGTTTCATTTGTTTGATGATTTCAAGTTCAGTAGAATTCAGTTCTAGCTTAGCATCAGTCTGAACGCTTACTTGACAATTCAATTCCTGCGAAAAAGAATATCCAGATAAAATGAAAATTAAAGCTGCAAGAAATAATCTTTTCATGAATTTCTATATTTTTCAATTGTATTTAAAATATCGACAGCCACTTCCTCTTTTCGTTTAACTTCAAAATCGAATTTATTTTTCTTTTTGTCTAAGATCGTAATTTTATTTGTTTCCTTTTTAAAACCAGCCTCCTTATTTTCTAAAGAATTTAGAACAATTATATCTAATTTTTTACGCTCTAATTTAGATAACGCATTATCAAGAGAATTATTTGTTTCAAGTGCAAAACCAACAACGATTTGATTCTGCGATCTATTCTCAGAGGCCCAAAGGAGAACATCAGGATTCTTTATAAGCTCAATCGTCAAATCATCGTCTGACTTTTTAATTTTTTGATCGGCTCTTGCTTTTGGTCTATAATCAGCAACCGCTGCCGCAAAAATTCCAATTTCATTTTCCGACCAATGAATTTGAACTTGTTCCAATAATTCTTCAGCCGATTCAATGCGTATGAGATTCAAGTTAGGGTGTGCTAAATTCAAGTTAGTTGGGCCACTTATCAAAGTGACTTGATGACCTTGATTCAAACTGGCCTTGGCAAGTTCAAAACCCATTTTGCCACTTGAATGATTTCCAATATAGCGAACGGGATCAATTGCTTCATAGGTTGGTCCGGCTGTTATTAAAATTCGTTTTTTGATTATTTGAACCTCAGCTTTGAAAGAATTTCGAATAAAATTCAAAATATTCTCTGGATCTTCCATTCGCCCTTGTCCCTCTAACCCACTCGCTAATTCACCAGAAGTGGCCGGAATTACAGATACACCATCCAAGATTAATTGATTCAAATTACGTTGGAATGTTGGATGTTGATACATATCCAAATCCATTGCAGGCGCAACAACCGTTTTCGATTTCATTGATAAATATACTGCTAAAAGCAAATTATCGCAGGCACCATTAGCCATTTTGGAAATCGTATTGGCTGTAGCAGGCGCAACAACAAAAAGATCAGCCCAAAGCGCTAGTTCAACGTGATTTGTCCATTCTCCAGTTTGCTTATTCCAAAACTCAATGGAGACAGGATTTTTTGATAGTGTTGCAACGACAAGGGGACTTATAAAATCACAAGAGGCAGGAGTCATTACACATTTGACTTCTGCCCCTTCATTTTTTAAAAATCGAATAAGGTAAGCAATTTTGTATGCTGCAATACCTCCTGTAATTCCAAGAAGGATGCGCTTTCCAAGCATTACTTATCTGATGGGTTTCTCATGTAGATTTTATCGTCAAGCAATTCTTGCGTTGCAATTGCGGTAGCTTTAGGCATTTTTTCATAATGCTTAGAAATCTCAATTTGCTCACGATTTTCAAAGATCTCCTCTAAGTTATCTGTAGAACTAGCAAATTCTTGAAGTTTTTGCGTTAATTCCTCTTTTGTTTCGGCACTAATTTGATTTGCTCTTTTCGAAATAGCAACCAATGATTGATAGATATTTCCAGTTTTTTCTTCAAGAAGAATTGTATCTCTTGTAACCGTTGTTTTCTCTCCTGTGGTGTTTTTAATGCTCATTTTTCTAAAATTAATCCGTTTTTGTTTCTCTCAATTGATTGATTTTATTCTCAATTGTTTTAACCTCTTTCAAATAATTTGAATTTGGATAAAGGATTGCAAAGTTAGTTATTCTTTCCGTAGTTTTATCGATTCGCTCTATTTTTTTTGACTCAATACTATTTATTGACAAGAGATAGGAATTTTTTACAATTAAAAAATATACTTCTTCACAAAATTTTGATTTTGAATAATTTTCTAGAAAAATCTCGCCAGAGGTAACAGCTGCCCGATAATTTTCTGTTTTATCATACAACTTTACATGCTCATACTCCTTAAGTTCGAGTTTGAATCTTAAACGATCAATTACCCGATTGCATGAATCAACTAAAGTTGAATTCGGATACCGATCGATAAATTGCTGTACCGTATTAATCGCACCTTCTGTTTCCGTTTGATCGAGCGAATATTCTGGGGAGTTTTTAACACTTGATAATGCCATTAAAAAATAGGCTTCTTCATTTTTTTGACTATATGGATAGCGCTGAATATACTGTCCAAAATAATAGCTTGACATATAAAAATCTTCAATTTCGTAGTAGCTCTTTGCTAAACGATAATAAGCAAGTTCACCCTCACCTGTTTTTGGAGAATGTTGATATATTTGTTCATACAATACGATACAACGATCAAAATCTTTTTCTTCGTAAAGTTTATTTGCCTTGTGAAATTTCAGTTGGTAATCATCCCCTTTAACAACCTTGTTATAACTTGAGCAAGAACCAACTAGCAACGATAGCGTAGCAACAACAATTAAGTTAAATAACTTCATTTGACACGTAAACTTTTTCCTGGTATTAATACTGAACTTGGTTTTATTCCGTTAAGCTGACATAATTTTGAAACAGTAATATTGTTTCGATCAGCAATTTCTGTTAACGTATCACCTGTCTTCACTCGGTAGTATTTTGTTTGAGGTTTGATAGTAGCAGGCTTATTTTGAACGACCTTATTTTCATTTGGGGCATTGTCATCATGAACAGAAGATGGTTTAGCTCCTACCTTAAATAGTCCTTTATGAACAAATAAATTTTCGCTTTTCAGGTATTTCTTATCGAAATTAATCACCTCTTCTGGATTCATTGGAGAATCATAAAAGCGCACCTCAAAATGTAAATGAGCCCCGAATGAATGGCCAGTATTTCCTCCTAAACCAATAGGTTCTCCAGCAACAACATCCTGATCAGGAAAAACGAGTAATTTGCTCATATGGGCATAAAATGTTTCTAAGCCATTGTAGTGCCTAATTATTACAAGATTTCCAAATCCTCCGTCATTAAATTTGGCATAGCGAACCTTGCCAGACCAAGCTGCAACAACTGTATCTCCTGTTTCAAGATCCAAATCAATTCCGTTGTGGTTTCTTCCACTTCTAAATCCATATCGAGAGGTTACCACCCCAGGAACAGGCATTACAAAATCCGGGTGTTCTTCATCTGTTACACACAGCCAAATGGTATCCTTTAATTTTGAAAGATCATTTCGCGTTGAAAAACAAACATCGTTATTCCATTTATTCGTGAAATTTCCATTTTGTTCTTCTGTCATTAAACGATGTACTCTTTTGTTTAATATTCCGTTAAATGCATTTTTATTGTAGAGTGACCACGTTTTATTCGAATATAAAATAATGGATCCGAAGTCCGTTTCTACTGTATCCAGTGATTTTTGAGCACTTAATACAGATGAAAAAAAAGTAAAAACTAAACTTATCAGGTAAAATTTGAGTCGCAAATCCAGAATTTAAAACCCAAATATAGTGATAATGCACTAAATAGCCCGAACTTCTGTAATTTCGATGTTGTATAAAACCTTTTCATTAGGTTTAACTAAATCAGCAAAACCGCGACTTCCATATGCTTTTTGACTATCAAGTACCACGATATATCGTTCTCCTTTTTTTGCATTTTTAAGTAATTTTCTCAAACCAGGAACAATTGCCTTGCTACCGGTAGTATAACGTAGCGGAAAATTTGATTTGTATGAATTCATTACCGACGTGCGAGATTCAGTTGAAACAATCGCATGAAATGAAATTTCTTTTTCGTCTGCATCATTATTTTTTTGATTTTCACCATCTTTCCATTTCCATGATACTACGCCATTTTCATTGATCCCTGGCTTTACGCGTGCCAATACTTTTACGAATAACCAATTTGAGCTATTTGGTGGAACTATTCCCTTGAGGCCTTTTTCTCCCATTGCAAGATTGGATGGAATTTCAATTTTGGCAAAATCGCCTACAGCCAGTTGTTGAAGACCGATGTCCCATCCAGGAGTTTGCATGTTGTATCCTACCACAAAAGGAATACAAGGGTAACCTAATCGGTTGTTGCCATCTACAATCTTCCCATCGGGCAAAGCCAATCGGTATTCAATCAAAACCATTTCACCTTTCTTGATTTTAGCGCCATTCGATTTATTAAACCACTTGATAAAAACGCCATTTTCCATCATTTTTGTTTGCTCAACCTTTCCTTTCTCGAAGGTTTTTAAGTTTTGTTTCGCTTGATCAAATTCTGATAATGTATCGTTCTTGGGACTTGATATAACCGTTTTTTTTGAAACCTTCTCTTTTTTCTTATGTTTTGTAGGCTTAGAAGTATCTGAACACGCCGCCAATAAAGCGACAAGCACAAAAGGTAAAATTTTTATTATTCTCATTTTATTTCTACTAATTCAAGGTCAATGTACAAAATAGATTGCGGAGGTATTGATTCCCTGTCTCCGAGCAGGCCGTGCCCTAAATAACTTGGTAAAATCAATTTAGCTCGATCACCTTTTTTCATGTTTCGAAGCGCTTCGTGAACTCCTGTTTCTTTTTCACTTTTCTCTAAAACAAAATTTTCCGTTTCATTTTTTGGGGTTTCATAGCAAATCCTGCCATCTAATAGCGAAACTTTTAATCGCGTATGAACATATTGTCCTGACTTAGCTAATGAATCTCCTGAACCTTGTTGGTAAATCATATAGCGTAAGCCTGTATTCGTTAGGTTCATTTTAAGTGACTTGTTGTGCTCCAAAAACAAACGAATTTGGATTTGTTCTCGCTCGTTCAATTCTTGATTAAAATCAACCGAGTGATTTTTACTCCAATCAGTTTGAGATTCAGAATCCGTTTTCTTGGCGGGACGGCAAGAATTGAATAAGATTGAAATAATTAAAATCTGAAGAAATGTTTTCATTTAAATAGTTCTCCTACTAACGTATGAAAACGACTCATGGTTACACTTAAATTTGAAGAACTATAACCACCTGCAGCATATTTATGTCCACCACCGGAAAAATATTTAGCAGCGAATTCATTCACAAAATAACTTCCTTTTGATCGAAATGATAATTTAACACCATCAGGTTCTTCTTTGAAGAAAACGGCCACAGAAATTCCTTCAATGGACAAAATCACGTTAACTAATCCTTCCGTATCACCTTTTTTGTAATGAAAGCGATCTTGCTCTTCCACCGAAAGTGAAATAACTCCCAAAGGATAACTCGGATGAAGTTCTAGTTTTTCAGCAATTGCATAACCTCTTAACTGAAGTCTATCTACTGTGTTCGCATCATAAATTGCTTCGTGAATTTCATGGTGCTTAACCCCAATTTCGATTAAATGAGCTAAAATTAAATGGGTTTGTTTGTCTACCGATGGATAACGAAATGATCCGGTATCTGTCATAATTCCCAAATAAATTGCATTTCCGATAGCCACATTGAGATACTCAAGCATTTCCATTTCACCGATGCATTGATAAATTAATTGAGCAGTTGAACAAACTTCCGTGCGTGAAATCGTAATATCACAAAACGGTTCTGGATTTGGATGATGATCAATCATGACTTTCGCAGCAGAAAACGATCTGATAAAAGGTTCCATTTTGGATCCAACTCGATCTGCCGAATTATAGTCTAGACAAAATAATAAATTTGAGTTTAATGTAAATTCCTGAATCTTTGAATCATCAGAATCGAAGACCACATAATCAACTTCAGTTAAAAACGGTTTCAGAAAACTGGCTGGCTCATCTGGTAAAATAAGCAGTGGTTTTTTACCAATATTTTTAAGAAAATGATATAATCCAACAGAGCTTCCGATTGCATCGCCATCAGGACCTTTATGCGTTGATATTATTGGATTTTGACAATCAAGAATCGCCTGCTTTAAAGATTGAATCATGAAGTAAAGTTACTTATTCTTTCTTTTGCATGTGTTCATCCTCTTCTGGATCTGGCGGAAATAGTTTTGGTAAATCTGCCTTACCTTGAAGACGATCTATTAAATCTTCCAATTGAGAAATTGAAATTCTTTTCGCAATAATTTTCTTATCCTTATCGAGCACATAAACTTGCGGAGTTGAGAAAATATCATAGGTAGTTTGATAATTCAAAGATTCAAGGGTTGTCGGTTTCCCTTTCTCTCCCGGATACATTGGCACATATTTTTCAGCCTCCTTTTTAGCGGCTTCGTACAATTTATCAGTAACAGCTACATTAATAAACTGCATATTATTTTCTCGAATAAATTTTTTCCAATTTTCGAAATCTTTACCAATGGCTTTTCCAACAGAGAATATTTCGACGTTTCGATCTTTAAATTTCTTCTCGTATAAAGTTTGCAACTTCGGAGTTGTTTTCTTACAATGACCACATTCCGGATCCCAGAAGTATAAAACTGTATATTCCGATTTAAGAGAATAAAAATCTTGCCACTTGGTATCAGATGTGTCCTTTAAAATCAGATTTGGAGGACGAACACCCATTACAAGATTTAATTTGTTTTTTAGATTTTCACATAACTCTTCGAACTTATCTTCTTTCACCCAGAATGCCGGTGATTTTCCTTCTGCGTTTTTGGTGCAATAGTAACGATCGAGCATATTCAAATAAACCTTGTCCATTCCCATAATTTCACTTTTACCATACGTTGAGGTTATCCAACCGACTACATATTCAAACATACTCGACTTCGGATTCAAACGATCACAGAAATCAAAGGCATAATAAGAAACGGTATCCCAATGCTGAAGCATCATGTTTTTACCGAAATAGAATTCAAGCTTATTATGAAAAACTGGATTGTTAACCAAAGCGTCATCAGAAAAATCAACGTTGTCCCAATAATGTGAACGGTAGTATTTAAACTTGAAATCTTTGTCAATGATGCTATCGTTTTTATCTTTCGGGGGCTCAGGAATTTCAATCTCCATCGACATTTTAACGATTTTAGAAACGAGTTTGCCTTTGTTTTGTTCAACAAGGTTTTTCTGATATGCTTCAACTTCTTTGTTTATGGCATCAATTTTATCCGAAAGCGTTTTAAATTCAGGATCTTCTTTCTTCAATTTATTTCGTTGTTCTCCTAGCTTATTCGCTTCTGTTTTACGGTTTGAAATAAAGTTCACATAGGGAACGAAAACTTTATTTTCTTCCGATTTTTTCACTTTCATATTTACCATGAAATCAGGACCCGTCGTTTCAAGTTGTACATCTTCATTGTTATAGATAAATTCAAAATAACGTTGTCCCGGAAGGAAAAGCCCAACAATACCTGGCTTTTGTTTTTTACCATCAAAAATTACTTCACCGTTTTTCATTTCAGCTGTGTCAGCGTAATATAATTTTTGACCGTAATATTTAATCAAATTGACAACGGTGTCTTTTTGACCATTGACTTTAATTCGAATTTTTTGAGCTGATAAGTTCAACCCAGTTAAAAACATTAAAACAAAAAATAATTTATTCATTGGTTTCATTTTTTTTAATTTGACTGTTAATTTAAATGGAAGTTGCTTTTGAAAATTCTGTAAGATGCAATTTTAACAAAACTTTAACCTTATTTATTAAATAAACTAAAAACTTCTTTCTTGGCAGTTCGAAAACTCGAGAGCGCAAAAATAATGAAAGTAAGAAGAATCGCTGCAAAAGCATAAATGGATATTGACTTGCTTAAATAGATTCCACCCGTTTGAAACATTTCATCTACGAAATACTTAAGTAGTCCAAAAACCGTAAAGCCAATGACAAGAACTGCCCCAAAAACACGAATAAAATAAAAGAAAAAGGTTCTTGAAATCTTATCTGGATGCATTCCAATTCTTAGCAAAGTTCTGACTTCATATTTGTTATGCGAAAGAAGTAATTGCATGTATTGAATTAAAACTAGTCCAGAGGCCACGACGGTTACAATGGAAATTACCAAAATCACACCGAAAAGCGTTCCGACAATACTCTTCAATCTGCTGACGATAACTTGTGCGTTTTTTGATTCTAGCCCATGGTCGTTCATGTATTTTTCTAATTTTCCGAATTGACCTTCTTTACCCGCAACCATAATTTGGGTAATCTTACCTGGATTGCCATTCGCATATTTTCGAGTTGCATAATCCATGAAATTTTCTGGAACTAATATGGATGAAATCTCATTCGTGAAACCAATTATTCGGGTATCTACCCATTCTTCTTTCAATCCATCTGAAATTCTCAAACGGAACTTCAATTTCATTGCAAGTTCATCCGAAACTTGAGGAATTCCACTCGCATTCATAAATGTGTTCAACATTACTAGGAAATCGCGTGGCATTATCATCGGCACAAATTTCTCTCCTTCTTTCCAATGCCAGTTATTTGATTTCACATCCAAAAATTCTTTACTGACGGCTTGTATAAAAACATCCGATTTAAAAGTTGGAACATATGGATCATTCGTTTCAAACCAAACGCGAAAATTATTACTGACAACCGGCTTCACATCAGATATAAATGGTTCAAGTTTCATTTTACTAATTTCGTTTGGTGAAAAATCAGTTTTGGTTAGGTTAAATGAACTTGCGGACGTTACCTTTTTTTGAATAATAAGTGTGTTTTTTCCTAGTATTTCGCTTTCTTTTCCGTAGTCATTAATCTTACTCAAATAATGAATAGAAGTAATTAAAAAAGATACTCCAAGCAGTGAACCGATAAAAGCGATAACTAACTGCCGTTTTTCCTGATGATTGAATAACAAGGTTTTTATCATAGTTACAATTTTACTTCGTAATCAAAAACAAGATCTTTTCGGGCGTCGAGCGTAGTCAAAATAAACCCCGCTTTCAACTCATCACATCGGTCATTAATTAATTTTATACAAAGTTCAGTGTTCGTCTGATCCAAATGAGAAAAAGGTTCATCCATTACCAAAACCTCAAACGGTTGCATTAAAGATCTAATTATTGCTACTCGCTGTTGTTGTCCCATCGAAAGAAGTCCACATCGTTGATTCCATTTATCAGCCAATCCCAGATAATCAAGATTATCTAAAGCGCTATTAGAATTAAATGAACCAGTTAATTCAGCTTTAATCTTGAAGTTTTCTTCAACTGTCAAGTGCGGAAACAATTGTAAATCTTGATAAACCGAAGCTATTTTTGATTGGCGCAAACGTACCCAATCATCTGTATTTAAACTCTTCGAATTCTTACCATCTATGATAATTTCACCTGAAAAATCTGATCTCAATCCCATTAGTGTATGTACAAAGGTTGTTTTTCCTTTTCCACTTGCTGCATTTAACAAGATTTTCTTACCAGATTCAAAAATTACATTTGATCCCCATAAGCTTTGTTCGTTGTGCAGAATTTCAGCTAATGGTTTAGGAATAACTTTACAAAATTCGATTTTCATAGTGGATTTACATCAAGTTTAAAACCGATTTTCAATAATCGTTCCATAATTTTAATTCATTTCGATTATATCTCTCGCTTGTTCAAAAATACTTTTTGAGGAATGAGGATATAGAAAATGTAAATCATTGTATCTTCGGAGCCAAGTCAACTGTCTTTTCGCATAATTGCGCGTGTGTTGCTTGATCAATTCGATTGATTGGTCTTTAGACATACAGCCATCGAAATACTCAAAGATTTCCTTATATCCAACCGTGTTCAATGAATTCAATAAACGATATTCAAATAAAGATTCAACTTCTTGAAATAATCCTTGCTCAACCATTTCATCGACGCGCAAATTAATTCGATTGTAAAGTTCATCACGCGGCCAATCGATTGCTAAACGCGTAACTTTGAAGTCTCGAGATTTATTTTTGTTCATCTGAAAATCAGTCATTTTTTTTCCAGAGACCCGAATAGCTTCTAAAGCACGAATTACTCTAACTGGATTTTCTCTATCAACTTTTTGAAAATATTCTGAATCTTTTTCTTGTAACTCTTGGAGTAAAGAGGCAAGTCCATTCGCATTGAATTCCTTTGTTAATTCATCTCTTATAACACGATCAACAGGAATCTCATCTAAACCATCGACTAAAGCATCAACGAACATTCCGGATCCACCAACAACAATGGCAAATCCGTTTTCAATAAGTAATTTCTGTAAGACTGGTTTGGCTATTTGCAAAAATCGAGCTGCAGAAATTTCCTCCGATACGGAAGCACAATTTATAAAATGATGTTTAACTGCTTTCAGCTCCAAATCATTTGGCTTCGCTGTTCCTATTGTCATTTCTTGATAAAATTGACGAGAATCAGCAGATATAATTTCCGTATTGAAATTTTTTGCAAGCTCTATAGCCAGCCATGTTTTGCCCGATGCGGTTGGACCTTGAACAACAATAACTTGTTTCACATTTCCTACTAATTACCTTTCCACTCCTGATACTTGGCAAAAACTGAACTTGCGTATGAATAAGCATGTCCACGATAAGCACCGCATTTCACACTAGCTAAACGATAATATTCAGGTTCTCTAAGTTTTTGAACCATTACAGCCACATTTCCATCCCAAACTTTCGGATTCAAACCATATTCAGTTGCTAATCGCTGTGCGTCATCAATATGTCCTTTCCCTGCATTATATGATGCCAAGGTAAATTTCATGCGCTGGTCTGGATCTGGAATTGAAGACCATAACTTATAAAGTTTATCAATTAGTTTCATACCACCCGCAATTTGAACTTCTGGAGAAGAACCGGGGAAAACGTTATATTTAGGTCCTGTGTTAGGCATAAATTGCATTAAACCGTAAGCTCCTCCGAAACCTCGTGCATTTGGATTAAAACGTGATTCTTTGAAAGCAACAGCTGCCAAAAATCGCCAGTCCCAACCATAATTCTTCGCAACTTTTTTAAATATTTCATCAAAAGGTGAAATTGCACCTTTTTTTGTTAAAAAAACCTCCGATGGAGTTTCCTCTAAATAGTCAAAGTAACGCTTTTTCAAATCTTTATAATGATCTGATTCACGATATTTCAATAAGAATTGATCCAATATCTTTTTTAATTGCTTGCTTTCTTTTCTTAGTCCAAATGCGATCTTTTGTTTAAAAGACATAGGTGTTTTAATATTTAAGTTTGGATGAAGTTCTTTACTAATCCGAGCTAAATTTTCATGAGCTATTGTGAATTCAATTTTATTGTTTGCAACCAATTCAATTAAATCCTCCGTGATCGGATCACTTTTCAAAGATTTAACTTTAATTCTTTCACCTATTTCATCTTGTAAACAATGAAGTCTTCGCTCAAAAGCAGAGTTTTTTCGAATGTAAACAATTTTCTGACTTAATTCCAAGGGTTCCTTTATAACCTCATCACCATTGCGTTGAATAAGCACTTGATGCGTAAAATAATAAGGTTCTGAGAAACTTATTTCATTCTTTTTTGTCAATGAAACAGCAATGTTTGCTGCAATCAAATCACCATCTCCATCTAATAAGTATTTTTTGAAATCGCCCGAGTTAGAAACAACTTTGATTTGTAAAGGAATTCCAATGTATCTTGAAAAACTATCTAGAATTTCATATTCGAAACCCATTTTTTTACCGCGATATTCAAAATATGACAACGTACTATTTTCAACGAGTATAGTCAATTGTCCTTTCTTTCGTATTTCCTTTAAATCAATATCTATTCCATCATTTTTTTGATTATCCTTACAAGAAAACAATATCAACAATAGAAAACAAAAATGTATGTATTTTTTTAACATGCTTACATTTAATTATTTATCCAACGATAAAAATCAAATTAGGTTGCAAAATCATTTTTTTGGATATTTCAATATTTAAATGCATATTTGGAGAAGAAATGAACGTATTATGAGCAACGAACAAAATGAAATTTATTCCAAAGTTGTCAGAGCTGGAAAAAGAACTTACTTTTTTGATATAAAGTCGACTAAAGGAAATGACTTGTATATAACGCTTACCGAAAGCAAGAAAATGTTTGGTGAAGAGGGAGATGGCAATTATCAAAAACACAAAATATTCCTTTATAAAGAGGACTTTGAGAAGTTTCGTGAAGGGTTAGATGATGTTTTGAATAAAATTGAAGAATTAAAGTCAAAAGAATAATTTTTCATTTTTTTTATTTTCAACTTAAATGTTTTAAAAGTTTGCTTATATTTGCACTCTCAAAACCAAAATAAGGGAGTTTAGCTCAGCTGGTTTAGAGCATCTGCCTTACAAGCAGAGGGTCGGGGGTTCGAATCCCTCAACTCCCACAGTAATACAGTAAAGCCTTTCACGATATTTCTTGAAAGGCTTTTTTATTTCTGGTTTAAACATGGTTTAAACAATTCCGGGATCAAGTCAAAAAGTGGATCAAGTGAAAAAGTTGGGGACTAGGGATCAAGTCAAAAAGTTGGGGACTAGGGATCAAGTCAAAAAGTGGATCAAGTCAAAAAGTTGGGGACTAGGCATAAATTTTAGATAATCGAAAAAGGAAAAAATCAACATTTCTTACACCTCTAAAAT
>CANMHB010000012.1 GCA_947497485.1 Flavobacteriales bacterium
GGAGAGAATGGAGCTGATATGATTTGGAATCCAACGGATCGTTTGGTGAGCAATGTAGGAACGCCATTGATGGGTGGGATGCACCCGATTTATGTTTTCAGCTGTGATCAGGCGAAGATTAATGGTTTCTCATCTGGCTATAATATGCCGGCATACATTCCTTCTCAAGCAGAGAATGACGCAACGAATGAGTTGTTAATCAAGTTGAAGCAAGTGGAAGGAAACAACTCAACGGCAAGAAGGGAGTTTTACGGAAGTTTGACATGGGTAGCATATCCATTGGCAAATGAGGGGTATGAATTAGACCCAACTGAAGGTTTACCAACGACTGCAACCATCAAGTTACGCATCAATAAGGAATACAAAAACTACACGTGCACAGGAGCTAATGGTGGAAAACCAATGTATTCATGGTCAATGGATAAGATTGCAACGCAGGTTGGTCAAAGCAGAGCATTGGAAGAAGCACTAGACATGATTAATGTAGTTCCTAATCCATATAATGCTTTTTCTGAATACGAAAGGAACAAAATTGACAATCGTATAAAAATCACCAATTTACCAGAAAAATGTACCATTTCAATTTACACGACGAATGGAAAACTCATTCAACGAATTGTAAAAGATAGCCCAATTACTTATCAGGATTGGACCTTGACAAATTTTGCAAACATTCCAGTTGCATCGGGGGTTTACCTTATTCATGTTGAAGTTCCACATGTTGGAGAGCGGGTGTTGAAAGCATTTATCGCGATGCGAATGGTCGACCTTCAAAATTTCTAAAAAAAGGATAACTTCGCAACAAACTTTTGGGTTATGAAATATTTATTTTCAGTTATTTGTGTCGCATTGAGCCTCAATTTGATTGCACAAACCTACAATTTACCAGCGCTTAAGTATGGTTACGCTGATTATGAGCCATTTGTGGATGCTCAGACCATGGAAATTCATCATTCGAAACATCATCAGGCATATGTCAATAATTTGAATAAAGCCATTTCTGGAACTAGTTTGGAAAAGTCATCACTGATTGATTTGATGATGTTCGCAAGTTTTCGATCTGAGGTAGTTAGAAACAATTCGGGCGGTCATTATAATCATTCGTTGTTTTGGGAAATATTAACCCCAAAAAACAAACAGACTACACCTTTGAAGGTTGAGTTTGAAAATGCAATTAAAAAAGAGTTTCAGCATTTGGATTCTTTGAAAGCAAAAATCAATCAAGCAGCTTCAGCGCGCTTTGGTTCCGGTTGGGCATGGTTGATAGTAACACCTCAGAAAAAGCTGGTTGTAACAAGCACGGCTAATCAGGACAATCCGATAATGGATGTTTCAAAAGAACGTGGAATTCCAATTTTAGGAATTGATGTTTGGGAACACGCCTATTATTTGAAATATCAGAATAAACGAGGGGATTATCTCGGTGCTATTTGGAATTTAATTGATTGGGGAGTCGTATCTGAAAAATACATTTCGGCTTTAAATGATCCTTTACTTGCTCAGATTGAAAAGGATAATTGGCCTGAACTAAAAGAATTTCATCGCGTTATGTCGCAAACTTTTCATCCTTCAGAAACTGGGAATTTGTCACCATTAAGAAATAGAAGTGGTGAACTACTAGCTAAATCCATTTTATTAAAGAACTCCGTTATTCCTAGTCCATTTTCGAATCCGAAAATTACAGAAGCTTTGAGTAAACTAGAGAAAGAATGCTCGAAAATTCATAAATTGAATGTTAAGAAAACCAAGGATGAAGTTTTGAAAAAGAAAATTGCTGAAGCACACGATACTTTTCACGTCGTACAAGGATTATGTCACGATTGAATTTTTTCTAAACTTTTGTTAAAAATTGATTATATTTGAGGTAAAACCAATATTGAATGAAGCACTTTTACCTCGCATTTTTCAGTTTTATCTTTAATGGTTTACTTTTTTCACAAGGGTTTCAAGTAAATTTCCAAGGTCAAAAGCAACAAGGAATGGGTTGCGCTGGTACAGCATTATACCAAGATGGTGCGAGTTTATTCTACAATCCTGGTTCAGTAGCTTTTTCCAATGAATCTTCGATAAATATTGCTACAACACCAATTTTTGCGAATGTTTTATACGTTGATTCAGCAACTGGGTTAGGGTATCGCACTAAAAATCCTGTTGGAACACCGTTTTCAGCTTATGGATTGTTTCAAACACATAAAAATGCAAAACTTAAACTTGGTTTAGCGGCATATACCCCATTTGGCTCTACTGTTCAATGGGAGGATGCTTGGATTGGTCGCTTTGCTTTGACAAGGTTGGAGCTGAAAGCAATTTTTATTCAACCAACAATTTCATATCGAATTGCAGATGTAATTGGAATTGGTGCAGGATTTATCGTTTCAACTGGAAATGTGAATTTGCAAAAAGATATTCCTGTGCAAGATTCTCTAGGAAATTATGGTCACGCAGAGCTATCAGGAAAGGCAATTGGCTTTGGATTTAATGTTGGAATTCATTACGATTTGAATAAAAAATTATCTGTGGGGTTAACTTACAGATCCAAAATAGGGATGGATTTAAAAAATTCAGGTTCAGATACAACCTCGGCTATTTTTACAGTTCCGAATTCGTTAGCAGCTAATTTTCCAAATGGTAGATTTTCAGGTTCTCTTCCACTTCCAAGTGTTACAACGTTGGGTTTTGCCTACAAACCAACAGATAAATGGCAATTTGTTTTAGATATAAACTATGTTGGTTGGAAAGCATATGATACTTTGGCCTTTGACTATGACAAGAATACCACGTCTTTAGTAGACACAAAATCGCCAAGAAATTACAAGAATATTTTTGCGTTCCGAGGCGGGGGTCAATATAAAGCTCTGTCTAAATTAGACTTGAGAATTGGTGGTGGTTTTGGTTTTACTCCTGTCCCTGATGCAAGTGTAACACCCGAGACGCCAGATGCCAATAGAGCTTACATTACAGGTGGTATTTCATATCGATTTACTGACAAATTCTCAATGGACGCATCTATTTATTACACTCAGATTAAACGAACAGCCCAAAATATGGAAACGAATTTATATGGCACGTTTCAAACAAAAGCAATTGCACCTGGATTCTCACTAATTTATAAATGGTAAGATGGGAAGAAATTTAAAATGGATTGGATTAGGGATTGTTGTTCTAACGACAATTATTTCTTGTAAACCGAAATATGAGGAGCCACCAATTTCAAAAGGCGAAATAGACCCAACTCGGTTTGTCATGTTGGGAGGAGGACATGTTGCTGGATATATGAATGATGGCTTGTATTTCGAAGGACAGCAAAATTCATTAGCCAATATTATCGCGCAGCAATTCGCTACAGTTGGCGGCGGAGGGTTTAATCAACCAATGGTTGATCAGTCTTCAATTGGAATTAGTTCAAATTTACTTGCCCCTATGAAATTGGGTTATAAAACGGATTGTAAAGGTGTAACATCACTTTCTCCCATTCGCATTGCGGCACAAGGTGACTTAAGTATTTTCAATCAAAATATATATTCAACATCGGCACTTTTTGGAAATTATGGAATACCAGGACTTAAGCTTTCTGATGTATTCAGTAATTCTTTTGCTGCTTCCAATCCGTTTTTTGGAAGAATTGCGTCCTCATCAACTACAAGAGTTATCGACGATGCGTTTGCATCCCAACCAACGTTTTTCTCATTGTTTTTAGGATTAGAGGAAGTTTTGTCTTATGCAAAATCAGGAGGGAAAATTGATAATATGCCTTCGAATAGTTTGTTTGCAAGTGATTACGAACAAGTATTGCAAATTGCTACTGCAAATGGAGCGAAAGGAGTAATTACAACAATACCCGATGTCTCAGAAATGCCTTATTTCACAACCATTCCTTGGAATGGACTTACGCTGGATGCTGTAAATAACACAACGCTCAATGCGATTTATAATCCACTTGGATATTATTTTCAAGTAGGTAGTAATCCGTTTATGATTGTTGATTCCACGGCAAATGATTTTGCTGTTCGTCAAATTCTATCAAACGAATTATTACTTTTAAGCCTTCCGTTGGACTCGGTTAAGTGTAATCAAATGGGAGTTTTATTTCCAATTCGTGACGAATTTGTTTTAGACACAGGTGAATTACAATATCTTCGAAGTGTAATTACAGGGTACAACCAAGTAATTAGGGATTTAGCTGCTGAATATAATCTGGCTGTCGTCAGCGCGGATGAGTTTTCGAGTAAGCTAAAATCAGGTTTTGTTTATAATGGAGTTACAATGAGTTCCAAATTTGTTTCTGGTGGAGCCTATTCGCTTGACGGGATTCATTTAAATGAGAAAGGAAATGCACTTTTGGCGAATGAATTTATTAAATCGATTAATCAAAAATATAAATCACGTATTCCATTGGTAAATGCGAATGCATACAACGCGACTTTTTTCCCTTAATTTTTAATTTCTAAACTATGAAAAAGATTACCCTTGCTTTTAGCTTAATTCTATCATCGATTGGATTTACGCAATCGCCTTGTGCAACAGGCAGGTATGCAACCGATGTCTTTGCTAATTATACCACAACAAGTGATATAACATATGGCCAGAATACCTCGTGGAATGGTTCTGCAACTACCTTAAAATTGGATGTTTATCAGCCGACAGGTGATACAGAATTGGCCCGTCCACTTTTAATATGGGTGCACGGTGGGAGTTTTATTGGTGGTTCGAAAACCGATGGAGATGTAGTTGCGTTCTCTCAAAAATTCGCCAAAAAAGGATATGTCTGTGCTTCAATTGACTATCGATTAGGCTTTTTCCCATTTGATTCAGCGAATGCTGTTAAAGCAGTAGTGCGTGCAACACAAGATTTAAAAGCTGCAATTCGTTATTTTTATAAAGATCGTCAGACAAGTAACACCTACAAAATAGATACTACTAAAATTTTCATTGGAGGAAGTTCGGCTGGAGCAATCACTGCATTGCATGTTGCTTATTTAGATAATGAGTGTGAAATTTCAGATTATTTAAGTCCGTCCACAATCACAAGTTTAGGTGGATTAGAAGGAAACAGCGGAAATCCGGGTTACTCTACAACCGTTCAAGGCGTGATAAATGGATGTGGTGCATTGGCGCGATATAGTTGGTTGGAGGCAGGTGATGTGCCTGTTTGCTCTATTCATGGAACAAATGATGGAACGGTTAAATATAATCGTGGAATTGTAAACCCTGGAACTCCACTAATGTATTTAGATGGAAGCCGAATGGTTCATGAACGCGCTTGTGCAGTTGGTGTTGAAAATAAATTTTATACATTTCCAGGAGCTCCGCATGTTCCATATGCTGGAAACACGGCTTATATGGATACTACAGTTAATTTTATTCGTGATTTTTTAATTGGTCAAATGGGATGTACCGATGCGATTCTTCAGCCAGAAAATGCACCATTGGAGTCAGCTTATTTATATCCGATTAATTACTGTGATGGATCACCAGTTGACGAAGTTTGTATTGCTTCAATTAATGAATTAAGTGAGGTTTCATTTAAAATTTTCCCGAATCCTGCGTCTTCTGTTTTGAATATTCAATCAGATAAAAGTGGCGACTACGACATTACAATTATCGATTTAATGGGTCGTGTAGTTTACACCCAGAATGGCATTAATGGTGCTATTTCAGTTGACTTATCAGGCGTTAAAACGGGTAATTATTTAGTTCGATTGACACAAAATAATAATTCTGGTATTCAAAAGTTGATTTTGGAGTAGATATCACGATGAAATTATTATCTTTGCACTCATTGGTCTCGTGGCCGAGAGGCTAGGCACCGGTCTGCAAAACCGTCTACAGCGGTTCGAATCCGCTCGAGACCTCTTAAAAGTGAAACCCCTGATGATTCGGGGGTTTTTTTATTTTTTGAAATGATGAAAACACAGGTTAGCACCAATATTAAGCCAGCTTGGTGAAGAGCCCATTAATTTGATAATCAAACTTTATCGAACGATTAACTTCTTTACCTCCTGTTGCTCAACGTTAAAAACATCTTTGTAGGTAATTTTCAAGAAGTATACTCCACTTTCATTAGGTGAAATAATTTCGGTAAAACTTTGATCTTCGACTAAAGATGATATTAGGATTTTCCCATTTAAATCGTATAATTCAAAAGAAAAACTATTCGTTTTATCGTATGGCATCCGAATGACGATAGGTTGATTTTCATCAACTGGATTTGGGTAAATAAGTACTTTATCTGATGCCTGATTCAGAAAAAAGTCGCGATCAAAATCAAACATGTAAAACCCGGTATTTCTATCTGAAACTAAAATTCGTCCACTTGGCAGCAAGGCGTGAATGCCCCAAGCGCCCCACATTGAATAATTATTGGTGTTTTCGTCATCTAGATATGTGTCATATGCTCCAACCTCACGGGGAGGATTCAACCGTAAATCATAAATCCTTAAGCCATCGTTATAATAGGAAATAAAGGCAAATTCATCGGTGCAATGAATATTGTGGGCTGTTTTGTTGTATGGTTCGTTTAATGTGCCGAAATAGGACTCGATGGTGAAAGAATAGTCCTCTTTGAATCGCGCTTTTTTAACTTTCATTCCAGGGGTTTCATCGGCAAAAACATAATACTTTCCTTCAGGACAAAGCCATCCTTGGTGATTATATCCTTGTTGCTGATAGATTTGTAAACCATTCAGATAAATCGGATTGGAAGCGTTTGAAAAGTCGTAAACGCGCATGCCGTCGTAGCCGCAATTCAAAATAGCGATGTTATCTCTAACGTAAATGTCATGAACATCTTGAATTTCCTCGGGACTCTGCCAAAGAATATTTGGACTTAATGGATTAGTAAGGGAATAAACGCGTAATGGAACCATCGAGGATTCAATTCCATTAACGACCGCGGTTACTTTACATAAGTACATTAAAGCATTTGTCGAATCAATAAAGAGATTGTGTGTTTTACCAAAGAATTCATTTCGTAAATCGGCTGCAAGGTGAACAGAATCTGGTAAATAGGAAAGATCCATGATTTGCAAACTACTTGGTCCATCATCACAAACAGCATAAAGGTAATTTTTGTAGTGCTTGTATTCCCGATTTATAGCCTGAGAAGAAACAAATCTACCCGGAATAAAGTCTATGATTTGAAATTTATTGTCATCGGTCAATTCAAAGAAATGTGCTCCCTCAGTTGATCCAATAACAGCGTATTCCTTTCCGTTTTGTTCAAAAGCCCAGCAACCACTAAAACGCACTTGACTTGAATTTGTCAAAAGAGTATCTGAGTACCAATGGTCGAGAAGTTGAATGTTTTTGATTTCCTGCCCAAATGTGTTAAAGGAGAGCAAACAAATGACTAAAAACAGCAACTTCATGCTGTAAAATTAAAGTAATTACATTAATAACGGATGGACAAAGAACTATACCTAGTTACAGGTTTTCCGTTTTTATCTTTGGCTGTAATGAAATAGACATAGTTTCCAGAAGGCGCTAAGTCACCACTGGTTAAGCGCCCGTCCCAACGAAAATCGGTTTCAGTAGAGGTGAAAATTGTTTTTCCGTTATTGTCTAAGACAACTACTGAAAAATCATCTAAGTCATTGTTTGAAATTGATAAGAAATCATTACTTCCATCGCCATTTGGTGTAAAAACGTTCGGTAAGTTAATTTTAACTTCACTTTCAATAGGTGCTGGTTTCGAATCTAGCTTTTGATTTGAAATTGAATTTTCAACTTTTGAATCCGATTTCTGCTCAATAATTGGTTGTAAATCTTGCTTTTCCTCAGAAATTTGACCTTTGTATTCCGAAATAGCATTGATTGAATTTAAATTCAAATCATTTTGATTGTTTTCAGATTTAGATTCTATTTGAGGAGGTAACAAAATAAATTTATCTACTTCTGTTTTTAGTTGAACATCAGAAATTTTAGAATCAGAAACATCGTTATTTTGACGATCTTCTTTATTTTCGATGGTCGATTTTTTCTCAATTTTTAATGGCTCTTTCTCAGGTTTTACATCATTTTTCGAATCAGAAACAGCAAACCAAATTCCCGCTGAAACAGCTGCAGTTAATGAGGTTCCAATAATCAATTTTGAAATTAACGATAAACCAGTTGAAGCTGAACTAGACACAATGGAAGATGAAACAGCTGACCAAAGCTCAGGACGAACCGGCGTCTCTAAGTTGGACAACTTATCATGAAACAAATCTTTAATAAAATCTTTTTCTTCCATATTATCTTTCACCTATACGATCTCTCAAATAAGCCCGAGCTCTCAAATACTGCGATTTTGAGGTGCTTTCCGTAATTCCTAGTTGTTGTGCAATTTCTTGGTGCGAGTATCCTTCAATGGCAAATAAGTTAAAAACAACTCGATATCCATCAGGCATCCGCTGAACCAATTTCATCAAATCTTCTGCCATTAAGTTTTCGGCAATAAAACTATGATGTTCCAATTTATATTCAACTTCGTCGGCTTGCATGTCTCCAAGAAATTTAGCATTTTTTCGAATTTGGTCTAAGCAGGTATTAACAACAATCCTTCTTATCCAACCTTCGAGAACACCTTCGTTTTTGTAGTCATTTAATTTTGAAAAAACTTTTACCAAAGAGTCTTGAAGAACATCCTCAGCTTGTTCTGTGTTTTTCATATAACGTAAGCAAACGGAATACATTTTTGGGGCAAATCTGTCAAACAACGCTTTTTGAGCCTTTGGATTCCCTTTAATACATTCGTTTACCAATGAGAAATCATCCATGACTCAAAACAATAGACCGCAGTTGAATTGAAAAAGTTGCATCATTCTTCAAAAATCGCAATAATTGGGTAATTTCGTTCTGTCAATGCAATTAAATATGCGCCAAATCTGCTTCATTCTTTCATTTTTTATGGTTCAAATATCCTTTTCACAAGGGATAAAAAGTGTTGAAATTGGTCACTGGAAAGGCGAACTCGCAATGAATGATCGACTTTTCATTCCTTTTTTGATTGATTTTTCAAATGCGCAAAATAAAATTCAAATGGAAATCCGGAATGCGGATGAGCGAATCGAAATGAATTTGTCTATCCAGCAAGATTCCGTTCAGGCAAATTTTCCGGAGGTTGATGCCTATTTGAAATTCAAACTTGCAGAAAACAAGCGTGAAATTCGAGGTTACTGGGTGAATTTAAACAAAAAAGTAATCACCAAAATTCCCTTCAATGCCTGGTTCATCAATGAATTAATAGAAATGGCTCCGAATACTTCAAACATTACAGGAAGATGGAAAACAACCTTCAGTCCGAATTCACAGGAACCAGAAATTGCCGTAGGTATTTTTGAACAAGTAGCAGGAACAATCAAAGGAACTTTTTTAACTGAAACAGGTGATTATCGTTATTTGGGCGGTACAATTGGCACAAATAAATTCATGATGTCTACGTTCAACGGTTCATGGGCGTTTATGTTTGAAGGTCGAGTTGTGGGTGATTCACTTTATGGTGATTTTTACAGCGGTCAGAAATACCATACCAATTGGGTTGCTGTTCGTGATGAAAATGCAAAATTGAGAGATGAGGAAAGTTTGACGTATGTTGCTAACAATAAACCATTTCAGTTTGAGAAAGTGCTTAACCTAAAAGGCAAAAAGTTTGATTTTACGAACCAAAAATTTAAAAATAAAGTTGTTGTTTTTCAAATCATGGGAACGTGGTGTCCGAATTGCATTGATGAAACCAAAATGCTTAATTCGTTTTATGCTGATTTCAAAGATAAAGGATTGGAAGTCATAGCCATTGGATATGAAGTTGGTACTAATCCGAAGCAACAAATCAAGCGATTGAAAGCTTTCAAAAAACGACTTGGTATTCCTTACGAAGTGCTTTTGGCGGGAACCAACGATAAAAATTTCGCTTCAGAACAGTTTCCCATGTTAAACGGAATCATGAGTTTTCCAACATCCATTATTATAGATCGAAAAGGCAAGATTCGTTATGTTCATACTGGCTTTAGCGGTCCTGCTACGGGGGCAGAATATCTCAAATTGAAAACCAAATTTCAAAACGAAATTGAGGGTCTCTTGAACGAATAATTGCTTATTTCAGGTTAACTTTGTTCAATGAAACGAATTCTATTTCTCATTGCTTTATTTGCTGTCTGTGTTCCAATCGGTTATTTTTTGATGAAACCGAAAAATCAGGACGTTTTGCCGGTTATAAACCCAATTGACGTTCAAGAAGAAATGGTTGATCCTGAGCTTTTACGAATCGGACAAGGACATACCATCGGGAATTTCAGTTTTCAAAATCAGGACAATAAAACCATTACTCAAAAAGAAATCGAAGGGAAAGTTTTTGTGGCTGAGTATTTTTTCACCACCTGTCAAAGTATTTGTCCCATCATGAACGACCAGATGCAACGCGTTCAAAAGGAATTCAAAGGAAATTCCAAAGTTAAAATTCTTAGTTTTACTGTAGATCCGGAAGTTGATACCGTTGAACAAATGAAGCTTTATGCTAAAAAACACAATGTAATCTCGGGTCAATGGCATTTTTTAACGGGTAAAAAAGAAGACTTGTATTCGCTGGCTCGCAAATCCTTCTTCGTTTTGAAACCGGCGGAAGCCCAAAATCAAGGTGATGCAGGAAGTGATTTCATCCACACCAACAATTTCGTTTTAGTTGATCAACAAAAACGCATCCGTGGCTACTACGATGGGACTTCGCAAAAAGAGGTTACTGAATTAATCACCGATATTTCGAGGTTGTTGGAGGAGTAGACGAAAAATCGCTTATACTAGCCTGGTTTTGCTGTTTTTCATTAAACATTTTATTCATTTACAATCCCATTTAATCTTGCGATTATTTCAGGTAGAAATTCATTTATTCGAGAAAATGCAAACCATTTCTTTCCCAAATCTTTTAACGAAGCACCAATGTGATACAATTCTTTATTGTCAATAATAAGAAATCGGTCGTGTGATATTCGAAGTTGATTTATTTCAATAGTTGGATATTGTTGATTATGCCTAGTTAAGTCGAGTTGTAATTGAGCACTTATTTTGTGAGTGTAAATGGTGGCCTTACAACTTTTATTTCTCTTACTCAACATTAAAAGTGTCGTTTCGTCGACGTAATTGTCAATCAAGACAATCGAACTTTTTCCAGATTTAATAAGTTCATTAGCAAAGACGTACGCTTCAAATAATTGTCCTTCAAAAAATATTCCTTGAATAGGAAGATTTGCTTTTTGTTCAAGTGCTTTAAAAACCATTTCAAATTTCTGATCTGTCTCTAGTTGTTTTGTTTCAACTTGCTCCAATCGAAAATTAACTAAGGAATTCGCAGTAATTGTGCGACGCATTTTAATAAAAGCATCCATAATCTCTATACTAACATTCACTGCAGTTTCGCTTTTAAGAACAGCTGAAAGCATAGCGACTCCTTGTTCCGTAAAGACAAATGGTAAGGTTCTTCTTTTTGCGGTCGCAATTTGCGACCACAAATTATTTTCATTTTCAAAATTCATCAATTGACTATGAATTGAAGTCCATTCGACATTGGTTAATTGAAACATAAAACGTTCAGGAAATCTTTTTTCATTGCGTTTTACTTGTTCATTTATTCGTTTTGTTTCAACGTTATAAAATTCAGCTAAATGATAATCCAACATCACCTGAACACCACGTATGGTAAAGATTTTACTTAGTAAATTCTCTTTTGTTACTAATTCCATATTTATTATTTTCACTTTAAGTTAGTGAAATAGTACTTCTTGAACAAGGAATAAAATAAAAAAGTTATTGGAAATCTTCCACAATTTCCGTCGATGTTTTGGATAAAACTATTCTAGTCTTACAAGAGATTATTTTGCCTTCAACAAAGCAATTACCTCGTCTTTCTCTTTCAATAATTGCTTGTAAAGATCTTCCACTTTTTCGATTTCAGTATTATTATAAGCATTGTAACTTCCGCCTTGCTGGTATTGATTATAATTATTGAAAATCAAACTTTCATTAAAAGATAATAACTGACTCAAAGTAACTGAAAGAACTTTTGAAATAGCCGATAAAGTTTCGAATTTAGGAGATAAATCGCCTTTTTCAATGCGACTGATTGTCTTTTGGTCCACCTTGATTTCGTCAGCTAAATTTTGCTGTGAAAAGCCTTTCAGCTCTCTTATTTTTCGGATGTTTTCACCCAGCTCTTGATTTGTCATGCCTAAATTAGTTTAATAACGCCTAAGTTAGAATTTTATTTTAATTATTTCGGGTTTTGACTTGCATATTTTTGTTAAAACATAAAAAATTACTCCTTTTGAAAACGAAATGTAAATTATATATTCTTGCGATTTTCTGCTTTTGCATTCCCAATTTGGAAGCTCAAACAATTCTTCGTTCCACCATTGGTTCGATTGGCTCCTCCGAAAATAATGGAGGGATGGTAATTCAACAAACCGCAGGTCAACCTGCTGTAGTTGGGAATCAAAAAGCAGAGAATTTAGGCTTACGTCAGGGATTTGTTCAGCCGATGTATTTTGAGGAAGAGCAAAATGAACTAAATGTTTTGCTTTATCCCAATCCAAATCGCGGTGAGTTTTCTTTTACGGTGAATGAAAATTCAGAAGAACAAATTTATTTCCTATTGTTCGATCAACAAGGAAAAATTTTAGTTGAAAGCGAAACACTTCCCAATCAATTAACTCCTATTTCCATTGAAAACCCGTCGCCTGGAATGTACCATTTGAAAGTGATTTCAGGCAAGCGATTTTCTTCTTTTAAAATTATTGTAAATCATTAGTATATGAATAAATACATGCTTGTTTTTAGTTTTTTTTTAGTAAGTAAAATAAATTTTGCTCAGAAAAAAGAATCCTCCAATTTTGATATTGAAAATTTGAATGTAGTTGTTGGAAAAACGTTTTCAAATTTTATTTACAAGGGACCAGATGGAAGATTCAACACAATAGGTCTTTCAGGTAATGCCTATACTGTTAGTGTGGGAATTGATCTAGGGAAAACTGAATATCTGCATTGGATTAGACCAGAATTGCAATATTATGAAGTGGGAGCGAGATCTGTTTATAACAACGTTGGAACTAATTGGGAACTAAAATATCTTGGCGTCGGAGTTTCCTATTTATATGAAGCAATTAATGTTGAGCGATTTTGTTTTTCACCTGGATTCAATTTAAACCTTGCTTATATGGCTAGGGGTCAACAAACAAATGGTAGTCTAACCTATGACTTAAAAAAGGAAAAGTATTTTTCTTTTTGGAATTTTCAAGCAGGGCCAATTTTAAATTCTCGAATGGAAATAAATAAGCGATTATCGTTGTTTTTAGAGTATGGATTTGCATTCGGGTTAAATCAAATTGAAAAAGACCCAGCAGAAAAAACACGAATCTATGCTCATTTTGCAAGTTTGGGATTCACGTATAAATTTTAATTTGAAACTACCATGAAAAAGAAGTTATATTTCGTTTTATTTGTATTCTTACTAAGTATCAAAATTGTTGCACAGGCTCCCTCAGAGGGTATTAATTATCAAGCGGTGGTTTATTCGGATCATGAGGTCTATCAACCCGGAAAGAACCTACCTCAGCAATTATTGAGTAATGTAAATATTTCTGTTCGATTTTCCATTATTCAAAACTCGGCAAATGGAACCGAAGTTTATAAAGAATCACACACAACTACCACGGATGCTTTTGGTATGTTTTCGCTGGTGATAGGACAAGGAACGCCGCAAGGCACAAATACTTTTCCAGGTATTAATTGGGGAGCAGGAAAGCACTTTTTAAAGGTAGAAATTGACAAAACGGGCGGAACGAATTTTGTGGTGATGTCCAATCAGCAATTATGGTCGGTGCCGTATGCGCTTTATTCACAACATGCAGCAACTGCAGATTCTTCTGCCACAAGTGCAAATGCCACAACAGCCGAATTTGCAACCAACAGTGCGCATGCGGATTCTTCAGATTATGCCGATGTCGCAGGAAACGGAATTACTGGAGTTACAGATAACGGAAATGGTACGTTGACATTCACCTACTTGGATGGTTCGATTTATACTACACCAGTTTTGACTGGGTTAACCGGACCTCAAGGACCTGCAGGACAAAATGGAGCCAATGGTCAAAGTGCGTATGATATTTGGTTAGCACAAGGAAATACAGGAACACAACAAGACTTTTTGAATAGTTTGCAGGGAGCACAAGGAACCCCAGGCTCTCAAAATGCATGGAGTTTAACAGGTAATACAGGCACAACCCCAACAACAAATTTTATCGGAACAACTGACTCGCAAGATTGGGTGGTCAAGACGAATAATGCGGAGCGTATACGAATAACTTCCAGCGGTAATTTAGGAATAGGTACCATTACGCCAACGGAAAAAATCGAAATATTAAATGGAAATATAAATTTAACGGCTCCTTCTTTTGATGCGAATAGTTTGTTTGGGCCTGGTAGAGTTGAACTTTATAGAGGACTCAGTGCATTTTCTCCTCATACAAATGGTTATATTGATTTTAAAGATACCGTTACCGATGACTATGATTTTCGTATATATTATTCAAATCCAAGTGCATTAGCCCCTTCGGGTGGATTGGTTTTTAGATCCGGACCAGATGCAAGCTTTAATAATCGAATGACGATTTTAAATAATGGGAATGTTGGGATTGGAACAGCAAATACCCTAGGTAAACTTCACGTTAACAACGATGTTAGTGGCTCAGATAGTTCGTTTGTGGTAACAACGGATGGCAAGGTTGGGGTTGGGACGAGTAGTCCAATTTCTAAATTTGAAGTAAACAAAGGACATATTTCTACAATTGTGCCTTATAGTGCTTCCCCTATTATAAATACATACGATGATCTAGGGAACATCAAGTTTCGAACACAATTGAATTTTACCTCAACATATTCTGAAATTGATTTTGACGCAATTGGTCCTTCTAATACAACAGAGGCCAGGTTTAGGTTTTTTAGACATGTTAATACTACTGGTCCAAAGGAAATAAGATTTCTTAGGGGCAATGGAACAACCGAAATTTCTGGACAAATAGCAGTTGATGGTGGGAATAGTTTTTTTCAAAGACACGGTGGCAATTTTGGCATAGGAACGGCAGCTCCGGCTAGAACTCTTCATGTAAACGCAGTAATGCGTCTGGAACCAATTTCCACTGCGCCAACATCCCCCGCAAAAGGAGACATGTATTTTGATAGCACCATAAATAAGTTGCGCGTATTCGATGGTACAACATGGCAAAGTTGCTGGTAAGAGACGAATTTAATTTTGTTAACCACCTCAATTCGGGGTGGTTTTTTTGTGTTGTGGGATTTGGTAAACCATTAAAATGGTTGGGGTTTGTGGTTGTGTTATCCCATAGGTGCGGGATTAATCCCGCACCTATGGGATGGATTTTGGGATTTCAAAATGGTTTCAACGATTTATTCGTGATAAAATTTCACATTGGCAAGAACTTTCAATTCTATGAATTTGAGTAAAATATGGAGCTTTTGAGAATTAAAAAATAGCAATTTTATCTCTTGTATAAGATAAAAACAGCGTATAATGTCTTATGAAAAAGATATTTTTAAGGAATTCTGTTCCAGTTTTTCGGGAAAATAAATTAAGTATATTTCCTACAAAAAAGAAAAAATCAGTTTTGTAAATTAATTCCATCCAAATATGGCATATAATCACAAATCATATCTTAATGACGAAAAGTTTGACTTATTCTTTTTTAAGTCAACAAAACCATATCATCGAAAGACAATTAAAAAACTTAGATAGATTCTCAAACAGCTCTATCCGGGTATATTTTTATTTTCTTTGAATTTGGAAATATACAAAACTGAAAATCCCACAACATTTTCAAGGTAAATTGTAAATCCGTATCTTTGTAATTACTTTATGAGACCAAAGAAAACTAATTCGCCTAAAGATAATGCTTCTGTGAAGAAACCATTGGCGAAAGTAACGACAGAGAACAAAAAAACAGTTACTGATCGAGACAAACGAAAATACATTGACTTTAAAATCAAAGTCAAAAAAGGAGATCCGCTTCCTTCATTTCGAGAGGATAATATTCGACTGAATAAATACCTGTCCAATGCAGGAGTTTGTTCTCGCAGAGAAGCTGATGTGCTTATTCAAACGGGAGTTGTTTCTGTTAATGGAAAAATTGTAACGGAATTAGGCTACAAAATTCAACCTGGAGATGTTGTTCAGTATGATGGAGAAACCATCAATGCGGAAACCAAGCGCTATGTTTTATTAAATAAACCAAAAGGATTCATCACCACAATGGACGATCCTCGAGGCAGAAAAACTGTTATGACTTTAGTAAGCAAAGCTTGTCGCGAACGTATTTATCCTGTTGGTAGATTGGATCGCGAAACAACTGGTTTACTATTGTTTACCAATGACGGCGACATGGCCAAAAAGTTAACCCACCCGAGGTATCAAGCTCGAAAAATGTACCATGTTGAATTACACAAGCCAGTGAGTAGAGAGGATCTTGAAAAACTTTTAAACGGAGTAGATCTTGAGGATGGAAAAACGCGCGTTGATAAAGCCGAATACGTAGAGGACAAATCTGCTCGAGAAGTAGGTGTAGAATTGCATTCTGGAAAGAACAGAATTGTTCGTCGATTATTTGAAGCTTTGGGTTATAATGTATTGAAACTCGATCGTGTTCAGTTTGCAAGTTTAACCAAGAAAGATCTGCCTCGTGGTATGTTCAGGCACTTGACCGAACAAGAGGTCGCTTTTTTAAAAATGTCTAAATGAGAATAGCGGTAATCTTTTCTTTATTTCTTGTTTTAGTTTCCTGTTCAGAGAAACTGCCTTACGAATCTATTAATCCAAACGCAGCATTTTTTTATCCAATTGATACGATTCCTAAGATTTATTTATATCGTGATATCGCGAGAGGTTTAGAAGAAGAATTTCACCGAATTTATGCATTGAAAGATAATGCAGGTCCTCATATTGTTGTTGAACGATATGCGAGCGATGGGCGCATTTTAGAGGCGATAAATTACAATATTGATTCGCTAACGGTTTTTGATCAAATGGTTGTAGATCGATTTCAAAAGAAAGAAAAAGCATTTATCTATAAAAACGACCTATTTCCGATGGGATTGAAAAAACAAGCCTGGTATTCAATTAAATTCAAAGGGGTTGTTGATTCAACTTTGATTTTACGAGAAATAAAACGAAATTTCAAAAAGAATCAGCGAATTACGATTATGGAAGAGGAACAAGCTGATGCGCTAATTTTTGAAGACCTTGTCCGTCAAACAGTTCTTAATCCATTTACCAAAAAAGAACAAGCTTATCAAGCCAAACAACGAAGTTATTTTGCCAAAGGATTTGGCTTGGTTGAGTGGCATAGTTTGGATAAAAAAGTTCATTTTCGTTTAGAACAGATTTTAACGCAACAAGAATGGGTAAAAATAATTGCGCGATGAGGAATGCACTGATTTTTATCTTACTAGTTTCAAGTTCCTTTTCCTTCTCGCAGTATCGCAGGGCAAAGGTTAAAAGGTCGTGGTCTGCAGGAACAATGTTTCTTTACTGGGGATACAATCGTAGTTTTTACACAAAGAGCAACATTAATTTTAGTGGACCCGGATACGACTTTACATTGAATGGAGCAAAGGCTGTTGACAGACCTTCTAGCGATTTAAAAACCTATTTATCTCCAAATACCATTACTGTTCCACAATTTAATCTGCGTGTAGGATATAACATCAAAAATAATTGGGCGATTTCCCTTGGTTACGATCATATGAAATATGTTCTGCTTGACAACCAACCTTATACACTTTCTGGATATATCAAGCCGGGAGTTGACAATGTTACAAATTGGTCAGGAAATTACAACAATGAGCCAGTTGTAACGCAATCTGAATATTTCCATTACGAAAATACAAATGGCTTGAATTATATACGAGCTGAAATAACGCGCATTGATCAGTTGTATAGAAGTGAAGGTGGGGTATTTGCATTTTCAACGTTAGCTGGAATTAGCACTGGAGGTATTTTGAGTTTCAACGATTTCACCTTCGCGGGCCAGAAAGATGTCAAAACGATTTCCATGTCTGGTTTTGGTTTGTCTGCACACGTTGGAGCAAGATTTGAATTTTGGAAACATTTCTTTGTTCAAGCGAATGGGGCAGGAGGTTTCATGAATCAAGCTAATGTGGATACGCGGCCAGATGATTACAACTCCTTTGCAAAACAGAAGTTTGGTTATGCAGCAATTGAAATTGTAGCAGGGGCCTTATTCTATTTTAAACCGAAAAACGGATGCGATAGCTGTCCGCAATGGGGTAAATAAAATGAAGTATTTAATTGTTGGATTGGGAAATCCGGGTTCGGAATATGAGGAAACCAGACACAACATTGGTTTCAAAGTTGTTGATGCAGTTGCCAAGGAATTAGGTGATTCGTTTTCATTGAATCGAGCAGCTCATCGAGCTGAGGTTAAATTCAAGGGAAGAACATTGGTTTTAATCAAACCCATAACCTTTATGAATTTATCGGGAAAGGCAGTGAATTATTGGCTTCAGGCTGAGAAAATTCCAATTTCAAATTTGTTGGTAATTACAGACGATATTGCGCTTCCATTTGGTAAATTAAGAATGAAAGGAAAGGGGAGTGACGGGGGGCATAATGGGCTCAAAGATATTCAGGCTACCTTGAAAACAACTGATTATTCCCGTCTTCGCTTTGGTGTGGGTAATGACTTTCCAAAAGGGCGACAAGCTGATTACGTTCTGGGAAATTGGACGAAAGAGGAGACTTTCAGTCTTCCCGAGCGAATTACCATTGCCACTGAATTCATTAAAAGTTTTGCAACGCAAGGTCTCGAATTGACGATGACCAATTGGAACGGAAAGTAAAATTACTCGCCTTTCTCTTCCGAAATTTCAGATCTGATTTCTTCGTGCGTAATTTCGCCTCCGCTAGTTCCGGCTGACTTACCAAAGTATAGAACGATTGTAGTTAGCAACATTGTGATATACATCGAAAGATCTTTAAACGGATGTTTTTTCCAATTTAACCAGAGGGCAATTACCGAAATTAATCCTAGGATGTAAGATAACAATGCAAAAGATTCTGCTTGTTCCTCATGTTCGTGAATCAATTTATGATTTCTTCCTAATTCTTCAACAATTTCCTCAGCTCCTTCTCCTGAATTCATCGCCATAAATGCGGTTAATGCTCCCGTAATTAAAATTCCAAAAGCAATGCGCTTCACCAGATCATTTTTAAAAACAATTCCGAGAATGATAATGATTAAACCAACAATCGGAAGAATAATCGGAAAGTGATTAATCATCAAATGAAAATGTGCTTCGTTGTTCATGTCATCTATTTTTAATTTATTACGAGAATTTTAGCGTAACGTTTCAATTTTGAAGTTTCGGTTTAAATTTGTTTCATGAATGATATTTCCAACAAAGAAGATATAGCGTTGCTAATTACCACCTTCTATGAAAAGGTGAAATCAGACGAAATCCTGAGTCCTTTTTTTGTTGATTTAGATTTTGAAAAGCACATGCCGAAAATGATCCATTTCTGGTGTTTTGCTGTATTAAATGAACCTGGATATACTACAAATGTTGTTGAAAAGCATTTGCAAATGCATTTGAAGGAGAATCATTTTTCTCGTTGGCTTCAGCTCTTTAATGAAACAACAGATTCATTGTTTGAAGGTGAAATTGCTAATCAAACGAAGCAGCGTGCTCAATTAATTGGTTGGACGATTCAAAGCAAGATTAAAAATTGATTTCAGAATCTTTTGTAGCTTTAACACAAATAAAATTTGATGAGGGGAATTGTTCTTAAATCAACTGGTCGTTGGTACAATATTTTACTGGAATCGAAGGAAATTATTCAAGCTTCGATTAAGGGTAAATTGCGCATTGAGGGACTTAAGACAACAAATCCAGTGGCTGCTGGTGATGAGGTTGAAATTGAACAGGAGGGAAGTGATTTGACAATAAAATCAATTGTTCCAAGAAAAAATTACATCGTTCGAAAGGCGACTAATTTGAGTAAACAGATGCAAATTATAGCATCAAATGTTGATCGAGCGTATTTGCTTGTCACTTTAAAATCTCCTGTTACACAAATCGCTTTCATTGATCGTTTTTTGGTGGCGGCTGAATCCTTCCGAATTCCAACGACATTGTTGTTTAACAAAGTTGATTTATTTGGTCCGAAAGAACATAATTTATTAAATGAGTTAACTGAGATTTATTCTAAAATTGGTTATCCATGCCATCCTATTTCAGCCGAAAATCAAGAAAATATTGATTTTTTGAGAACCGAAATTCAAGGAAAACAAGTGATGATATCTGGAAATAGTGGCGTAGGAAAAACAACTTTGGTGAATACCTTGGATCCAACATTAAATTTGAGAACAGGAGAAATTTCAACTGCTCATGAGCAAGGAAAACATACCACAACGTTCGCTGAAATGCACGCGCTGCAAACGGGTGGTTACATCATTGATACACCGGGAATTCGGGCTTTTGGTTTGGTAGATTTGGATAAAGAACACTACAAAGACTATTTCCCTGAAATGCGCGAACTTATTGGCGAATGTCGTTTTCACAATTGCAAACATTTGAACGAACCGCATTGCGCTGTTAAACAGGCGGTTGAGAATGGTGAAATTGCAGAATCACGCTTTCAATCCTATTTGCAACTTATGCTCGAGGATGAAAACGATCCTTACCGTAGAAATGAATTTTTATGAGAATTGTGGTTCAACGTGTTTCTGAAGCTTCCGTTAAAATCGAAGATAGAATTGTTGGTTCGATTTCAAAGGGACTAATGGTTTTAGTAGGCGTTGAAACAATTGATTCACAATCGGATGCAGATTATTTGGTTCAAAAACTCGTTAATCTCCGAATTTTCAATGATGAGGAAGGAAAAATGAACCTTTCCATTCAAGATGTTTCGGGAGAGTTGTTAATCATAAGTCAATTTACACTTCACGCTTCCACGAAAAAAGGAAATCGTCCGAGTTATATACGTGCGGCGACGCCAGAACAAGCCATTCCGTTGTATCAGTATTTTATTGAACAAGCCCAAAATCAAATGAAAACTAAAATACAAACTGGTGAATTTGGTGCTGATATGAAAGTTTCTTTGGTAAATGAAGGACCAGTAACAATCATTTTGGATTCTCAGAACAAAGATTTTTAACGAAGATTTAGATTTTCATAAAATTGAGAGAATCCTTTTCCATTATATTTGACGCGTTAAAATTTAAGCGATGAGAAACAACCATGAAATCGATTACTTCATCAAGGGTGAAGAAATGCAACTGGTAGAAATTGAATTGGATCCACAGGAAACGGCGATTGCCGAGGCTGGTTCGTTTATGTATATGGACGATGGCATTCAAATGGAAACGATTTTTGGCGATGGATCCCAACAGCAACAAGGTTTCATGGGTAAACTTTTTAGTGCTGGAAAACGACTGCTTACAGGAGAAAGTTTATTTATGACTGCCTATACGCACACCGGTTTTGGTAAAGCACGAGTGGCATTTGCTTCACCTTATCCTGGAAAAATTATTCCAATCGATCTCAAGCAATATAATGGTAAAATAATCTGTCAGAAAGATTCATTTCTTTGTGCCGCGAAAGGTGTTTCAGTTGGAATCGAGTTTCAACGTAAACTGGGGACAGGTTTATTTGGAGGAGAAGGATTCATCATGCAAAAATTGGAAGGCGATGGAATGGCTTTTTGTCACGCCGGCGGACATGTGATGAGTCGCAAGTTAAATCCCGGAGAAGTGTTAAGAGTTGATACCGGTTGTATCGTTGCCTATTCATCTGAGGTTGATTACGATATTCAGTTTGTCGGAGGAATTAAAAATACATTATTTGGTGGTGAAGGAGTATTTTTTGCAACGCTTCGTGGACCCGGAGAAGTTTGGTTGCAATCACTTCCCATTTCACGATTGGCATCACGCATTTTATCATACGGGACAACTCAGCGCAAAGAGGAGGGAAGCATCCTTGGAGGATTGGGCAACTTACTTGATGGTGACGGAAGGTAATTTCCTTGTCGCATGAATTAAAAAAAGTTTCTAGTTTGGTATATTTACCAAATGAAATGGAAATTTAATATCCTATTTGTTTGTTTTCTTTTTTCTTTCGGCTTAACCGCCCAGAAGAAAATCGTCGATCATACAGCTTATAACGAGTGGAAAAGAACTGATAAACAGCAACTTTCCTCGAAAGGCAATTTCATTACATACGAAAAGACTCCACTGAAGGGAGATGGGTATTTGTTCATTTATAACGCAAAAACACAAAAACTAGATTCTATTTTTAGAGGGAAGGATGCGAAAATTGCGTTTGACGAGTCTTTCATTGCTTTTAAAGTTACTCCGGGGTATGATACGTTGCGCCGCTGTGAATTGAATAAAGTTGACAAGAAAAAATGGCCGAAAGATTCGCTTTTCATCTATTTAACGCAAAAAGACTCCCTGATTAAAATCCCAAAACTGAAATCTTTTTCAATTGGTGAAAAAGGTAGTAATCTAGCTTATTTGACAGAAGGAAATGAATTAACCAAACCGAAGAAAAAGAAATTCAATCTTTTCAAAAAGAAGAAAAAAGAAGAGCCAAAAAGTGATGGCAATGTGCTGACTTATTTCAATTTAGACCCGAAGAAAACTCAAAAAGTGAAAAATGTCACGGAATTTTCTTTTTCAAAAGATGGTAGTCAGCTTGCTTATTTGCAACATACCAAATTGAAAAGTGATTCGGTATCATTGACGATCAAAAAATGTGTTGATTGGACAGCTTTGCTTCAAGCGCCAACAAAGTCCTCCTACAAACTCCCAGAGTGGAATAAATCCTTGGATAAAATTGCTTTTTTGTCGTCAACAGACACTGCGAAGACAAAACAGTTTTTGCTTAATGTTTATGATTTCAAGACAAAACAAAAAGTTACTCTTGGAGATACACTCGATTCGAATTTCGATAAAAATCAAGGTATTTCTGAATTTCAAACGCCAATTTTCACGGATAACGGAAAGTATTTATTCTTCGGTGCTGCTGACCGAGTCAAGAAAGAAGAAAAAGATACGCTTTTAGAATCCGAAAAAGTGAAAGTTGACATTTGGCATTACCTTGATAAACGCATTCAACCGCAGCAACTTGTGGAATTTAAAGAGGACAAAAAGAAAAGCAATTTGTTTGTCTACAATTTTGATACACAGAAAGCGATTCAATTGACAAACGATACCTTAGTTGGGCGACCAGATCACCGCAATCAAAGTGACTTTATGTTGGCAACATCCAATGAACGGTATGCTATTCAAGCGCAGTGGAAGTCACCGGCTTTGGAAGATGTTTATCGAATTTCCTTAAAAACGGGAGAAATTAAACTCATTGAAAGCGCAGTTAAGTATGGCGGCCAATTGTCCCCAAGTGGAACCTATTATTCCTATTTTGATCCAGAAACGAAGCAACATTACTTAAAAAATATTGACTCGAACAAAACAGCTTGTGTTACTTGTAATTGGATTGGAATTCGTTGGGATGAAGATGTCAACGGTCAACCAACTGAAGCTGGTTCGGAGGCTGTTTATGGTTACACAAGCGATGAAAATTATTTTCTTTTCAAATCAGAATTTGATATTTGGGCATACGATATTAGAGGAAGACAATTACTTTCCTTAACGGAACAAAAAGGGGAGAAACGTAAGATAAAATTTGATTTGGTGAAGTGGTCGAGTGATAGTTTAAATATTGATTTGAAAGCTTGTTACCTCAAGGGATTTAATACCGAAACGAAAGGAGATGGAATTTATACGCTTTACGATGAAACGGGGATGTTTGGGTTATACAAACGTTATGATGGTAATTTCAAACTCAGCTCAATTAGTTGCTCGGAAGACAAGTCAAATATAATTTTACGAAGAATGACTGTTAGCGAATATCCAGAAATACGTGTGTTAGATTCGCTGTATAAAAACGAAAAAGTAATCTCAAATACCAATCCGCAGCAGGCTAACTACAATTGGGCGTCTGTTGAATTGGTTAAATGGAAGGCATACGATGGAACAGTATTGGAAGGCTTGTTATACAAACCAGAAGATTATGACATCCAAAAAAAGTATCCTTTGTTACTTTATTATTACGAATTAAATTCGGATAATTTGCATAATCACCAAGCTCCAAGGCCTTCTGCGAGTACAATTAATCCTTTGGAATATGCTTCAGCGGGATATTTGGTTTTCATTCCGGATATTCGATATGTTCCTGGTCAGCCAGCTAAATCGGCTTATAATTCCATAATGAGCGCAACCGATTATTTAATCAAAAAGTATCCGATAGATTCAACGCGAATGGGCTTACAAGGTCAAAGTTGGGGAGGTTACCAAACTGCACAGTTAATTACGATGACCAAGCGCTACGCGGCTGCTATGGCTGGAGCACCTGTAGGAAATATGTTCTCTGCTTATGGTGGAATCCGATGGGGGAGTGGTTTGAATCGCCAATTTCAATATGAATCGCAACAAAGTCGCATTGGTAAAACGATTTGGGAGGCACCTGAGCTTTATGTCGAAAATTCGCCTTTATTTCATTTACCAAAAGTTAAGACACCATTATTAATTATGCACAACGATAAAGATGGCGCAGTTCCGTGGTATCAAGGAATCGAAATCTACAATGGTATGCGACGTTTGGGTAAACCTTGTTGGTTATTAAATTACAACGAAGACGATCATAACTTGACAAAACTCCCTTACAAAATTGACTTGAGCATACGAATGAGGCAATTCTTTGATTATTATCTCCAAGGAAAACCAATGCCTATTTGGATGAAAGAAGGAATTCCCGCAATTGAAAAAGGAGAGAAATTTGGTTATGAAAGGGAATAAACAGACTTTATTTCGAATTTCTTTGGTATTCGTTTTTCTTGGGATTACCATTTTGAGTTTACTTCCTCCAAAGTCAGGAGTAGAGCTTGGTGAACACGATAAAATAAATCATTTTATTGCTTATTCGGTTTTGAGTTTGAACTTTGGAATCGTTGTCGCAAATTTTAGAAAGCACTTGATTGGGGTGCCATTTTTAATCGCTTATGGTTTGCTCATGGAATACATACAGGGATTTGTTCCTGGAAGAGAACCATCTTGGTTAGATGCTTTGGCGAATAGTGGTGGTGTATGTTTGGGTTTCGTATTTTTATTCATTCTACACTTAGTAAAAAAGTATAATCAAAACGTAATTTAAAATCATGAAATATTTTCTAATCATCAGCTCGATTCTTTTTTACAGATTTTCAATTTGTCAGGAACTTTTGTGTGATAGCATCTATCTAAAATCTGGAGAAGTAATTTCAGTAAAAGTTATATCTAAGCAACGCAAAACGGTTACTTATCGAGGTTGTTTGAACAGCGATACTAAAACTGAAAAGATTAAAAGAAAGAAAATCAATTCAATTTTTTATGCATCGAATAAAGATTCAAAAAATGTAATAAATAGAAGAGACTCAATACCATACCTTGATTTTGTTAAAATTCATTCCGAGAAAATACGCCACAATAGAATAGAAGAAGGTAAAGTAATCATAATCAAGACAAAAGATTCATTAACCTATAGTGGAAGATTGGTGATTCTAAATAAAGACACAATTTTATTGAGAACGAAACAAGATCCTAAAGTTTCTGTTCTTATGAATAATCAAATGCATTTTATCTATCCAGAAACGCCAATTGCTTTGAGTAACATCACACTAATAAAAAAGCCAAACAAGGCCTCAAAAATTATTGGTAATACGATAGGAGGATTGTTTGCATATCTTGGTTTCGCCCTATTGATTGATTTAGGTTTAGAGGATGGCGCGCCTTTCGCGGTTATCGCAGATGGAATTTCGTTGCCATTTTTTGCTATGAATTACATCCGAAAACGTTACAACCTCGAGACCAAATGGAAAGCTGAGGTGGTATTTGAAAAAAAATAAATTTCGATAATAAGTAATTAGACACTTTGATTTAAATCAAATAAAAGCAACCAATTTTATAGCATTCGAAGCCAAATTCTAAAAACGTTTTTCAACTAAATTGCGAGTTTTTTAATTTTCCGATATCTTTCAGCATAAGAGCTCTTTCCCTGACAATTCATTTCCTTTTTCAATGATTTAAAATTGGAGATTCGTTCTTCTGGATCTGGATGTGTACTAAGGAGTTCTGCTGATTGATTACCTTTTTCTTCTACTATTTTTTCAAAAAAACCAGCCGCACCGTCAGACTCATAATCCGTTTTACATAAATACTCTACTGAACATTCGTCTGCTTCACGTTCATAAGAACGGGAGTATCTAAGATTAATTAAACCTCCAATTACTTGCTTGAAATAGTCACTATTTTTCCCGCGCATGATAAAATCGAGAAGAATTTGAATTCCCAAAGCTTTGGTCAATTGACGTGTTCCGTGTCTTCGCTCTGCATGTCCCATCTCGTGCGCAAGAACTCCTGCAAGTTCGGCCTCATTATCTAGGTATTGAATAATTCCTGTGTAGATAAAAATATAACCTCCCGGCGCACAGAACGCATTTATTGTTTTATCATCCTCTAAAATTGTAATTTTCCATTCGAATTGCTCTTTGTATTTAAAATTTCCGTTTGATAAAATGGTTTGCTTAATATTTTCGATGTATTCATATAGTTTTCCGTTGTTTTTTTCTGAAATGACTTTGTATTCTGACGAAGCATGAATTTCGTCATAAAGTTGTTTACCCATTTTAATATCGTCTTCAATAGAAAACCCATTGATTTCTACTTTTTTCCATTTTTCTTTGACTTTTTTCGAAAGTTTTTGACCTTGTTCAATTGTTTTTCTACCTAAATCTTTTATTCCCTGCATAAAATTTTCACCCTCTTCTTCAACTTGAACAGGTTCATTTTTAATGTCTTGATTACTAGAGTTTTCGTCACAAGAAAACACTGCTATAGAAATCAATAATAAGACAAAAATATTTCTCATCAATGGCCTTTTTTGTAAAAATTTTAAAAAAATATCACGTTTAGATGTTACAAATAGAAAATTCAGACGTTTATGGTTTCTGAAATTTAAAAATATAATTAATATGACAATTGCACAAGCATTAAAAGAAAAAAACAAAAGGTTAAATCAGTTGAATAAACTTTGGGATCGTTTAACGACGAATAACTCTATCCCTGAAGGAAATGAGCGTGAGTTTAATCCAGCGGAGATACTGGGTCAACTTAGAGAGGAGACGGACTTATACGTTGAGTTAAAGACCAAAATACATGTTGCTTGTGAACCTGTTAGGGAAAAAATATTCCGATTATCGGAACTAAAAAACTTGGTTAAACGTCTAAAACGAGTAGACACAACCAACGGTTTACTTGTAAATCGTTATGAAAGTGTATCAGTTCGCTATAATGCCTTTCTTAGTGCAGGTACAATTGATGAATTAGCTGAAGGCATAGAGGCTGAAATAGAATCCATACAAGAAGAACTAGACCAGTTCAATCATACGACTCACCTGAAATAATGGTGATAGTGAGGGAAGGCTTATGGACTTGAAAAAATGATTTGATTATTCAAAAATTTTGATCGATGATGAATGATAATTTGATATCGCACTCAAAAATCAATTTTCAATTGTCAAAGAATAAAACTTAAATTACAAAACTCAACTTTTATCGTTTTTTTTTGGAAAGTAAGCCTCCTTTTTTGATTTACGTGACAACTTCAATAACTATTTTTTTTTAGTATCGAGAAGTTTTATCTTTGGTTAAATCATTTAAAAAATCTAGAAATTCTTTCTTGTATTTTTGTTGATTTTCAGGCTGATTTAACCAATTGTTATGTAAATGCACTTCAATAAAAATTACGTCTTGCCATGTATATAGTAAAGCTTCATTACCTCTGTCATATAATGTTTCACAAAAATTGAATGTTAGAAAGGCAAATGTTTCATAACGAACTAATTCATTTCCAGTGAATTTATTTTTATAGTCATTTGTGTATTCGGGATTTCTCATTTCTGGATGTTCCATCCCTTTGAATAAAATATCTTTATAAAACGAATCGAAAACGTCATAAGATCCATCTGTTTTGTCTTTTTTCCAAAGAACAATGTATAAATAAATAGCAAGAGCAGAAAGTATCGTGGAAGTTGATCCTACAATAAAGTTTAAAATATCCAACATTTTATAAAGCGATTAAATAATTAAAAAAACAGATAAATTCTTAATGTTCAAGGATAAAATTTCATTATCCTCATTACAAAGATATAAATCTCTAAAAACTAAATTTATAAAAGATGGAAGGTTTTCACTCCATTGAATCGTATTTTCGGAATTTGGAGCAAACATTAACTTCATCGGCGTAGTCTGGCCATTTCCGTCTAAGTCAGGTAATAAATAGTTGTAGTTCTGAATTAAAATTGCGCCATTCCTCTCATAAAAATGTATTCGTTTGATTTTTTCCTCATTATTTTCTCCGAAAGTTGGGTCTTCAACCTCTAAAATTAAAATCTGTTCAAGTGATTTCATTCGATTAATTAATTCTTGAAATAATGCGCTACCTATTCCTTTTCCTCTGTTATTTTCTTTAACGGCAAAATAGTCTAATAAACATAAACGGTTGTTTTTCGGTGTAAAAACACAAGCAATTGCCTCAACGTGATTATTAATTATAAGGGCATATAGTTGGTAATTACCTGTTATAGAATTTTCAATAAGAATTTCAAAAGGTCTCCTTTCATAGCTAGGAAATGAATAGTAATATATTTCGGAAAAATCTTCTTGTTGTTTTTTTGACAATGAATCATATAATTTTAGCATAAGGAAATTTTAAATGTTCTAATTCAATTTAATTGCCTGTTTTGCTAAACATTCGAATATAAATTAATCTTAAAAGGAGAAAAAGTGTTAATAAAGGCCATATTATACAAAAGATTAACGCATTGAAATCTTCATAAGTAATACCTAGTAGATTTGACATGGTAATTGTAAAGTCGGTTAGGTAAATGTAGATTGAATTAATCATATTTTCTAATAATCTGGTTTATATTTAATATAAGAAGAACAAACATAATTAACGGCCAAAGGACAACTAGAAAAATCAAATTCATCAATTGATAAGACACACCTTTAACTCCATTTTCCGTTGGAGCTTTATTAAAAGAAATAATTGAAAAGTAGAGTTTAGAAATGAATCCCTTGTTGATTTTACTTTTTTTTTCGGGGTGATTCCAAACTAATTTCCCAAACTTGTTGTAGTATGAACAGCCATTATTGTGGCAATTCCAAGTGCAGCGATTTGGTTCGCGCATGTTGCTATTATAGGCTTCTACTTTTGGTTTTCCATCCAATTTTAACTCAATAATAAATGGTTTTTCTGGCCTTGTTAATTCATTGATAAAAACAACGAATAGAAAAGGGGAAATCAAAATTAGTAAATAGACTAGCACTTTTTTCATCATTGAAACTTATAATTTTTTATAAATTAATTCACTTGAACTTTAAAATATTAATTATTAAAGTTGCTTTAAATTACTATTTTTATTCGAAAAATAAATAAATGAACATAGTGCTAAATTCAAAATTAAATTTTCTGTGTGGGTTTTTAGTTATCTTTTTACCTAATGTGGTTTACACTCAAGTATGGTTCGATATCGGTTTAAACGGAGCAATAGGAACGGGTTTTTTAACCAATAGTAACCTATTTAACGATACCCGATTTAATGTAGCACCTGCATTGAATAATACTTTTGCGCTGAAAATAGGAATCAACCCAACTGAACAACATTCCGCTGTTTTGGAATTAGGGTATATGAATCGTAGCTATGAAATAGATCAGGCACTTGTTCCGAATAAAGACCCAAATACGGTTTACACGCAGAATATTTCATTTAGTGGTTTGCAAACAGGGCTATTTTACAGAAGAACTATTGACGCAACATTTATTGAATTAGGATCGGTTATGAATTTTATTTCGAATCAGAAATTAGTGGATCCTGTTAATCCACAGAATGAGCTAAATATTTATATTTCTGACAAAAGTATTCGCGGTGTATTTGGAATTAGTGGTTTTATCTTAGGAACCGAGCGCGTGACTCTTGTTACCGGATTACGATTCCTTTATGACTTTAAAGATCTAAGAGCTACAAATGCAACAGGTGAACAATACCCATTTCAAAATTATAACGATCCAAGTCTTTTCCAACCAGTACGTGGGTTGGACGTACAACTAAATTTTGAATTAAACGTTTCGTTAGGATTTCTTTATCGAGCTCGGTGTGGAAAACGCTCGTTGGTTTTTGAATTGTGATTATTTTTTCAAAGGTAATAGAATTGCATTCGGCTGAGGAAAAAGACCTTTTCGGGTAATTTTTTTTTCTTTTGCATCAAAATATAAAATTTCCGCAACTCCAGATCCTTCCATTTTCCCTTGAATTTCATATTTTTTCTTCTCGGTTTTTATGACTGAGTATGTTCCAATCCATTTTCCCGAACCTACAATTATGTACAAAGAATCTTTAGTTAATTGGATTTCAATTTTTGTTTCATCGATTTGATAAAGATTATTATTGATATTTATCTCATGCGATGGAATCGATCCCACATATGTTTTTAACCATTTTTTTTTGAGTTTAGTGCTTTGTGCATTTAACCCAAAAATGCATAAAAAAAATAGGGTGCTGAAAATGAATTTCATATAACCAAAAGTAATAAAAAAGCCCGAAGAATTGTCCTCGGGCTTCATGCAAAAAGTATAATTCAGATGGTTAAAAACCCAACTCCTCAGTATTTACTAAAGTAGAAAGGTTATTAATAAGATCTTCATAACGCTGTTTTATGCGTTTCTTGTCGTCCGCTTGTCCGAAGGCTTTAGCTTCCTCTAATTGAGCGATTTCCATATCGAGTTCATTTACTTTTTCTCTGTATGAATTCATGTTGTAATCAATAATTCTCGACAAATACATCTTAACAGTAGAGCCACCTTTTTCATTAACATAGCTGTAAATACTATGTGATTTCTCAATTAAATCAATATCCATTCGCATAATATAAACTGCGTATGCAATGACCATGCGAAGCTCATCATACCCCTTCAATTTTCCCTCTTTGATGTGTTTTTCAAAGAACGCATTTTCCTGCGCTTCTCCTTTTTGACCATATACTTCGGCTAATGCCACGTTTAAGCTTAAATTGTTTTCTTTTTCAAGGTTTCTAGCGACTTTCATTGCTTCATCCGGATTAATTTCCATTAAAACCTGAAGTGCGGATGAAATCACTAAATAGGATTGATCCTTTTCAATTACTTTTTTAAATAACTCAGTCGCCTCTGATTCTGGTAAGGTTTTTAAATAATTAATTGCCTCAACCCGAACTTGTGGTTTTGCATCATTGATCAAAATGTCTTTGATACGAGTTAAACCTTGCTCGCTCAATTTATTCTTAACAATTCCGAAAAGTGATATTGCATTCAATCGGATGTCCCAAAAAGGATCATTTAGTGCGTCAAAAACCAATTTTTCTGTTGCATCGCTTTTCGATTTATAGGCTCTTTTCAAAGCAGTTAGTTTTGAGCGATAACGATTTGAATTGTAGTACTGATGAACAAATTGTGAAACGGGCTTTTCCTCATAGTACTTTCCAAGTAAAACTTGGTTTGCATCAAAAAGCACATTTTTTAATTCACCACTATATGAAAATGTAAAGGACTGATTAACCGAATCAATTGTTATTTTTTCAATGCGCTTTCCGTTGTTATCCCAAATTGCTACATCCACCGGAATTTTATAAACAGGGAAATCATCTGTCTGCTGACGTTGTGAAATACTTATAGTTACAGTATTATTTTCTTTATCAATTGATTGCGTTGTGAAAATAATAGGGTGACCTTTTCCTAAAAACCATTGATTAAAAAACCAATTTAAATCCTCACCTGTTACTTCTTCAAAAGCCATTCGCAAATTATGCACTTCAGCAGTTTTGAATTTATTGGTAACCAAGTAATTGTTGAGTCCTTTGAAGAAAGCTTCGTCTCCAAGATAATTCCTCAACATATGTAAAATACGTCCACCTTTGTTATAGGAGTGACCGTCAAACATTTCCTCTCTATCTGGATGACCATACCAAATTAAATCGTGGTAGCCTTTGTATGAAGCTGATTCAAAGTAACCGTTTGATTCTTGTTCAGCCTGATAATCTGCCTCATCTTGACCAAAACGAAATTCATCCCATAAATATTGAGAATAATTCGCAAACGATTCATTCAAAGGTAAATTGGCCCAAGATTCACATGTAACAAGATCACCGAACCAATGATGAAACAATTCATGCGCAATGGTTGATTGATCGTTACCGTCTAGAAGTTGGCGCTGATTTTTATAGACATAATCACCAAAAATAACAGCACCTGTGTTCTCCATAGCACCTGATACATAATCTCTAACAACAATTTGGCTGTATTTATCCCACGGGTATTCAACTCCTAATTTTTGAGAAAAGAATTTAATCATATTTGGAGTTTCACCGAAAATAGCTTTAGCATTGGCTTCATGCTCCGGCTCAACATAATAATTTACTTCCATCTTCGATCCATCAGGACGTGTGTAGAAGTCTTTCACAACTTTAAACTCCCCAACAGCCAACATAAAAAGGTAAGGCGCATGCGGTAAATCTTGTTTCCAATAATCTGTACGAGTTCCGTCTGTATTTTTTTTCGAGGAAATCATTTTACCATTCGAAAGAGTCAAATATTTATCCTCAACAGTAATATACATTTCCTGCGTTGATTTAGAATTTGGCGAATCGATGGTAGGAAACCACACAGAGCTTGCCTCGGTTTCACCTTGTGTCCAAATTTGAGGCATGTTACCATTTGCTTCCTTTTTTGGATTAATGAAGTATAAACCTTTATCTGAAGTGATGGCTTCACTTCCAGAAGTTTGACGTTCTTCTGGTTTTGAAGTATAATCGATAACGACTGTGAATTTTTCATCACGGGTATATTTTTTATCTAGTTTAATGCGCAGTTGGAGAGAGTCTTCATAGCTGAAATCCAATTTCTTACCAGCTAATTCAACTTTTTTAATATCCATTCCTTTTGCATCCAAGATTAAGCTGTCAGATGGATGGAAATGGTGTTTTGCAGTAATCGACGCTTTACCATTGAGTTGAGATTTTTCCCAATTAAAGCTTACCTCTAGTTTGGTGTGAACTAAATCTGTTAATAGTGTTCGGGACGGATTGTAAATACCACGAGTTGGTGTTTCATCCTCCATCATATAATCTTCTACTGAGAATTCACCATCTTGATACAGCGATCCGTCGTAATTTTCCACATAGGAAGAATCATCAGTAATTTCGATGGTAGAATCAAACTCAGAAACATCTGATTTACTCGATTTACAACCAACAGCAAGCGTTATTAATGTTATGCAAACAAAATATTTTCTCATAAAAAGTTATTTAGCACAAATCTGCAGATTTTATTTGACAAAAACATCCTTTCGTTTCAAAGAATTAAAAAAACAATGAAGTATTCATTAGTTTTGCAAAAAAATGTGTTATGACTGAATTTAAAACTTATTCTTTTGATGGTAAAAAAGTTCTAATTCGGGTGGATTTTAATGTTCCACTCAATAAGGAAACATTTGAGATAACGGATGATAAGCGAATTCGGGCAGCATTACCTACACTGAATCACATTTTAAATCAAGGTGGAAGTTTAATCATTATGTCGCATTTGGGTCGCCCGAAAGAGGGACCAGAAGATAAATTTTCGTTGCATCATATTGTAAAAGGTTTAGAGAAAAATTTGAATCGAACGGTTTTATTTGCAAATGATTGTATTGGTTCAGAGGCAGTTGAAAAATCAAAAAATCTCGGTAAAGGAGAGGTTCTTCTTTTGGAAAATGTTCGATTTTATAAGGAGGAAACAAAAGGAGATTTGGATTTCGCAGCAAAACTTGCAAAGTTGGGAGATTGTTATGTGAATGATGCTTTTGGAACAGCTCATCGTGCGCATGCTAGCACAACGCAAATAGCCAGTTTTTTCCCTAATGATAAAATGGTTGGGTTTTTAATGCAGGCAGAAATTGAAAGTGCTAAAAAAGTCATGGAACATACCGAAAGACCATTTACGGCAATCGTTGGTGGGGCCAAAGTTTCAGACAAAACCTTAATCGTTGAGAATCTACTAAATGTTGCGGACCACATCATTATTGGCGGAGGAATGGCATACACATTTTTTAAAGCAACAGGCGGTGAAATTGGTAATTCGCTGTGTGAGGAAGACCGATTAGAAACATGCAAGGAAATTTTGGGGAAAGCGAAAGAAAAAGGAGTTCAAATTCATTTACCAATTGATTCGATCATAGCAGATCAGTTTGCAGAAAATGCGAATGCACAGGGTTGTTCAAGTGATGCTATTCCTTCAGGTTGGATGGGGTTAGATATAGGAGAAAAGTCGATCACTTCTTTTAGAGAAGTTCTTTTGAAAAGTAAAACGATTTTATGGAATGGCCCAATGGGCGTTTTTGAAATGAGTCAATTTGCGAACGGAACCAAAGCTGTTGCAGAAGCTGTTGCAGAAGCTACGAAGAATGGAGCGTATAGCCTAATCGGTGGTGGAGATAGCGCAGCGGCTGTTCAAAAGTTTGGCTTTGCTGATCAAGTGAGTTATGTTAGCACAGGTGGTGGCGCTTTACTAGAATATTTCGAAGGAAAAGAACTTCCAGGAATCGCTGCAATTTTGAATTGACCTTAATCTAAGGATTTTACCAAATCTCTAAGTCGATTTGAATATCCAGCCTCATTATCGTACCATCCTACTACTTTAACTAAGTTGCCGAGAACAGTTGTTAATTGAGCATCGAAAAGACAACTGAGTGGTGAATTGATGATGTCAACTGAGACAATAGGATCTTCAGTATAACCCAAAATGTTTTTCAAATAGGTTTCGGAAGCAGTTTTGAATGCGGAGTTAACTACTTCTGCTGAAACGGGTTTTGTAGTGTACAAAGTGAGCTCCGTAAGAGATCCATTTATTACCGGAACGCGAATACTTCCACCAGTAATTTTCCCTTCTAATTCAGTGAATATTCGAGTTATTGCTTTGGTTGCTCCAGTAGTTGTTGGCACAATTGAGTTAGCTGCAGCTCTGGCTCGACGTAAGTCACGATGCGGTGTATCGTGCAAGCGTTGATCAGAAGTATAACTATGAATGGTCGAAAACTGACAAGAATCTATGGGCATTAGTTCTTTTAACACCTTAATCATTGGTGCTAAATTGTTTGTTGTGCATGATGCATTTGAAATCAAATTATATTTTAAAAGGGAATTGTCTGTTACTCCCATTACAATAATTGGAATTTCTTCATCCTTTGGAGGAGCAGAAATAATTACTTTTTTTGCGCCAGCACTTAGGTGACCTTCCGCTAATTTTGTTGTTAGAAAAAAACCACTTGATTCGATGACAATTTCAACTTTATGTTTCGCCCAATCGATTGATTTTGGGTTATTTTCATGAGAAAAAAATATCTTTTTCCCGTTTTCGAATTGAACTAAGTCGCCATCGATTTGAAAGTTTAGATTCAATGGTCCGTGAACGCTATCATATTTCAAAAGATGCATTAAGGTAAATGTATCTGCAGGATCATTAATCAATGCTAGTTGGATATCATCATCGTTTAAAATTAAACGTGTGAAATAACGACCAATTCGTCCAAATCCGTTTATACCGATGACTTTCTTCATTTCGTGCTAAAGTTAAAAAACCTTATGATTTTGGAATCACAAAAAAATACCCATTGAAAAACGGGTATTTTTAAGCGTTTCAATTTTAAAAATTTTAATTAAACGTATACGTATTGCCATTCACAGTAACTGTAAATTGCATATCGCAGTTTCCAGAACCATAATCAATCACGCGTGTTGGTTTAGCGACTGGGGTCATATTCAGAATTCCTTGTGTTGGGAATCCACAACCAACTTTAATTCGAATAGGACTTGAAGTATTTGCAGTATAACCTCCTCCAGTTGAGTAAGTTGCAGTTGCATCACCTGTAATATCATATTCATCGTCCATTCGATTCAATAGTGTATTAAACCCAGAAAACCAAGTTCGAACCCGCGTTGAGGTGTAGTTAACAACAGTGCCAGATGTTAATGTTACAACCCCATCGATTTGTACATTGAAATAGGGTTGGTTGGATGAATTCACCCCCATATTTGTGACAGTTTTCGTCCCGTCAATTTTAATATCATTTACATAATAATTATCAGTTGTATGGGTAATAACTGTTCCAGGAGATAAATAAAAACCACTGTATTTAGTTATAATTTTTCCTCTTCTTGTTTTTCCATCGTTACAATCACAGTTTGTAGTTCCGTAATCAACAGTAAGAACTTTAGGATTTGCGGTTGTATCATGCGTAATCACTACATTGCAAGGGGTTTTTTCCACGGAATTCGGATCCAAGGATTCATTTTGGATGACTTTGCCGCTTTTATAATAAACCATTGTTCCAGTGACAGCCTGATCTGAAATGTTTGTCATTTCATCAAAGGCATTTTCGATTTGAAAATTCACCAAAGCAGATTGATCATTATCCCATTTCTTTTTACAAGAAGAAATGAAAACAGCCAGAATAATTAGAATAAAATAATTTGCTTTCATAATCATTTAATTTAAATTAAGTTTCGATTTTAAATCTGTGGAAATGGCATCTTTGTGTAAATAAACATTTATGGTTTTGAATCGAAAATAGTTTTCAGACACATAGAGAAACCCTTTTGGATAGTTGCCTGATCCCCATGAATTCTTGACTAAAAAGTATTTTGTTCCGTTCTGATCCTTGAATAATCCGACGATATGCATACCATGATCATCAGTAGTGGTTTTGTTATCATAAGCCAATTGACGATTTTCAGCCGTAATTACTAGTTCTTTTCCAGGACTTGTAAATTGATTACCACTGCGATCAGCTCCTGCATCATTAAAGCCTTTATTGTCTTTACCTTTAACTTCAATTTGTCCTGAATTTTCGGGAACAATCGCAATCCCATTTTTAAAGCTAAACCCTTTTTCAGATACATCGGCTCCCCAAGCAACGGTATAACCATTTTTTAGCGCTTGTTCAGTTACGTTAAATAAATCATCAAGTGGAACATTGTAGCTTTCTCCCCAGGCCCAGTTATCCGGGATTTCTAACTGACATTTTGAATAAATCGGATGATTTGTAAAAGACGTAATAGAAACATAATTATCCATGTTCAATCCCAAATAAGAGGCATAGCTTTTTGGTGTATATTTTTTGCCTTGCCATTCAAATTCTTGAATATCCTTACCTAAATTTTTATCTAACAACCCCTTGAATTCATTTTTCCAACTGAGATCTATTCCATTTGGATTCGAAATTTTTGAGAGCAAAGCCGACATATATGTTTCATATTCCGTAAACATTGCATCGTGGTTGTGACCTTTATCATTGTTGTAATTTCCAGTGTATATATCGTATGGAACAATACCAAAATTTTTAATTACTAATGGAATATCGTGAAAAGCACCACCTTGTCCGAAATTTATCTTTCCATCCATTCGAATGTACTTTTCTGCTTTGAGTTCGTATGCTTTTCGAACAATGTACATTTCTGATAAATTGATAGATGGTTTTCCCATTCGCATTAACTCTGATTCAAGAAAACTTAGACAAGAGAAACTCCAACAAGTTGACGTTCTACCTTGGCTTAAAACGGGAGAAGGGTCAAAGTTGTAAATCTTTGTAAATTGATATTTACTACCCTCAACGTTTGTTGTTTGAGCATTAGAAACTACTGCACTGAATAAAATCAGGTGCAATAAAATTTTAAATTTTAAATTCATGATTTAATTTTTTAGAATCCAGCCTTGATAGCCTAAACCATTTGCCTTATCAATTACTTGCTGCAACGAGTCCATATTGTTAGTTGCACCAATACTTATTCGAATAAGCGATCCTGCAGTTGATTGGTTAACTTCAAAACCTGCATTTTGTAATTTTTCAGACAATCTCTTTGCATTTTCAGGGTTCGCGAAACATCCCAAAACATATTGAAACTTAGAATTGGAAATTGCCAATGAAAAATTGGAATTGGTTGTGTGAACCTCTTCGTTAATTTCAGTATTCTGAACTACTGGTTTTTCTATTCTTACAGCAAAAACATGTTCAGGTTCTAATTCGAAATTTGCAATATCAGAAGTTGAACTATGCGTAATTCTATCTTCAAAAGATTTTTCAGATGTGCTCTTATTCAGGCTTATTAATTTGAGGGGATGTTTTTTATAAGTGCCAACTTCCTGTTTGTAGAAAGGATTAAAATCTTTAAAAGAAATCAATCCTGATTCGATTACATCGGTTTTAGTAGGAATCCAAATTGAATAAAAGGCTAAGGGCAAAATACAAGCCGCGGCAGCGTATTTCCACAAATTTCTTTTTCCTTTCTCAATCGGAATAATTGGTGTTTCAATTACTTGTTCTCTTACCGGTTCCTCAACTTTGGTTGCAATAAAATGAACTGAGGTTAAACCATATGCATTTAGCAATAAATTGAAATAACGGTCTTGTTCAAAACTAATATTGCCTTCTTGATCTGTGTGAAACGTTCCTATCTTCGGAATTTGAAATTGTTTTGCGTTTTTCAAACTCGAATTTATAGTTTGAACAAATAAGGAAACTTGATTTTCTGATTCAGTAAAAGTTAATTTATTTTTATTCGCTAGTTCATTGACTAACAATCCATCATTTGCAATTAAATGCTTGTTGAATAGTAAATGCTTCGAAGGTGGTAAAACAGTATTCCGTTCAAGATCAATTTTTGCTGATGTTTGCTTGGCAACAAATCCACCAAATTTGGGAATTATCACACACGGGTGATGAATCAAAAGGTCTACTAATAAGTCTTCAATCGCAATCATTGATTCAAAGTTACAAAAGTTTCGGAAAATGACCAAGCAATTTACAAACAGGCCAAGACCTTTTCAACATCCTCAGGCACGTCAATATTTGGAGTCTCGATGTCGGTTTTTACGATTCGAATTTTATAACCATTGTAAAGCCATCGCAACTGCTCAAGTGATTCAATCTTTTCCAATAAAGTTGGATTTAAAATTGTCAATTCATTTAGGATGTTACTTCGGTATGCGTAAAGCCCTATATGGCGAAGAAACGGAAATTCATCTTCTCCAGAATAATTTTGGGAATTAGGAATTGCACTTCGGCTAAAGTATAGCGCATTATTTGAATGATCAACCACAAGTTTGATGCGATTGGGATTATGAAGATCAGATTCAGTGATATTCTCGCTTGCTAAGGTTGCAATTTCAACAGATGAATCAGCAAAGATCTCAATTAATGTGTCTAATTGACGAGCATCAACTAATGGTTCATCACCCTGTATGTTTATGACAAGATCAAAATCACAATTTCTGCTTAGCACTTCCGCACAGCGATCGGTGCCAGATGGATGACTTTTTTCCGTCATTTCAGCTTTTCCACCGAACCGATAGACTTCTTCGAGAATTCTCGTATCATCTGTCGCTACAATTAATTCTGAAATCAATTTTGATTTTTTCGCACCTTCATAAACACGCTGAATCATAGATTTTCCTTTCAAGTCAATCAACGGTTTTCCCGGAAATCGAGAAGAACCAAATCGGGCAGGAATGATTCCTAAAACACGCATTAGAATTTCATTTGTAATTGCGCCATAAAGTTTCTTGGAGGCTGTATGTCTCCAGGTCTACTTGAATATTCAGCATTAAAAACATTATTTGCAATAAGTCCAACTCGGAAATTTTCATTGATTTTATATCCAATACGAACATCGAACACCAAATTTCCTTTGTTATATTTTTGACGGTATTGCTTCAAACCAGGAAGAATATAGGTGCTTCCTGCAATTGGTTCTTCAAACACTTTATCTATGTTTTTCATAAAACTACTATAGCGATTCGAGATACCAAAGCTGAAATTATTCCAATTGACCTCAATATCTGCTTTTACAAGGTGATTAAATCGATACTTCAATAAATTGGTTCCTTGCAACGAATATGTTGCCTGGTACAAAGAGTCATTATTTAAACTTATAGGATTCATATAGGTGTAACCGATTAAAGAAATTATTTCGAAGTCACCAATTTTCCCCATACTATTAAATGATAAATCAATCCCTGTAATTCGAGCCGCTTCAGCATTTACCGCCTTGAATCCAACCCATTTGTTTATGTAACCTGGACTGTTCGGGTCTCCAGACAAAGCGATGTTGCTTGGGTTGTAAATTCCAAAAGCAAACTCAATCATATTTGAATAGTTATTAATAAATCCTGCAACATCAAACATCCCTTTCCAGTCTCCAATTTTAACTCCTTGTTTGATTCCTAGCTCAGCTGCCCAGCCAATTTCTGGCCTTAAAGTAGCATTTGGAAAAATGTTTAAGGCACCAACAGAGGTTTGGGTGTAACGTTCAGCAACGGATGGGTATCGAATCCCTTGTCCGATAGACGCTCGTAAATGCGTGTATTTTGCAATTTCATAGTGAAAACCAGTTCGCAGTACTGGATAAAACGGAAGCGCAACAGAATCTTTCTTGTTCAACATAAAATCAGAGTCTCCAGTTCTCCCATCCATTTGAAAATGTTCCAATCGTATTCCTGCACTGATATCAAACTTCCCAATGTGATGTTCATATTGAGAGTAGATTGCGGCATTATTAGATGTGTGATTGCCGAAAAGATTTGAGGTAACGACGTTGTATATATTTGAAATACCCGATGTCAATGTAACCGCTGTCCCAAAGTTTTTTTGAAATTGATAATCTGTATAATAAATCACAGCACCATTGCTTTGACTTGGATTATTAATATTCCCGTTGTAAGCATAATACATTCTTGTCTTCAAGCTATGCTTATTATTCTTTTTGTCAATGTATTTGATGTAAGGATCAATAAATAAGCGTTGTCCTAAATTATATGTTAATGTTGATTCTGCTTTACTTGTATCGGCTCCACCACTTGGAACGTAGCCTAAAGTATCACTTTGCCAGATTAAGAAGTTTCCTGTTTTTTGCATTTGGAAATTGTAACCTATTCCTGCTTTGAGTCGATTAATTTTTTGAGGCAAAAGATAAATCGTTCCGCTTACACGACCGCGGTATTCAGTTTCCCCTTGTCTATACCCATCATTGTGGAAAAGGGTTGTTGAGATAGTATAACCAGTTTTTTTAAACATTTGGCCACGGTAAGCCTCTATCTGCTGAAAAAATGGCGTTTTCGACCACCACTTGAGCGATTCTCTAGGCGGATTTCCATAAAATCCACCCATTACTTTAACTTTTGTTTCTGGTTTTAAGCCAGGTTCTTTTTCGGCCAATGCAATAACACCATTTAAGGCACCGCTTCCATATAAAACTGAGGATGCACCTTTCATAACTTCGATTTGTGAAGCTTGTTCCATAGGAATGGCATTCCATTGTGTATCTCCAGCGTAACCAGAAAGTAGCGGCATTCCATTCCAAAGCAACAAAACGCGACTACCAGCACCATAAGCAAACCCTGAACCACCGCGGATGCTCACTTGACCATCCATTGTAAAAACACCAGGAGTTTGGTCAACGGCTTGCTCTAAATCGGTAATTCCTTTGTTATCTATTAATTGTGGCTTAATAATTTCCATTGAAACAGGAACTTCTTCGATTGCCTGTTTTCTTCGACCAGCCGAAACAACCACCATATCAAGATCCTTATCTTTTTCAGGCTCCTTTAATTTAATCGTTATAGGACCAGCCTGATCAACTTTTATTGTGTCCGAAACATACTGAAGGAGGCTAACGATTATAGTTACAGGAAATTTTTTACAATCTAGTTGAAACTTTCCTTCGAAATCAGATAATGTTTTGTTTCCGTCAGAAGCAATTAATTTTGCACCAATCAGTGGCGCGTTTGTTACTTTATCTTCAACTGTGCCCGTTATCTGTGCATTTAAAAATAAGGGAAGCAGGAAAAAAGATGTAAAAAATATCCTTTTCGACATAAGCATTGGTTTATTCTTCAATATTAGTAGAATTTTTTGAATTTCAAGATTTCAATTCCGTTTTTTGAATTAAAAGTTGCATTGAAATTGAACCACAAAGCTCCTTGGTGGTTGAATGTCTCCTGGTCTTGATGCGTATTCAACATTTAGTAAATTGTTCACAATGAAGTTGAAACGATAATGTTTCAAAAATGAGTAGGCCACTCTGAGATCAATTATAAATGCTCCTTTTTTATTTTTCTCCCGGTATTCTTTTAATCCTGGTAAAATTTGTTGAGTTCCGATTGATTCTTCAAAAACTTTATCGATGTTCATCATCCAACTATTATATCGATTAGAAAAGCCTAATTCAAAGTTCTTGTATCCAAGTTGAACATCTGCTTTTGCCATGTGACGGAATCGATACTTTAGAATATTGGTATTTGTATCCGAAAATGTTTCTTTGTATTTGGGATCAGTGTTTAAACTAATGGGATTCATGTAGGTATATCCTATTAAAGAGGTAACATCAATTGGTCCTATTTTACCTTGACTATTAAATGAAAATTCAATTCCAGAAATTCTTGCTCGTTCGGCATTTGTTGCTCTAAATCCTACACATTGATTTATGGTAACTCCTTGCGCCACTAAATTATTCCAGATCAATGAATCTTCTGGTGTGGTGGATCCAACTCCAAGCCAATTCAATTTGTTGCCAGTTAACGGATTGTATACCCCGAAAGTAAATTCAGTCATATTACTATATTCATTGATAAATGCTGCAAGATCCAAATAGCCTTTCCAATTTTTTCCAATCCCTACTATTTGTTTATACCCAATTTCACCTGACCAACCTTTTTCAGGTTTTAGGTTTGGGTTTTTGAAAATTACGAGTCCACCAACAGAAGTCGAAACATAGCGTTCTGCAATTGAGGGGAAACGCACTCCTTGTCCGAGTGACATTCGGAGGTGAGACATTTTATTCAACGCGTAATGGGCGCCCATGCGAAAAACGGGATAAACTGGAATAAAAAGTGAATCAAGGTATTCATACCTAGAGTCCATTTGCATTGTGTCGAGTTGATAATATTCTAGCCTCATTCCTGCGGTAATGTCTAAGTTCTTGAATTTGGATTCTAGTTGACCATATGCCGCGTAATTTTGAGATGTGTGATTTTGGAATACCCAACTTTTAACGGAACCTATGCTCGAAGATGCACCTGCGGTAAGGTTAACGCCAGCATAAAGTTTTTTCTGAAACTGATAATCAGCATAATAAAGTTGTGCAAATGAGGCATCCTTATAATTCTGACCATTTCCTGTCGTGACCAAATAATACCTTGTTCTTAAAAAATGTTTGTTGTTCTTCTTGTCTATGTATTTCAGGTATGGATCTACATTAAATCGTATTGCTTTTTGACGATTCAGTGTGCCGTCCATTGGTTGATAACAATTTGAATCGTTTTTCCAAAGGATAAACATATTAACGTCCTGGTATTGGAAATTATAGCTCAAACCAGTTCTGAGTTTGGTTAATTTTTCCGGTCGGTAATAAAGGGATCCATTTATCCGAAATCTTTTTTCACTTTCACCTTGTCGATATCCAGAATCGAGATAAATATTAGCACCAATAGAGGCTCCAACATGCTTGTAGGCTTTTGCTGCATACAGATCAACCAAGTGAAAAGTAGGGTTTTTATCCCACCACCTCAGCGTACTTCTTCGAGGATTGTCGTAAATTCCTGATTGAACTTTAGCGCTGATTTTTCCTTGGGGTGTTGGTTCCTTTTCGGTTAATGAAATGATTCCATTGAGAGCGCCACTACCATAAAGTACAGATGATGCGCCTTTTAGAACTTCAATTTGGGAAGCTTGTTCCATCGGAATTGCATTCCATTTTGCATCGCCGATATCAGGAGAAAGCATCGGGATGCCATTCCAAAGTAACATCACTCTACTACCAGCACCATATGCATAACCGCCTCCGCCACGAATACTAACTTGTCCGTCCATCGCATAAACGCCAGGCGTTTGATCTACGGCTTGTTCCAAGTTAGAAAGACCCTTGTTATTAATTAATTCGGGCTTAATGATTTCCATTGAAATAGGAACTTCCTCTATTTCCTGCGATCGTCTGCCAGCCGTTACTACGACCGTTTTGATTTGAATGGATTCTTCAAAAAGAAATTTTGTGAAAGTTGTATCTCGTGTAATTCTTAATGAATCAGTCGTGTATCCTGTAAATGAGAAAAAGACTAGAACTGGGTAGGAAGTTGGTTTAATTTCAAATTGACCATTTATCGTAGTTTGAGTTTTTTGTCCGGAAGAAAGAATAATTTTCGCTCCGGCGAGTGGTTCTTGGCTTTTTTGATCTAATAAGACTCCCTTAATCTGTGAAAAAAAGAAAAATGGAATTAAATAAAATGAGATAAAAAATAGTCTTAGCATGAAAAAACAAACGATAAAATTCCTTAACTTAAGAAAACGAAACTAACAAAAAAAATGAAAATGACTCACGAAATTTATAAAATCGCTTTTGCAAATCTTCACGGAATAGGTCCATATCGCGGTACTCAATTGCTTTCAAAAATCGGGTCATTGGATGAAATGTTTTCTTTGAGTTCAAAAGAAATATACTTGAGGACAGGCATTTCAAAATTAATAATCCAAAATCTGAATCGAAAGTTTGCGTTAGAAAATGCCGAAAAGCAATTTAATTTCAATGAGAAACATGATGTTAAAACACATTTTTTTTTAGATTCCGATTATCCACGGAGGCTCAAGCAATGTGCTGATTTACCAATGATTTTGTTTTCAAAAGGCAACATGAATTTAAATGATGAAAAAATTGTAGCAATCGTTGGAACGAGGAATCAAACCGAATATGGCTTGGGACTTTTACATGAACTTATACAATCTTTTACTGATAATAATATTTTGGTCGTAAGTGGATTGGCATATGGAGTTGACATTTCTGCTCATCGATTATGTATCGAGCATAACATCCCAACATTGGCAGTTTTAGGACATGGACTGGATAGAATCTATCCTTCGCGCCATAAAAATACGGCGATCAAAATGCTTGATTCCGGCGGTTTACTTACAGAGTTTGGCATAGGAACTAACCCGGATCGCGAGAATTTTCCGATGCGCAATAGAATTGTAGCTGGTCTAGCTGATGCTACAATTGTAATTGAAAGCAAATCAAAAGGAGGTTCAATGATTACTGCAGAGCTAGCCAATGATTATAATCGGGATGTTTTTGCATTCCCAGGTGATGTGAATCGACCTTACTCTGAAGGGTGTAATCAACTGCTTAAAACCAATAAAGCCCAATTAATAACGAATGGAAATGATTTTTTGACTTTTATGAATTGGAATTTAAAAAAATCGATACCCAAGCAAAAAATTCTTTTTGAAAACTTCAATGACGAAGAAAAGATGGTTTTGGAGGTTTTGAAGGATCAGATGGATGTTCACATGGATGTTTTATCAATAAAAACACAATTGAGTCCCTCAAAAATAAGTGTCATATTATTTAATTTAGAGATGAAAAATGCTGTTAATCAAATCCCTGGTAAACGTTACAGATTGGCAATGAGTTTATAGAAATAAGGATAAAACACAATGAATCCGACAATTACAGAAAAAAGACTTGCAATCAATACCGCGCCTGCTGATATATCCTTAATCACTTTTATTTTTTCGTTGTAATTTGAATCGATTTCATTGGCCATTTTTTCAATTGCAGTGTTGATGGCTTCAAGTGTCAGAACAAGCGCTGATATTCCCAAAATTGAAAGCCATTCAACCAATCTTAAATTGAATGTGAAAGAAAAAATTAAGACGACAATGAAAATGGATAGTTGAACCTTGAAGTTTCTTTCATTTTTTAGGAGAGAGAAAACACCTCTAAAGGCAAAACCAAAACTTTTAATGAATTTTATCATGAATTCGTTCTATGAAACAAAAATAAGCTCTTTCGAAACAAAAACTTTTCAAGGAATCTAATTTAGTTGTAATTTTGTCAAACGTTCATTTAAATAAACTTATGAAGAAAGGTGGAGGGACAGGCCCTGCGAAACCTTGGCAACCTAGCAAATTGAAAAGGTGCCAAATCCGATTCCAAAAAAGGAAAAAGATAAGTTGACAGTTCGCTGTTTTTCCCTTCTTCAAATTACTTGTTAAAAACATGAAAAAAAATATTGAGGAACTGTTAAAAGAAAGCATTCTAATTCTTGATGGCGCTATGGGTACGATGATTCAACGTCATAAGTTGGAGGAAGAGGATTTTCGTGATGGTGCATTTGAAAATCACTCGAAACCACTAAAAGGCAACAATGATTTACTTTCAATAACGCGACCAGAAATTATCAAAGACATACATCGCCAATATTTTTTGGCAGGTGCAGACATTGTGGAAACCAACACGTTTTCAGGAACCTGGATTGCACAAGCAGATTACGCTCTAGAGGATGCTGTTTACCGCATAAACTATGAAAGTGCTAAAATTGCCAAAGAAGTTGCAAATGAATTCACCGACAAACCGCGTTTTGTAGCTGGTTCAATAGGTCCTACCAACCGAACAGCTTCTATTTCACCTGATGTCAATGATCCAGGCTATCGTGCAATAACATTTGATGAATTGGTAAACGCTTATTCAGATCAAGTAGGGGCTTTGATGGATGGCGGAGTGGATATTTTACTCGTCGAAACGATTTTTGATACCTTGAATGCCAAAGCTGCGTTATTTGCAATTGATGAGGTGTTTGAAAAACGCGGCGAAAAGCTGCCAATTATGGTTTCAGGAACAATTACGGATCAGAGTGGAAGAACTTTGACAGGTCAAACAACTGAAGCATTTTTGATTTCATTATCTCACCTCCCTTTGCTTAGTATCGGATTGAATTGTGCTCTAGGAGCAAATTTAATGCGCCCATATCTTCAAATATTAAACGAGAAATCACCTTTTGCTGTCAGCGCGCATCCAAATGCAGGTTTACCAAACGAATTTGGTAAATACGATGAATCTCCTGAAATGATGGCTGCCCAAATAAAAGAATTTTTGGATGAAGGATTAATTAACATCATTGGTGGTTGCTGCGGAACTACCCCGGAACATATAAAGGCGATTGCAGATTTGGCGAAAAATTACAAACCGAGACGAATTTTAAGTGAAATTGGTTAAAAGTTTAAAGTTGAAAACTGAGGGTTTATGAAAAAAATCATTCAAAAATGTCGTTTTTTTTAACTAACTTAAAAAGTTAAATCATTATTATGAAAGAAAGTATTTTAAGAACGAAGAGCTACGAATTTGCGTTAAATTTAGTCTCAACATATAAAAATTTGGTTGCTGAGAAAGAATATGTTTTGAGCAAGCAACTTTTACGATCAGGAACTTCGATTGGAGCTAATATTAGAGAGGCAAATAATGCGCAAAGCAAAGCCGATTTTATTCATAAGCTCTCTATTTCTTTGAAAGAAAGTGATGAAACCGAATATTGGTTGGAACTGTTAAAGGATTCAAATTACATTGATTTCGAAAGTTTTCAAAAACTTCAGCATCAAAACCGAGATATAACCCGAATGTTGATTAGCAGCATTAAAACCTTGAAAAATAAAAAGTCTTGATTAATCTTCAAACTTTAATCTATCAGTTTTCAATTATTAACTTTTTTTAAATAAATGTTTTTAAAACTCTCCGGCCTCGAGCCACTAATAGTAACTCCAGAAAGCAACTTTGTGAATGTTGGTGAACGAACTAACGTTACAGGATCGAAAGCGTTTCTGCGGATGATCAAAGAAGGTGATTTTGAGGCTGCTTTGGCAGTAGCACGTGATCAGGTTGAAGGCGGCGCTCAGATTATCGATGTCAATATGGACGAAGGAATGATTGATGGCAAAGAAGCCATGGTCAAGTTTCTAAATTTGATAGCGTCAGAACCCGATATTGCGCGCGTTCCTGTTATGATTGATAGTTCGAAATGGGAAATTATTGAAGCTGGATTGAAATGCATTCAAGGAAAAGGGGTCGTGAACTCTATTTCATTGAAAGAAGGCGAAGAAAATTTCATTTGGCAAGCAAAGCAAATAAAACGTTACGGTGCCGCAGTAATCGTAATGGCATTTGATGAGAAAGGTCAGGCGGATAGTTATGAACGCAGAATTGAGATTTGTAAGCGCTCTTATGATATTTTAGTTAAGAAGGTGCATTTACCAAAGGACGATATCATTTTCGACCCGAATATATTTCCAGTTGCCACTGGAATGGAGGAACATAATAACAATGCCTTAGACTTTTTCAGAGCGACAAAATGGATTCGTGAAAACCTGCCTGGAGCGCATGTTAGTGGTGGAGTTTCAAATGTATCATTTTCATTTCGAGGAAATAACAAAGTTCGTGAGGCTATGCACTCGGCGTTTTTGTATCATGCAATCGCCAATGGCATGGACATGGGAATTGTTAATCCGACAATGTTGGAAGTATATTCTGATATTGAATCTGAGTTATTGACACATGTGGAGGATGTTTTGCTAAATCGTCGTCCGGATGCTACGGAGCGCCTTTTAGAACTTGCTGAAACTGTAAAAGGAGATGGAAAGAAAAAAGAAGTTGATTTATCTTGGAGGAATGTACCCGTAAAGGAGCGACTTAGTCATGCGTTAGTTAAGGGTTTAGTTGAATTCATTGATGAAGATGTAGAGGAATGTCGAAAACTTTATAAACGACCGATTGAAGTTATCGAGGGACCATTGATGGACGGAATGAACATCGTTGGAGATTTATTCGGTAGCGGAAAAATGTTTTTACCTCAGGTTGTGAAGTCGGCGCGCGTAATGAAAAAGGCAGTAGCTTATTTGTTGCCTTACATCGAGGAAGAAAAAGACGGAAAATCATCTTCCGCCGGAAAAATTTTGATGGCTACTGTAAAAGGTGATGTTCACGACATCGGCAAGAATATTGTCGGAGTTGTCCTTGGCTGTAATAATTATGAAGTAATCGACATGGGCGTAATGGTGCCTGCAGACAAAATAATCGAAACAGCTATTCGTGAAAACGTTGATGTAATTGGCCTAAGTGGACTAATAACACCATCATTGGATGAAATGGAACATGTTGCCAAGGAAATGGAACGAGCTAATTTGCAAATCCCACTTTTGATTGGCGGCGCAACTACTTCCAAGGTTCATACAGCGGTAAAAATAGAAAAACACTATTCCAAAGGACAAACTGTTCATGTCTTGGACGCTTCCAGATCTGTAACTGTTGTTGAAAGTTTATTGGGTTCCAAGAAAAATCAGTTCGTCGAAGATTTAAAACTTGAATATGAAAGATTGCGTGAACATCATGAAAAACATCGAGGGTTAAAGCAACTTTTGAGTTTAGAGCAAGCTCGTGAAAATCGATTTAAAATTGATTTCAAACAACAGGACATTCAAGTTCCAAATAAACTAGGAGTGCAGGTTTTCAGCACAATTCCATTGGAAGTATTAGTTGACTTTATTGATTGGACACCATTTTTTCAAACATGGGAACTACATGGACGATACCCAAAGATTTTAGAGGATGAGGTAGTTGGACAAGAGGCAAAAAAACTATTTGCGGATGCACAAGCTATGCTCCAAAAAATGATTCAAGAAAAATGGATTGAAGCTCGTGCAGTAATTGGTTTATTCCCTGCAAATTCGGTTGGAGATGATATTGAAATCTACAAAGATGAAAGTCGATCGGAGATTTTGAATGTTCAGAGAACACTGCGCCAGCAAACGAAAAAAACATCCGGACAGCCAAATTTAGCATTGGCAGATTTCATTGCTCCAAAAGATACTGAAATCAATGATTACATCGGAGCATTTGTGGTAACCACTGGCATTGGACTTGAAAAATGGGTTGAGAAATTTGAAAAAGATCATGACGACTATAATTCGATTATGGTTAAGGCACTTGCAGATCGTTTGGCAGAGGCACTTGCTGAATATATGCACAGAGAGGTTCGTCTTAATCACTGGGGTTACGCATCTGAAGAATTTTTAGATAATGAATCTTTGATTCAGGAAAAATACCGTGGAATTCGACCTGCTCCTGGCTATCCCGCTTGTCCAGATCACCTCGAGAAAATAGGTTTATTTGAAATGCTTGATGCAACCAAATTGACGGGTGTTTCTCTTACTGAAACGCTTGCAATGTTGCCTGCAGCCTCAGTAAGTGGATGGTATTTCGCACATGAGGAAGCAAAATATTTTGGTCTAGGGAAAATAAATTCGGAACAATTAGAGAATGCTGCAATTCGAAAAGATGTGTCAAATGAGTATTTAAAGAAATGGTATTCGAGCTTTATGATCGATAATTAAGTGCAGCTTATTCGTTTTATTTTCGTCATTTTTTTATCTTTAGCATCGAATACTCTAAAATGACAAAATATTTTTTAGCGTTTTTTGTTTTTGTCTATGGCATTTCTTGTCTTTTCGGACAAACGCCAACCGCTCAATTTTCTGCGAGCCCATTAACTGTTTGTGAGGGAGAGACAGTTACATTTACAAGTCTTTCAAATCCAAATGGCGCCTCACAACTTGTAAGTTACGTATGGGATTTCGGAGATGGATCAATTGGGAATGGTCAGACTACCACACACATTTTTACCTCCGCCGGAAATAAAAACATTACATTGACTGTTGTTAATTCCAATGGAATTAGTGATTTTGAATACAAACCCAATTACATTGTCGTTAAACCAACACCAGTATCGGATTTCTCCATAAGTGGAATAGGATGCACAGTCCCCTTAACTATTAGTTTTAATAACTTAAGTAGTGGAGGAAGCACCTATTCCTGGAATTTTGGAAACGGGCAAACATCGACGTCGTTCAGTCCTCCTTCTCAAACATACACCCAAGCAGGAGAATATGATGCGATTCTAACGGTAACATCCTCAAATGGATGTATTTCTTCAGATACACAATCGGTAGTTGTATCAAACTATCAAGCAGATTTTATTCTTCCTATTGTTGGTTGTGTGGGACAGTCTGTAAGTTTTGAGGATAATTCTACCGCAGGTGCGAATTCATGGAATTGGAGTTTTGGAGGACAAGGTTCCAGCGCTGATCAAAATCCGACTTTTACGTTCAATACGGCAGGCACTTATACTATTTTACTTTCCTCTCAGAATACTAACTCAGGTTGTTCTGGAAGCATCAGTCAGCAGATTACAATTGAACCTACACCAAGTCCAAGTTTTACAGCCAATCCAACTTCAAATTGTGCACCAGCTGATATAACATTTACAAACACCTCTTTTGGTGGCACGAGTTACGTTTGGAACTTTGGAGATGGTCAAACATATGATGGTACATCTCCAGGAACTCATACCTATTATCTTAATGGAACGTATGATGTGACACTGACGATGGTTACTTCCACTGGTTGTTCAGGAATTACAACCTTATCTGATTATATTGAAATAACAGATGTCGAAGCACTTTTTAATGCGGATGTCACGGGGGGTTGTAATCCATTGACAGTTAATTTTACGGATAGTTCCATTACTCCATCAGCCAGTAATCCAATTGTTTCATGGAATTGGACTTTTGGTAACGGACAGACCTTTAACGGTCAAAACCCACCTGCTCAAACATATACTAATGGTGTATATGATGTTTCTCTTACTGTGCAAACCCAAAGTGGTTGCGTGGGAACAATTACCATGGATAACTACATCACTGTTGGAGAAATTAATAGTTTAAATTTCTCAGTAGATACACTTGTTAATTGTATTAAAAAGGACTTTTTGTTTAACTCAGATGTCGTAACCACTCCCATTGTCTCCGATTCAACTGAGTTAGAATATTTTTGGGATTTTACAGATGGTACTTCCACTGAGCCAAATCCAACATATCAATTCACCTCTGATACAGGCTATTTTGATGTTCAACTTGTGGTCGATTTTCGTGGCTGTAAAGACACGTTGGAAATTGATTCTTTAATTTACATCAATGCACCAATTGCAAATTTTACACCTGAACAAACCTTATTTTGTAATCAAGGAGCAACTGCATTAGCTGATTTTACGGATGATGCTACACATGGTCAATTGACTGATGATGTTTATATGATTTGGAGTTGGGGAGATGGTGATACGACATTTTTAGATGACCCTGACCTAGATGATGCTAATTTAGGTTCTGTATCTCATGTATACTCGGAATATGGGACCTATACCATAGAACAGGTTATTTATAACTATACAACCGGCTGTGAGGATAGCACCACTCGAACCGTAGATGTTTCCATTGTGACTCCTAACTTTGTAATGAGTAATGATTCCATTTGTCAAGGTGACACATTGGTTCTTTTTGACCAAAGCACTACTTGGATGACCCCTCCAAACCCTCACCCGTTGGAAAGCTGGTCATTTGATATGGGAAATGGTTCCACAGTAATTGGTGATACGGCCTACTATGCATATAGTTTTGCAAATGTCTATCCTGTAACATTAACTGTTACAAATAGCGTAGGTTGTTCAGCAACTTTAACAAAACAAGTGCGCGTTCTATCCAATCCATTTCCTCTAATTAGTGTTGGTGAAGATTCGGTCTGTATTAATGAAACAGTCGTTTTTACCAATAATTCAATTTCAGTAAGTGGAGTTCCTTTGAGTTCGTTTGAATATTTCTTTCCTGATGATAGCTCAACTGTTGTGATGAATTCATTGAATTCTGTTTCGCATTCCTTTTCGCAAAATGGCACTTTATATACCGATGTTACTGTTATAGATCAGTTTGGATGTGAGGCGACCCAATCCATTCAGATTAACATAATTAAGCCAAGCTCCTTCTTTACGGTTGATAATGTTATTTGCAACAATGATACTATAAGCACTGAAAATTCATCAATCGGATTTGAGCCTCTTACTTATCAATGGTTGGTTGATGGTAATTTATTTTCTACAAATGAAAATACAGATGCTGTATTTAATGAATCAAATCTGACAATAGGTGAGACAAGTTCTATCCATACAATATCACTAATTTCTACTGATAATTACGGGTGCTCCGACACGGTTTCAAATTCTGTGACAATTTCTATACCGTGGGCTTTGCCAACATTTACCTTTACTGGTTCTTCAATCGGACCAAATGGAATGTATATCTGCCCACCGTTGATTGGCGCATATGTAGATTCATCTGTTTCTTACGGTCAAATAAATTCTTGGAGTTGGGATTTTGGTGATAATGATATCTCAAATTCTGAAAATCCAGGTAATTCATATGTGTTACCGGGAACTTATGATTTGTCACTATCAGTCACTGATTCTTATGGTTGCTTTGCAGACACAACCCTTTTGCAGTATGTATCGATAGGTGGACCAATGGGTGAACCTGATTGGGTACAGCAAGTTGGACAATGTGCACAAGGGGCTTTGTTTACCATTACCAATCCAGTAAATGTGGATAGCACTTATTGGGAGATGGGAGATAACCAATCAGTGAGTGATTCTATTGAATTTTTCTATAATTATTCAGAACCTGGGACATATACACCAGGGGTTTATTTATACGATGATTTAGGCTGTGAAGTGTTTTATCCATTAGATGATATCACTGTTCTTGATGATGGACTAGAAGCAAGTTTTACAGCTGCTCCTAATCCTGCTGAACAAGATGAATTAATAACGTTTACTGATGGTTCGACTTCAGCGTCTTCGACCATTATAACTTGGTTTTGGGATTTTCAAAATGACACCCTTATTTCATTGAATAATGGAAATGTACAAAACTCCTATGGCCTAGCTGGAACATACACAGTAACACTTACGGTTGTTGATGCGCTAGGATGTGAAGATTCATATTCTTCATCGATAAAAATCAAGGATCCAGAAATTTGGCTACCAAATGTAATTACCACAAACAATGATGGTGTGAACGAACTTTTTGTTTTGCCATTTGATGCATTTAAGGATTATACAGTTACAATTCTCAATCGTTGGGGTAATGTAATGCGAATAGGTCAACGAGACCCTGCAAATCCATTATTACTTTGGGATGGAACGGATCAAACCGGAAAAATTTGCACCGATGGGATATATTTTTATCAGATAGTTGGTGAAATGTTAGGGGGTACAACAGTTGATAAGCAAGGTTTTGTAACAGTTATTGAATCAAAATAAGGATTCATTACCACTTTCTGACTCGAAAACTTCATCAATGAATACTGCATTTTCAGTTGCAGCTTGAAAAGCTAATTCATCACATCGTTCATTTTCAGGATGTCCAGCATGACCTTTTACCCAAACAAAGGATAACTTGAAATTATCGTGAAGTTTCAAATATCTCAGCCATAGATCTTGGTTTTTCTTTCCTTTAAATTGTTTTTGTTGCCAATTCCACACCCATTTCTGCATAATTGCATCAATCACATACTTTGAGTCAGAATGAATAACAACAGGATATTTGGTCGTTTTTAAATTCTCAAGGGCAACGCAAACAGCCATTAACTCCATTCGATTATTTGTTGTTAAACGAAAACCTGCAGAAATTTCTTTCGAATTTTCACCAAATTTCAGGATGATACCGTAGCCGCCAGGTCCGGGATTTCCGCGCGATGATCCATCTGTATAGATATTTATTGTTTCCAAAATCCTAATTATAATTGTTCTTCGTCTTCATCTACGACGTGTAAAACGTGAAGTAATCGGTGGGCAATTGGTGATAGAAAAATGGCAACTGTAGTTAGAAATATTACTCCTGAAAATAAGGCGTAAAACGAGGCAAAAATTTTAGCATCCGAATCTTCTAGCGCGTCTACAGGACCCATCCCACCTAAAATCATGGATGCATTTAATAAACTATCAACCCAACTTAAATGTCCAAGCCAGTGATATCCAAAAACTCCAATAGAAAGCGAGAAGATTCCAATTGAAGCAGCGATAAAAAAGTATTTTACTAGTCTTCTTACAAACAAATGGACTGGAAGAATATTCTTGTTTTTAACTCTTTTATTCATGATTTTTTTCGACTGGGATTTTGATTTAAAAATGCCTTCCAACTATTTCCACCAGATTTGTTGTGTTCGCCGATTCCTTTTGAAAAATGGTGACAAACGGCAACCGCCAAGCCATCAGTGGCATCCAAATATTTTGGCATTTCACTAAAATTCAATAGCTTTTGAAGCATAGCTGCTACTTGTTCCTTGGAAGCAGCACCGCTTCCAGTAATCGATTGTTTCACGCGCCTTGGAGAATATTCTTCGAATGGTATGTTGTGATTTAAACAAGCAGCAATTGCAACACCTTGGGCTCGACCTAACTTCAACATGGATTGTACATTTTTCCCAAAAAACGGGGCCTCGATGGCCATTTCATCTGGTTTATATTCCGCAATCAAGCCATTTAAACGGTCGAGAATTCGTTTCAATTTATCCGGTTGGTTAGCTAATTTGTTGAGTTGAATTATACCGAAATTAAGCATAGCTAATTTACCATTCTGAATATGAATAATTCCATAACCCATTACTGTGGTCCCCGGATCAATTCCAAGAATTATCTTATCTTCAACCATTCAAATTATATTCCTTGATTAAAACTAATTATTTTCAATCGAAACTGATACTTTTATTTAAAGGAATCCTCTTCTTTGTTTTTTTCTATTTACTAATTGACCGAAGCGAAAATATTGATTTCGATCGAGTTAAGGTTCATAATTTTAGTTGGCTTGTTTTATGTTTCATACTCACTTTTTTAAATTGGTATTTTGAGTGGATAAAATGGCAATTAATTCTGAATCAAATTGATGAAAATGAAAACCCAAATAATCTCAAAGCTTTCGCCTCTGGAATCATAGCCTCTTTTCTGACACCATCCTTAAGTGGTAATTTTTTGGGTAGAATGTTCTATTATGATAAAAGTAAACGTTGGAAAATTACGGTATTCTCATTAATGGCAAACTTATCACAATTTCTTGTCGCAATTATTTTTGGACTTTTAGCAATCGAATTTACTTCTAAGGTCTTCAGTTTCACAACAAATCCTTTCATTTTATATTTTGTACTTTTTTTTGGGGTCATTTTTTTCTTTTATTTTGAGAAAATAGGAAAATTGGTTCCAATAAACAAGGTTCAGTTATTATCCAATCAAATTGAAAATGGGCCATCCAGATTAAAATTGATTTTAATTTCTACTGCTCGCTATTTCATTTTTGTTCTTCAATATATGTTCGCTCTGAAGGCCTTTGGACAAGTTCTTTCATTCGATTTAATAGGCCTAATAGGACTCATTTTCTTATTAATTACACTGACACCATCCTTATTTTTTGGTAAAATACTAATTCGAGAAACTATTGCTGTTGCAGTATTCAGTATGGCTGGTTTTGTTTCTGCTCCTGCGCTATTTGCCTCTTTCACTACTTGGTTTTTTAACCTATTTTTGACAGCGCTTATCGCTTTGTTTTTGGTAAAAAAAACGCGGAAATGACAACGCTAATAGTTTTCTTTTTATGCTATACAATACTCTTGATTTCAATCCTTGGAATAGGCATGAGGTTACAAGCAAGAAAAGAAAGGAAATATGAAATTGGAAGTAAAATAAATTGTTCTGAAATCACCTTAATTGTTCCATTTAGAAACGAAGAAAAACGCATATCCGGATTTTTAAACAGTATTCAGAATTCTAAAAAACTACCAAATAAGATTCTTTTTGTTAATGATCATTCTGATGATAATGGACCAAATTTGATTCACGAAATTCTACAGGGAATCAAATTTGAAATTCTTAATCTTCCAGTTGGTAGTGAAGGAAAAAAGCAAGCAATTCGATATGCGATTCGTGAAGTAAATTCCAAGTATGTTTTAACAATGGACGCCGATGTTGTTTTTGCTCCAACCTATTTTGAAGAAATCGAAAAACTTGCGCATGCAGATATGTATTTGCTTCCCGCTGTTATGATTTCAAAACAACCTTTTCATTATTTTTTTGAAATAGACCTATTGTTGATCAATGCGTTGAATACTGGGATTAATGGATTGATACGTCCAATAATAGCCAGTGGAGCCAATTTACTTTTCAATCGAGAGGCCTTTCAGAAATTTGATCAAATAGATCGACATGCACACATACCGAGTGGTGATGACATTTACCTGTTGCGCGATTTTAGGGAAGCAAATTGTGATGTCCGCCTTGTAGCAAAATCAAACCTTCAGGTTCAAACAGAAACGCCACAAACCTTCAAAGAATTTCTGCATCAACGCGTTCGCTGGATTGCCAAAACGGGAAATGTAAAAGATAATCTTAGTACCTCATTAGCAATTTTGCAATTGATTCTACTAATGGTTTTTTGGATTGCGGAAATCAAACTACTCTTAGATCATAAATTTCTGCTTGCATCTGTCATTTTTGGATGTAAAACAAGCATTGATATGTTGCTCTTTTTTCCATTCTTTAAAGAGTTTAAACGTCTCAAATCTTGGGTAATCATACCGATCTATCAACTAATTTTCCCGTTTTACAATCTTATATTATTGGGAATTATGCCTTTTTTCACACCGTTATGGAAAGGTCGAAAGTCAACAATTAACGTGCGCTAGCGGAAGTAATATTCCCCTCTGAAACCAATGAATCGCCTTTCATTTTTAGAAACAATTGAATTAACGCAATAACGTCTTTTTCACAATAAATCCGAATACGATCCAAGTCATTTTCTTCATAAAAAACACGTGCTACGTCCGCACCAGAGATATCGTCCTTAGGTGTTGGTATATTGAAAACATGACAAAGTAACGCAAGCGACGTGTATGCCTTATAATCACCAAATTTCCATAAGTCTAGGGTATCCAAATGTGAAACTTCCCAGGGTTTTTTACCCGCAATATCAAGAATTGCTGGTAGTTTTATTCCATTGATGAGCATTCTCCTACAGATATACGGAATATCAAATTCTTTTGAGTTGTGACCACAAAGTGAATGATATGGCGAATTGTAATGTTCATCAAGTAAAGATTTAAATTGTTTCAGTAAAGTTTCCTCATCTTCATGCGCAAATGATTTCAAACGAATTGTTCTGCCCATAGATGTTTCTTTGACCATACCTACTGAAATACAAATGATTTTTCCAAATTCAGAAAGAATTCCGCCTCGCTCGCCGTAAAGCATTTCAAATGATTTTTCTTCGTTTTGTGAAAACCGCGTTTTGGCGTTGAAGAGTTCTCGAGTTTTTTCGTCTAAATCCTGATATGAGTATGTTTGAGGAACTGTTTCGATGTCTAAAAACAGGATTTTTTCTAATTGTACTTTATCTAACATAATTTTGAATTTTACTTGAATTTAGAAATAAAAAATGACATAATGGGGAAAGAATTACAAATTATTTTCTCTTCAATTATGAATAATTGAAGCATAGATTTTTTCTTTGAGCCATTGTTTTTTACCTTTACGATATGAAAAAAGTAATTCTCTGTTTTCTTTTAATTTGCTCAATTAAAATAGATGCACAAACCCTTAATTGGCAGTCATTTGTGGATTCTATCCCCACACTTTCATCACCTCGTTCGTGTGATTTAAATAGTGATGGAATCAAGGACATCGTTATTGGTGGAGGAACGGATGGAGCTTTTAGTAATAATGGAATAATGGCATTTAATGGGTCAAATGGTCAATTATTGTGGAAACGAGCTTCAAGAAATGAAGTTTTCGGTAGTGCAATTTTTCAAGACATCACAAACGACGGAATTAAAGATGTTTTTATTGCTGGAAGACAAGCTCAATTGCTCGCAATAAATGGATCAAATGGGCAGCTTCTTTGGGATTACTTCCCCTATGTAGCCAATCCAGCTGACAGTGGACTTTACAATTTCTATAATCCTCAGTTTATTTCGGATGTGAATAATGATGGTTTTGATGATTTGCTCGTTTCAAATGGTGGTGATCACGCCGCACCTGATTGGCAAACTAATCGACCTCCTGGTCATTTGATGATTGTTAGTGGTATTAATGGAAATTTAATCGCAAAAGCAGTTGTTCCTGATAGTGCAGAAACATATTGCTCTCCAATTGTTGCGGATGTCCAAAACAATGGCACGAAATGGATTCTTTTCGGCACAGGTGGTGAAAATTTAGGGGGCTCCTTTTGGGCTTGTCCGCTAAATGATTTGATAAATAATCAATCACTTTCCAATTCAATTGAACTTTGTACTTCGCTCAATAAAGGGTTCATTGCCCCTGCTTCCTTACACAAAACAAATTCTGGAGTTTATGAATTGATAATTCAGGCATACGATGGTACAGTTCGAAAAATTAGCGGTGTAAACTGGGCAACCATATGGAGTTATAATTTACCAGGCACAGAATCCAGCGCAGCTCCTGTAATTGGCAATTTTACTGGCGGAGATCTAGTTCCGGATGTTTACTTAAGTTTATTCAAAGGAATTGCCCCTTCTTATAATGATTTTTATCAAGTTTTACTTAATGGTGTTGATGGTTCACTTGTTTTCAAAGATAGTTTAGGCACACTTGGCTATGCTTCCGGAAATGCATTTGACATGAATAATGATGGTCGAGATGAGGCAATTTCTTCTTTGACTTATCTTGAAAATGGGGCTTACAAAAATAAAATTCAAATAATTGATTTTCAAAATGGGCAAATCAGTCAGTTAGGGAACACCTTTACTGGAGTGAATCTCGGTTCAACCCCTTTGTTTGAAAACTTGGATGCAGATAATGAGCTTGAGCTCGTATTCGCTGTAAAACGCGATTCAGTAAACCCAGTTGGATGGAAGGGCATTTATCTAAGAAGAATAGATTTAACGAATATTTCTCCAAATTCAGGAGTCGCTTGGGGAAGCTATATGTCCACAAACGCCGATGGAAAATTTAATAATGTATCTGTTAACTGTGGTCAAGGTAGCATACTTACAAGCTTAAACGTTACAAATCCTTCTTGTAATGGTTTGTCAAATGGTCAAATCGCTCCGGTTGCAAACAATTCTTTCAGTCCTTACACCTATTTATGGTCAACAGGTGAAACCAATAATTCCTTGAATAATCTTTCTGCGGGTTCCTATTGGTTGTATGTTACAAATTCTAATGGCTGCTACGAATACAGAAATGTTAATTTGAATGATCCATATACAATTAGTTTTGGTGGTATAGTTGCTCCTATTTGTCCAGGAGGATCAAATGGTTCTGCAACTGTTGGTTCTACTGGTTGCCCTTGCCAATTTAGCACATGTACTTTTCTTTGGGACAATGGCGTAACCACAAAACCAAATAATGCACTTACAAGTGGTTGGCATTCGGTTACGATTAATCATCCTGGAGGATGCATAGTAGTTGATTCAGTTTTGGTTCCGGAACCATTGGCAATTATTGTTGACACAAACATTATTTCTAATAATTGTTTTGCTGAAAGCGCTGGTTCTATTGAACTTATCCCGTCAAATTATCCGCCGAACGTCTATAATTGGTCAAATGGGGAAACTAGTAATTTAAATGATAGTCTTGTCGCGAATGATTATTCCGTAATCGTTTCAGATGCCCGTGGTTGTATTGATACATTGACTTTTTCGATTACGGAACCAGATCAAGTACTAGTTTCTTCTCAAGTTCTGAATGTTGACTGTTATGGGAATGAAACGGGTGAAATTCAGCTTCAAGCGCAAGGTGGTAATGGAGTTTATACCTATTGGATAAATCAAGTTTTAGGAAGCGAAATCAATTCGAATTTAATTGCAGGAAGTTATGCAGTTCGCGCCACAGATTCTTTAAATTGTTCCAGTCAGGTTATTAACGTAACTATTACCGAACCAAGTTCTTTGAGCCTAGGTTTAAGTTCAACGCCAGAAACGATTGGATTGGATGGGACAGCAACGGCTTCAGTCAGTGGTGGGACAGCCCCTTACACCTATTTATGGGATGATTCAAATTCGCAACCTGAGAGTCTTGCCGTTTATCTGAATAGCGGATGGTATACTGTTTCAATTACTGACGCAAATGGTTGTCAGATTTCAGATTCCGTTTTTGTAGAATCTCAATTAGGAATGGAAGAGAATAAAGTAAGCAACATGATTATTATTTATCCAAATCCTGTAAAAGATATTATGTACTTCAATAAGCTAATCGAAAAGGTTGAAATTCTTGATGTTTTAGGAAGAATAATATGTATTTCTGAAATAAAAAATAATACGATTAATCTATCAAATCTTTCATCAGGTAGTTATACAATTAAACTATATAACCAAGGCAGATATTCAGTTCATAGTTTCGTAAAAAATTAGACATTCGATTTTATTCAAAGGATAGCAGTTGTTATAAATACAAATTGCTATCTCTTTTTTGTGAAAATTAGAAATTTCAGTTGCAATATACAGTTTAAAACAAGATTTTTGTGTCGAATTTATTCAATATGGCTGAAAATTTAACAATTGCTCAAGGCTCTAAAAATGAAAAGTATGAATCTTTAGTTCCCCAAATCAAAGCCTTGGTTTATGGTGAATCGGATGTTACAGCGAATCTTGCAAATGTTGTAGCAGCTTTAAAACAAACGTTTGATTTTTTCTGGATTGGCTTTTACTTGGTTAAAAATGAAGAATTAGTTCTTGGGCCATTTCAGGGACCAATTGCTTGCACACGCATAAGCAAGGGCAGAGGAGTTTGCGGTTCTAGTTGGGCTGAATCAAAAACGCTTTTAGTCCCAAATGTGGAAGAATTTCCGGGACATATCGCTTGTAGTTCACTTTCAAAAAGTGAAATTGTTGTTCCGTTAATCAAAAATGGGGAGGTTCTTGGAGTTTTGGATGTCGATAGTGATAAGTTGAATGACTTTGATGCAACAGATGAAAAATATTTAAACGAACTTTGCGAATGGCTTTCAAGCATTTTTTAATTTTCATCTGCTTACTGATTATTTCAAGTTGTGCTGAGGTTGGAACGATTTCCGGTGGTCCTAAGGATGAAATCCCTCCAAGAATTGCAAAATCAACGCTTCAGAGTGGAACTACCAATTTCAATGAAAACAACGTTGAAATCACTTTTGATGAATTCATTCAACTTAATAAGCCCAATGAAAATATCATTTTAGTTCCTAGTCATGCGCGAATTGAATCGCAATTAATCAAAAAGACTTTACGTATTAATTTTAGCGAGTCATTGCAGAAAAATACCACCTACACCTTGTATTTAAATGCTGCTGTGAAAGATGTAACCGAAGGAAATGATTCACTCATGCAGTTTACTTTTTCAACTGGGCCCAAATTAGATTCCTTGAAATTTCATGCGAGAATCAAAGATGCATTTACCAATCAATTGAAACCAAAGGTTACGGTTGGACTTTACGATTCTTTGAATGCTGAAAAGCCGATTTATTTTGGACAAACCGATCAAAATGGAACAGCAAATTTAAACGCCTTAAAAGAAGGAACATACTATTGTAAGGTATTTGAGGATAAAAACAAAGATTTACTCATTCAGAAGGATGAACCACAAGATTGGCTTTTTGATTCTGTTTTCGTTGGACCTGAATCCAATGATTCACTTTCATTTTCAATTTCCATTCCCCGACAAGTTGATAAAATCAAAAATGCTAAAATTATTCCGCCTGGATTAATTGGAGTGCACATTCCAAAAGACGTAATTCTGAATGAAATAAAAATCAATGGTGCTGAACGTTCTTCAAATGAATATTGGAATGTGAAAAATGATAGTTTGCATATTTCATTGGGAAATATACCTGAAAATGAAATTCAATTCATTCTGAATTCTGATACCTTCAATCTTCGAAGGATGGAAAAAAATAAGATGGCAAAATTGACTCCGAAATTGATTTCGAATGAGGAAGAGTTTTCCACAAGTTCCTCATTTGAGATTTCAGACTTAATTCAAGAAATTGATTCCTCAAAACTAGATGTAATTGAACTTCCCGACAGCTCAAAACTCGCTTTCAAAATCAGTTTTGAAAAAAACAAACTGACAATTATGCCAACTGATGGAAAAGTTAGGAATTACATTGTGACATTCAAGGAAGGAGCCATTTCCGGGAAAACGGGTAAAAAGAGCAATGCGACCAAAGTTGAAGTCAATATAAAGGAAGATCGTGAGTTTGGATCCTTGAACGTGAAACTTAATAAATCATTTAAAACGGGTATTTTGCAATTGATGGATAAAGAGAAGGTTGCACTCGAGCATTTATTGAAATCAGATGATAGCATTGTAAATTTCAAAAGAATCAATCCTGGTCAATATACATTTCGAATAATTGAAGATTCAAATGGCAATGGGCAATGGGATCCCATTGATCCTAAAAAGCAATCCAAAGCCGAGTCAATTATTTATTTTTCTACACCGGTGAAAGTTCGTGCAAATTGGGAGGTTGAGACGGCGTTGGAACTGAATTAGCAAGTTGTTTTAATCGAAATCAATTTAATTCAAATTCGTCTCCAAAAGAGTGTTTGAAAACGACTTCGCCGGATGGATACGTTATAAATTTAACAAACGAAGAATGGCAAATTCAACTGGTCGAAAATTTCGACCGGTTCAAAATAACAAAACACTCCACAGTAATTCCAAAAGCTTTCACAGAGAAAGGACTGTATATGCTGGCAACCATTCTGAAAAGTCCAAAAGCGACGGAGGCATCAATAGCGATTATTGAAACGCATTCAAAGATTAAAGAATTGACCAGAGTCCTCGAATCAGCAACAGAGGAAATTACACCTCAAAAACAACAGGATTTATTGAGTAAATCAACACAATTGATTTCATCCATTTTAGATGAAAACCTGGAAATGAACGGAACCGAAACTTCCATTGAATTGAACTTGGCCATCTTGAAGGTTAAACATACGATAAAGCGAAATAAAAAAGATTCCAAAAGTTTTTTACTGAGTTGAATTTTAAATAGCTCACTTTTCAGGAAATTTTTGCTAATTCTATTGAAGAAAAAATGGAATCAAAATCATTGGATTAATTCCCGCGAATCGAAATTTTGACTTAAATTAATAGCAAGAAAATAAATAGAGATGAAACTGTATTTACGTCAGCAACTTTTTCCCTTCATGTTTGTTTTAAATCCTAACTTTGAATCCCAAAATTATAAATAGATGAAAAAACTAATATTAGTCTCTGTTACTTTCCTAAGTTTAACTCTTAATGCCCAAATTACAACACCGAAAGCAAGTCCGCTTGCCAAAATCGAACAAAAAGTTGGTTTGGCTGACATCACAATTTCCTATTCGCGTCCAGGTAAAAAAGACCGCGTAGTTTTCGGAGATGTCGTTCCGTTTGGAGAAATTTGGCGATTTGGCGCAAATGAAAACACAAAAATCACTTCTTCTGAATCATTGATTTTCGGAAAAGACACCTTGAAAGCAGGAACGTATGCGATTTTTACGAAACCAACCAAAGATAGCTGGGAAGTATATTTCTATACGGAAACAACAAACTGGGGAACACCTGAAAAATGGGATGATAATAAAGTAGCGTTAAAGTTGAAAACCCCAGTAACGAATCTGAATGATGTAGTCGAAAACCTTACAATTTCGTTAGATAACCTTCAAAATTCAGGTGCGACACTTCAATTCTCATGGGATAAAACTCGTATTAACTTGCCATTTAGTTTGAATACCAAAGACAAAGTCTTGGCAAGTATCAAAAAAACGATGGATGGGCCAACGGCAGGAGATTATTACTCAGCTGCTAGTTACTACTTCCAAGAAAAATTGGATTTAAAACAAGCATTAGTTTGGTGTACTAAAGCGGTTGAATTGCGCCCTGAAGCTTATTGGATGTCGCGTTTGAAAGCTCAACTTCAAGCTGCAAACGGTGACTACAAAGGTGCAATTGAAACTGCTAAAATTTCAATTACAGCTGCAGAAAAAGATGGTGATCAAAACTACGTTAAAATGAACAAGACTTCCATCGAAGAATGGAGTAAGAAGAAATAGTTCTTGTTTCAGAAGTATAAATACCATCTTTTATTGCACCTCATTATATTCATGTGGGGTTTCACAGGCATTCTTGGCAAATTAATCAAGTTAGATGCTGTTTTAATCGTATGGTATCGCGTTTTTATCGCGGCACTCTTTTTATCATTCTTCTTTCTTTTTACGAAAAAATCGTTCAAAGTAGACCGAAAGCATTGGTGGAAAATCACTTTAGTTGGTTTGATTGTTGCTGCTCATTGGTTGACGTTTTATTATGCCATCCAACTCTCTACAGCATCGCTCGGAATACTTTGTCTTTCGACAACTACGCTGCATGTTACTTGGCTTGAGCCTTTAGTGATGAAACGAAAATTCTCGTGGCTAGAGTTTGCTTTAGGAGCAGTAGTTATTTACGGAATTTACTTCGTATCCGGTGATTTTAGTCCCAAAGAAATGAATGCACTTTATGTTGGTTTGACCTCAGCACTTCTTGCGGGCATGTTTTCGGTTTTTAATGGAAAATTGGTTCAAGATATTCCCTCGACACACTTATCATTCTATGAGTTAACGATTGGGTTTTTCGGAATTTCAATTTTTCTGATTTCGTCAGGCAGATTAAATTCAACCGTTTTCAATATGACATCTTCGGATCTCGGATGGCTGCTTTTCTTAGGGATTCTCTGTACTTCCTTTGCTTTTTTAGTTACGATTGACATCGTGAAAAGATTAGGCGCATTTACCGTTTCGTTGAGCATCAACCTAGAACCCGTTTATACCATACTGCTTGCCATTGTAATATTAAACGAGCATAAATTATTGAACTCCAATTTTTATATCGGATCGGTTATTATCATTTTGGTAGTAGTTCTGAATGGAGTAATTAAACATAATCAAAACAAAAAGTTAAAACTAAATACGACTGAATCATGAGTGAAATGCACTACAACAACCTTGGAAAATCTGGCTTACAAATTTCTCGTTTATCGCTTGGTTCCTGGCTAACTTTTGGAAAACAAATTGGCGACGACGTAGCCGAACGACTAATGGATATTGCTTACGAAAATGGCATCAACTTTTTTGACAATGCGGAAATCTATGCACGTGGCGAAAGTGAACGTGTTATGGGGCGTATTTTAAAGAAGAAAAATTGGACAAGAGATAGCTACATTGTCAGCGGGAAAGTGTTTTTTGGCACCGGCGGACAAATGCCTACGCAGAAAGGATTAAGTCGAAAACACATTTTTGAAGGCTGTCACCAGGCCTTGGATCGTTTTCAATTGGATTACTTGGATTTGTTTTTGTGTCATCGTCCAGATAAAAACACGCCAATTGAAGAAACCGTTTGGGCAATGCATCAGCTCATTATGCACGGGAAAATCTTGTATTGGGGAACATCAGAATGGAGCGCACAAGAAATCATGGAGGCTCATATGTTCGCGAAGCAAAACCACCTCATTGGTCCAATTGTTGAACAGCCAGAATATAACATGTTTTGTCGTCACAAAGTGGAGGTAGAATTTTCGCAAGTTTACAAAACGGTTGGTTTGGGAACAACGATTTGGTCTCCTTTAGCAAGTGGCTTATTGAGTGGTAAATACAACGATCAATTTCCAACTGATACGCGTCTTGGAATTGAAGGATTGGAGTGGTTAAAAGATAAAAACATCACTGCCGATAAAATCGAATCTACAAAAAAACTAACCGATCTCGCGAATGAAATCAGTCTGTCTTTGCCAATAATGAGTTTGGCTTGGTGTCTGAAAAATCCGAATGTAAGTACCGTTATTCTCGGTGCGAGCAAGGAGTCGCAGCTTATTGAAAACTTAAAAGCACTAGATGCGCAAGATAAATTGTCTTCTGACGTTTTGGAACGAATTGAACTGATTTTAGGAAATAAACCCGTTCTGCCTGCTTTTTGATTTTAATAGTTAACTTATTCCAATTACTTAAAAATCGATTTTAGAATTTTCAAACCATAATATGGTATGAATACTAAAAGAATTCCAAGAACATTGTACTTAATATCTAATGGATCAAAATTTCCGTGTATTCGCCGATCTAAAATGAAATTTGAAACATGTTGAAGTGCTTCGATCATAATACCGAAAAATACTAATCCGATTAAAATGAAAAAATGGCGTTTTGGAAAGAGCAAAAGCAGGAGGATCGACGCGCAAAAATAAAATAAGGCATGAAGTTCAAAACCAATTCCACGAAATGCCCTTGGAAGTTTGACCATAAATCCGACGAGACTCACGAAAATCAGAAACAGCAATAAAAATGCTTTGTTCATTCCGAGTAATTCAAGAAACGTTCGTTATCAGTCTTACAAATCAAATTTGATACCCTGAGCAAGAGGCAAACTATCCGTGTAATTGAGGGTGTTTGTTTGTCTGCGCATATAGATTTTCCAAGAGTCAGATCCAGATTCACGCCCTCCTCCAGTTTCTTTTTCGCCACCAAAAGCACCGCCGATTTCAGCTCCTGAAGTTCCAATATTCACGTTTGCGATTCCACAATCAGATCCAGCATGTGAAAGAAAAGCTTCAGATTCTTTTAAATCATTCGTCATAATTGCAGAAGAAAGTCCTTGTGGAACTCCATTTTGAAGAGTAATAGCATTGTGAACATTACCGCTATATTTTAGTAAGTAAAGAATCGGTGCGAATGTTTCATGTTGAACAATTGCGAAATGATTTTCAGCTTCGATGATACATGGCTTCACATAACAACCAGACTCATATCCTGATCCTTCCAGAACACCTCCATCAACGATCACTTTTCCACCCTCTTTTTTAGCTGCTTCAATGGCATTTAGGTAATTTGAAACAGCATCTTTATCAATTAAAGGTCCAACGTGATTGTTTTGATCAAGCGGATTTCCGATGCGCAATTGCTTGTATGCATTTGCTAGAGCGTCTCTAACTTTATCATAAACACTTTCGTGAATAATTAATCTTCTAGTTGAAGTACATCGCTGACCTGCAGTTCCAACGGCGCCAAAAACAGCTCCAGGCACTACCATTTTTAAGTCAGCAGTTGGTGTAATAATAATGGCATTGTTTCCACCTAATTCCAATAATGAACGACCTAAACGCTCACCTACTGCAGCTCCAACAGATTTTCCCATTCGGGTAGATCCAGTTGCAGAAACGAGTGGAACTCGTTTGTCGTTTGCCATCAATTTTCCGATTTCAGCACCACCAATAACTAGTCCAGAGACTCCTTCAGGAACACCATTTGCATCAAAAACTTGTTTCGTAATTTGTTGACATGCAATTGCAGTAATAGGTGTTTTTTCGGATGGTTTCCAAACGCAAACATCACCACAAACCCAAGCTAATGCTGTATTCCAGTTCCAGACGGCTACCGGAAAATTAAAAGCCGAAATAATTCCGACAATTCCAAGTGGATGATATTGTTCATACATTCTGTGTCCAGGACGCTCAGAGTGCATAGTTAAACCATATAATTGACGTGAAAGACCCACGGCAAAATCACAGATATCAATCATTTCTTGAACTTCTCCTAATCCTTCTTGCAATGATTTTCCCATCTCATAGGAAACTAATTTACCCAATGGTTCTTTGTATTCTCGGATTTTCTCTGCCAATTGTCGAACAATTTCACCTCTTTTCGGAGCGGGGATGAGTCTCCATTCTAAAAAAGCTTCCTGAGCTTTCAAAATGACAGCCTCGTAATCCGCTTCGGTAGCAGAATTAACAGATGCGATAAGTTTCCCATCTACTGGTGAATAAGATTCAATTTTTTCACCCCTTGTTTTAAACCACTTTCCACCGGTTGAAGCACCATTATTTACATCTTCAATTCCGAGTGTGTTGAGAATTTCTTGAATCTCTGTCATTGTTGCTGTTGCGCTCATTCGTTAAATTTTCGGTAAAGTTAATTCAATTATTTCGTGTAGAATCTAACATTTTGAGAAGATTAAAAACAATTTTATTAAGAGTTCTGAAAATCTTTTTTTAACTCTTCAACAACTTCTTGAACAGTTCGTATTTCATGCACGTGTTCAATGGATGGTCCTGCACACCAAACTGTTTTATAGGTCGAACTAAATGCTGCGTTTCTTAAACTTTTCATTCCCCTCAAAAAGGTAAGCGCCTTGAACCATTTTTTGAGTTTTTTATTTTTATTGAGGATTTTTTCAAACCAATTTTGCGATGTTCCTACTTTTTGTACGTATGGTGTATTAATTACTGTGCATGGCGTTCCGGATAATTTGGTTGTTAACACAATATCTTTTGCGCCATATTGAACGCAGGCTTTTTTGTATTCTTCAGATACAGGAGCCTCTTTGGTTGCAATGAAAATTGAACCCATTGAAACGCCATCAGATCCTAACAGAAGCATTTCTTTTATTCCTTTACCTGTTCCAATTCCTCCTGCAGACAAAACAGGGATTCTTAGTTCTTTTTTTAATTGTGGAATTAACTCTTTGTATGAAATAGAACCAGCGTGCCCACCTGCCTCTTTACAAACGGCAATAACAGCATCTGCACCAAGTTCTTCTACTTTTTTGGCATAAGAAACATCCGTTACATCGCAGAAAACTTTAATGCCGTATTTTTTAGATTTGCGAATTGTTTCTTCAGGCGATCCAAGGGAAGTAATAAAAAAATCAACTTTTTCTTCGCAACAAACTTGTAATTGCTCTTTGTAAAGAAAATTAGATTTGTTTACAATTAAATTAATACCAAATGGCCCAATAGCTTCCGATTTTATTTTCCGAATAGCTTTTCTCAAATCTTCAGTATCACGATAATTCAAGGCGGGAATTGCACCAGTTATGCCTGACTTTATTCCTTCGATGATCATTTTTTCGTCAGAAACCAAAAACATTGGAGCCATAATTACTGGAAATTCAATCCCCAACATTTCACAAAGTTTCGCTTTAACTTGTTCCATTTCACTAAGTTAATTAATAATTGAATTAGGCTAACCTAAAATTTAGAGATAATTCAAAGAGATACATTTTTATGGCATGAAAAATGTTATTGTTTTTTCATACATTTGAAAAACAAAACTAATCGTTATGAAGAAATTATTCCTGAGTTTTTTGTTAGTAACTTCCCTTAATTCTTTTTCCCAAAAGATGATTACTGTTGATTATGAGAGTAGGGCAGATGTGAAAGTTTTTGTGGTTGACTATGAAAGTCGCGCTGATTTGTGTGTTTACAAAGTTGATTATGAAAGTCGCGCAGGAAAAAATGATGGCAAGTGGTTTTTTGTTGATTATGAAAGTCGTGCAGACAAGAAAATTTATTTTGTTGACTACGAAAGCCGTGCAGATCTAAAAATCTTTTTTGTTGACTATGAAAGTCGTGCAGGTTGGAAAAATTCATCCAAGAAACATTTACTCTACTAATTTCATTTGAGTATACTCGAACTAGTAGCCGTACTTTTCGGCATTCTTTATTTAATATTTATAACATTTCATAGGCGAATAGGCTGGATTTTTGGTTGCCTAAGTTCAACAATATTTATTTATTTGTGCATTCAACAAGGTCTCTACATTCAAGGGAGCCTGCAAGTTGCATATGTGATTTTGGGAGTAGTTGGGTATAACAATTGGAACAATCAATCCGAATTAACTATTAGCAGAATTTCACTTAAATATCATTTGATAATAATTTTCATTGGTTTAATAGCAGGTTTATCCATTGGTAAATTTATGTCGATGACCAATCAGCAATTACCCTATTTGGATGCGACCATTTCGGTTTTCTCAATTCTAGCGACCTATCTTGCTACAAAATCGATTCTCGAAAATTGGATTTATTGGATAGTTGTTAATGCCGTATCTATTATTTTATTCAGTGCACAAGGTTTAATATTTACTTCGGTTTTATATCTTTTATATGGTTTCGGATCAGTTTATGGTTATTACAATTGGAAAGGAATGTTAGCAGAGAAACGAGATAATCAGGATTTACTAGATTGATATGGCACTTAGAATTGCTATAACTGGGCCAGAGTCAAGCGGTAAAACTACCATCGCAAAGCTGCTTGCCGAAAAAATGAATGGAATTTTTATTCCCGAATTTGCCCGTGAATATTTACAAAACAAATCACACTATTTTCAAAATGATTTAGATGAAATTGCAAGAGGTCAAATGAAGCAGTGGCAGATTGAAGGGGATTTGTTAATAGCGGATACTGAACTTACGGTAATTAAAATTTGGTCTGAATTCAAATACAATAATTGTTCGGAATTTATTCTTGATTCATATGAAAATCAAGCTTTTGATCATTATTTTCTTTGTAAGCCAGATATCCCATGGGAACCTGATCCATTGCGCGAAAATGAAAATGAACGGGAAGAGCTTTTTGAATTATACTTAGCAGAACTAAAACAGATGAAACGTCCTTTTACAATCTTGTCGGAAAATTTAGAAAATAGATTGGCTCTTTGTGATGTTGTAATTAGTAATTTAGTGAAGGCGTAAATTTCCAATTTTACCTATATGAAATAAGCCATAATGCGAATGGTTTTTATGAATTTAATTGGCGATTTCATGGACTTACAAAAAACACACGTATGAAAACAAAAGAAGAAATCGTAAACAATTGGCTGCCACGCTACACTGGTAAAAAAATAGAAGACTTTGGTAAATATATCTTATTGACAAATTTTATCGGTTACGTAAACATGTTTGCAGAATGGCAAAAGGTTGAGGTTGAAGGATTAAATAGGCCAATGCAGACAGCTACAAGTGAAGGAATTACCATCATAAATTTTAGCATGGGAAGTCCGATGGCAGCTACCATTATGGATTTGTTAACTGCAATAGAGCCAAAAGCCGCACTTTTTCTGGGTAAATGTGGTGGTTTGAAAAAGAAAAATGAAATAGGTGATTTTATTTTGCCCATTGCTGCAATTCGAGGTGAAGGCACATCCAATGATTATTTCCCACCTGAAGTCCCTGCCTTGCCATCATTTAATTTACAAAAAGCTATATCATATACAATTCGGTTGAGTGGAAGAGATTATTGGACGGGAACCGTATATTCGACGAATAGACGAGTTTGGGAGCACGATGAGCAGTTTAAAGAGTATTTACGAAAGATAAGAGCAATGGCCATTGATATGGAAACGGCCACGATTTTCAGTGTAGGATTTTATAATGAAATTCCCGTTGGAGCTTTGCTTTTAGTTAGCGATCAGCCAATGATACCGGATGGTGTTAAAACGGAAGTTAGTGATCAAAAAGTAACAAACGAATTCGTTTCGGATCATCTAAGAATCGGTATCGATTCGTTGAAAGAACTTCAAAATACTGGGATTTCAGTTAAACATCTTAAGTTTTAACAAACTAGTAATTAACTAACATTAGAACTAGAGATTTAATATCATTTCTTTTTTCTACGTTCCTCAAGCCATTTGGGAGTTTGCTTCACTGATTTATTATTTTCTGTACCCAAAAGTTTTTCAATCAAATCAGGACGTTTTGCTTTTTCCAAACGCTGTTTGATCCATCCTTGATTTTCACGTTTATACCAAAAAAAGAAGCGATTTTGGTTCAGTTTTTCCTCACGCGTTTTAACCGTTTTGACAGGTTTCAAGGTATACGGATGAACTCCTGAATAATAAATTACTTCGGCCACCGTCATTGGCGTCGGAGTAAAATCCTGAACTTGCTCCAATTGGAATCCCATATCCTTGGTTTCTGCGGCTAAATTTGCCATATCTTCTTCTTCACATCCGGGATGCGAGGAGATGAAATACGGAATCAATTGTTGTTTGAGGTTGTGCTTTTCAGAAATCTGATCGTATTTTTCTTTGAACTTGTGGAAGTATTTAAAAGATGGCTTTCGCATTACACGTAACGTCGCATCTGATGTGTGCTCAGGAGCAACTTTCAAACGGCCGCTAACGTGTCGCGTCACGACTTGTTCGATGTATTCGTCGTGATTACCATCTTCATTGTTTTTATTGAAATCATCTACGAGTAAATCATAGCGAATTCCTGATCCAACGAACGCTTTTTTCACTTTCGGGTTGGCGTCCACTTTTCGGTATAATTCCGTTAAGGGTTTATGTGAGGTATCTAAATTATTACAGATGACTGGGTGAATGCAACTAGGAGAAGTACAACGTGCACAAATGGCCTCATCCTTCCCTTTCATTTTATACATGTTAGCAGAAGGACCTCCTAAATCGGAAATATATCCACGAAATTCGGGATGTTTCACAACCTCTTCTACTTCTGCTAAAATCGATTTTTCACTTCGTGACGCGATGAATTTTCCCTGATGTGCCGATATGGTACAGAAGCTACAGCCACCAAAACAACCACGATGCATGTTGATGGAAAACTTAATCATGTCATACGCTGGAATAGCTCCCCGTTTTTTGTATTTCGGATGTGGAAGTCTCGTATATGGTAAATCAAATGATTTGTCAATTTCACCTTCCTCCATTGTTTTGTAGGGTGGATTGATGACCAATGTTTCATTTCCGACATGCTGTATGATTCGATTCGCTTCCCATTTGTTGGATTCGACTTCTACAATTTTGAAATTAGCGGCGTATTTGATTTTGTCCTCTAAACAATCTTCATGACTTGCTAGTTCGACCGTTTCCCAATTTTTATTTTTTGGTAAATCCAATTTTTTATCTTGAAGAAAAGCGACTTGTTTCAACGTTTTTGCTTGTTGAAACGGAACACCTTTTTTTAGTAGTCTAAGCAATTCACGAAGTGGTTGCTCACCCATTCCGTAAACCAATAAATCGGCTTTTGAATCAACCAAAATCGATGGCATCAATTGGTCTTTCCAGTAATCGTAGTGAGTAACACGGCGTAAGGAAGCTTCAATTCCACCGAGTAAAATTGGGACTTCTGGAAATAAATCTTTCAGTATGTTCGAATAGACGATTGACGCATAATCCGGACGAAAACCTGCTTGTCCGCCTGGCGTGTATGCATCAGTGGAGCGCAAGCGTTTGTTTGCTGTGTAATGATTCACCATGGAATCCATACAACCTGCAGTTACTCCAAAAAATAATCGTGGTTTTCCAAGTTTCTTGAAATCGCGTAAATCATCTTTCCAATTGGGTTGCGCAACGATTCCTATACGTAATCCCTCGTCTTCAATAATTCGACCAATAACAGCCGTTCCAAATGCGGGATGATCGACATAAGCGTCTCCTGAAATTAGAATAACATCAAATTCATCCCAGCCCCTTTTTTCTGCATCTTTCAAGGACATGGGCAACCAATCCGATAGCGGTCGTTCGTTATTCATAGTGCAAAATTACGGATTAAATGAAAAGACTAAAAATCACTTTATTTCATGACACGAAATCTAAACAAATTTCTGATTCCGTAATGTAAGAGATTTGCCGAGATGCAGGCTTAATTTCATCTTTTAAAAATCGCACTATGAATCACTTATTAAAAGAACTCAAAGATGTTTCTTCTGACTGCTGTATCACAATCATAATGAATACGCACAGAAATAAGCAACAAAACCAATTGGATAGGCTACAATTAAAAAAACAAATCTCAGAAGCAGAAAATCGCCTTTTTCAGTTTGAATCCGTTGAAAAAGCTCGAAAATTAAGTAAACGATTAAGGGATTTGGAGTCGCAAATACACTTTGATAAAAACCAAGATTGCCTTATCCTTTTTGTAAATGATCAGATCGCAAAATTTCTGCATCTTCCAATTACTGTTGAAAATCGGGTAGTGATAGACAAGACTTTTGCTACGAGAGATTTAGTCCGTATGCTTCATATGAAGACCAACTATTTCATTCTTGTCTTTAGCGAATATAAGGCACGGTTGATAGAAGCATTTGATGAGACCTTAATTCAAGAATATGATTTCCCATTTCCAATAGAAAATAGTCAGCTCTATTCTACAAAATCGGTTGAACTTAAAAATGCAAAGCTTCAAAATCACTTGTTGTCTGAGTTTTACAATCGAGTTGACAAAGCGCTAAATGAAGTTCGAAATGAAAATCCCAAGTCAGTTTTACTGTGTAGCCAGGAAATGAATTGTGGTGAATATTTGAAAATCGCAGATTTGCCCGAAAGTATTTTTCCTGTCCATCTTCCTGGAAATAGATTGTATCAGGAAGCGAATGAAATTGTACGAGAAGCTTGGCAGGTTGTTCGTGCTCAACAAATTGAGAAAAATAGGCAACGAAAAGATGAATTGGACAAAGCGCTAGCAAGTGGACAATATATTTCGGATGCCAATGAAATATGGCATGCAACTGCAGAGGGCAGAATACGAACTGTTTTTATCGAAGAAAATCTTTTTCGTCCGGCAAGAATTGATGATAATACCATCACTTTTGTCCCAGAAGAAGACCGAACAAAACCGGGCGTAGTGGATGATATTTACGATGAAATTATCGAAGCAACGCTAAACACGGGTGCTGAAGTTGTTTTTTTATCAAAAGGTGAGTTGTCTCAATTTAATGGGCTTGGAGCGGTAACGAGATATTAATTTGATGATTTGATGGAATTTACATTCGGAAATGACCAATAGATTTTCCAAAAATTTCTACTTTTGTCGCTCCTAATAATAAATCAAATGTCAAAAATTAAAGTTGCAAACCCCGTAGTAGAATTAGATGGCGATGAAATGACGCGCATCATTTGGAAATTCATCAAGGATAAATTGATTTTACCATATATTGATGTGGATATCAAATATTATGACTTGGGTATCGAAAAACGCGATGAAACAAATGATCAAATTACGGTTGATGCTGCTGAGGCGATTAAAAAATATAAAGTTGGAATCAAATGTGCGACAATTACACCTGATGAAGCGCGTGTAAAGGAATTCAATTTGAAATCCATGTGGAAATCTCCGAATGGAACTATTCGAAATATTTTAGATGGAACTGTTTTCCGTGAGCCAATTGTTATGCAAAATGTACCTCGTTTGGTTACCAATTGGACTGCTCCTATTATCGTGGGTCGTCACGCTTTCGGCGATCAGTACCGTGCGACAGATGCTGTTTTCAAAGGAAAAGGGAAATTAACGATGACTTTCACTCCTGAGGATGGAGGGGAAACGCAAACTTTCGAAGTTTACAACTTTAAAGGTGATGGTGTTGGAATGGCTATGTACAATACAGATGAATCAATCCGTGGGTTTGCTTATAGTTGTTTTAATATGGCGCTTTCAAAAAAATGGCCACTCTATTTATCAACTAAAAACACCATTCTAAAAAAATATGATGGTCGCTTCAAAGATATTTTCGAAGAAATTTATCAAAATGAATTTAAGTCGAAATTTGAAGCTGCAGGGATCGTTTATGAACACCGTTTGATAGATGACATGGTTGCTTCTGCATTAAAATGGAATGGAAATTTCGTTTGGGCATGTAAAAATTATGACGGTGACGTTCAATCGGATACTGTTGCACAAGGATTTGGTTCCCTTGGGTTAATGACATCTGTATTAATTACACCTGATGGCGAGATCATGGAGGCTGAGGCAGCTCATGGAACAGTTACTCGCCACTACCGCGATCACCAGGCAGGCAAGAAAACTTCAACGAATCCAATTGCGTCTATTTTCGCTTGGACAAGAGGTTTGGCTTTTCGTGGTAAGCTAGATGGAAATCAAGAATTAATCAATTTTTGTGATACTTTAGAAAAAGTGTGCGTTGAAGTAGTTGAATCTGGGGTAATGACCAAAGATTTAGCGGTTTGTATCCATGGGAACAAGGTAAATCATGGTGAGCACTATGTTTATACTGAAGAATTTCTCGATGCGCTCGACAATGGATTGAAATCAAAAATGAATTAAATCTAAGGCTCTTCGGAGCCTTTTTTTATAGATAGATGAGCAAGATTTTATTATTTTTCGCCTTATTTCTGTTATTTGCTTGCAAAACAATTGAGCCGCTTGCGCCTATTAAAAGCGTAAAACCCATTCCTGAAATTGGTGAAGTAAAATCAACGATTAATATCCCCATTGAAATAAGCCTAAAAAGTCAATTAGAGGAAACAGAAAAAGCGTTACCTAAAACTTTTGAAGGGAAAGAGCAGCAGTGTGATGGAGTTAGTTTTGAGTACAAATTCAATCGTGAACCAATTGATTTTCAATTTAAAAAGTCATCAATTTACTATGAAGTTGATGGTAAATTTCAACTAAAACTTAATTATTGCCCATCTTGCGTTAATTTATTTGGGAAAGAATCTTGCACTGTGCCTCGGGTTTATGCCAGTTGTGGCGCGAACGGAGAGCCAATGAGGAAAGTTACCGTTGGATATAACTCCGAAATCACGCTAAATTCCAATTATAAATTTCAGTCCAAAACAGAACTAAAGAAGTTTGATATTCACGATCCTTGTGAAATAACCGTATTCAAATACGATGCAACAGGAAAAGTGAAGAAGGAAGTTAAAAAACAACTCGAAAACTTGGAAAAAGACATTGATAAACAAATCGAAGCAATAAACATTAAGTCGCAATTGGAAGAGGCTTGGTCTGAACTTCAGAAACCAATGGCTATAGACAAATATGGATTTCTCTACCTAAAACCCAATAGCATTTCAATGAGTGATTTGAAATTTGAAAACAAGAAAGTTCGCTTGAATTTAAGTTTGAATATTGCTCCGTTTGTATCAACGGATCCCGTATCGTTGAAAAACGGCAATTTACCAAATTTGACGGAATACAAAAATGAAAATGGATTTGATTTAACCCTCGACATTCGCTCTTCATACGATTCGCTTTCCTCTTTTGTAAATAGCACAATTAAAGGCTATGTTTTCGAATTCAAAAACAAGAAAATCACTGTTCAAAGCCTTCAAATCGAAGGAGCTCAAGAGTCAAAAATTCTTTTCAAAATGACTTTTGATGGCGCAAAAAAAGGCGTTTTATTTCTAACAGGTATTCCGAAAATTGATTCAATGAAACAGCAATTATATATGGAAAATGTGGAATTTGATGTTAAAACAAAGAGTTTGTTACTGAAATCTGCTAAATGGTTATTTAGCGACCGAATTACCTACGAACTCCAGAAGAATGCTGTTTTTGATATGAAGACATTAATTGCAGATGCAAAGAATGAAATTAACAAACAACTTAACACCTCTTTAACAGAGGGTGTTCTGATGAGCGGAAACTTAGATAAAATGATTATTAACGAATTGTTTTTAGACGAAAAAAATCTTGTTTTCCGATCAAAATTAAACGGAAACTTGAAACTAAAAATAGAGTGATTCGTTAAAGTCATTTGTGAAACTATATGTTTTTCTAGGTCTTTTTTGGATTTATTCTTTTGTTGCATTCTCTCAAAAGATAGATTATGGATCATGTTCTGGACAAGTTCTAGTAAGTGTAAATGCAAACTATAAGTTAAATTTCCCGAGCTATAAAGGAATAGACAAATCGAATCTTTTTGGTTATTTGTCAGGAAATCTTGTTTCAAGAAATGCGATTTGGATTTGTTATGAACCAGAAAATAATGGGGATTTGAAGGTGAATTGTAAAACGAATATCGATAGTTTGCATTTTGTTGTTTTTAAAACAGATATCTCTGACGCTTGCCATGATATTCAAAGCAAGAAAGCCGAGGTCATTTTTACAAAAGCCAATACAAATTGCTCTGAATTTGAAAATGCCAAAATGGAACTTAAATCGGGTTATAAATATAGTTTCGTTTTCCTAGCAAAAGAAAAAATTACAGACAACATAGATGTTCAACTTGACTACCTTGAAAAAGGTGAAGATGGTGGTGAATTGCTCGATACATTGAGTTTGAATTTAGTTTATGACCGAAATAAACCAATTTATTCCGTTCATATTTTAGACGAACTTACCAGAAAGCCAATCAAATCGAGAATCGTGATTTCTAATGCGGATGAATTAGACGGCACCTACAAAGCAAGTGATTTGTTTTTGAATTATAAAAAGCAAGTAAAGGAAGCTGTTTTAAAAGTTGATGCTGAAGGTTATCTTTCGAAAGACCTAACTAAGCATAAAATTATCCTTGCTAATAGAGTCTCAGATACGATTCTCCTTACACAGGTAAAACGTGGTACAATTGCAAAATTAGATGAAATCTACTTTGCTGCAGGGCTAGCCATTATCTTAGAAGAATCGGATCCCAAATTGAAGCGATTAAGAGACTTCATGATACTTAATCCTTCAGTAAATATCGAAATTCAGGGACATGTAAATGATGATAGTAAGCGTGGATTATTATCAAAAAGACTTTCAAAACGGCGAGCTCAACGAATTTTAAGTTATTTGGTTGATTGTGGAATCTCTGAAAGTCGGCTGTCTGCTGTTGGATTTGGAAATTCAAAACCCGTTTATAAAAACCCAAAGAGTGACGAGGAGAAAGAAGCCAATAGGCGAGTGGAGATTTTGATTAAGTGATTAAATGTATTTATTGTAAATATTTCTCATAAATTAATTAGTAGAATTTATTTGTTATTTTTATCTGGAAAATAACAGATTTGAGTGAATTAAATATCTATATTGTAATTTTAATAGTTGCAGTTGTCTTCGTCAACTCATCTTTTAGTTTTTTAAAAAGTTCTAGTGTTTCCTTTAATCAAAACCTATTAATCATTGAGAAATTAACTACCTATTCAACAAAACCCAAAAATTATAGAAATACGCCGAAAGGATATGCTACATTTGGTTATGTGGTTCAAGGTAGTATAAACAATGAACTAGCCACGTTTGAATATAAGTTTCCATTTATTGATAATCGAAATGTGACGTTTAAAGCTGAAATACATGCTAAAAATATGTCTTCAACGGTCAGTAGTTTTGGAGCTCATAATTCTTATTTTGCAACAGTTAATGATTATGGTCGTTTACAATCCACAGATCATTCGTTTCTGCTCAGAAATATGAATAAAGACGGCTTTTTTTATCGATCAGCAAAAGCCTATGATTACGGTGTGAACTACAATGAAATTATAGCTCAATCTAAGGATTTGACTTTGGAAATAGCTCGATTCATTAAAAATGAGTTGGAAGGAAATTACACGTACGAAAATTGTGTTGCAGCTGCCTTGAATTTTGTTCAATATATTCCTTACGGTCAACCAGAATTCGATGCGGGAGAATACACCTATTTTGGAGTTTCCATTCCGCATGAGTCATTTGTAATCTCATATTGCGATTGCGATAGTAAATCGGTTTTGCTTTGCGGAATTCTTCAGCACTTACTTGAATTCCCTGAGGATAATTTGATTATGGTTTATTGTACGATGGAAAAAGAGCATCACATGATTGTTGGTGTTCACGGACTAAATTATCCTGGGCAGAGACATATTCATAATGGTAGAGAATACTTATTATTAGAAACGACGGTTCCAATATCTTTGCACCAACAGCTTAATAATAAGTTTGAAAATATTCATGTGTATAATCTTGAGATGGTATGATTGCGTTTTTTGAATGGTTCGCATCTTTAGAATCCTATCAAGCATGGATTTTATTTGCAGGTGTTGCATTCCTAATGGCAATAACGCCATATTTTTCTTTATTGAAGCGGTTGACTTGGCTTTTTTTTTCTCGAGAGAAACCTCAAATAATTGACTTCAGTTGGAGAATATCGCCCGATTTTTTGATTTTTGAGGATAAGGATAAACAACTTTATTACCAAAGTCAATCTAAGTATGTATTTCAAGGTTGTCCAATTATTCTTTCATGGAATGTGAAAGGAGCCTATCGTATTGATATTCAGCCAAATTTTAAGGATTTAAAGGAAAATAGCCTTATTGCAATTGTGAAGCCAACTGGAAATAATTTTACCTTAATTGCTTATACTTTGAAGGGTAAAATCGAGCAAAAAGTGACTATTTCCGATGAACAAGTACTTCGTTTGAATACCTCAAATCTTGGAGGAGCAAACGCATTCGCACAACCAATAAAAAGGATTAAAGAATCATCCCTTAGTGAGGACTTGCCAATAAAATTGCATCTCCCAAAATATAGTGGATTAATTTTCACAAAACTGTCTAGGCTTAAGGGAAGACTTCTGGGGATAGATAAAATTTCAACTATTGAGCCTGCTAATAAACGGATTCAATACAAAAGCGATCTTAATAGCGATAAAATGCAACTAAATAATTACATTTATAAGCAGAAAATTGTAAAAGGTTTTGATTTTAAGCCTTCAAAATATAACCAAGTATTAAACCAGAATAACAAAATAAAATAAGTATGAGCCAAGAAAGTAGCAATATCGGCATGAATGAACTTGTAGATTACAAGAAAAAAGAATACAAAGGGATTTCGAAAGTAGTAACCCATTTTTTATGGAAATGTGCTGGAGTAGATAAGCAAATTCTTGAATATACCCCCTATTATGACCATGTTAAGTATGCTGGTATTGGCGGAATTGTGCTTGCTACAGGCTTTCTTGCTTTTATTTCAATGTCATTTGCAATATGGTATATTTTCCAATCAATTTGGATATCGTTATTCATTGGTGTTGTATGGGGAATAATAATTTTCAATTTAGATAGATTCATTATTTCTGGAACAGGTAAAGGTGATGGAAAAGAAAATATTGGTTGGCAGGAAATTTGGCCTGGAGGAATAATTAGAATTATTATGGCTACAATATTAGGTTTCACAATTTCTGCACCTTTGGAGGTATATATTTTTCAAAAGGAAATCGATAAACAATTTTATAAATTAGATCAGTTAGAACAGAAAGCAGAAATTGAGAAGATTGAGAAAATTTATACCAAATCTCCTGAATTTTCCAAATTGAATAAAGACAAAGATCTACTTGAAGGTGAAGTTAGAAAACTTGAAGAAGAGCGTGAAAAATATCAAACGTTGGCTGCTTCCGAAAATAAAACCGAAAACGGTGGATGCGGTCCAAAATGCGAGGAATTCAAAAGAATGGCAAATGATGTGTTAAGTCGAATTACGGAAAGAAAAGATAAAATCAATGTGATTGATAAAAAGTTAGACGTTTTTGAAAAAAATAAAAATGAAAAAGTAAAAAATCTTAGTAAGGTTAATAATTCTGCACATGGCTTGTTAGATAGAATATTGGCATTAGACGAAATTCCTGGATCATCCATTCCAACCTGGATGGTTCGTCTGATGTTTGTTATTATTGAAGTTGCTCCAATTTTCTTTAAAATGATGCTTGTCAAATCATCCTATAATTGGATGGAGGAAAATGTAGCTCAAATTCTAGAAGCCAAGCAAGGTATTTCATTACACGAGGTAACAGATGAAAATAATAACATGCATCGTTATAGAGAGAATTATAATGCCATTCGTATAGCAGAAGTAGCTAGGCATCAGAATGAGCTCGAAAAGGAAAATTCCAAACACGCCATGAATCTATATGCCGCCAAGGAGAAAGGTGAAATGGATAATGACATCGATAAGTTTATCAAGAATGATTAAACCTAATTAAGTGTAATTAGGCAGATGCAAGGTCCGTTCATCGTTTTTGGCGAATTCAAAGGATTGTTTAAAACAAGGCAAGGTGCTCCGTTGGGAAAGACGGAGGAATTGCCCGTTGACAATACGCACAAGGTTCAAGTGTATCAAGGCACGTTGGATCAAGTTGAATTTCATACTGACTTTGAACCAGATACTTACCGTAAGCTTGGTAGTTTTATTCTTCTAAACGTACCAAATGTTACGATAAGACCCGGGCAAAATGGTCCTTTTACTGGTGAACGACTTTATACGTTTACACAATTAATTCTTATCGATCCTAAGATCTTAAAAACATATGAAATAAATGGTGAAACCTATGGTGAGATAGCTTCCAAGGCATACGGAAAAACATTCAGCGAACCGCAATTAGGTCGATTGAAACCAGATCCATTCGACAATACTGGTTATAGTATGCAAGATCAATGGTGGCGAAATCGTTTTTTCAATGATGGAATAAACGGATGTGGAACGCTGCTAAATGGTTGTTTAGCTAATTTTTGGAAGATTCTTGGTTTTCTTTTACTACTTCTTTTACTTTTGGGTCTGATGAAAGCATGCAATTCCATCGCTAATGATGATAAGGCATGTTCGGATGCGGAAAAAGCTCGATTACGGAAAGAGCGTATTAAACAAGAATTGGATAGTACAAGGCGAGAATATGATTTGAATTTAAAAAAAGCATTGTCAAACATATCGACCATTTATTTTTATCAGAATTCAACAGATTTACATGCTAATTCCTCAGGAATTAATGGGACTTTAGACCGTTTAAGCCAAGTCATGCAAAGTTACAAGGACAAAACGTTCTTTTTGGTTGGACATCATGCTGGAAGAATTGAAAACAAACTTATTGACTCCTTAAGGGCTGAAAAAGTAAAGTCTCTTTTGATTCAAGATGGAGTGAATGGATCACAACTTATAACAAAAAGAAGATTTGATAAAGACGCGAAAAATTTGCCTTTGGATGATTTCATGGATGAAAACGGAATCAGGAAATATAACAAAAATATGTCGGTGACGATAGAAGTAAAAAAATAGATTAAATGTCGGTTGGTGCGTATAAATATTTAGTTAAAGGAACTTTTGAAGGAACATTTACCACACTTCAAGATGAACCTTTACTTATATCCTCCGAACTGCCAAAAGGCGACGAACACAAAATCAAAATTCATAGAGGAATTATTACTAATTCTGAGGAAATTTCGGAAGAAGAATATCAAAATGCAGTTGGTGCTTTATCGTTCAATGAGATTAACAAGATTGAAATTCAAACGAGTGAAAAATGGCCATTACGACATGATCGAATTTTCACGTTGAACAACGCAAAAATTAAGGATTTTCAAATAACGGATGTAGAATTCCTTAACAATAAAACAATCGCGACCATTAAGGGGACAGTTTTTTCAAAAGTTAGTGAGGGAAATTTTAAGGATTTGAATTTCACGAATAACGAAAATTCAAATGATACTAAAAACAATCAATGGAACGATCAGAGATGGAAAAAAGATTGGGGATTAGGAATCGGAAATAATGGATGTTTGCCTAGTGCTCCAAATTTTAATTCTAGTGGTTGTGGAGGCTCAGGATGTTTACTTTGGTTGAGGTGGCTGCTCTTTATTCTGTTATTGTTGTTTTTACTTTGGCTGATCAGTCGCTGCACGGAATTCGGTCATAAACTGGATTGCTATTATAAGAACTGGAAGGAAAATAGAGAAATTAAAGACTTGGAGGAGGCCAAAAAAGAATTAGAGCTGAGTATGGATAAAACCAAGAAAACAATTCAGCCATGTGGTCAAATAAATGATCCAAACGGCAAAAATATTCCGAAGTCATACACATTTGATCTGGGTGAAACCAGCGGGACGGTTCGCATAAAGTACAATATGTATCAAATTCCTGATCGGGTAGAAGTGATTTATGACGGGGAACTTGTTGATGTCACGGATGATCAAAACTTTGAGCCAGTAATAGTGAATAAGAAAAAACATAATTTGAATTACCTCATTCCAATGGGATTTGCACAAGGAGAAGGAGAATTGAAATTTGATTACAACTATGACAAAAATAAGCCCACTGAACTTTTGATCCGCGTCATTCCAAGCAGAGAATTTGATCAAACAGAATGGACACTCAATATTTTTTGCCCATGAATCTAGGTAAATTATTTTTTGGAGTTAGAAATGAAATACTGATTAATGTTTCTTCAGAAGAGGCAAATAGACAAGTATTTATTTTTAACATTCTGGGTTATATGCTCCTTTTATTGAGTTTATCTTGTGTAGGAGCTGGAATCATTTATGGGTTAATAATTTTTAATAATTGGGGTATAGCAATTTTTACAGGTGTATTTTTAGGTTTCATCTGTTTTACACTTTTACAGCTTTTGCTGTTTCTTTCCATGCAAACACAATACAGAAAAATAAAGGATCAACTTTCAAATATGGAGACCTTGTGCGATAAGTACAAGGGAGTTGATTTCAAAGGTTTGTCAGACGAAGAAGCGGTTGAAATGGTTACGAATATGAAAATGACTTTGAGCAAAGATTCTGTAAAATCAGAACCATCGCCCTTTCATTTTTCACAAATAATTGTTTCGGCAATGATAATTTCTTTGGTATTATTAATCTCATTTATTGTTGCGAATGGGTATGAAGTATTGATGTTTCGAAGCTCAATTAATAATTCTTTTTATGAAATAAAAAATTCAGAGCAAATACAGAATTTGGCTAAGGATTATAAAATCTCAAAAAACACGACAAACCTGGAACAAAAACTCGATGCTGTTTGGACATTATCGATGTTAAAGGAACAAAGAGGAAATGAGTTCAAAGTGGTTAATTGTTACTCACTATTGATGACAATTGAAATAATGAGCATTGGTCTCGGCAAGACTAAAATAATTATTGATTTACTTTTTGCAATGATTTTTTTAATTCCTTATTTGTTGGTCAAGAAAAGTGAGGAATTTTGTTCTGGGGCATTTTTGAAGGAATCCGCTATTGATGGAATAGGAACTTCATTTTTAATGTTTTTACTTTCATCAAGAAAAATACAACAAATTGAACACAAGATTAAAACTGAATTCGATTATAAAAAAGCATTGGGAATTAAATGAGAAACCAAAAGAATTTTTTCAAATTTGGCAATCTAGCCTTTTGGGTTATTCTTGTAATAATTGCTTTGAATTTATTTCCATTTCTCAACGACAAACTTTACAGACAAGAACATTTATCCGAGTGGTATAATAATTTTGATACTACACAAATCAATATAGAAGAAGAGGATGAATTGAAAAAAGACGAAACCGATACGACCGAAGAAAAACAAAACGATAACAAACAAATGACGACTTTCAAGTGGAAATGGAATGATTATGCCGGAAGAAATTGTTCTGTTAGTTTTAAACTTGAAAATGAAGAGTTTGAAAAATCGAAACGATACAGAGAAACTTATTCATCGTTTTTTTCTGAAGGAAGTCTTTACTCCGATTTTGTTAAACAATGTGATAAACCTATTTCAATAATCAGTAAAGCGTTAAAATTGGAAATGGATAAAAGGAATTTAAGGGGAATTGACAGATTAAATTTTGTTGTATCTGCGATTCAAACTCCTCCATATACCTATGTTGAAATGAGAAATTGTAAACAAGGAGGCGATTGCAAACCAAACGGTTGTTGCCCCTATGTAAAGCCATTTGCGGTATACACTCCAACTGAATATGTCTTTCAAGAAACGGGGGACTGTGATACGAAATCACTTATCGCTTTTGCTCTTCTTAAAAAATTAAATTACAATGTGGCTGTTATGGTTGGAGATACGCATGCTGGACCGCATGCTATGCTCGGTGTCGCTGGTTTTTCTGCTGAAATTCCAAGTTCTAGTGTTCGACACAATGGGACAATTTATCAACCTTGGGAGACAACAAATTTTGCAAATGAGTTTCAGCTGGGAAATATGAGGATGTGGAGAAGTTGGAGGAATTGGAAAGTAGTATTAAATTAAAATTGAAAAATTATGGAATCTTTAAATGTTATCATTGCGGCACTTGTAACAGTTTTATATCTGATCGTTGCCATAAAATTATTATTGGCCTTCTTTCATAAAATTACTCAACCCTTGAATACGGCTTCTGGAATTCTTCTAACCGGCGTGTTAATCGGATTTGGAATTAACCTTAATGATTTTTCGGAAATCGCGGTTTCATCTTTTTTCTATTATGCTAAATCGAATAATTTGCTAATTGGAATTGGCTTTTGGTTCCTATTTGCATTATTGGCATTTATTTTTTCTTACGTACTTTTTAGATTTAGTTTCCAAATGATAAATTGGGCTACACCAGAAAATGAAAAGGCTGAACTTGGAAAGAATAATGTTATTCTTGGAATAATACATGGTATTTCATTTATCATTCTCTGTTTTGTTCTTAGTGATTCTATTACCATTTTAGCGAATACGTTGATAAGTTATCCTACTTTCCCAAATTAGTACCACAAGCGCGACTTTAAACTTTCATACTTAATTTAAGTCGTGAGATTTATTTTATATCTGCATTTCATTAAGCTTAAGTCCGTTCAATTATAATTCCTACCTTTGATTTCGGATTTTTTCTATGTGGAATACACTAGCTAGTTTGATATTAAGAAATAGACTTACTATTTCGTTTATAATCATTGTATTAACGATCTTTTTTGGGTATTTTGCAGTAACGCAATTAAAGGTTGATAATCGTTATGGAAACACACTTCCGAAAGACAGCCCAGTTCAAATTGACTATCTAAAATTCAAGGAACAATTTGGGGAGGATGGCTCAACTTTAGTTATTGCAGTTAAATCGGATAATCTTCATACGGAGCGTAATTTTAAAAAATGGCTCGAACTAACAAAAAAGATAAGAAAATTCAAGGGTGTAGAGAATGTGATTTCTGAAGCAACTTTATTTTCAATAATTAATAAAGTTGATACTACAAATGACGAAAATAGCAAGTTTGTCATTCAGGAAATTTTTAACGATACAACGTATCAAAGCAAATCAATTGATTCGATTAAAAAGGAGATTCGTTTGAATCCTATTTATCGGGATATGCTCTACAACGATGACAAAAAAGTTTCGTTGATGCTCATTGGAATGGATGAAAAATGCCTTGCCGATAAAAAAAGAAACAAGGTTGTTTTTGAAATTGAAGAATTAGCTCAAAGTTATTCCAACTATTTTGGCAAGCCCTATTTTGCTGGTCTGCCGCATATGCGTGTGGTAATTGGAAAACGGATTGTCAATGAAATGTATATCTTCCTTGGGCTGTCTGTTTTAGCTTCTTCCATCTTACTTTATCTTTTTTTCAGGTCGCTGCGTGTAGTAATGCAATGTAACCTCGTGGTTTTTGTCTCTGTCATTTGGGCGCTTGGAACCATTGCTTTGTTTGGGTTTCAATTGTCAATTATGATGGCCTTAATCCCGCCGCTACTTATTGTAATTGGGGTGCCGAATTGTGTCTTTCTTATTACCCGCTATCACCAAGAATACGTTCGTTTTAATAATAAAACACGGGCGCTTTTTACGATGATTCGACGTATTGGTTCAGTAACTTTTTTAACGAATTTAACCACTGCAGTTGGATTTTGCACCTTCACGAGCTCAGAAAAATTGGCGCAATTTGGAATCATTTCGAGTCTGAATATCATGGTTGTTTTTGTGATTTCAATTTGCATCATACCGATTTTAGCCTATTACTCCAAGCCCCCAAAACCGCGTCATCTCAAACATTTATACCGTGTTTATTCACAAGGATTTATTGATTACATTGTCATCATTATAACGAAATACCGCAAATGGGTTTATGTTGCCTCCATTGCTTTACTTGTAATAAGTATTTATGGAATGACTAAAATTATCGCTACGGGAAATGTTACGAGCGATTTACCTAAAAAAGATCCAATTCTCCTTGACTTGAAATTCATTGAAAAGAATTTTGGTGGATCGATTCCATTTGAAGTAACGGTAAACTACAAACAGAAAGGACGATTATTCTCAAACGAGACGCTCGAAAAAGTGGAACAGATTCAACAAGTTTTTGCGAGCGACACAATGTTTTCAAAAAGTTTGTCTCTTGTTGATTTCATGAAAGTCATAAATATGGCTTACTACAAAAACAATCCTGAGCAATACAAATTGATTTCCAGTAAAGACAAATTGCGATTAAAAAAGTATGTCGATAAATTTGATTCTGAGAAATTAAATGGCGGAAGCGTTTCGCTAAAAAATTTGGTAGATACCACTCATAATACGTTGCGCATTCGCATGCAAATGAAAGATATCGGCTCTTACAAAGTTGCTTACAAAGTTGACTCTCTGCGCAAAGAAGTAGATAAAATTCTAAATCCTGACAAAGAGAATATGGAACGCCTTTATTCCAAAATTGAGAAAGGTGACAAAAAAGCAATCGATTCAATCATATTCGATTATCCTGCAATTTTTAATGAACTAGTTTCAATTATAACTAAAGGAAATTCAGACTTGGAATATGCATTTAATATGGATCCTGAAAAAATAAAGCAATATACATCCAAACCGAATTTCAAAAATTTATTGAGAAAAGCCATTGACTACGAATACTATGATTTCACGTTTACAGGAACTTCTGTGGTCGCTGCGGAGGGTACAAGATATCTTTTTATCAATTTGGTGCAAAGCTTGGTTTTTGCGATAATTTCAATTGCTTTGCTAATGGCATTTTTGTTCAGATCCTTTACTATCATTCTTATTTCAATGATTCCAAACATAATTCCTTTGCTCTTTACAGCTGGAATAATGGGATATTTCCAAATACCATTAAAGCCATCAACACTTTTGGTTTTCGGAATAGCCTTAGGAATTACCGTTGATAATGCCATCTTGTTTCTTGCAAAATATCGGCAGGAACTTAAACAACATTCCTGGGATATTAAATTTGCTATTTTACATTCACTTCGAGAGACAGGTCTTGGGATTTTTTACACATCCGTGATACTTTTCTTCGGTTTTATCATGTTTGTTTTTTCTCAATTTGGTGGAACCAAAGGTCTTGGATTACTCGTTTCGATAACAATTCTTGTTGGAATGGCTACCAATTTGATTATTCTACCTTCTTTGTTGTTAAGTCTTGAACGTCGGGTTATTACAAAATCGTTCCAAGAGCCTTTCTTTGATATTTATGACGAAGAGGCGGATTATGATTTTGATAAATTGGAAATCGATACCAAGTTATAGATTAATCGAGATTTCATTATCTTTATTCAATAGGATTCAAAAATAAGGTTATCAATCTGTAATGAAAGAAACAAGATTTATTCATGATAATAAAACAAAATGGGAGCGTTTTGAAAAACTGAATGAATCAAGTGAAGCAAATCCAGAAGAATTAGCAGATTTATACCTCGATATTACAGATGATTTAGGTTATGCTCAAACCCATTATTACAGGCGAACAGTTCGTGTTTATTTAAATCAATTAGGACAAAAGGTTTTTATTGGCGTCAACAAGTTTAAACGCGATTCTTTTAAAAATCTAATTAAACACTTAACCATTTCGCTTCCGCTCGAAATTTATCGTTCTAGAAAAACCCTTCTTACTGCTTTAATCGCTTTTATAGTTTATGTTGCCATTGGTGTGATTTCTACCTCTGTAAATCCAGATTTTCCTAGGATGGTGATGGGCGACTCATATGTTGATATGACAATTGAAAATATTGAAGCCGGTAATCCACTTGGTGTATATGAGGATAGTGATCAATTGGCGATGTTTATCAATATTACTACAAACAACCTTGGAGTTGCTTTTTTGACTTTTTTTGCCGGACTTTTCTTTACGATTGGGACGCATCTTCTTCTTTTTTCAAATGGTGTAATGTTAGGTGCATTTCAATATTACTTTCGTTTGAAAGGGCTATTAATTACTAGTTTTTTGGGTATTTGGATTCATGGTGCATTTGAAATATCTGCAATCGTTTTAGCCGGTGGCGCTGGAATAACTGCAGGAAATGGTTGGCTTTTTCCGGGAACCCATTCCCGATTTCAATCGTTAAAATTATCAATAAAAAGGGGCTTGAAAATAATGTTTGGATTGGTTCCTTTCATCATTGCCGCAGGTTTTCTTGAAAGTTATGTAACGCATCATTACGATACGCTGCCAGATTGGTCGAAATGGTTTATCATTTCCTTTTCATTTGCTTTGATGCTTTTCTTTTTTGTTGCCTATCCCTATTATATCGCTAAAAAATACCCTCATTTAATAAGCAAAGAAGAGGATTTTTATAATTCAGAGAAAAATGAGTTTGAAATAGTAAAAATTCGATCGATCGGTGAATTGATTCGTGATTCATTGGCTTTTTATCAAAGCAATTTTCAAAAATTCATGAGTCTGACGTGGAAAATTATTTTACCAATAGCCCTAGCGTTAGTTTATTTTAGAGATTACCTCTATCCAAAAGATCAAGATTTTGTTTATTTTTTCGATTGGATTAGTCAATTGGAATTTATTGTTGGCTTTGGTTTTCGGGTTTCGTATGATTATTTTTCATTTTTTATTTGGACGATTTTATTGGCTTTGGTTCAAGCAAAAGTTTACCTCGTTTTTTATAATTTGCGAGAGGTGCCAATTTCATTTATGTCCTTTTTGAAAAAAAGATTTGTGGGTATTTACCTTGTAAATTTAATTCCGTGTATTTTACTTTTTCTTTTGCCATGGTATGCAGCTTTAATTTCATTGCTCATTTTCCCCTTCTTTCAGTTAATTCTGCCAACTGTGATTTTAGAGGGTGATTCGTTACCTAAAAAAATAAAAAAAGGATTTCGCTATAGTTCATCCAGTTTTATGATATCATTGATAACGTTTATCATTCTTGTTGCTTTGGTCGCGGTTTTTATTCAGCCCATTGCTTTTGTAGGAAGTATCGTTGAAAATGAAAATCGCGGGCCTTCAATATTTCCGGATGTACTTGACTTAATTGCAGGATTTGTTGAAAAAATTACTGCAAGTTATGCTTTAAATGGTGCATTTTGGGCAAATATCGTTCGACAGACAGTTTATATTCTTGCGCTACTATTATTTTTACCGCTCTATTCCATCTTATCCTATTTCCTCTTTTCAAATGTTCAAGAGGTAAAGACAGCTAGAGGATTAACTCTGGAGTTTGACAAATTTGGTAAACGAAATCGATTCAAGGAAACCGATGTTGAAGATTAAATGCATTATATCATTCAGTTTTTGCCTTTGTTTCTTTCATTTGATTGGACAGAGTGATCCCAAAATAGAAAAGAAATGGAATCAAACGCAACGTGAAATCGAATTTGGCAAAGATCCGAAATCGAAGGAATCGACTGATTGGTATAATAGTTCACCACATTATGTATCTTCGGATGAAGGAATTGTTACGACAGAACAAACCAATGAAAGTTTTGAAGAAAACATAAAAAAAAGCAGAGAAGGAGAAAAAAAAGGAGGAAAGGAGAAGAGTTCTGATAAGGAAATGAAAGAAACTGAAATGGCTGAGCCTCCTGAGTTTGATCCTCCAGAAATAGATGGTCCGGATGTAGACATTGATGCACCAGATCCATTTGAGGTTTCACAGTCCACATGGAAAACGATCCTTATTCTTTTGATTTTTGCAGCTGCAATAACAGGATTATACTTCTGGTTGAAAAAACAAAATTCAAATCCTAAAATCATACAAGAAGTTGATGACGATTGGAATCCTGAAATTGTTACCAAGCCAGAACTTGAGATGCGATTAGAAAATGCTTTAAAGACAGAAAATTATCGCGAATGCATTCGTATTTATTTTACGATGATTCTTCAACTTTTAATTGCTCAAAACCAGATAAATTGGAGACGTGAAAAGACAAACCACGAATATTTGTTTGAAATCAAATCAACGCGTATTAAAAAAACATTGGCTAACTGTATTCGAATATTCGATTTAGTTTGGTATGGCGAATATCACCTTGATAAAACGCGCTTCGAACAAATTCAAACGCACTTTCATTCATTGCTTAACGAATTAAAAGGATCCACGATTGAAGAATAGAATTCCCATAATCGTAATTTGTTCGACGTTACTTATTGCCGCGTTGTTGTTCCTTGTATGGAATTATGGAAGTAATTCAGCAACTAATCAGCACAAATACTACTCTTATAATTGGGATAAGAAATTTGGGTTTCAAAGTAAGGATCCAAAAGGACTCTATTTATTTTTCTCTTTGCTAAAGTTCAAAAACCCCGATCAAAAAATTTACGATATAAATTCATCCTATAAATTTGATTCAATTCTTCGAAATGATGACAGCATCTCTTTTATTTTTATCGGTGATACAATAGGTTTGTTGGACTCTGAGCTCGAATTGCTTTTGAAGAAATACCGAAACGGGAGTTCCATTTTTATAAGTGCAACCCAATTAGGACAGAACATTAAAGATTCACTTTTTTCAAGCATTGAAAGCGCGTTTGACTACAACACAAATGTAGAATATCGATTTAATGGAATATCATCGAAATTTTATGGTATACTGCAAAATGATACAATAGCACAGGTTTGGAATGGTTTTAAAAATTTCGTTCCAAGGATTGGACAAGCTGATGGATTGGTTCGACAAAAAAATCTAACAACGTTAATTCGAATTAAGGAAAATCAAAATATGATTTTGGTTCAATCAAACCCCGAGCCATTCTTGAATTATCAACTTAAGCATCAAGGAGGGTTTAAACACATCGATTTTGTGACAAATCAAATTCCTTTAACGGGTGCTATTTGTTTCGTTTCAACTGCCCAAATCCGTCCGTTTATAGAGGATGAAGGAACGGAAGATTATCCTGAAGAGAAAAAACAAAATTTACTTGAATTAATTGTGAACAACAAAATTCTTTTGAATACAATGGTTCTAATTCTATTGGGAGCAATTCTATTTGTTGTTTTTCGAACAAAACGGAGAAGAGCGATTGTTCCTATCGAGACAAAACAACTAAGTGTTACTAAAACTTTTGTCGAAACGATTGCATCTATTTTCTTGAATAAACAAAATCCTTATAGCATTCTGCAAATTCAAAGAAAGAACTTATTTGATACGATACTTAGGTATTATTACGTTGATCTTCTTCGAAATAGGGATGATGCATCATTGGAATTATTGGCTGAAAAAACGAGTTACCCCTTGACGGATATTCGAAAACTGATTAAGGAATTGACATATGAGAATCGAGCAATTGGAAACGAATACCTGCATAATGTCACAAAGTTGCTTCACCAATTCTATCGCCATTGTGGAATTATAACTGAAACCGATATTCGACAGGAATCAGATTTTGAGGTCAGCAGAAATATTTGGTTGAGCACATTAATTATGATTGCGGGTTCGACGATTAGTTTTGTTGGATTATACATGCTCGTGAATTCAAATGGTGCCGGAGTAATTCTTTGGATTTTAGGATTTTTAATTTTATCCTTTGGCATTGTAAGAATCGTTATTCCCCATATTCGAGTTAAACAACACATCATAACTTATTATAGCAATTTTTGTTTGAAAATCCACTCTGATAACCTACAAATCAAGGAAGTATCAAATTCCGCTATTAACTTAAAAATAAATCAAAAAGAATTTTCGATTCCTACTTGGGATACGATGCAGAATGACCTAGTTGCATTAAAACGTTATATTCATCAAAATAAAAAATCATGAGTGAAAATTTAGAAAATATGGAGAATCTGTCTTCTCAAGAGCAAAATCAGAATCCCGCACCACAAGAGAATTCCTTTGGATTGAATCGTGAAAACCAAGATTTAATTTGGGTAGCTGACAAGGTGAACCAAGTTCGTGAGGAATTGGCAAGATTTATAATCGGCCAGCATGAAACTGTGGAGCTACTCGTGGCAGGTATCTTCGCCAATGGACATATTTTGTTGGAGGGTGTTCCTGGTGTTGCTAAAACCTTAGCTTCAAAAGTATTATCAAGGACATTAAATGTGGATTTTTCGCGAATTCAATTCACGCCTGATTTGATGCCGTCTGATGTAATTGGAACAAGTGTGTTTAACATGAAAGATTCTTCTTTTTCGTTCAAAAAAGGACCTATTTTCTCAAACATCGTTCTAATTGATGAAATAAATCGAGCTCCAGCAAAAACCCAAGCGGCTTTGTTTGAGGTAATGGAAGAACGACAAATTACCTACGATGGAAAAGTTTATCCGATGGAATTTCCATTTCTCGTTGTCGCAACCCAAAATCCAGTTGAACAAGAGGGAACATACAATTTACCAGAAGCTCAATTGGATCGTTTTCTTTTTAAATTAAAGATTGGTTATCCAAATCTAGAACAAGAGGAGCATATCTTGAGAAGGTATAAAAAGTCAGTGGGTACAGCTAATTTGGATGAAGTAAACCATGTTTTCACCTCTGATGAACTCAATAAAATTCATGTTGTCTTAGAGGAGGTTATTGTTGAAGAGCAATTAATAAAATACATAGCAGCGATTACTCATAAAACGAGAAGTCATGGAAAATTATTCCTTGGAGGTTCTCCTCGTGCTTCTTTGTCAATGCTCAGAGCGGCGAAAGCAATTGCAGTAATTAGAGGCAGAGATTTCGTTACACCGGAGGATATTCGTTTCGTAACAATTCCTGTTTTAAATCACCGATTAATTCTTACCCCAGAAGCAGAAATGGAAGGATTTACATCGGAGGAGATAATCAAAGAAATTGTCGAATCAATTGAAGTTCCAAGATAAATATGGGCGTTGTGAACAACATTTTATTAACTCGCCGATTCTTTTGGTTTTTCAGCACAGCGATAATCATTTATGCTTGTGGTTTTGTAATTCCTTTTTTTGAATCAATTGGTAGTTATTTGTTGTTTGTTTTGTTGATTTTGGTATCAATTGATCTGTTATTACTATTAACGAGCGGTGGTAAACCTGAATTTTCCAGAAATTTTAATGAACGTCTTAATTTGGGTGATGAAAATGCAGTTATACTATCGATTCGAAATAACAGTCGATTTAGTTTTAATTATGAATTAAACGAGGGATTTCCTGATTTTCAACAGGAACGTGAAAAAGTATTTTTCGGTAAACTTTCGAGTGGTGAAAAGACGGAAATTAAATATAACCTTTTACCTAAAAAAAGAGGAAAATTTAATTTTAACGATGCTTTTTTATTTTTTAGAACCTTCATCGGACTAATCGAACGTAGGTTTATTTATGATGAAAAAGATACCTTTCATGTTTATCCATCTGTTCTGCAAATGAAAAAGTATGAGTTACTTGTATTTCAGCAACAGAAGACAGCCAGTGGAATTAAGCGAATCCGCCGACTTGGTAACGCGAAAGAGTTTGAGCAAATCCGTAATTATGTTCAAGGTGATGAGTTAAAAACCATCAATTGGAAGGCAACGAGTCGAAGAATGGAATTAATGGTGAATCAATATCAAGAGGAGAAATCTCAACATGTTTATTGCATTGTAGACAAAAGCAGAACAATGCAACTTGAGTTTGATGGTTTGAATTTACTTGATTATTCAATTAATTCATCGCTCGTATTTGCAAATATTTGTCTGCTCAAAGGCGATAAATTTGGATTATTTACCTTTTCAGATAAAATTGGAACGCAAATTCCTGCAGATAGCAGCAGTAGTCAGATGAAATTGGTCATAGATGCACTCTACAACCAAAAAACCAAATTTCGCGACGCAAACTATGAGTTACTGCAATCGAATATTCGCCAAAAAATTAAGACCCGTTCTTTGCTTTTGCTGTTTAGTAATTTTGAAAACGAGTTTGCTATGCGCAGGGCTCTTCCATATTTGCAGCAGATTAATAAAAAACACCTTCTAATCGTGGTCTTTTTTCAGAATTCAGAGCTGAAAAAAATTGCTTATTCGAGTCCGTTGTCATTGAATCAACTTTATACGGGAATAATTGCCGAACGTATGATTACAATGAAAGCTCGAATGGCTCGGGAGCTTAAGCAATACGGTATACAAACCATTTTAACAAATCCCGAAGAACTTTCGGCTGGCGTTATTAACAAATACCTTGAACTGAAAGCGAGGGGAAGCTTTTAGAATTTAAGCCAGTAAATAGTAGCAAATCAAAATTATGTCAATGAACACGCTTGCACTTGCGGCGATCATAATCCATTGCATTGGCGCAACAGCTATCAAAAAACTTAAGGTTATCATTGTTGGCACTACAACTGCCACTAGTGAAAAAGTATCTTGAATGGCTCCCAGTCCCACAGTTAAACCTCCGAGGCATCCAACAATTAATAAAATTACAGCAATGAATCCAAAACGATTGAATTCCATTTCATTTGTTACAGTTGTTTCCATAATCATTTTTTCTTCAAAATTCGGAATCTATTGACCCTGAAAAAATGACATTCGAATCAAAAATCTGTGATTGATAACAAGAAAAAATGTGATTTAAATCAGTTATTTGATTTCTTCAAAGTCATCAAAATCGTCTTTTTTATTTTTTCGATGACCTGAAATGGTTGTATTGATGTCAACAAAAGGTTTTCCCGAGATGATATATAAAATGGCATTCATCATTTTAATGAGCATAGAAACTAAAAAGAAAAACCCAATCATTTTGAATATGAATCCGATTAAAACAGTTGTTTCTAAATCAATTATACTTTCGCGGAACCAATTTGCAATTGCGTTAGAAGCATATTGAGGAAAGTATAACAAGCCAACAAAAACAGATAGAGAAATTGCTATTAAAATAGTTTCAGCTTTTACGTTAAATGATTCTTGCATTATATTTCTACCTAGAGAACCAAAAATTTTGGCTTGACGTTGATTCTGTTGAAATTTCCCAATGAAATACATTAATAGAATAATTGCGGTTGGCAAAAGATTCTTTAATGAAACTATTTGCTGGTTAATATCCAAGCAGAATAAAAATGTAACATTGACTAAAAAAAGATACTTAACTGATTTTATAAGATACACCTCTGAAAGCGTTCGTGTTCTTCCACCAACGAGCATTTTGAGAATTAGGTCAATAAAAAACCACAAAAAGCCATAAATGGAAAATAAAACACCTAGTCTAAAAATAAGATTAATGAGTTCCATATTTAAAAGTTTATTAGATACTCTTTCGGGGCATCCGGAGTTAGCTTTGAATCAAATTGGAAAGATATAATTTTCCCTTCCAATCTTCTGTTAAGTTGCTGTAATTTTTCGAAATAAATTTGGTCAGATTGCTTGAATGTTTCAATATATTGCTCAGTTAAAACAATCATAGAATTAGTTTTAGTATCTAAATATTTTAAGGGGTCAGCCTCACCTTTTCCAATTGGCACCATTCTGCGGGGATCAACACCTTTTTCTTTTACGAGATACGTATAGACAGCTTTAGCGCGATTTTCAGACAATTTCAAATTCGAGGCTTCATCGCCTCTGCAATCACTATGAGAAATCAGTTGAATGATCATTGTTGGATTTTCATTTAATAATTTAACGATTAAATCAAGTGAATCTAAATCTTCTTTTCCTGAAAAATCCCAAGAATTATAATCAAAGTGAACTTCTGGTAATCGAAATGATTGTTCTATTGGTGGTAATGGTTCAATAATTTGGATTGATTCTGTATGTTTTTGTCCCAAGACATCCGTAATTTCAATGGTGTAATTTCCACTACGAAGTTTAAATAGATCTTTAACCATACTACCATTCGACCAATAATATTTGAATGGTGGTGTACCCGAAACAATTTCCAGTTGAATGGATCCATCATTTCCTTGGAACTTCGACACATTTGTTTTTGAAATATTAAGAGAAATTGGTTTTTTGGTTTTTAATTCAGCAAAGTAAATATCTGAATCTTTGGAATTTCGATTACTTGACCAATACATTTCATTACCATTTTTGACAAAATAAGCATCGAAACCAGCGGAATTTATAACTCCTCCGAGATTTACAGGATTAGACCATTCATTTGTTTCTTTGCTCCAAGTGGAATAAAAAATATCGTAATTCCCAAATCCTTCTAGCCCATTACTTGAAAAATAGAGTGTGTCACCTTTTTCAGTTAGAAATGGTGAAATTTCATTGAGGTTGGAATTAATTTTATCATTCAATCGGATAGGCTTAGACCAAGTTCCATTCTGTTGAGTCGATAGAAAGAGGTCCTCACCATTGTTGGTGTTTTTAGTTTGACCCGAAATAATCATTGTTTTTTGGTCTCCTGAAACTGAAAAACCGAAGTTCGTTTGGTTGAAATCTTCCAAATTAATATCAATTGCTTTGGGCTTTCTCCAGTCTCCGTTATGATCTAAAAGGCTTGATGAAATTCCAATTGGGAATTTATTTTTTTTATCGTAGGAATTCGTTAAATATGCTGTTTTATTAGCTGCGTTTAGTGATAATAAACCATTATTTCTTTCATTATTTAGCTCTACAATATTTTCGGCCTCTGACCAATCACCATTTTTATTCTTTTCGGATTTCCAAATGTCTTGATCGTTTGACCCACCTGTGTTTTCTGAAAAAAATGTACGGACAAAATAAAGTTCCTTTCCATTCGACGAAATGATTGGTGTCGTTTCTTCAGCAGACGAGTTTATTGAAAAGGAAAGTCGCTTTGGTTCAGTAGTATCAAAGTTCTGAGACCACCCTTTAGTTAAAATAAGTGAGAAAAGGAATAAGAACAGTTTCTTCAATTTAAAATCGATACTTTAATGTAAGTTCGTGTCCACCATTACTTGCGTTATTCAATTTGTTAATTGTAAAATCTATTGAATAACCTAATCGAAATTTGTCATTGATGTTAAATCCTCCAATTAATGCAACTGCTGCCTTGTGTCGATAAACCATTCCAGCGAATAGATTTTCATCGAATTCGGCAATTACAGCTAGTTCTGAGGATAGAGGAGCAGGTTGCATTTTTTTGAATTGTGCAATGGCCTTTAGTTTGATTACATCTGAAACATTAATATTATAACCTGTGGAAACAAAAAAATGTTTTTTGGTTTCAAAATTTGCAGAGCTATTACCAAATTCGACACTATTTTCGGTTAACTGGTCAGCAGCGGCAGCAATGAAAAAGTCATTGTATTTTATCTTAATTCCAACGCCCAAATTCATGTTTGAATTATTCGTTCTTCCGGCAATAAATTGATCATATTCAGCGTCACCTCCTTGATAGCTTTGTGATGGATCAAGAATATTTGAAACAATCGCTCTTGATGCATCAAATGAATTATTTGTCAATCCAAGTTTCGCGCCTCCTGAAAAAGTAAAAGCCCGATTTATCTGAACGTGACAAGCATATAAACCATTAATTGCAAAAGCACCAAAAGCACCATATTTATCTAATGAAATCTGACCTCCAACAGCTTGTGAAAACTTCGTTTTCTCCTTTTTTTCTGTTTCTGGTATTTCACGACCAATGTTGAGTGCGGGATTTGGTAATTCCTTTTCTTTTGTTTTTAAACGCTTTGAATATAAGCCAAAAGCGGTACGTGGTTCATCTCCAAAACCAAGCATTTGCCAGCGACCTCCAACAAGTATTTCAGTTCCTTCCTCTATTCCAATGAACGCAGGGTTTAGTAGGGCTGGGTTCAATGCAAATTGCGAATTTTGCGGTATTTGTTGTGCTTTTAATGACAAAGACAATCCGAAAAAGACAAAAGTTATTAGGTAAATTCTCATTCTTTTAGGATTAGAGTAACAATTCCATTTAATGGCTCAATTGATTTATCTTCTGATCGTTGGATTACGTAGTAATATGTTCCAACTGGCATTATCCCTCCTTTGAATTTACCATCCCACGGATTTTGAGCGTATTTTCCTGGTAATGATTCAAATATCGGCTCGCCCCATCGATTGTAGATGAATACGACATTCTCTGGATATAATTCGTCAAGCTCTGAAATATTCCAAGTATCATTTTCCCCATCTTCATTTGGTGTAAAAGCACTAGGGATAATCAAATCACAATCATTAATTTTAACGACAACACTTGAAGCAGGTCCTTCACAACCATTGACAGTTTCAGTGACATAATATGTTTGAGTAGATTGAGTCGTTGGTAAAAGCTCATTATTGCTACCAACATTATTTGTCAGTAAGGAGTCTAAATACCAATTGATTATTCCACTTGTGTTAGCGACGAAAAGTGCCTCTGCAAAATCATTTCGACAATATTCAGTTTTACCAGAAATTATGGGAAGGGAAGGCGCATCTGACAAGGAAATGGTTTGTGACCCGCTAATCTCATTCGAACAATAGGCGTCTGAAATGGAGTCAAGTTGATATATTCCGAAAGAATTACCTAGCGAAATTGGAGAGGAGATCGCACTATCCAAAATTTGAGGTTGTCCGTCCAAAAGATAGTAAATGGTCCAATTAGCCGTTCCCGAAACCGAAAGATTCAATGGCTCAAAGCTAGCTTGATCACATAAGTAATTTCCGCCTGTAAATTCAATTAAATCAGGCAATGGACGAACGTTAACTAGAAAAGTATCTGGGATGAATTGTCCGCAAACAGAAGCGGTGTAAGTAACATGGTAACTCCCAATATTAGTTCCATTGGATAAATTAATTTGACCAGAAAGGTTGTCTATATTTAATCCTGGTTCAACAACATTATAAATTCCTCCAGCTACAAAGTTGGTATCTAATATCGGATCTGAAGTACCACTGTTTGAACATAAATTTGACGGATAAACCACTCCATAATCCGGATTTTCAGTTTTCATAGATACTGTAACTGAGGCCGAACAATTATTCTGAGTTTTAAATTCCAAATCATCCAATGAAAAACTATTTCCAAAATCTTCGAATTGCTTATTAATCAATTTGATTTCTGCTAACGTATCTAATCCGGAATTCCATGTAGAAAAATATTGATTCCAAACGCAGGTTTGATTAACAGCAAGGTTACTAGTTAATAATTGGCCATTAATTAAGACTTGAATTTCTGCGGGATTATTCAACTCTAATGACTGCAGCCAAAATGAAAAATCATAGGTTTTATTTGGCTCTACAGCGATCTTTTGACTCCATAGTAAATCGGTTCCTGCATTATAAGTTGAACCAGACACAACAAGCATTTTACCAGAACTGTTTCCAAATGTGTGATCGATACAATTCCCCAAAGAACTATCCCATTCACTCGAATTAATTTCCACACCGTAGGATCTGTTAATTGAGTTGTAATTGGTGTCACGGAATTGATAATGAGATAGAAATCCTTTATTACCAAGTTCAAAGTCTCCGTTGTAAATTAGATTTATGTTATTTGCCTGTGATGTAGCCGTATAGCTTGTTGAAAAATTAGGAGAAACAGATATTGAAGCCTGATTTGTAGTTATTAAATCAATATCATTGGGAGAAGAGGTCCAGGCGTAAGCACTTTCACCATTGGAAGCTGTAAAACTTAAAACAGTGTTTGGACAAACAAGAGTATCTCCGGGTTCTGTCGTAATTGGCGATTGAGTGTCTAAAATCACATTATTTACTGAATCGATATTGTCATTCGCGTCTTTTAATCCAACTATGTAGTTTCCAGGGCTTAAATTTGAAAACAAACCACTACTATTCGTAACAATGTTTCCTTGTGATCCGATAACACGAAAGGTATATTGGGCAACACCTCCTGTTGGATATAAGAAAATTGCTCCTGAATTTTCATCAGAACAATTGGGCTGAGTTGTCGAAAACGCAAAAGACAATGGCTTTTGTTCAAAAAGTTCAATATCATCAATGGCAAAATCATTTCCGACAACACCAGTATTTTCATTGAATAGTTCGAAATTAACGCAGTTGGATGTTGCCACGAATGAGTAACGGACCTGTAGCCAATTAAAGTTTGGCAATGGAGCTAGGGTTGTACCATATTCCAAGGTAACATTTGTCGCATTTGTAATCGATACGTTGATATTTGCTAATTCAATTTCACTAGACACAGAATTTGTTATGGTTCTAATCCAATAGCTGAACGAATATGAATTACCAGGGGTAAGGTCACAAATTCCTTCTCCACTATTCCCTGCTTTCCAAAATCTTTCCTGATTTCCAGTAGAATTTCCGTCAAAAACCAACATTAATCCATTTCCGGTGGTGTGGTCACCCGAAATTAGAAAGGTTTGTGAATTCAATGTATTTGGATTATTCACAATGGCGTAGTTACCAGGAGCGGTTAATCCCGAGTAGGGGGGATTCAATAAATTATACCCTAAACCATCCGTAATAAATCCATAACCTGAACCTCCGAATTCAAAAGAACCATTATTTATTAGATTTTGCCCAAATATAATTTGGACGGAAATCATGAAAATCAAAACAGAAATATGCTTCAAACCGCTTATTATTAAACGGTATAAAATTCAGAAATAGAGTGTTTTAAAAACCTCTATCCTTTGAAGGTTTTCCTCATTTAAATGTTTAAAAACTACTGAAGCGAAACTTGAATTGTTGTTCTTCTGTTTTTTGTAAACTGATCTTCCGAACAGTTATCACATTTTACATCAGGTTCACGTTCTCCACGGAAGTCACCTGAAATCCGAGATCTTTCAATGCCCTTTTGAACAAGGTAATTTACTGTGCGTTCCAAACGTTGTTTAGACAACCATAAGTTATAAGCATCGGAACTCCTACGATCGCAATGAGAAACAATTGTCAACTTGGTATTTTTTAAACCTTCCATCTTTGATACAAACTCATCCAAGTCTTTGTGATTTTCTTTATTGAGATAACTTGAATTCAAATCAAAGTAAATAGTGACTTGAGGAAGATTAATTTCAGGGATTATTTCTTTATTAATTACCGGTGTAGGTTCATTTATTGGAATACTCAAATTAACAATTTGTCCTATAGCGTCAGTAACAATTACATCATAACTTCCTTTAGGCAAATTTTGAGGGTCTTCATCTACACTTCCGTTTGACCATAAATAGTTGTATGGAGGAACACCTCCTTTGGGTGTTAAATTAATTTTTCCATCAGTACCTTGGTAAATCGTTACGTCAGTTCCTTCAGCGCTTGCCAAAAGGGGTGGTGGCGGAGGTAAAAATGTGGAATAATAAATATCGCTTCTTTCAGCTTCCCGATTACTGGACCAATAAAAAAATCGGTCACTCATCGTAAAGTAGGCATCAAACTTTGGAGAGTTTATTTTTGGGCCAATATTAATTGGTTCAGACCATTCAAACCAATTATTATTTTGTTTAACAGAATAAAAAATATCCGCATCGCCTTCACCTCCAAAACCATTTGATGCAAAAAATAAAGTGTCGCTGTTAGGAGATAAAAAAGGTGAAATTTCAAACCCAGCCGAATTAATAGAATAGCCCATTGATTTTGGGGTTGACCAATTCCCTCCTTCTAGAAGGGTGAGGTATAGATCTTCTTCACCTTCGGAATTTGGACCTAAATAAGATATGATAATTGCATTTTCTTCTTTATTTATGTGAAAACTATAAAAGTTACCCTCAATATCCAGACCTGGAATTTTTATTTCTTTTGGCTTTGACCAACTATCACCTTTCTTTACGGAATAACAAATCCCTTTTTTAATATCTTTTTTTCCTCCGTATGAGTTCAGTAAGTAAATTTTTGATTCATCTGAACTAAATCCAACAATACAGTTATTGAATTTATTATTTATTTTTTTTACGTTTTCACCTTTTTGATAGGTTAGTTCTCCTTCTTTTTCACTCTTCCAAACATTTTGATCATACATTCCGTATTTTGAATCTTCATCAAAAGTTCTTGTAAAATAGAGTGATCCATCTGATTTCAGGAAAATAGGAAAGTTCTCCTCTGCAGTCGTATTAACAGATCCGCCAAGTCTTTTTGGATTTTCAATGTTTAAAAATTGAGCGTAGAAAATTGTTGGAGCAAAAACGGATATGATTAGTATTAATTTTTTCATTGCAAGTTTATTTATCTACCTAACATTAAACCTAAAGTTAATTCATGTCCGCCAGAGGAGTAATTATTGAATTTAGATAATGAGAAATCGTATGAATATCCAAATTTGAAACGGCTATTAATGTTCATTCCGATCATACCAATTAGTGCATCAGTATGACGGTAACCAAGCCCGAACCAAAGCCATTCTTTGTATTCCGTTTGAAGATTAAAATCCAAAGATATTGGAGCGGGAGTCATATATTTGGCAAGCAAACTCGGGGTTATAGTCCAATTTTCACCAGTTTTTATCTTGTAACCAGTAATAAATTGGTAATGAATTTGAGGATTGAAATTAGCTGTACCACTTCCGAATTCAACTAAATCTCTTGTCAACTGTTCCGCTGAAATTCCCATAAAAAAACCTTTCCCATAGAGGTAAAGTCCAGAACCGATATCTAAAATTTGCTTGCTAGATTGATTCGATAGAAACTTAGTATAGGTTGGATCAGTGTATGTCAACGAAGTATTTACAACGTTAAGAACTTGAGCTTTATCCGCAAGAAAGTTATTGCTTGAAAGTCCTAATTTCACACCGAAAGCCAAATTCAATTTTTTTGACAATGGAATATGAAGTGAGTAGGTTCCCGAAAATGATAGTTTTCTAAAAGCACCATATTGGTCTGCCAATAATTGACCTCCTATCGTATGTTTCAACTTACCGGTTTTGATTTCGGGGTTAGCCACTGGCCCACTGCTTGTCCTAATACCTGGATTGTAAAATTTTGGTTTAAAATTTAAGGGAACTGAGAAAGCTAAATAGGAGGTTCTTGGTGCATCATCAACACCCAACCATTGCCATCTCCCGCCCAAGGTAATATCAACAAAGTCATATACACCTGCAGCCGCTGGGTTAATCATAAATTGATTTCTTTGAAATTGAGAATATTGAGGAATTTGTTGAGCAAAATAAAAAGCGGTGTTAAAAAAAGTAAAGCCGTAAAATAATATTTTTTTCATAATTTTTATTCTAATCCATGCACTTACACGGAGGATCCATGGTAATCTTTACCCAATTCAATTTTGTTTTAACCTCGGTATGCATTTTTGTGCTCAGCATTATTCCTTGAATATCCAATTTTTTCAATTGTTTCATCTCAAAAATTAAAGGTTCCACAGATCCAATCGGATTATCGTAGAAATCTATTTCTTCAAGTTTCTTGCAATAAAATAGATTGCCCGAAATTGTATTTATTTGATTTCGAGACATTACGAGTTTTTTTAGATTCTCGAGTCTTGATATCGCCAATGGAACAATTTCAAAATCGTTTCGGTCAAGATTTAAATATTCTAAGTTTTTGAAAACATCAAAACTATCTGGAAGCGAAGATAAACGATTGCGTTCAAGGTGTAATTCCGTTAGATTTTTGAATTTCCATAATTCTTTGGGTAATTCTGTAAGTTTGTTTTTCGATAAACTGAGCGCATATATGGTATCAGGATTTGCAAAAGAAACATCCTCAAAAGCATAAACATGTTGATTCTTTTTCTGACAAAGAAGCCAATTACTCGATAGGAAGATTAAAAAACTGGCGACAAATAACCTCATCATGTGAAATCGCTTTTTTCAATTCATCTAAATTAGCGAATTTTTGCTCGTTTCGGATGTGTTTTTCAAAAAATACAGTGATTTGCTTTCCATATATTTCATTATCGAAATCTAAAATGAAAACCTCTAGTGTTTTTTTCAAATTTGAATCTACCGTTGGTCGATGTCCAATGTTCATGACACCAGCAAATTTCACTCCTTCAATTTCTATTTTTACTGCATAAACGCCATTCGCTGGAACCAATTTTGTATCCGAATTCAACGCGATGTTCGCCGTGGGAAAACCTAATTTTCGACCTAGTTTTTGCCCTTCAATAACGATTCCTGAAATGGAATAGGGTCTCGATAAAAATAATTTTGCGTTTTCAACATTGCCTTGCAATAGGCTTTCTCGAATTTTTGTAGAGCTAATGTTTATTTCTTCAATTGACTTTGCAGGAATTTCAATTACCTCGAAACCATATTTTTCTGCAACAGATTGTAAAAAAAGTAAATTTCCTTCACGATTTCTTCCAAATTGATGATCGTATCCAATTACAATTTTTCGAGACATGAGGTTTTCAACCAAAATTCCCTCAACAAATTCAGAAGCTGTTAACTTAGAAAAATCTTCATTGAATGGTATAATGATTAGATTATCCAGTCCAAATTGTTCTAAAATTTGAATTTTTTCTTCCATCGTCTGCAACAATTGAAGACCATGATTTTCAGGAAACAATACCTCCCGCGGATGAGGATAGAAGGTGATTAAAACAGTTTCCCCTTCAATGGACTCAGCTTCCTCCTTTAACTGCATCAAGATTCGTTGATGTCCTAAATGAACCCCATCGAATGTGCCAATAGTCACAACCGGATTTTTAATTGCCGTTAGCGTTTCAATTCCGTTGAAGATTTTTAGTTTTCCCATTCAGCGACAAAGGTAGTTAATTGGATTTGTTATGAAAGGTGAACGTTTATTTTGAAAGTAAAAATTAACTTCGTATAAAATTTAAAAAATGAAACGTCGGATTTTAACCTCAATTATCTTTAGTTTTTATTCATTTTTCTTAATTCTTCGTGCGGAGGAAGGCATGTTAATTCCATCCTTGATCACTGCTTTTGAGTCAGACATGAAGGCAAAAGGAATGAAACTATCAGCAGATGATATTTACAGCATCAACAAAACGAGTTTGAAGGATGCTATTCTTCAGTTTGGTGGAGGTTGCACAGCGGAAATTGTTTCAAAACAAGGGTTGATGCTTACGAATCATCACTGTGGCTATTCCTATATTCAATCTCATTCTTCGCTAGAAAAAGATTACTTAAAAAATGGCTATTGGGCAAAAAATCGAGACGAAGAATTGGCGAATCCAGGACTTACGGCAATGCGAATTGTTAGAATCGAAGATGTTACGGATGCTGTTTTGATTGGCGCAAGTTCTAAAAATGATCAGACTACAATTCAGGCGAATATCAAAAGACTGACATCTGTAGCCATTGTCGGAACGCATTATGAAGCAGAAATCAAACCTTTCAACTACGGAAATGCTTATTACATGATGGTTAAAGAAACATTTTTAGACATTCGTTTTGTGGGAACGCCACCAAATTCGATTGGTAAATTTGGTGGTGATACGGATAATTGGGTTTGGCCTCGTCATACAGGTGATTTTTCGGTGTTTCGCATCTACGTTGGCAAAGACAACAAGCCCGCACCTTTTTCCAAGGAAAATGTACCTTACGAACCATTGCACTCACTATCGATTTCATTTAAAAACAGAAAAGTAGGTGACTTTACCATGGTTTATGGTTTCCCAGGTCAAACAGAACAGCATGTCGTTTCCAGTTATTTGAAATTCATCGTTGAAAAAGAGCGTCCGGCACGAATTCACATGCGTGATTTGTCGTTAGGTGTGATTGATGCTGCTATGAAAAATTCAGATTTGACACGAATTCAATATGCTGCGAAACAAGCTTCAATAGCCAACGCATGGAAAAAATGGATTGGACAATTAGATGGTTTGAGAACGATGGATGCGGTTAATGTTAAAATCGAGCAAGAAAAAGCTTACATCGCAATGGCTAATAGCAAAGTTGAATGGAAGAAATATGCGGAAGTGGTTGATAAAATGAATGCCTTGGTTGCGGCTAAATCTGAGTTGGAATTCAAATACGCCATGGGCGCGGAATATTTCTCGTATGGCCCTGAATATTTTAAGTTGGCACGAGCATTCAATGACTTGATTACCAATTACGAAAAATACAAGGAGAAAGGCGAACTGAATACTATTATTGAAAAACTTAAAACGGGTGCAGAAGGGTTTTTTAAGAATTATGACGAGAAAGTTGATCGACAAATTTTTGAATTATTGACTTTTGAGTATTTGAAACAAATTAATCAGCTTCAGAACTACAAAAATGAAACTGGAATTAAAGCATTGGCTGATGTCATCTATTCAAAATCTGTTTTAACAAATAAAGATCGTTATCTTGCTTTTCTTGAGAAATTCAATGATAAAAGTTTATCGAAAATAAAGAAAGACTTTGGATTCAATTTTTACAATGGTCAAATTTCAAACTTTCGAAATGAGGTTATTCCAGCATATCAAACATATTCGGCAGAAATGAATGGACTTCTTCAAGTATATGTTGAAGGAAAATTAGTAATGTTTCCAAATGACAAACATTGGCCGGATGCTAACTCAACGTTGCGAATTACCTACGGTCAATTGGAAGGTTCCGCCCCAACTGATGGGATGATGTATACAGAGCATACAACTTTAGACGGAATGATTTCCAAATACAATTCTGGAAACCCTGATTTTGAGTTGCTTCCGCGAATGTTAGAGCTTCACAAGGCTAAGAATTACGGCCCTTATGCTCAAGATGATGAGTTATGGGTTTGTTTTACAGGTTCAAATCATACTACAGGAGGAAATTCCGGCTCACCAGTTCTTGATGCAGATGGTCATTTAATGGGTCTCAACTTTGATCGAACTTGGGAAAGCACGATGAGTGATTACATGTTTGATGCTAGTAGATGCAGAAACGTTGTAGTAGACATTCGCTACGTCATGTGGGTGATGGACATTTATTCTGGTGCAAAACACTTGGTCGATGAAATGAATTTAGTGAAAGAATAAATTTATATTTGTCGGTTAAATTAATTGCCTTACATAAAAATGAGAAAATTTTTCATCTTTTCGATCCTTTTTCTTTCGTTTCAATCATTACTTTTTGCAACCAAAGACCCAATTAACTGCACCAAGAAGATCAATGGTTATTTAGTAGATTATAAAACCAAAGATGAAGTTGATGAAGTTCAAGTTAAACTGAAGTCATACGTAAATGGTAAAACATATATTACTGAAACCAACGACGAAGGAGTTTTTACGTTTGAAAATGTTCCGATTGGTAAGAGCATTATTTTACTGACAGACAAAGATTATCGTCCCGATACATTAAAGATTTTTGAAACAAATGCAAAAGAGCACTTGATTCATTACACCTTCAGTAAAGAGCAACCGTTTACTGCAAATTTGAAAGTTTCTTGGATGTTCAATTGGGGTGATCGCACGATTACAAAAAATGGAAAGACCTATGTGCAAGAGCATTATTGGGCTCACATGGCCGCTAGAATCATTCTAATAATTTATGGTCTTTGTCTTTTATTGATTTTCTATTACAGTTGTGTCCAAATGAGTTTGGCGATTGCCTATGTTAGAAATAGAAAGAAAATAAAAGAAGAGTCTGTTCCTCAGTTTAACGAGGCAAATGCTCAAAAAGTAACTGTTCAGTTGCCGATGTTTAATGAAATGTATGTTGCCGAACGCATCATTGAAACAGTTGCCGAATTTGATTATCCGAGAGACAAGTTTCAAATTCAAGTATTAGATGATTCAACCGATGAAACCAAAGATATCATCGCCAAAAAGGTAGCGGAAGTTGCTGCACGCGGAATCAACATCCAACACATTCACCGAGTGGATCGCACAGGCTACAAAGCAGGTGCATTGGATGCTGCGATGGATCGAGTAGAAGGAGAATTTATTGCCATTTTTGATGCTGATTTTGTACCGGATAAAAATTTCTTGAAGCGAACAATGCCTTATTTTAAGGATGGTATTGGAGTTGTTCAGACGCGGTGGGGCCATTTGAATAAATCCTATTCTTTGTTAACGGAGCTTCAAGCATTTGGATTGAATGGGCATTTTGCCATTGAACAAGGCGGTAGAAACGCTTCAGAGCATTTCATCAATTTTAACGGAACAGCCGGTGTATGGAGAAAAGCGTGTATTGAAGATGCTGGCGGTTGGGAACATGATACAATTACCGAAGATCTTGATTTGAGCTACCGAGCGCAAATGCGAGGTTGGAAATTTAAGTATTTGGAAGATGTAGAATCACCTGCTGAGTTGCCTATTACAATGTCGGCCTTAAAAAGTCAGCAACACCGTTGGATGAAGGGCGGTGCAGAGGTGTTCATTAAAATGTGGAAGAGTTTGGTAAAATATCCTGGACTAAAATTTTCAGATCGAATTCATGGCTTGGCGCATTTGTTTAATTCTTCGGTATTCGTTTTCATTCTTATTCTTTCAATTTTAAGTTTATTTGTTTTACACATCAAAGACTCCTTTTCTGACTTAAATCTGTTCATTCAGTTTGGAGCATTTTTCATTTCAAGTACGGTATTTTTGGCTTTTTACTATTGGAATTCTTTCAGGGATAAGCGAGGCAACTTTTTCGGTGACTTAATTCGATTCATTGGTAGATTTTTCCAGTTTTTAACCGTTTCAATGGCTCTTTCGTTGAGTAATGCTGTAGCAGTAATTGAAGGTTATTTAGGAATTAAAAGTTCGTTTGTTCGTACACCAAAATTCAATGTTGCCAAGAAAGATGAATTTACTGGAAATAAGTATGATAAGAAAAGCTTGTCGATTATAAATATTGCAGAAGGAGTTTTAATGGTTGTTTTTGGTTTTACGACGATTAATCGCGCTATTTATGGTGATTTAGGAATGGTTCCCTTCCATTTGATGCTCACGATTGGATATGGAATTATTTTCTTCTCGACTTTGAAGGAGAATCGCACCCAGGTTTGATTAATTTAGAGTTACTAATTGCTAACGTATAACGATTCACTCGCAATTCGCAACTCTAAATCTCGCTATTCTAACGTTCGCAATTCTAAATTTTAAATTTTACATTCTCAATTCTAAACCCTCCTTTCATAACGAACGATCCTCGGTCAGAATTTTCAACTCTCAATTCGCAACTCTATCGTTCGCAATTCTAAATTCTTCACTCTACATGCATAACACTCACTCTTCGCTCTGCCCTCTCCACTTTTCGCTCTCCACTTTCAGCTCTAATCCGCTATGGTTAGGCTTTCCAGTTTGGATTCAGATTTCACCGTTCGAAAATGAAAAGTAGTTCTGAAAGTCTCATTTTTAACTACGTAATTTCCGATAGCAAAAGTCCCGTCTGAAGTTTCTTTTCCTTTAAAAATAAACGAAAAAGAACCTTTGGAATTTTTATTGAAAAACTCATTTAAGACCGATTGGGCTTGCGCATGAGAGTAGGCTCCTTCCTTACCCAAAATATTTAAAAGAATCTTATCGGTCCCTAAATTGACGATGGTTTTCGCATCATTTGATTCCATCGATTTTTCGAGCGTCGTATAGGGTATTTCAGCTGGAAGCGTGAAAAGAAGAACAAATGAGGTTATGATTTTAATTAATGAGTTCATGGCTCCAAATTATCAAAAATAGTGCCGAAAAACATTGGCGAAATATTAAATAAACTAAGATCGCGAGTGTATAATTTTTTATTTTTGCCGTCAATAATTTCAACTGAAAATAAGTAATTATGAGAAAAAATGTATGCAATAGCCTGTTAATATTAGTTTTATTTACTACTTCATGTAAACTATTTGAACATGGCAAAGGAGATGAAGAAATTGAATTTAAGGGAAAAGGAAGTCCAACCTATAAATTGAATGGTTCACTAGCAGAAAAAGCTATTGCGGAAGATGTGACTCCTCCCGCTAATTATTACGTTTGTAAAACACCGGCAGGAATTCCTGTGAAAAATATAAAATCAAATAATCTTACACAATATAAGTTAGAGTCATACAATGCAAGAATTTCATCGGATGAAGGCAGTATTAGTTATACTTTTTATGATCCGGTTTCGAATAGTTATGTAAATGATATCAATAAAAAGTCAATAGTTGGAATAAAAATTCTGAAAGATTCGGTTAGTTGTAAAATTTTGAATTACAAGTTAACACAAACGATTCAAGGAAAGAGAAATCCGATGTCTATAGTCTTTGTTCTTGATCACAGTGGATCAATGGGTGATGAGCGAGCTAATATTGCTCAGGAGGCTTTAGATTCTGCAATTAATTACAAACATCCAGAGGATGAGGTGACCATAATCAAATTTGATAATGTTGTTAAAAAATTGATAACTTCTAAAGATAAGAATCAACTACGCTCATTTCTTCGACCTACAAGTGGTTTGCAGGGATTTGGTTATGCAACAGCATTTCAGGATGCCATTAAGTTAGCAATCGATGAGCAGAAAACATCAACTTTGAAAGAGAAAATGATTGTAGTACTTACCGATGGATGTGAAAATTCTTCGCAATACGCCACCGATTTAATTCAGCTTGTCACAGAAGCCAAGAAGGCTAGAATCACTATCAATACAATAGGATTTGGACAATATGTTGATGTTCCTTATTTATCCTTCATCAGTCAGGAAACAGGTGGATATTTTAGGCAGTTATTTCTCAGAAATGAAATATCTAATGTTTTCAATCACAACATGTACCGTGTGAACAATAATTTCAAAATCAACTTCACTCCATGTATGTTTGGCGACAGTCTTAAACTTGTCACGCAGGTGAAATTAGGCGATAGTACCTATACAGATGAGCGATTTATTTTCAATTCTTTCAGTTTAGGGGAGAGCATTGAATTAAATGTACTTTTTGACGTAGATAAATACAACATTAAGAAGGAATACGAACCTGAGTTGAAAAGCTTTATCGATTTCTTGAAAAAATACCCAAATGTTCAGGTGGAAATTGCTGGACATACCGATTCTGATGCTGATGAAAAGCACAATCAGAAATTATCGCAAAATCGTGCTGAGGAGATTAAAAAATATATGGTCTCAAAGGGTATTGATGCCAAAAGGATTTCAACCGTTGGTTACGGTGAATCTGTACCGAAATACCCAAATGACTCGCCTGAAAACAAGGCGTTGAATCGTCGAATCGAAGCTAAAATTATTGGCAATTAAATTAGTTGAACTTTTCAAATTCCAGCATTTTCTTTAATCAAACTTTATTATCCTAGTTTTTGATTATAAGGTTGTTTACTTATAATTATCTGTAATTCGATCAAAGTATTTATTTTTTTGCTGTAAATTCTTTTAAATTATTATACAATTTTGTAAATTAGCAAGCCATTTAAAACTGCTTTGCTAAAAACTCTTTTTCCAAATAAAGCTCTCAAGGTATTATTTTTTACTATCTTTTTGATAGTGAGTATGGTACGGGTTTTTGGGCAGTGTGTTGGTGTTCAGCCATACGGAATTAATATTGGAAGTGCTCTATGTAATGGAGGATTAGGATCGGCAACAGCACAAATTAATAGTATAACATGCGCTTGTACTGGACCTTGGCGTTACGTTCTATGCAGTGCATCAGGTACGCCATTGTTTTATTCACCAAGTTCAACAACTTATACTTCAGCCACATATGCACTGTTTGAAAATCTCGCTCCGGGCAATTATCAAATGAAATTTATTACTGCGGCTAATCCCTCAGGATGCCCAAATTCTAATATTTCTTTCACCATTGGGGAGCCTCCTCCAATTACGTTGAGTTTATCAGCCCAAGCTTTATCTTGCAGTTATTCAAACAGTGGTACAATAGCGACTACAATTTCAGGAGGAACACCTGGATCTACACCTAATGAATATTCATTTTCATGGTCAGCATCAAATGGCGGTGTAATACCCAATAATCAGCAAAATCTTGAAGATCCCAGTGGGTTGATAGTTGGAACTTATAATGTTACGGCAACAGATTTTAATAACTGTCAAGCGACTAGTTCAATTAATATTACTGCCCCAAATGCAATAAATCCTACTTTTTCCGTGACAAATGCCAATTGTTCAACAGAAACTGGTTCCATTCAAGTAAATGATCTAAATTCCTCTGATGGTACTCCAGGTTTAAATCCTGGTGGTTTCAATATTTCTTGGACAAGTAACAATCCTGTGGTTAATCAAAATCCTGAGGGAGCAGAAATACAAAATCCAAGTTTTCTGCCTTATACCATAGTCACACTAAGTCCAGGGACATATGCTGTTACAATAACAGATGGAAATAATTGTACATTTACAAGCCAGCAAACTGTAGGGGTTACGAATCCAAGTCCGATTATTTCTGGAAACAATCAGATTTGCCAGGGTGCCACAGCACAATTAACAGTAACAAACAGTCAGCCACCGGCTTCAGGAACGGCATGGACTTCATCCAATTCGAGCGTGGCGCAGGTTAACAACTCAGGTTTGGTAACTGCGATTTCCGCGGGAACTGCAACCATTACCTTCACTTCATCCACAGGTTGTATCGGTACCTATCCAATCACTGTTAATCCCACTCCGACTTTTACAGTAGGTGCTGGACCTACAATATGCTCTGGATCAACAGCCTCGCTTTCAGCTACCAGCAATCCAAATACCATATCGTATAATTATCAATGGTCAACCACTCCAGTTACCACTCAAAATGGTGTTACATCTTCGAGTATCACTGTCACACCAGGTTCTACGACTAACTATAATGTTACGGCAACAAATGCTACGACAGGTTGTTCTGCCTCTCAGCCGGTAACGGTAACGGTTAATCCTTTGCCCACTATATCCGGCCAAAATACGGTTTGCGTCGGCGCTACACTTCAATTGTCGGGTTCAGCAACTGCAGCAACTACAAATCCATGGACCTCCAACAACACGGCGGTAGCGACAGTTAGCAATACAGGCCTGGTAAGTGGGTTGAGTGTTGGGACGGCATTAATTACCTATACAAACACTCAGGGGTGTTCAAATACACTGACAATAACAGTAAATACTTTTCCAACAGTTACAGGGCCGAGTTCTTTATGTGTTGGTTCAACGATAACACTTGCAGGTTCTGGAACACCAGCGAGTTGGGTTTCGAGTAATACAACGGTTGCCACTGTAAACTCCTCAGGAGTAGTTTCGGGTTTAACATCTGGAACAACCAACATTACTTACACAACAAATACCGGCTGTGCAAATACAGTTCCGGTAACTGTAAATGCGTTGCCAACCATAACTGGTCTTGGAATAGTTTGCGCAGGTTCGACCATTCAACTTTCAGGGTCCGGCACAGCAGCAACATGGTCTTCGAGTAATACTGGGGTAGCTACAGTTTCTTCCTCTGGTCTCGTTACTGGTGTTTCTGCAGGAACCGTTACCATTACCTATACCAACAGTGTAGGTTGTTCAGCTACCTATTCTGTAACTGTAAACCCGAAACCGATCATTACAGGAAATTTTACCTTGTGTACAACCCAAACTTCCCAATTAACAGGTTCCGGAACGGCAAATTCAACTAATCCTTGGGTTTCGAGCAATACTGCTGTTGCCACGATATCAAACACAGGAGTTGTCACTGCTCTAACCGCGGGAACAACTACAATTACCTTTACAAACAGTGCCGGATGTTCAAATACTCAGACGATTACGGTTAATCCATCTCCAACCGTTTCGGGGAACAATACTATTTGTGTTGGAAATACAACCCAATTGACAGGTAGCGCAACTGCTGCAACCAGCAGTGCCTGGACTTCTGCAAGTACCGTCATTGCAACTGTATCGAGTGCCGGCCTTGTAACAGGAGTTGGAGCGGGAACAACAAATATTACTTATACAAACAATGTAGGATGTTCAACAACATATCCAGTAACAGTTAATGCAAATCCAACAGTTTCTGGTGTAAGCACACTTTGTGTAAATGCAACTTCGCAGTTTTCCGGTTCAGGGAGTCCTGCGACAACCAGTCCGTGGATCTCGAGTAACGCGGCTGTGGCAACCGTATCTTCAACTGGTTTAGTTACAGCATTGACAGCTGGAACGACGACTATTACATATACAAACAGTTCAGGCTGTTCGGCTACTCTAAATCTCACAGTAAATTCCAATCCTACGATAACGGGAAACAATTCAGTATGCGTTGGTTCAACTTTGACACTTACGGGTAGTCCAACTGCAGCGACCTCAAACCCATGGGTTTCATCTTCCACTGCGACTGCGACAGTTTCCAGTACGGGTGTTGTGACAGGAGTATCAGCCGGAACCGCAACTATTACCTATACAAATAGCAATGGGTGTAACGCAACGTTAAGTGTAACTGTGAATGCTAATCCAGTAGTTACAGGAACAACTTCAATCTGTTTAAATGGAACGAGCCAACTGAGTGGATCTCCGGCAGGAGGAACTTGGTCCTCAAGTTCAACTGGAGTTGCCACCGTAAATGCAAGTGGCCTGATTTCAGCAGTTTCGGCTGGAACAACAAATATAAACTACACGAACACTCTTGGATGTTCAGTTTTAACACCTGTTACTGTTTTTGCCAATCCGACGATCACTGGTGGAAGTTCCGTTTGTGTAGGACTTACATTACAGCTGACCGGTTCAGGTACCGCGGCATCGAGCAATCCGTGGGTTTCGAGCAATACATCTGTTGCTACGATTTCGAGTTCAGGATTAATAACTGCAGTTTCAGCCGGAACAACCACAATAACCTATACAAACAATAATGGCTGTTCTGTAACTGTAACAATAACAGTCAATGCGAATCCTGCAGTTACTGGAAATAATACCATTTGTGCAGGTGCAACCACGCAATTAACCGGCAGTGTAACAGCTGCGACTTCTGGTCCATGGGTGTCAGCGAGTGCATCCATTGCCACAGTCACAAGCAACGGTCTGGTGACAGGAATTGCGGCGGGTACAACAACAATAACGTATACAAATAATGTTGGCTGTGCAGTCACCTATCCGATAACAGTCAATGCAAATCCGACCATTTCAGGAAATTCTGTTCTTTGTGTAGGCACCACCTCCCAGTTGAGTGGTTCAGGTACACCAGCAAGTTCGAATCCATGGACATCGGGCAACACTTCAGTAGCTACGGTTTCGAATACGGGACTTGTAACCGCTGTTGCTTTGGGAACAAGTGTTGTGACGTTTACGAACAGTGCAGGATGTTCTAATACTGTAACTATAAACGTAACCAATCCGGTAACACCTACCTTTACTCAGGTTGCTTCAATTTGTGTTGGAGGTACATTTCAGTTACAGAATACCTCCACAAACAGTATTCAGGGAACATGGTCTCCAGCAATAAACAATACAGCGACTACAACATATACCTTTACTCCTAATTCGGGTCAGTGTGCAACCACCACCACAATGACTGTTACCGTTAATACCAATCCGACGATTACAGGAAACAACAGTGTTTGTGTGGGATCGACCACTGCATTGACGGGTAGTGGAACACCGGCCTCTACAAATCCATGGGTTTCGGCAAGTACTTCGGTAGCTACAGTTACCGCTACTGGAGTAGTGACAGGCGTTTCGGCTGGAACATCAATTATAACCTATACCAATAATCTTGGTTGTAGCGCGACAACAACAGTAACGGTTAATGCTAATCCGACGATATCAGGAACTACTTCAATATGTGTTGGCTTGACCTCACAGCTAACCGGATCTGGCACAGCGGCAACAACCAACCCATGGGTGTCAGGCAATACTTCTGTTGCAACCATTTCGTTTACAGGGCTTGTAACAGCAGTTTCAGTAGGCACCTCAACAATAACATATACCAATAGCCTTGGTTGTGCGGTCAATGCATTGATAACAGTAAATTCTAATCCTACAATAACAGGAAACAATGCAGTATGTGTTGGTGCAACCATTGCGTTGACAGGAAGCGCAACTGCAGCGACCTCAAATCCATGGGTTTCATCAATTCCATCTACTGCGACAGTATCAAGTTCGGGTGTTGTTACAGGAGTAGCAGCTGGTAATACCACAATTACGTACACCAATAATAATGGATGTTTGGTCACACAGGCAATCACAGTTAATGCGAATCCGACCGTAACAGGCAGCGCATCCTTGTGTATTGGCACCACCTCCCAGCTTTCCGGAACCGGAACAGCAGCAAGTTGGACATCGAGTTCAATAGGAGTTGCCACAGTGAATTCAAGTGGTCTTGTGACAGCAGTTTCCGCTGGAAATACAAACATAACCTATACGAACAGTCTTGGATGTTCAGTTGTAACACCAGTTACGGTATTTGCCAATCCGACGATCACTGGTGGAAGTTCCGTTTGTGTAGGACTTACATTGCAGCTGACTGGTTCAGGCACCGCGGCATCGAGCAATCCGTGGGTTTCGAGCAATACATCTGTTGCTACGATTTCGAGTTCAGGATTGGTAACAGCTGTTACGGCTGGAACAACGAATATTACCTATACAAACAACAATGGCTGTTCAGTTACTACAACAGTAACCGTCAATGCGAATCCTACAGTATCTGGAAACAATGCTGTCTGTGTTGGAGGTACCGTGACGCTTACTGGCAGTCCAACGGCTGCGACAAGCAACCCTTGGGTTTCTTCAACACCTGCTAGTGCAACAATTACGAGTTCGGGTGTTGTTACAGGAGTAGCAGCTGGAACCACAACAATAACGTATACGAACAATGTTGGCTGTGCAGTCACCTATCCGATAACAGTCAATGCAAATCCGACGATTTCAGGAAATACAACACTTTGCGTAGGCACTACCTCCCAGCTGAGTGGTTCAGGTACACCAGCAAGTTCGAATCCATGGACATCGGGCAATACTTCAGTAGCTACGGTTTCGAATACGGGACTTGTAACCGCTGTTGCTAATGGAACAGCGGTAATAACCTATACCAATAATTTAGGTTGTTCCAATACGATACTTATAACTGTTGGTCCTCCCACAGCGGCATCAATTAACAACAATAGTCCTACAATATGTTTTGGAAGTTCAGCGACTTTGGTTGCAAATCCTGCGAATGGTATTTATTCGTGGAGCGATGGAACCAATGTTATCGGAACGGGTCAAACGCTTACTGTAAGCCCTTCCGTA
>CANMHB010000013.1 GCA_947497485.1 Flavobacteriales bacterium
ACGGTTTGCGTGTAGGCGATGTTGCCTTGTGTTGCGCCTGCGGCAAGGCAATATTGCTTACACGCTGTTAACTGCTGGTTAGTTTTTGTTAAATGCTAATTTCATTAGTTCAGAATTTGGAGTATTACTTGTACTTATAACACAGTTTTTAAAAGGATGAATCCAAAGCCCCAATTTTTTATTTGCAAATTCTATTGAGTGCGGCTCATTAAATAAAATTTTTTGGTTTTCATGAGTGCCAAATTCTACAATTTCTTGGGGGGCATATTTCTCGTATAGAGTGATTGCATTATTTAATGGTATTCCAATTGCTATTTTATGATTTTGTTCAGATGAAATTTTAGCTTGAGATTTAAAATTTTCAATAGCCCATTCAAAAAAATGAACAAATATCCTTTTGCCGCTAATTACAAATCTATCTTCAGTAGCCCATTTATTTCTTAAATCTGAATTAATCGGTAATGGCATTGGAATTACGTCAAAGAAACCACAATCATTGTTTTTAAGAATTTCATTTATTGAAGAATTTTGGTCATTAAAACAACCTCTTATCGCATTTGAGTATGGAGAACTACATTTATCGTCGAGAATAAACTCCGCAATAAATTCTGTGTTAGTTGTTCCGTCAAACTTATTTATTGATATTAGATATGGCGGAGCCTCATAAATAATTGTTTTATTGAAAATTTGGGTTGCGTAGAGATTTTGCAATTTACATTTTATCTCTTTTTTCTTTTCAAAAGCCTTTTCCATTATGGTTGCGGCACTTATACTTTTGAAATCATCAGCATCTATTTCAACATATTTTTGTTCGCCATTTTTCGAAATAGCACCCCTCTTTTTTATGACTACTTTAAATCCCTGCTTCCATAGATCATTATCAAGAGCTTTGAAACCATAAAAAAGGTTTAAACTTTTATTCAATTTCCGCAAATCTACATTTCCCATTTCTTCAAATTCGTAGAATAGTTTCTTCAAATAATTTAAATCATCAATATTATACATGTTTTTTTTTATTTTTAATTATTTACAGTTTGTTCTAAAAAAAGATTTAAAAAATATAAGAATCAGAATTCGCGATTAAAGTCGGTTTTATTTATGTAATAAATGTCAATTTGAAGCTCCCATTCTAAATTTATCAAGAAAGATTCAAAAAAAGGTTGTAACATGGCTTCAAAACATTCAAATCCACCAGGCACTATACAAACCTTGATTTTATTTTCTGGAAAATTTTTATTGCAATGATAATATTCTGATGCTTCTATTCTAATTTCTGAAAGTTTAGTCAAAGGGAAGTTCGTTTTTACGATATTATAATTACCACTCATTGAAGTAGAGTCATATCCACCTATAATTTTATTTATTGTAATTCCTTGTTTTTTGATACTAAGGTTTTTTTTGAGTTTATTCCAAAATTCTTTTTCACCATATGCCTTGACAATCCTAAAATTTTTGTTTAAATTATTAATTGAATTTATCGAAGCTGAAGTCAGGACTTCCCAATTCCGATACTCACCAATGCGTTCGTTGAAAAGTCCATTTTTATTGAATACCTCAGAATCTGAATACATGTGGTTATACCTATCATCAGAATTTGTCCAAACTCCTCTTAACCATATCTTTGGTTTGGCCGTTGATAATTCAAACAATCTATTCGAAAAATGACTTGGGATTTCAATCAAGCCTGTTTGAATACTTATAAATACTTTAGGGGCAATTTTCTGCCTCCTATAAATTATATCGTAAGTTGCCAAAGCTTCCCCGCTCAAGTGAAATAGTCTTATGGATTTTTCAATATTTCCAATTTTTAATAAAAAACATATTTCCAAATGAAATTCATCTTTTTTCTCAATGAATTGTTTGATTGATTTTAAATAATTATCGTAATCGTATTGAGAAAAATAATCCGGTTTTCCGAAAATTAATCGACTTGATATTGGGTGTTCAATCTCATTAATTGAAATATCAGAAGTTGATATAAATTCTAGAGAGGCATCATTTTTATTTAGCTCTTCACACGTGTTTTTAATGAAGTTATCTACGCCATTTAAAAATTCATCTTTTGTTAAACCTGCGGTAACATATACAAAATTTTCAACTACATCGCCCAAGCGAAGAATAGGCTGAAAATCTATACCAGCACCACAATAATAAACGCTACTTTCGAGTTGTGATTTAGTTAACTTAATACTCATTATTCTAATTTATATTTATAACTGTTTTCTCCACAGAAATCGATATTTTCAGGCTCTCTCTTAAACCCTATGCTCTCCATAAATCTTTGAGCATTAATATTCCTAACGGATGTATAGCCGAAAACCGGATAGCTAATTTCCGAATGAGATTTTATTTGACTAAAAGCTTCCGAGGCCACTCCTTTTCTAGAATATTCATGGTTGATGCTAATTCCCATTGCATTTCTATGAGGTATATCTCCAATAAGTATAAAACCTACAGTTGTGTTATCATATTGTATTGCCCATAGTAATCTTGGGCTATTCAATAAGTAATTCGCAAATTGTTCACTTTTTGGGTATGGAACGCGACATCGAACTGGCACAAACTCTTCAGAAAAAGCGGCTTTCTCATCGCTGCCAAATACTGAATTAGCAATTTCATTAATTAAATTTCTGTTTGCGAACCTCTGGCTTTTTTCAATAAAAATGGTTGTTGTCATTTGTTTTTATATTTATTTTGATACTTGCAGTTAACTCATTTATACTCGAAACAAACTATCGTATAGCATTCCATTTTTAAGGAGCTACTCGAAACATCGTTTCGTATATTCCAAATATACATTTTTTCTTATAAATCGTCAAAAGGACTTTTAATTCGTTGAATACTATTTGTACTCACATGAGTATATATTTCAGTTGTTTTACTGCTTGAATGCCCAAGTATTTCTTGGATGTATCTCAAGTCGGTTCCGTTTTCTAAAAGATGTGTTGCATAGCTATGGCGTAACCAATGTAAGGTTACGGGTTTTATAATTTTTGTTTTATTCAGTGCTTGTTTTAGTACAAGTTGCAGACTTCTCTTGTCATAGGGCATTCCTGTTGTTTGTCCTTCAAATAAATAACGCTTTGGTTTATGTAATTTGTAATAGGTGCGCAACATTTCCAAAATCTTTTGACTTAAAGGGACTATTCTATCTTTTTTCCCTTTGGAATTTTTGATCAAAATAATGTTTCGCTTTGAGTCTATGTGTGTTGGTTCCAACGCTAATAATTCGCCACAACGTAATCCACAACTGTAAATTAAACTCAACATTACTTTATGTTTCAGGTTGTTATGAGCCTCCAAAATTGCTTTTACTTCCTCTTTGCTCAATACATTTGGGAGTCGTTTTTCTCTTCTTGGCCGCTGTAAGAAGTCTACTTCCATCGTTCTATTGAATCGATTTCTATAAAATAGTTTTATTGCGTTTATCACCTGATTTTGATAACTAGCAGAAAGATTTTTACGAAGAATGTATTCTTTATTGAAATGAATAATATCCTCGTTGGTTAAACTTTCCAATTTCTTGTTTTGGTAAAATCGAAAGAAAACTTCCAGCGCGTCCGAATAGGTTTTAATCGTGTTTAAGCTATAACGACGATAATGCATGTAGTTTTTGAAAGAAAATAAATGTTGTTGTGTGTTCATGATTTCATTTTTTATATCCGACTTGTTTTCGAGTTGTTTGTTGCGTTTTCTGATTGTCTTTCTGGATGAGGTATTTTAATACTTGCTCGATGTCGTCAAACTTTTGATTGTGAAGCTTTTCAAGTTCAATAAGTTTTTCTGATAATTCTTGGTAGGTCAATGCAAATTGGCGCATCATCACAAAAGCACGCATAATGGCGATGTTTACTTCAATGGCAATTTCTGAATTTAATACGCTAGATAGCATCGCAACACCTGTTCTGTGAATGCAAATGGAGGTCGAGTTGTCCCTCCTTTCTTTGAGGTCGCAAATTGCGTCCTCAATTCGTTCCATTCTTCAGACGTAAGTTCAAACATGAAATCTGAAGGAAATCTTCTAATATTTCTTCTAACTGCTTCTTTTAATCTTTTAGTTTCCGTTTGATACATTTTAGCTAGTTCAAAATCCAGGATTACTTTCTTGCCTCTGATTTCTAATATGCTGTTTTTAATTAATTCTAATTCCATTCTGTTTATTTTTTATATCCAACTTGTTTTCTGACCGCTTGCTGTGTCTGCTTTTTATCTTTTTGGATGAGGTATTTTAATACTTGCTCGATGTCGTCAAACTTTTGATTGTGAAGCTTTTCAAGTTCAGTAAGTTTTTCTGATAATTCTTGGTAGGTCAATGCAAATTGACGCATCATCACAAAAGCACGCATGATGGCGATATTCATTTGAATGGCTTTTTTGCTTTTCAAAACGCTTGAAAGCATGGCGATTCCTTGTTCTGTGAAGGCAAAAGGTTTAGCGCCACCAAACTGATTGATTGCGGGTATCACAAATTGTGATACCAAGTTTTTCATTTCTACTTCGGTTAATTCAAACATAAAATCTTCTGGAAAGCGAACGATATTCCTTCTAACAGCTAGCAAAAATTTATGAAGTGGAAACACGTGTTTTAAAGCAAGGTCCATGTCTAGCATTACTTTCTTGCCTCTGATTTCGTGAATTTGATTTTTGATTAATTCTAGTTCCATAATTCATTTTTACTTGAATATACGAAATAATAATCAAATAAATGATTAAAATACAAACATTATTTAGGGGTAGTTTATGATATTAAGATTCAATTTTTCGAAAAAAAATAAAGAAAAATTCAATTAAAATAGAACCTTAAAGTATTGATTTAGAATTTTATAGAGTTTAAAAATTCCTCCATCGTTTCATACTGAAAATCTGCTAAAGCCAACTTGGGGTTTGGGAAATGTGTTTTCTCAGGGATGCAAACGACCTTCATTCGAGCAGCTAATCCTGCAATAACACCATTGTATGAATCTTCAATAACAAGGCATTTTGTCGGGTTCACATTTAAGGCTTTTGCTACACTTAAGTATACAGCTGGATGTGGTTTTCCGTGAGATTCATTTTCAGCAGACCACGTAAAATCGAAATAGTCACCAATATTTAAGGAAGTTAGAACGGCGTCAATTAAACGTTTCGATGAAGATGTGGCTAGTCCAATTTTAATTTGTTTCTTTTTTAGAAATTGCAGTGTCTCAATTACGCCAATGAGTGGAAAAGGGTTTTGAATGATTAATTCTTCCATTTTTGAGATGATGTTTTCCTCTACTCTGGATTCGTCAATTATGCCCCAATTTTCGGTAACGTTCCAAAAATGAATAACCTCGTCAATGCGCAATCCAACCGTTTTTTGAAAATCACTTTTCTTAAGTTTTGATCCGAGCTCACTGAAAACTTCTTCCATAGCAATCTTCCAGAGTGGCTCTGAGTCAATCAGTACACCATCCATGTCGAAAATTACGGCTTCGAAATAATCCAAATTGATTTTGCTCATTTACCTAAATAAATTTAATTCCAGAAATCCCATGTAATTCCAACTTTTATTTGTGTTGAAGGAAATGCGTAGCCATTGACAAGTTCAATGCCTCTGTCTTGCCAAAAATAGGCGATATTGTCCATGCGAATGAATAGACGAAATGTTTCTACCTCAAACGAAGTAAAAGCAGCAAGATTCATGAAGCCTGTAGTATTCTGATTATTCATCGACTGTTCCAAATCAAAAACGGTCATTTGTGGAATGAAATTTAAACGTTTGTAAGAAGATGTCGCTATGAAGTCGATTCCTAAAAGTGCTTTCAATTTTTTAGCCTTGAAAATTCCTCCTTTGACAAAAATGCGCGAATTGAAGGTATGACTTGGAACAAATTGTTTTTGCTGATCCATGATGGTAAATTGATAATTTAAATTACAGTTAAGCCAACGCCAATTTAGATTTGCTTTCAACGCAATTTGCTGATAGGTTCCTTTAGAAGTCGTCAAATCATTTCGCCAACGATTCTGAAGTTGATCAAATTGGTAAATCCGATCAAATTGACCAAACTCATATCCCAACTTAATTTGTTGTTTGTAAAAATCTCGTCCGATTTCAGCATTGAAATTTTGAAACCATTCACGGTCCAAGTTTTCTGTTTTGTAAACGACGTTATTCGAATAGAAAAAGCGCTGAAAAACAGATGGTAATTGATTTGAAAAGCGATGAGATAATTGAATCTTTGTTTCTGCAATGGCCGTGGATACAACTGCTTCATTAGAAAACCCATTCGCTGCTCCGATCAAATTGAAGTTTCCTTTTTGATGGAGATTAAATTTTTTAATCGCTAATTCAACTTCGCTATACAATCCAAATTCCAGTGTATCATTTTTAAAACTGAAAGCTTGATTGTTCCAGTAATTTGAATTGACTCCTGCCTCCAAAAGCAAGTTTTTACGAAAATAAAATAATCCGACGTTGTTTTTAAAATTTTGTTGAAGCAAAGAATCGTTTGTTTCAGAGCTGTCAAGGTAGATGGATGAATAAATAGAGCTTATCGAATCAATTTCACTGTAAAGCCTTTTGTTCCGCTGATAATTTTGCTTAATCGCTATACCAATAAGTTGACTGGAATCATTTACAATTGTAAACTTATTTTGCAAATCGAGATTGATGGTTTTGTTTATTGATTGGGCGTTTTCCTTTAAAACAGGTATTAATGCAGGAGCAAAAAAGTTTGACAAAGAGTCATCTGTAATACCACCATTCCAATTTCTTTCTGATTTCGAATAATCGCCTTTGAGTTCAAATGAATGAATCTTCCCATTTCGCCCGAGTGCAATTTGATAGTTGCTATTCGCGACATTGGTATTTCTAAAAAAGCCTTCTGTTTTTAAATTATTTACCGAGCAATTAATCAAAAATCCATGCTTAAAAGCTTGTTCGTAGTCAAACGTTAGATTTTGTGTGGCTTGAGCTCCAAATGAATAACCGAATCCAATGTGCGGAAGCGCCGTAAAAGTCATTTTTTCCTTTTGAATCAAAGAATTTGTAAAAATTGATTTTCCGGGTGAAAAAAGATTTCTTGGTTGTAAGAAATAAATATTTTGATTCTGATTAGGAAAGATAAAAGAGGAAGATATAGGTCTTGAACTTAAATCGAATGTATCCAATGATCCAAGTGTGGAATGGCTGTATTTCAGCGTGTCGTATTGAAATCCATTTATTTGGCTAAGGACTGGCCAAATGGCAAGCTGAACGACAAAAAATAGCAGATTTCGAAACATTCAGAACAAACTTAACAAAAAAAGGGGCATTAAGCCCCTTCAACGATTTTTCATTAAACGAATTACAGTTTGTTTACGTGAACTTGTAAACCTGACTTTAAATTCGCTGCTTTATTTTTGTGAATAATGTTTCTTTTCGCTAGTTTATCAAGCATCGCAACCACTTTAGGTAAAAGCGTTTCAGCCTCTTTACGATCTTTTAATTCACGTAATTTACGAGCAGCATTACGAGTAGTTTTGTGTTGGTATTTATTCAATACTCTTTTAGACTCGTTTGAACGAATACGCTTAATTGATGATTTATGGTTTGCCATTTTTAATTAATTAATTTATTAAAATCTTGCAGCCCATAGGAGAATCGAACTCCTGTTTCCAGGATGAAAACCTGGCGTCCTAACCACTAGACGAATGGGCCATTTCTGGCAGCCCATAGGAGAATCGAACTCCTGTTTCCAGGATGAAAACCTGGCGTCCTAACCACTAGACGAATGGGCCGTAATATGTTTTCCCAAAATTTTGGGATTGCAAATATAGTAGGAAAAAATTGAACTGCAATAGGAGTCTTAAAATTTTTGCAGATAAAAAATCGAAAAAAAACCGAATAAATTACTTACGATAAGTTTGTTTGATCAATAATTTAAACGATTTCGTTATCATCAGCACGCATTTTAAAACCCAATCGTTTTCCTGTTTGAAGTTTTAAGCTCTCTCCAATTGATTGGATTTGGGCAACTGAAATTTCATCGAGATACTCAAATGGTGGGATATAAAGATCAAATTCAAGTGCATGCGCAAAGGACATTTGAACAATAATTTTCAAAACCTCTTCTGATAATAGCATGTTCTGTGGATCGCGGAAATAACTTCCAAGTTGGCCTTTCCCTTCGATCATAAAATGACGATCTTTGTTGATGAAAATACGACTAATTAAGTATCCGCGATCATCAATGCGATTTTGCTCAAACGATTCAGCTAAGAAATTGAATGTATGAATGATTCCAAAGTAACCGTTGTTTTCATCAGAATTGAAATATGCTGTTCCCCAAAGTGGATTGTATTCAGGAAGTCTAAAAACATTGTTGTGTAAATTAAAAACAAGTACATCGCTTCCAACGTAAGCATGAATCTCAAACTTGCCTTTTTCGTGAAAACTTAAGCGAATTCTCGGATCAGTTATTGATTTTTGAAGCTCATCAATTTCTTTCTTTATAGCAGCTTTCATCAATTCAAATATTTTCTCGCAATCGTCTGCAATATCTTGTTTTAAAGCAGATTTGTGAAGCAGTAAATCCAATAATTGTTTTCTGTTTTCTTCAAAAGCGTTTGTTACTTTTTCTTCTGGTGCGTTATTTGCTTGTTCGGTTTGTTCTTGCATGATTCATTTTTTACCAAAAATAACAAATGAATTCACACAAGAATCATTAAAAAATCATAAAATAAAGGCTTGTTTTTAAATAAAGACGGATATTTTTAGGTTTTTCGAATAAAATTTACGAATTTTGAAATCTTAGTTTGAAAAAACTACAAACACTGAAATGAAAAAGAAAATTTGGTTCATCATTAATCCGATTTCGGGAGTTCGTCGTAAAGACGACATTCCTGGGCTTATTCGAGCTCACTTGGATATGAATCAATTTGATTACGAAATTCAATTTACTCAGTTCAAAGGTCATGCATTTGAGTTAGCGAAAGAAGCTGCTGAAAAAGGAATCGATGTTGTTTGTGCAGTTGGTGGAGACGGTTCTGTTCATGAAGTAGGAACTGGTCTAATCGGTTCAGAAACGAAACTTGCGATCATTCCAATTGGATCAGGAAATGGTCTTGCTCGTCACATGCACATTCCTCTTAATATTGTTAAAGCAATCGAATGCATTAATGATTTGCACGGCATCCAAATGGATACGGTTAAAGTTAATGATCAACCATTTTTAGGAGTTGGTGGTTATGGGTTGGATGCAGTAATAGCCAAAAAATTTGACGAAGATAAAAAACGTGGATTTTGGACTTACGTTAAACATGTTTTTAAAGAATTCTTCAAATACAATCCAATCAATATTTCCGTTGACATGAATGGGCAAATCAAAAAAATGCCTGTTGTTCTGTGTACGATTGCAAATACCTCTGAATTTGGGAATGGATTTGTGGTATCTCCGAAATCTGATGCAACGGATGGTAAAATAGAGTTGTTTATTTTGAAACCATTTTCATTTTGGAGAACACCTGGAATTATCTATCGTTTTTTCATGCGAAAGTCTCACAATTCCCAATTCGCAGAAGTTATTTCGTTTGAGAAAGCTACCATAAACTTGTCTCAAAAAATTGCGCATTATGATGGCGAGCCTGTTTCAGTTAAAAGTGAATTGAAAGTACAGGTTGTTCCTAAAAGCCTTCATATTCTAATCGGCAAAAAATAATATGAATTTTATTGAACCAGATTTAAGTGAGTTTCTAACTTACCTCGAAAAATTATCGCCTGATTCCAAGCCTTCTTGGGGAAACATGTCAGCTCAACGTATGGTTGAGCACTTGTCCGATGGTATAAATATGTCTATGGGGCATGGCGATTTTAACCTTGAAATCCCTGAAGATCGAGTTTCAAAAATGGTTCTTTTCTTAGAATCTGAAAAACCCATGGCGCAGAATATTCAAGTTCCATTTGCGAAACCTGATACACCACTTCGAAATGCCGATCTTGAAGAAGCAATTGATGAATTTACACTAGCTTGGGTTGATTTTGAAGAATTGTATGAGAATGAACCCACTTCCTCAGCCATGCATCCATTCTATGGTATTTTGAATTTCGATCAATGGAAACGTCTTCATTCAAAGCATTTTACACATCATTTTCATCAGTTTGATTTGATCCAATGAATCCGCTTTTTTTGAGTTTACTTTTGGGCTCTACTCTCGGTGGGATTAATTATTTATACTGGAGATCGAAAGGATACAAAAGTGTTATGCAATTGGTAATGAGTGTTTTCGGTTTCACGGCACTAGTAGCAGCTGTATTACGAATTTTTAGTTAATACAAACTATCAAAATAATTTGATGCGATTCGCGTATGGAATAAACCTCGGTACTTTTGCTTGATAATCTTTGTATGAAGGATACTTCCTTGCTGAAATTTCTTCTGAAAAATCAGAACTTCCTTTGAATAGTACAATTAACAGTAGGCAACCAGGAATCGACCAGTTAATCCATTCTCCAGTTGCGTTTACACTGAACAAATAAAAGACAACCCAAATACTTTGTTCCATTGCATAATTTGGATGTCTGACAATAGACCATAATCCTTTATTGACAAATCCATGGGAATATTCACCAAGGTTTTCACCGTTATTAATTCTTCTGTATTTTTCCGTTTGAAAATCATATTGCTGCTGATCTGCAATAAATTCTAAGGCAACAAATACGACAAATAAAAGTGCTAAAACCAAATCAATGAAATTCAATGGGGAGGCATCGATATTTAAACAGGTTAAAATAGGAACTGTAAATAAAAAAATTAAAATATTTTGATATCCACTAATAAAAAACAAATTGAAAAGCATCCAAATAAAACGATTATTGAATCCTGGTCGTTTACGAAGTTCTTCCCAACGATAATCTTCTTCGCCTTCCCAAAATTTTAATACGTAGGCGCCTCTTCGGGCAAAATTAAAGGTTAATCGTATTCCCCAAATTGTTACCAGTACGGACATTAGCAACATTCGCTCATTCAATTGCCCAGCCATAAAGGTCATTTGCCAAACGTACCAAATTGGAACTATACTCCATAATTTATCAACTTGAGAATTGTTTTTTGATAATTCGCCAACAATGAAACAATAGGAAATAACTCCACCTAAAATATACGACATTCTTTCAAGAATTTCCCATTGAAGAAGAGTTGGATCAGTTCCGAAATTGAGCGCAACATATGGCACAACGATAACGGTAAAGATGAGGATCAAGATAGTAAACAGCATAATCTTTATTTTGAATATCCAGCTTTTAAACCATCGACAACGAAAAATGTTCCTGAACCCTTTGCAACAATTTGATGGTTTTGATTTTTAATTTCTGCCTCTGCGAAGATAATTTTTCTTCCTTCTCGAATAATTTTCGATATCGCAACAAGATTATCTCCCTTTAAAACAGATTCGAGAAAACTTACTTTTATTTCAAGGGTGGAAACGACATGAAAATGCTTTTCAACCAAAGAAAGCGCTCCAACTCCCATAGTTGCATCAATCAAAGCTGCTAAACATCCTCCATGAGCAGCAAGTGGTGTTGCCAAATGCTCTTTTTTTATATCGAGTTTATAACGAACAATTCCAGGTTCCATTACTTCGAAATTCATCCCAAGCAATTTACCAAAATGGTTTTTTTCAATATATTGTTCGATCAATGATTTCATTACTCCTTTGTAAATTGAATTCCTGAATTTTGCAACTCATTGTAAACATTTTTATTTAACTCGAATAGCACGTCGTTGTAATCTTTTTGGCTGACCCAAACGCGAATCGTGAAATTAAGCCCCGTAGCATTCATTTCCTGAACAGCAATTGTATGCACAGGCGTTTTCAAAATACGTTCCTCCTTTTGAATTAAACCTTCAAATATTCCAAAAACTTGCTTAACATCACAACCATAAGAGAGCGGAATTATGATATCCAATCTTCTGTTTTTTTCTCGTGTGATATTAATAATACTTCCATTCGCAACGGGGCCGTTTGGCAAGACGATTACTTTGTTATCGGGAGCATGTAAATATGTGTTAAAAATTTGTATTTCTTTAACCGTTCCTTGCTGACCTTGGGCATTAATCGTGTCACCTACTTTAAATGGTTTTAACACTAAAATCATGATTCCACCGGCGAAATTTGACAAGGTACCAGAAAAAGCCATACCAACTGCTAATCCAGCAGCACCTAAAACGGTGATGAACGAAGTCATTTGAATTCCAAGTTGGGTAATCGCAGTTATTACAACCATAATTTTGGAAGCCAGTGAAATAAAACTACCTAAAAAGGTTACTAGGCCTGCATCCACTTTGCTACGAAGCATAGCCTTCCTAACAAATTTTGACAAAATGTTGGCGAGCCAAAATCCGACCACAAGTATTAGGATTGCCATCAACAAGTTGGTTCCTGCATTTATTAACCAATGGTTTATTTCTTTGTAGTTAATTCCAAAAATTGAATTTTCATTGAACATACCTGCTTAATTTTGATTTACAAAAATAAGGATAGTATTTTTCAATCATCTAACTTAACTTTGATTATGTTTTTTATTTTGTCAAAAGTTCTAGCATTCTTGATTTCGCCCTTTTTGTGGTTTCTAACTTCCATGTTTCTTTACTTTTTTTTGAAAAATGAACTTTGGAAGAAACGATTTAAATATGCAACAATAATTATTTTGGTGTTTTTCACAAATGGCTTTCCTCTTGGAATGCTGATGCGAAACTGGGAAGTTCCCGGCAAGAAAATTGAACAAATGAAAACTTACGATATCGGAATTGTTCTAACAGGAATGTTTGAATATAATCGCGATTTAAATGTACTTTCCGTGAGGCGAGGAGCTGATCGAATTTGGCAGGCGATTTCTTTGTATAAAGCAAAAAAAATCAAAAAAATATTAATATCTGGGGATAGCGGATTTGTTATAAGAAAGGGGTTACATGAATCAGATCAAACAAAGGAATTGCTGATCAAATGGGGAATTCCGAAAGACGATATCATTATTGAGAATAAATCTCAAAATACCCATGAAAACGCGGTGAATACAACCAAACTTTTACAACAGAACTATCCAAAAAAAAACTTTTTATTGATTACCAGTGCATTACATATGAAACGGGCATCTGCTTGTTTTCGAAAGGAAGGATTGAAGTTTGATGTTTTTACTACCGATCATTACACTAAAAAATCAAAAGTTGAATTTACACCTGACATTATTTTACCAAGTGTTAATTCTTTTGTCGTTTGGGAAGCTTATTTAAAAGAAGTTGTTGGATATTCAGTTTATTCCATTCAAGGATATTTATGACGAATGGGCAAAAAATTGAGTTGAAAGAAGGAAACTTGATTTATTTTCCGGAATTTCTCTCTAATTCAGAAGCGATGGAGTTATTAGAATTTTTTAAAACGACGATTCCATTTCAGCAAAATGAAATTACAATTTTTGGGAAAACATTCAAAACTCCGCGTTTGGAATCCTTTCATTCGAAGAATAAAAATTCTTATACATATTCTGGAAATCAATTGCAGTCTAAGCCATTTACAGAAGAATTACACGCATTATGTCATAGAATTGAAAAAGCCACGAATTCAGTTTTTAACTGTGTTTTGATAAACCTTTACAGGGATGGTCAAGATAGTAATGGTTGGCATGCGGATAATGAAAAAGAACTTGGTCCAAATCCTGTAATTGCCTCATTAAATTTAGGTGCGACTCGACGGTTTGACCTAAAACATAATCAATCTCAAGAAAAATATTCCATAGAATTGCATGCTGGTGATTTGCTTTGGATGGATAATCAAATTCAAAATTTCTATAAGCATCAGATAGCCAAAACAAAAAGGGTTCATGAACCTAGAATTAATTTGACATTTCGAATGATTCAATGAAAATGTTGTTTCTTATACCTACACTTAATTAAAAATTGTTAACAAAGGTATGAGGCAATTAAAACATTATATCTTTGATTTAAAATACTTTAAAATGAAACCTATTTATGTTGTTTTAGCTGCAATTGCAGGACTTTTACTAATTGTTTTTCTAGGATATTATAACATTTACAATTCAGCAGTTAAGTTGCAGGAAGGAGTAAATGAGAAATGGTCAAATGTTCAATCTGCTTATCAAAGAAGAGCGGATTTAGTTCCAAACCTCGTAAATACAGTAAAAGGCGCTGCCAAAAACGAACAAGAAATATTAACGCAAGTAACGCAAGCGAGAGCGGGAATTGTAAATGCAAAAACTCCAGAAGATTTAGAATTGATGGGTAAAAAAATAAACACAGCGATTAACCTAGCATACGAAGCCTATCCGCAAATTCGATCAACAGAGAATTTTCAAGGTCTGCAAGTTCAGTTGGAAGGAACGGAAAACAAAATAAAAAGAGAACGTGATTTATACAATGAGGCTATCAAAGAATATAACACGCACGTTCGTGGCTTTTTTGCCAGTATGTTTTTAAATGCTGAAAAGTTTCCTGTTAAAGAAGGATTTAAGGCAGCTGCAGGAGCTGAAAATGCACCTGATGTAAAATTTTAGTAGATGTTATCAGCAAGGGAAAAAGAAGAAATTCAGGAGAGCATCCGTCTTGCTGAACTCAAAACATCCGGAGAAATTCGTGTCCACATTGACAAAAAATGTGATTCAGATCCAATTGAGCGTGCTGTTGACGTTTTTAATAAACTTAAAATGTTCGAAACGAAGCAGCGAAACGGTGTTTTAATTTATTTGGCATTTTCTAATCGTAAACTTGCGATCATAGGCGATAAAGGAATCAACGAAGTGGTACCAGATGATTTTTGGGAATCCACTAAAAACGAAATGATTTTCAGGTTTCAAAGAAATGAATTTGCACAAGGAATCATCGATGCAGTAACAGAGGCAGGTAAACAACTTCAAGCTTATTTTCCTGTAGAATTTGATGATAAAAATGAGCTGAACAATGAAATCACTGAAGGATGAGACAAGCATTATTGCATAGTGTTCTATTACTATTGATTTCATTTCATTGTTTTTCGCAATTTCCATCACCAAAATATCATCGTTATTATAATAACTTCTCGGCAGTTACATTGTTAAATGAAACCGAAGAAGAATCAATTGAGAAACAATTAAATACGTTTGAGCAAGAGACTTCCAATGAGATTTTTGTCATTATCGTCGATAACCTCAATGATATGGAGCCATGGGATTATGCTGCAAGTATTGGCGAAAAATGGGGCGTAGGCAAGGAAAAAGAGGATAACGGAATCGTTATATTAATTAAACCCGTAAAAACAGATGAAGGAGGAAAAAAAGTATTCATCTCTGTAGGTCGTGGTTTGGAACCAGTTATCCCAGATATAACGGCAAAAGAAATTGTTGATAATGAACTAACTCCAAACTTCAAATCTAAGCAATTCTATAATGGACTAAAAAGTGCGATTGATGTCCTTTCGAGTCTCGCGAAAAAAGAATATGATTACAAAAAATACTCTAAAAACAAAGCAAAAGATATTGGAGGTGGAGTAGTTGCTCTTATTATAATTATCCTCGTTATTGTTTTCCTAATTCGTCGCGGTGGTCGTGGTGGTGGAATGACAATCGGAAGCGGAGGGTTTATCGGAGGGTTTGGAGGTTTCGGTGGTGGCTTTGGTGGCGGATCTTCAGGTGGTGGAGGTTTTGGTGGTCTTGGTGGCGGAAGCTTTGGCGGCGGTGGCGCAGGTGGAGATTGGTAGAAAATCAGTCATTTGATTCATCCTTATTTTGATCTCGGTCAACAATAAAAGCGGCAGGTGAAAAGTTATACGGCAATTTCTCTTTGTACAAAAATCGCTTTTGAATGGACTCGAAAGGTCTGTATATATAAAATACCTTATTGTTGTGAACCCTGATTTTCTCAACATATTTATAATGTAATTTTACTTTTTCGCTGATTTCACCTGTTTTAACATCAACTATTCCTAGAAACATATTACCATCATTTTCATACTGGGCATAGATAACTCCCGTGACATTATCTTGAATGAGTTGCTTTTGCCATCCCGTTTTTTTTGGCTGATAATGATGATAAATTGAAATGGTATCAAGCGACTCGCCAACTCGATTAAAAATAACTAAGCGATCTTTTGGATAGTCAAACACAAAAACAGAATCATTGCGATGGAAGAGAGGTGCATAAACTTCTTTGTAATAAATTGATTGGGTAAAATAATTCGCTCCAACCCAAATCTGAGCATCAATCCCGGTTTCTCGCTCTTTGTTTTTGGCCCAAAGTTTTGTTCGAACATCCATCCATTTGTATTCAGAACGATAAAGTTCCATCATTAAATCGTCTTTGATATTAAGAATCGAGCGATAAGTTGAATCATATGTATCGAAAACAAAATAGTCAAAGGCCGGGTAATCTTTGTTGAAATTCGAAAAATACATTTTTGAAGCATTGGTATCAACAATAGGAGCTAGGTATTTGAAAAAATAATCTTTTGGAATCGAGCCCAATTGAATTTCATTTTTAGAGACTTTGATTCCAAAAACCTTTTCTTTACAAACAATGTGTGTATTTCCTCGATAATCGCTAACTAAATATTGCGCTTGGTCATCAACTTGAAAATTAGATTTAATATTCACACCATCAAAAAGCAATATTTCACTTCCCTTTTGCAGTTGTTTGGGATAGGTTAAAAGAATAATGTCATCATTATTTTGAATTTCAAAATCGGCAACACTCAATCGTTCTGAATGAAAAACGGTGTCGGGGACCCCAGGCGCTTTCACTACAACCTGCTTTAATTCTTTGATTTTAATGCGGTAAAGTGGTATTTCTAATTTTAGTGTATCAAATGTCGTTTTTGGTTTTATATTTTTCGACAAGCTTTCATAAATGGGATGTCGAAACTCAAATGAAAGAGTTTGCCCAATTTTGAAATTATTTACACGAAAGAATGCTTTTCCATTGAAATTGGTGGAATTATTCAATGATGAATCGAAATCATTTCCTTGGATTAAATTAAGAGTGATGGAAGTATTTGGAATTAAATCTCCCGTTCGTTGATCAACACATTTTAACTCAATTACCTGAGCATTCAGTCTCGAAAATCCGAAAAAAAAGATAAAAAAGAATATAACAATCCGCATCTCAATAAATAGATGCACTAAAAGTCAAAATTCACAAATCAAACTTTGAAATTCCAACCGAAATCATCATTGATTTTACCGCTTTTCATGTCATCCATGTAAGCTTTAATTTTATTCGAGATGGTTCTACCCTCCAGTGGAGGAAGTTCTATACGTTCATCTCTGTATCCAATTATTGCAATTTGAGCAATTGTTGCGGCGGTTCCAGCTCCAAAAGCATCTTCTAAGTTTCCGTTTTTGGCTGCCGTGATAATTTCGTCAACTGAAACTTTACGCTCTTCAACCTCAATACCAAGACTTTTTGCAACGTCTAATACCGATCTTTTGGTGATTCCACGTAAAATTGTGTCAGCATCTTCAGTAGGTGAGATTAATTTACCACCAATTTGAAAAACGATATTCATCGTACCTGATTCTTCAATGTACTTATGTTCCTTGGCATCTGTCCAAACTAATTGATGAAAACCTTCATCTTGACCTTTTTTCGCTGGAAAAAGAGAGGCACCGTAATTACCTGCTGCTTTTGCTCGTCCGACACCACCGATAGCTGCACGTGTGTAGTGTTCTTCAATCTTCACGCGAACAGGCTCTGAATAATATCTTCCAACAGGGGAGGTAATAATCATGAATTTGTAGGTGTCAGAAGGTTTAATTCCGACTAATTCATCTGTTGCAAACAAAAATGGTCGTATGTAAAGTGAATAACCTTCTTTGGAGGTAACCCAATCTGAATCAGTTTCAACCAACTTTCGAATGGCTTCGATGAAAATATCTTCAGGTACTGCTGGCATGCACATTCTAGAGGCGGATTCTGCGAAACGCTTTGCATTCATGTCAGGTCGAAAAATATTTATTTCATTATCAATTGTTCTGTAGGCTTTTAATCCTTCAAAAATAGATTGACCATAATGAATAGCTGACATAGCTGGATGCATTGAAATATTCTGAAAAGGTAATATTTCACCATGTTGCCAAAAACCATCTTTATATTCCATTAGGAACATGTGGTCAGAAAAAACTTTTCCGAAAGGTAAGTTGTCCCAGTCAACTTTGTCTAAATTAGAGCTAGCTGTTTTTTGAACTGAAAAATTGATAGTTGACACAGACATTTTCTTTAGTTTGATGTGCGAATATAAGGTTAATCATTAAGGTTAGCAACATAATTTTTTCACAATTTCATTTATATTACCTTTGCTAAAGTTGATAAATTAATTTGAAAGTTAGCCGCGACATATTACAGAAATATTGGGGTTTTGAGCATTTTCGTCCTCTGCAGGAAGAAATTGTTGATGACGCAATCCATGGTTTCGATGTGCTTGCCTTGCTTCCAACGGGAGGTGGGAAATCAATTTGTTTTCAAGTTCCTGGTCTTGCTCGTGAAGGATTAACAATTGTCATTTCTCCTTTAATTGCTTTAATGCAAGATCAAGTTGCAAACCTTGAGAAAATAGGTTTGAGAGCAAAAGCGATAACGAGTGGAATGAGTTTTCGTGAAATAGATATTATTTTAGACAATGCACGTTTTGGTGGACTTGATTTCTTGTATACTTCCCCTGAACGAATTCAATCAACACTTTTTGTCGAACGATTTAAATTAATGAAAATTGGTTTGATTGTAGTTGATGAAGCCCATTGTATTTCTGAATGGGGACATGATTTTAGACCTTCCTTCCAGCAAATCTATAAATTGAGGGAATTTCATCATGCTGTTCCAATCCTTGCGCTTACTGCCACTGCTACAGAGAAAGTTAGACACGATATTATTGAACAGCTAAAGTTAAAAAAAACACGAATTCATGAAGCATCCTTTAAACGCGAAAATCTGGCATATCGCGTAACGAAAACATCCAATAAACTAGAACGCATTCTTGATTTCTGTAAAAAAACGAATGAGGTTGGAATTATCTATTGTCAAACAAGAAAAAGTGTCAAAGAATTAGCCAAAATACTTCTAGCGAACAACTTAAATTGCGGCATTTATCATGGTGGTTTAACCAATTTAGAACGTCGAACCATGCTTCAAATGTGGTTGAATGAAGACATTAAAGTTATGGTTGCCACAAATGCCTTTGGGATGGGAATCGATAAGCCAAATGTTCGTTTTGTTTTACACTATGAAATTCCACCATCCTTGGAGGCTTATTTTCAGGAGGCAGGAAGAGGTGGTCGTGATGGGAACGAATCAGTTGCAATTGCATTTGTAGAGCAAAATGACACGAATCATTTAAAAGAATCTGTCCTAGAAAAATATCCTGAAAAAAATCAAATCTTCAATGTGTATAGGGCAATTTCCAATTATTTAAGGATTGCGATTGGTTCGGGTAAGGATGAAACTTATCCTATCGACTTGAAGGATTTTTGTAAACAATATAGTTTTGATTATACGTTAACTTACAATTCTTTGAAAATACTAGAATTGAATGAAAATTTGGTGTTTTCCGAATCTGTTTTTCAACCAACCAAGGTGATGTTTTTAGTCGATAATGTCCAATTGTATAACTTTCAGATTCAACATGAGAAATTCTATCAACTAACCGCATTGTTAAGTAGGTCCTATTCCAGTATTTTCGATTCCTTTCAAAATATCCATGAAAATGAGATTGCTAAACGATTGAATATTTCCATTTCGGCACTTGAGGAACAATTGAAATCACTAGAAAAATACGGGATTGTTGAGGTTACATGGAGAAATGTTTTACCGACAGTTACTTTTATTAAAGAGCGCGTCGCAGATGACTATTTTTCATTAAACCCGAAAATTTATATTGAAAGAAAACAAAATGCTATTCAAAAAGTAGAAAAGGTAATTGAATTTGTTGAACTAGAAAAATGTCGAGCACAACAAGTTATCCGTTATTTTGGTCAGAATTCGGATAATTGCGGAAAATGTGATGTATGCCAAAAATCAAAAGAGCTCGTTGAACTTACAGAATCAAATTTGAAGGAGTTCCTCGACGATTGGAAAACTATTTTTGAGCTATGTGATTATTTTAAATTGGATGAAGAAGAATTAAAACCGATTTTACGCAAGTGCTTTCTCGAGGAAAAAATTATGTACGAAAATGGAAAATTCATTCGGAAATAACATCTCATTTCGAAGTTTCGTGCCGGTTTTTCAAAAACAACCCTTTCTCTATTTATTTATATTTCAAGCATTTGGAATTATCGTCGGAAATTTATTTTACAATCTACAATTTATCTATCTACTTATCACGTCTTGCGTATTACTCTTTCTGATTTACCTAAATACGCAATTTATTCTGAAGAAAATCTCCCTTTATTTGGGTTTGGCTTTAATGTTTTTCTTTCTCGGTTATTTGACAATTTTTCTTTTTCAGAAAAATGCCTATCAAATTGAATCCATTGAAACAACCGAATCTTTTCAAATAAAAATCATTGAATTTCAACCGCGAAAAGAAGGTTGGTCAAAAGGAATTGGCGAAATAAGAATTTTGAATGATTCTAAAACAGCTGGTAAAAAAGAGCGTATTGTTTTCTATTGCAAAACGGAAGGAAATTTTGATGTAAACGACATTTTATTGGTTAATTCTGAGCTAGTTCCAATAGAAAATAAAAATAATCCAGGAGAATTTAATATGGAATTATTTTGGAGCACAAAAGGCATTCGTAAAATGTGTTTTTTTGATGAAAACAGTTCTAAATTATTAGATAGGAACGAGCGGACCTTGTTTCAGAATTTTATTTTCAACATTCAGAAATCTTTTAATCAGATTTTAGAGAAACACTTGAAAGGAGAAAATTTGGCGATTGCTAAAGCCATTGTTTTGGGTGATAAATCAATGCTTGATACTGAAATTAAAAACTCATTTTCAGCAACCGGAGCAATGCATGTTTTAGCCGTTTCAGGTCTGCATATTGGATTGATTCTTCAAATCTTAATGGAATTCGCTAAGTTTTTTTCGCGTTTCATTTCTAGAAAAACAGCAGTTTTTTCAATCTTAATTCTGCTTTGGATTTATTCGATTCTCACAGGATTCTCACCAAGCGTAATACGTTCGATCTTTATGTTTAGCGTTTTAGTTTTGAGTGAATTCTACGGAAAAAAACAGAATAATATGAATAGTTTATTTTTTTCTGCTTTTGTGCTTTTACTTTTTGAACCAATGTTTTTGTATGATATTGGTTTTCAATTGTCTTATCTAGCAATGGTTGGGATTTACACGCTTTACAAACCAATTGAAAAATGGTATCAACCCAAAAATAAGATTCTCAAATATTTCTGGCAAGGAACGGCTGTTGGATTTGCAGCCCAATTTATGACGGTTCCTCTCACGCTTTATTATTTCCATCAGTTTCCAAATTACTTCGCTATTGCAAATCTTGGTCTTATGGTTATTTCAGGTCTAGTTTTGGGTTTGGGAATAGCCCTTTTTGTGTTACATTACATTCCTTTTGTAGGAAAACTTACCGGATTTTTACTCTTAATTTCAATTGCCGCAATGCTTTGGTTCATTCAGTGGGTTGAGCATTTACCAGGTGCAGTTGCTTACGGATTTAATTTGCCTTTCATTTTGGTTCCTATTCTTTCTGCAATCACATTCTTGTTAGTAAAGCTTTCTCCATCCCAACTGGTTTGGAAGCTTTTAGCGCTATCATTTTGCTTTTCATTACTAGTAATTGTTTACGAACGCTGGAATTCGTTGACAAATAATCATATATGTATTTTGAACAATAACAAACTAGCATTCATTATTAAATCTGGAAATATCGCCTATTGTTTTTACAATGATGATTCAAAAAATCTCGATAAACTCAAGTTCACCACTGAAAGTTATTTGAAGTGCTATCCAGGAAAAATTGTTTATAAATCCATCAAAAATAAATCAGTTCATTTTCAAATCGACAAGATAAAAATTGGCATTCTCAAAGATGAGGCTGATTTTATATTTCGGTTAAATAATCGAAAATTCAGAATAATCCATTCAAATGAACGAAAGTCTACAAATTCGGAAAACCTGATTTACATGCCTTGGTTTGAAAATGACTACTCCCTAAGAAATGGTTCACGGATGCTTGAATTCTGAGTTAAAATACAAGAAACAAAATCGTATATTTGTCGACAATATGAGATTTATCACTCCTGCTGATTGCAAAGCAAAACTAGATAGAAACGAGCTTCAAGTAATTGATATTCGGGAAAAATACGAATACATTGCTTGTAATGCAGGTTTTACCAATATTCCGATGGACGAACTCAAAGAAAAGCTAAACGCATTGAACCCTGGAATAGAATATGTGGTCATGTGTCGATCTGGTAAAAGAGCAGAGGCACTTGTCAATTTTTTAGAAACAGAATTTAGTTATGCCAATCTCCTTGTTTTGGAAGGTGGAATTCAAGGATGGGCAGCACAAATCGATCAATCTTTACAACTTGACTAATGGAACTAATCGAAATTTTTAAGCATATAATTCATCTTGACTTTCAGTGGTTTTTTCAAAATTATGGAACTGCCGTTTACGTCATTTTATTTCTTGTGATCTTTATTGAAACGGGACTTGTAGCGATGCCTTTTTTACCAGGGGACTCGCTTTTGTTTACAGCTGGGTTATTTGCGGCATCAGGAGAATTGAATTTATCTGCCTTGCTAATTTTATTATTTATTGCAGCCGTTCTAGGTGATAATTGTAATTATTGGATTGGAAGGAAAATCGGGTTAAAGGTTTTTTCAATTAAGATTAAAGGTAAACAAATAGTTAAAGAAAAATACCTTGTTCAAACGGAAGCTTTTTTTGAAAAAAATGGAGCGAAAGCAATTATAATGGCTCGATTTGTTCCTTTTGTTAGAACATTCGCCCCATTTGCCGCCGGTATTGGTAAAATGGATTACAGAAAATACCTTCTTTTTGACATTCTAGGAGGATTTTTATGGATTTTTAGTTTGACAATTGCCGGATATTTACTTGGAGAAGTTACATGGATTAGAGAACACATTGATTTGGTTTGCCTTGGAATAATATTTATTTCAGTGCTACCAATGATTTTGAGTTTTCTGAAGTCGAAAATTAAAAATTAAGTTATCTCGCTTTTTCTTCGAAAGATTTACGTATTTTAGAGACAAAAATCAGTTTATGGCAAATACAGCATATATTGTTGCAGGTTACAGATCTGCAGTTGGAAAAGCAGGGAAGGGAGGCTTCCGTTTTTACAGACCTGACGACATTGCCGCTCGTGTAATCGAGCATTTAGTGGCTTCAGTGCCTAGTTTAGATAAAGGTCGTATTGATGATGTAATTGTTGGAAATGCAACGCCAGAAGCCGAACAAGGTCTCAACATGGGAAGAATGATTTCATTAATTGGACTGAAAACAGACAAAGTACCTGGAATGACTGTTAATAGATATTGTTCTTCTGGTTTGGAAACCATTGCAATCGCTCAAGCTAAAATAGAAGCAGGTATGGCCGATTGTATCATTGCTGGCGGAGCTGAATCAATGTCAATAATGGCCATGGGAGGTTGGCGAATTGTTCCAAATCCAAAAGTTGGGAAAGAAAACCCGACTTATTATTGGGGAATGGGTTTAACTGCAGAAGCCTTAGCTAATCAATATGGGATTTCCCGCGAAGACCAAGACATGTTTGCATTAAAATCGCACGAAAAAGCTTTAAACGCTATAGAAACGGGAAGATTCAAAGATGATATTGTTCCAATTGAAGTTGAACGAATCTTTTTAGATGAGAACGAAAAGCGAAAAGTTGAATCTTTTATTGTGGAAAATGACGAAGGCCCTAGAAAAAGTACGATCGAAGGGCTTGGAAAATTAAAGCCCGTCTTCGCGAGCAACGGATCAGTAACAGCAGGAAATTCATCACAAACTTCAGATGGCGCTGCCTTCGTATTGGTTATGTCAGAAAGAATGATGAAAGAACTCAATCTTGAACCGATAGCGAGACTCAAATCATACGCGGTCGTAGGTGTTGAACCACGCATCATGGGGATTGGTCCAGTTGATGCTATTCCAAAGGCAATCAAACAAGCCGGATTGACTTTAAATGACATAAATTTATTCGAATTAAATGAGGCTTTTGCATCTCAAGCATTAGCGGTAATGAGAGAAACTGGGATTAATCCAGAAATTGTGAATGTTAATGGTGGAGCAATAGCTTTAGGACATCCCCTTGGTTGTACAGGTGCAAAACTCACTGTTCAAATTCTGAATGAATTGAAGAAGCGAGAACAAAAATATGGCATCGTAACGATGTGTGTTGGAACAGGTCAGGGAGCTGCTGGAGTTTTAGAACGCTTCTAAACATTCATACAAACATTATACTTTTTCTTAGGTTAATCCATTGTTAGTTAATTGTTTCCATTAAGTTGCAAAATAGTTTTTAAATTTGGCAAACTCTTTCTCGATGCTAAAACAATTATTTTCTCTCCTTTGGGTTGCATCAACTATATGTTGTAGTGTATTCAATTTTAATTTATTGGCGCAATCTGGTTGTGAGAATGCTAATTTTGAATCTGGTACTTTTCTTAATTGGCGAGGTCAAACAGGAACATACAATGCTACCGGAAACTCCGGATTAGTAACGTCCAATACGAGTCCTGCAACGAATGGAATAGTAAATGGTAGGCATACCATTATGACCGGTACGGGCACTGATCCAAATACATGTGGTGGTTTAACGGTGGTTGCCCCTGGAGGAAGTTTCTCTGCTCGACTTGGAGACCCTTTAACCGGAGCTGATATTGGTTTGTCAGTAGGTGGTGCTGAAAGGCTTATGTATGATTTCGCAATTACACCTCAATCAAGCTTAATTATATATAAATATGCTGTTGTAATTGAGAATCCAAGTGCTCATTCCGAAAATGAAATGCCTCGATTTCTAGCCAGTCTTTCTGATCAACAAGGAAATATTATTCCATGTACTGATTATTCTGTTTATGCCAGCTCTGGTAATGAAGGTTTTACCAGTTGTGGTGCAGTAACATATAGCAATTGGAAAACTGTGGGAGTAGATGTTTCGGCTTATGTTGGACAGACACTGACTTTAAAGTTTGCGACTGCCGATTGTGGAATTAGCGGTCATTTTGGTTATGCATATGTTGATGCTGGCTGCGCTCCATTTGCACTTGACACGCGATACTGTTTAAATGTGGCCGGACAACAAAGTGCTGTTATTGAAGCGCCTCTTGGTTTTGATAATTATTTATGGACTTCAAATGGTCAAACCATTGGTAATCAGCCAACGATAACTGTAGTTAATCCTACTCAAGGACAAATTGTAAACTGTCAAATAACCTCATTTAATGGTTGTGTTGCAAACCTTCAAGCGTCACTTACTCCTTCAGATGTTGATGCTTCATTTACTAGCGTAAACGCTTGTGTTGGTGAGCCGTCAAATATCATAAATACAACAACCTTTGTTAATGCAGAATTGGATAGTATTCATTGGTCTTCGAGCGACGGGTATGCATCTAATTCGACTACCTTCGATCATGTGTTTAGTTCCGCTGGTTCCTATTCAGTCACAATGTTTGTTATGTCTGATGCCGGCTGTTTTGATCAAGTAACCCAACAGGTTGTTGTGAGTCCAAATCCAACAGCAAATTTCAATCTTACGGATATTTGTTTAGGTCAAAATGCCAATTTAAATGCACAAAGTACTATTAGTTCAGGTTCACTGACGAACACTTGGATAATTAATGAAACAGATACAGTTATTGGCAATCAAATAAATTACGATTTCGCCACGGTAGATACTTTTGATGTTCAACTCATCGCTTCATCTTCAAACTCCAACTGTGCTGATACCAATATCCAGCAAATTATTGTTTTTAACAACCCTCAAGCAAGCTTTTCTTTTACAGAACAATGTATCAATTTACCAGTTGAATTTGAAAATACCTCTCAATATTACGGAAATACTCAATTCAATTGGGAATACAATGGCTCGTCGCTATCATCGGATACAAGTTTCAGCCAAATTTTCAACAGTCCTGGATTAAATTCGATTTCTCTTATAATCAGTGAAAATCATTCAGAGGTTAGTTGCTCAGATACCAGTACACAAGACTTTTTTGTACATGCTTACCCAGATATTTCACTTAGTTCTCCGCCAGACCCTTGTGTGAGTGAGCTCTCAATTTTATTTTTAGACAATGCCTCTACAACATCTACTGGTGAAGAAATTAATTATTTCTGGACTGTAAATGGCACCGTATCTTCAACTACTGCTGATTTGTTGTATACTGTACCCGGAAATGGAACTTATGAAATAACAATGAATGCGGCCACGACATTTGGTTGTTCTATTGATTCTACTTTTGTTGTCGATTTGTACCAAGATCCTGTTGCCAATTTCACGTTCGTAGAACAATGTTTAAATTCCCCAGTAACATTTACGAGTACATCGACATTTAACGAAAATCCTTCTTACTATTGGGTTTATAATAACAATGTTGTTTCAAACGATGTTAACTACTCTGATATTTTTTCTACACCTGGTGCAAATTCCATAACGCTTATTATAACGGATGAACATCACGGAATCTATTGTGATGATACGATTACTCAAACTTTCTTTGTTCATGATTTCCCAAGTTTAGACTTTTCAAATACCGCTCAACCATGTGAAGGAAATCCAATAACGAGCTATAATTTGTCTTCTATTTCTACAAACGAAGCAGTTTCATATCTTTGGTCAGTAGATGGAGTTCCAGCCTCTACGTTTTATGATTTAACCTATACTTTTCCAAGTGCTGGTTCCTATAGTGTTAACTTAACCGCGACGACAGATTTTGGCTGTTTGGTAGACACTACTTTTATAATTCAAGTTTTTCCTATTCCTTTACCTCCAGTTTTATCAGCAACAACGCCTCTATGTCCAGGAGATGATATTACCTTTAGTGCCTCTGCTGAGGCAAACTCAACTATTCAATGGTCCGGTCCAAATGGATTTTCCTCTCAGAATTTTGTTGTAACTATGCCATTTCAATTGGAAGACATCGGAATTTATTCAGCCTTTATCACATCTCAATTTGGTTGTATTTCAGCTCCTGCAAGTATTCCAACAAGTATAACGAATATCTATGATTTTAACCAATTTGAATTTCCAAATGTTATAACCGCCAATGATGATGGCATAAATGATGTTTTGGACTTGAGTACTTATTTTAAAACCTGCGATGAATACACGCTTTATATTTTCAATCGTTGGGGAAATTTGGTTTTTGAACAAACAAAATCAAGTGCACAATTCAGAGGAGACACAGAAAGTGATAAACAATTGAATGAAGGAGTTTATTTCTATAAATTGGTGGTTGATGCAATTGATGGAAATGAGCAAATTAAATCTGGTTTCATTCACGTAATTAAATAAAAGATACAACTTTTATCTTAGCTCAATTAAAGATTAATAATTCCAATCTTAAGGAATATTTCTAAGCATGTTTTAATTAAAAACATTTAGATATTTCAATTGATTTTATCATCAATATAATAAAAACAAACTTAAAATACAACTCTAAATGATTAATAAATAATCTTAAATTTGATTATAAATAAATCATTTTATGCTTGTTAAAACATATTCTAGCACCGTTTTTGGAATTAATGCTACCACTATTACAATTGAGGTCAATTTAGGAATCGGAATAAATTTTTATTTAGTAGGACTTCCTGACAATGCTGTTAGGGAAAGTCAGCAAAGAATCAAGGCAGCTTTTAAAAACAATGACCTGAAATTTCCAGGAAGAGAAATCACAGTTAATATGGCCCCGGCAGATATTCGTAAAGAAGGTTCGGTCTTTGATTTACCTATTGCAATTGGAATTTTAGCCGTTAGTCAACAAGTAAAGACAGATCTCTTGGATCGATATTTACTCATCGGTGAATTATCTTTAGATGGAACGATACAATCAACAAAAGGCATACTTCCAATCGCAATTCAAGCAAAAAAAGAAGGGTACAAAGGAATTATTGTTCCAAAATCAAATGCACAAGAAGCCGCGGTCGTTCATGAATTGGAGGTATATGGTGCTGAAACGATTTTGGAAGTGGTTTCCTTTTTGAATTCGGTGGAAACATCCTTGAAAATCGAAAAAATTGATATAATCAAACATTATGAACGATTAGTTGAAACATTCGATGTAGATTTTAAAGACGTTAAAGGACAATTAAATATCAAAAGAGCCTTTGAAATTGCTGCTGCCGGAGGTCATAACGTAATATTAATTGGTCCTCCAGGTGCTGGTAAGTCAATGCTAGCAAAACGATTATCCACGATACTTCCCCCTATGAGTATGGATGAGGCTCTGGAAACGACTAAAATTCATAGTGTAGCGGGAAAGATTAAAGGAAACATTGGACTTATTTCGCAACGTCCATTTCGGAAACCACATCATACAATTTCAGACATAGGATTGATTGGAGGGGGAAGCTACCCTCAACCCGGTGAAATTTCACTTGCGCACAACGGAGTTTTGTTTTTGGATGAATTGCCTGAGTATAAAAGACAAGTTTTGGAGGTCTTGCGGCAACCTTTAGAAGATCGATCAGTAAATATCTCACGCGCAAAATTTTCTATTGATTATCCTGCAGGATTTATGTTAGTGGCGGCAATGAACCCATGTCCATGCGGTTATTACAATCATCCCGAGAAAGAATGTGTCTGTGCACCAGGCGTAGTTCAGCGTTACCTAAATAAAATTTCAGGTCCACTTCTAGATCGTATTGATATACATATCGAAGTTACACCAGTATCGTTCGATGAGTTGACCAATCACATTCCATCTGAAGGGAGTATTGAAATTCGAAAGAGGGTAGAGGAGGCAAGAAATATTCAGAAAAATCGGTATCAAAATCGTTTTGGAATTCATTGCAATGCGCACATGAATAAACAAGAATTTGATCAATTTTGCAAATTAGATGATCAAGGAGTCCAATTATTAAAAAAAGCAATGGAATCAATGGGATTGTCCGCCCGGGCATACGATCGGATTTTAAAAGTAGCCCGAACAATTGCTGATTTGGAGTGTTCTGATTTAATCGAGTCTCATCATTTAGCTGAGGCGATTCAATTTCGCAGTTTGGATCGGTCTAATTGGTTATCGAATTAATTCGTTTAGGTCTAAAATGTCAATTGAAAAAATGATATTAGAAATTTACTTAATTTCATATCCAAAAAAATCATTTATGAGAAAATTATTGTTTCTAATTTTTCAAGTTTGTTCCCTATCTAGCTTTGCTCAATATCAAGTTGGACATACAACCATAACATTCAATGACCCTGCCCGAACTGGTGGTTTTGGATCGGGTGGAGGAATTGGTCGTCAAATTCAAACTGAAATTTATTATCCTGCAAATGCAGCAGGGGATAATGTTGCAGTTGCTTCTGGGCAATTCCCCGTAATAACTTTTGGTCATGGTTTTGCAATGTCTTGGGATGCTTATGCAAATATCTGGCAACATTACATTCCAAAGGGATATATTATTGCATTTCCGAGAACGGAAGGAAGTTTGATTCCATCACCTAGCCACGGCGATTTTGGAACAGATTTAAAACAAGTTTCTGAAAAAATGCTTGCGTTGAATTCCAATTCCTCTTCGATATTCAGCGGAAAGATTTTGCAAAATGCTGCGATTATGGGACACTCAATGGGTGGAGGAGCCTCTTTTTTGGCAGCTGCAAATAATACCACCATCAAAACTGTAATTGGTTTAGCTCCCGCTGAAACAAATCCATCAGCTATTAGTGCTTCCCCAAATGTAAGCGTGCCAGCGCTAGTTTTCTCTGGAAGTGCTGATGGAGTTACTCCGCCAGCTGACCATCATATACCAATTTATAATGGTTTAATGAGTGCCTGCAAGAGTTTCGTATCTATCTTGGGTGGTGCGCATTGCTATTATGCAAATACAAATTTTAACTGTGATTTAGGTGAAGGTACTTCCTCTCCAAATATTTCTATTACCAGAGAAGTTCAACAGACAAAGACATATGCGATTTTGGACCCTTGGTTGGATTATGTTTTGAAAGGTAATTGCCCTTCATATGCAACCTTTCAAAATGCACTAGTCTCAACAACTGGAACGCAAAATCAGACAATATGTCCAAGTGTTTCAACAGTTACAATTTCTGCGTCAGGCTCAACACTTACAGCTAATTCTTCCGGAAATGTTACAGCTTACCAATGGAATTTAAATGGCACGCCAATTACAGGGGCATCAAATCAAACTTATGTGGCTACTCAAAATGGAAATTATACGGTTGATGCCATATACTCCTTTGGTTGTGCATCTAGTTCGGCATATGCTTTTTCGAATGGAACGACTGGTGTTTTAGAATTGAAAAATAACATAACTGTGACACCAAATCCTGTTAAAACTGTTTTAAAAATCTCTTCTTCGATTGAAGGCTTTTATGATATTCAAATATTAGATTTGAATGGAAGAATTTTGAAAAACAAAATTTCATATGGACCTGAAATTCTTTTTGATTGCGAGTCTTTGAATAATGGCATATACATTTTGAGAATCTTGGGTAGTGACAATAATTTTCAAACCAAATTCATCAAAGAATAATTTTCGTAATTTCGGCCAAGCAATCTGCTTTATTAAATGAAAAAACTTTTCACAATACTATTTTTCGGGATTTTCATCAATTTTGGATTTTCTCAGGATTATACGATTCGAGGCTTCGTATATGATAAATCAAACGGAGAACCAATTAGTGATATTAAAGTCAAAGTTCTACGCTCTGACAGTACGATTGCCGCTCAAGCAATGACTAATGTAAGTGGATTCTTTGCTATTCCAAAACTTACGAAAGGAAACTTTATATTAAAAATTGATGATTTTAAATATGCTTTGACATTTCAAAACATTGAACTTGTTGAGAAAAAATACATCAATGATGTGCGATTTGATCTTTCTCCTCCTGATAAATCAGTTGAGTTAGGAACTGTTACGATTACCGCTAAGAAAGAGAAGACGCAAATCGATAATGGTAAAATCACATTAAGTAAAAAAGAACTTGAAAAAATTCCAAGTTATGGTGCTGAGAATGATATCGTCGGGGGTATTTCTGTAACTCCAGGCGTTATCACCACAGGTGATCAAGGTGGACAATTGTATGTTCGTGGAGGAACACCAATACAAAATAAAATATTACTAGATGGAATGACAATTTACAGCCCATTCCATTCAATTGGATTTTTCTCTGTTTTCGAAACTGAATTGGTCAAGAGCATGGATATTTATACAGGTGGATTCGATTCGCGATATGGCGGAAGAATTTCTTCTGTTATGGATATTACCTATCGAGATGGTAACAAGCAAAAATTCGGAGGAAAGGTTTCTGCATCACCTTTTCTCGCGAAACTAGTTTTAGAAGGTCCTCTTGGAAAGAAAAATGGTGAAAACCCGAGAGCGGGGTCATACATTTTTTCAGTTAAACATAGTTTACTTGATTATACCTCTAAATCTTTATATCCAACAGTAAATGAAGGGAATGGTCTCCCGTTTAACTTCACTGATTTATACGGTAAAATTACGTTTAGTTCAGATGGCGGTTCGAAATTCAGTGCATTTGGTTTTCACAATAGGGATTCTGTAAATTATGATGTTGCGAACTTGAGTTGGCAAGCATCGGGTGGAGGTGTTAACTTTCTTTTAGTTCCTAGTGGTTCCCCTATTTTTATTCGCGGTCACGTGAACGGAAGTAATTACCAAACTTCTTTCACAGAAGTTGAGCAAGAGCCTCGTTTTTCAAAAATTGGCGGCTTCGACTTGGGATTTGATTTTTCATATTTTTTGAAAAACGAAGGAGAAATGAATTATGGATTTAACCTGAATGGTTTCAATACACAATTTGTAACATACAACGAGGCCAAAACCAAAATTGAAGCAGAGAATTTTACAACTGAAATAGGAACTTATTATAATTTTCGAAAGGTTACTAGAAGATGGGTTTTCCAAATTGGTATTCGTGGACAATTCTATGCATCACTCGCAACATTTTCGCCAGAACCGCGGTTAGGATTAAAGTATAACGCATCTGAAAATTTACGCTTTAAATTCTCCGGAGGAAGATATTCGCAAAATTTCACTTCTGCATCCTCTGATAAGGATGTTGTAAACTTATTCAATGGCTTATTGTCTGCGCCTACGAATGTTCAAGAAGAATTCGTTAATGAATTTAATAACGTGAAAAAAATAAAAAATGGACTTCAGTATGCATGGCATGCGATACTTGGAGTAGATTATGATCTTGGCAAGCATATTACATTTACTTTGGAAGGTTACTACAAATACTTTTCCCAACTTAGTAATATAAATCAGAATAAATTATATGCTGATATCGCTCAGTTCGATAACATTGATCCTGTATTTAAAAAAGACTTCATAATCGAATCTGGTCAATCGTTTGGCTTTGACTTTCTTGCAAAATACAATAAAGACCGATTGTTTTTGTGGGGTGTATACTCATACGGATACAATACACGATGGGATGGTTTTCAAAGCTATTTCCCTGTCTTTGATAGAAGACACAACATTAATTTAGTGGGGTCTTATATGTTCGGAAAGAAAAAAGATATTGAATTTAATATTCGATGGAATCTAGGGTCTGGTTTGCCATTTACTCCAACAGCTGGAAATTATCAGGCGGAAACATTTAGTTCGGGACTTACAACTGATTACGTTACAAACAACCCAAGCAATATCTCTACAATACTTGGTGGATTTAATTCAGTTCGCTTACCTACATATCATCGCCTAGATGTTACGCTTAAGAAACAATTTAATTTCAAAAACAAGGATGTTCTCGAGTTGGTTGCGAGTGTTACAAATGCTTACAATCGAAACAACATTTTTTATGTCAATAGAACTACATCCAAGAAAATTTACCAGTTTCCAATTCTTCCAAGTTTTGGTTTGAGTTACAAATTTTAACTATGGCGGATATTTCTCCTTTTAAGGCCATTCGACCTGTAAGAGATAAGGTTCACTTGGTTGCAACAAGACCTTATTATTCTTACAAGAAAAATGTACTTAAAGCCAAATTAGAGGATAATCCATATACCTTTCTTCGAATAATTAATCCTGAATTTGGGAGTGAACTAAAAACAAAACCAAATTCCGACGAGCGTTTTGAATTAGTCAAATCGAAATACAAGGAATTTATTGATTCCAACATATTAATTCAAGATGATAGTCCGAGATTGTATATTTATCGACAAACAATAAATGGACATTCATTCACTGGAATTATTGGAGGAGCAAGTGTTGAAGAGTATAATAACGATCGAATCAAGAAGCACGAAGCGACGCTTACCTCAAGAGAGGCAATGTTTACAAGATATCTCGATATTGTTGGTTATAACGCAGAACCGGTTTTGCTGAGTTATAAAAATGATAATCACATTGAAGAATTAATAGCCAATTTCATTTCCGTTAGACCAGAATATGAGTTTACAACGACGGATCGAATCAAGCATGAGCTTTGGGTTCTCACAGAAGATGATTCTATTATTTTGAAAAATGCTTTCCAAATTGTTGATACCACATACATTGCCGACGGACATCATCGATCTGCATCCTCTGCTAGGCTTTTCGAAGAAAGATTGAATTCCGGGAGAATTGATGGATTAAATGTTGAATTTTTCCTTGCATTTTTTGTCGAGGAAAGTCAATTAAGAATTCTTGAATTTAATCGACTTGTTAATAATCTGAATGGTCTGTCAACTGAAAACTTTTTAAGTGAGTTAAATTCACTTGGTATATTGAAAAAGTTAAGTTGCGCAGAAAAACCTGAACAGGAACATCAAATTACATTTTGTTTGAAAGGAGATTGGTATGAATTAACTTTTAACTTGAATTTGATTAATAAAAATCATCCTGTTAAATCACTTGATTCTGATTTGTTGACGGAATTAATTCTAAAACCTATTTTAGGAATCGCGGATTTAAAAACCAGTGATGAAATTGAATTTGTCCCAGGAAATGAACCAATATTGGGATTTGAAGATAAGATTAGATCAAATAAATTTGAAGTTGGATTTGTGCTATATCCCGCAACGATCGAACAAGTGAAAAGAGTTGCCGACAATCAAATGAATATGCCGCCTAAATCTACTTGGGTAGAACCTAAGCTGCGAAGCGGTCTAACCATTTATGACATCAACGAATGATTACTGAAAATATCCTTGAATTAAGAAAATCAATTCCTGGGAATGTTTGCCTAGTCGCTGTTTCAAAAACTAAACCTGCTTCAGATATACTTGAAGCATATCAGGCCGGTCAAAGACATTTTGGAGAGAACAAAGTTCAAGAGTTGTGTGATAAACAAATGCTTTTATCAAAAGATATTTGCTGGCATTTGATTGGACATTTGCAGACAAATAAAGTAAAATACATTGCGCCATTTATTCATCTAATTCATTCTGTTGACAGTCTAAAACTACTTTTAGAAATCAATAAGCAGGCTGCAAAACAAAATCGGACGATTGCTATTTTACTGCAATTTCATATTGCACAGGAAGAAACAAAATTTGGATTGAACTTGGATGAGGCAATAGAGATCTTAAATTCTGAATCGTTCAAAAATTGCGAAAATGTTGCGATTCAGGGTGTAATGGGAATGGCTTCGTTTGTCGATAATCCAGAACAAATCCGCAAAGAATTCAGAACTTTAAAATATTACTTCGACTATCTTAAAAATAGTTTTTTTGCCACAAATTTAGATTTTCGCGAAGTTTCGATGGGAATGAGCGGTGATTACCAACTGGCAATAGAAGAAGGAAGTACCCTCGTTCGCGTTGGGAGTTCAATTTTTGGAGGAAGGTGAGTCAAATTCCAACAAATTTTTATAAATATCTCATTTTGTTTCTACTTGTCAATTAATAAGCTTACTTTTGCTCAAAATAAATTATTTATAATGAGTAAAGGAACAGTAAAATTCTTTAATGAGACCAAAGGTTTTGGATTCATCGTTGAAGAAGGCACGGGCAAAGAACATTTTGTTCACGTGACAGGATTAATCGACAAAGTCAAAGAAAATGACGAAGTTGAGTTCGATCTTCAAGAAGGTCGTCGAGGTTTGAATGCAGTTAATGTCAAAAAAGCATAATTAAAATTCTCACTTACAAATCTTTTGAAAGTCGTCTCATTCAGACGACTTTTTTATTGGATTTAACTTCGAATTAAAGTTTAATCAGAATTCAAAGAAATCAACAATCCATAACTGATAAATAATTGACTGATTTTAACTTTGAAAATCTTAAATTTGAACGCCTAAATTTTTTCATGCGCGCACTTTATTTAAAAGAGATTAATAGTTTTCTTAGTTCGATAATCGGCTATGTTTTCATAGTTATTTTCTTAATCGCTTCCGGACTTTTCCATTGGGTGCTGTCATTCAACACAAACCTATTGGAAGGAACAGAAGCTGATTTAATTCCGTTCTTTAATCTTTCGCCTGTGATCTTTCTGATTTTGATTCCAGCGATTACGATGAGGTCAATTGCAGAAGAACGTCGAACTGGAACAATTGAATTACTTCTTACTCGACCAATATCTGATTTGGGAATGATTTTGGCAAAATATTTTGCAGGGGTTACACTTCTAATAATTGCGCTTATTCCTACAATTATTTACTACATTTCGATGTATTACTTGGGTTCACCTGTAGGTACTATAGATACTGGTTCAACTTTCACATCTTATATCGGTTTGATTTTGCTTGGTTCAGTATTTGTTTCAATCGGAATTTTTGCATCCTCACTAACGAGTAGCCAAATAGTTGCATTTATTCTCGCCATGTTTTTATGTTGGGTATTTTATGACGGGTTTAATCTTCTCGGAAACTACAGTCAAATCGGAAATTTAGATTATATCATTCAATATATTGGGATTGCATTTCATTACGATTCGATTAAAAAAGGTGTGATAGATACGAGTGATTTGATCTATTTCCTTTCTATTATTGTTGTTTTCATTAGTGCTTCCTTAACCGTTGTCAAAACCTTAAAAAAGTAACAATGAAGTTCCCAAAACTAAAAACAAAAAATCTATTCAATTGGACCCTTTTGAGTTTCATATTTATCGGTGTTTTGTTGATTAATATTATTGGTTCAATTGTTGGAACGCGAATAGACATGACCAAAGATCATCGTTATTCTCTTGCATCAGGTACTTCGAGGTTTCTAGAATCCAAAGATTACATTGAAAATCGGATAAGTCTTCAAATTTATTTGGAAGGCAATTTGCCCGCAGAATTGAAAAGTTTTCAAAATGCGTTGAAGGACAAACTTAAAGACTTTAAGTATATTGCAGGAAATCGAATTGAATATGTTTTCATTGACCCAAATAACGGAACGAAAGAAGAGCAGCAGGAATTAAAAATCCAATTATACGACCAAGGTAGAGGGATTCTTCCAATGGAAATTCTCTATACCAAAGATGGTGAACAACGTCAAGTTATGCTTTGGCCAGGAGCAAAAATGACCTATTCTGCCAATGGAATTGTGAAGGAAAATGTTGTTCAATTTTTACCTGGAACCAAGCCTGGTCGGCCATATAATTTAGCTGGAATGACTGAAATGATTGAAATGGGACTCAATAATCTTGAATACAACCTTATTTCGAACATGCGCAGACTCACGCAAACTGAAAAACAACGAATAGGTTTTTTACAAGGTCATGGTGAACTTAACTATCCTGAAACGCAGCGTGCACGAGCGCTAATTGCACCTTATTTTTCGATTGCTGATGTATCATTAAACGATTCAATCGCTGCATTGGAAGATATTGAAGGCTTGGTTATTGCCGATCCTAAAAAGCCGTTTTCTGACCGCGATCTTTATTTAATCGATCAGTTTGTGATGCGTGGAGGCAAGCTTATGTGTTTTTTAAACACACTTGATATGAATGAAGATACCCTAATGACAAGAGGTACATCTCATACAACACGAAAAAATTTAATGATCGATCGTATGTTATATGATTATGGTCTGAAGGTCAATGAAAATTATGTGCTGGATGTCAACTGTGCGCCGAAAATCGTTCCTTATGCTGATCAAACCTATATTCCATGGTTTTTTAGCATCCTTGCGACCCCATCGTCTCACCCGATAACAAGAAACATAGAACCTGTCTATCTAAAATATGCTAACGAGATTCAATTTGTTAAGCTAGATAATTTGGCGTTGACTCCTATATTGACTACTTCTACAAATTCTAACAAAACTGGCTTGGCTCCATTAGTTAGTTTAGGTTTTCCAATGAATTTTGGTAGAAACCCAGAGCTCATTCAAAATCCAGAAGATGAAGTTAATAAGTTATGCGTTGCTGGTCTTTCTGAAGGATATTTCAGGTCTCATTTTGAAAATCGTGTTGTTCCAGAATTTATCAATCGTGTTAATGCTAAAAATATCCCCAAACAATATCATTACAAAAATAAGAGTGAAAAAGAAGGAAAGGTCCTTGTTGTAGGAAATGGGAAATTTATTTTTAATCGGTATGATTCAATGCCAAATCCACGGGGTATGGGTTATGTTTATGTGCCAAATCAGTTCAATGATTTAAAGTTGGATCCAGATTTGTATCAGCGTAACATTCCACTCTATCATGGAAATCAAGAGTTTTTTCAGAATATTGTTGATTATATGATGGGTGACAACTCAGTTCTTGACATTCGAAGCCGCCAAATAGAAATAAAGAAAATTGACAAGGAAAAAATTAAACTTTATGCGGGTTTTTACAAGTTTGTTAACTTGCTTGCGCCAATCGGTATCATTTTACTTTTAGCATTCGTTCTCAATTTCATTCGAAAAAGAAAATATGCTCAGCTACCTAAGAAATAAATTATGAATAAAAAATTCATTACCATCGTTGCTGCGGTCTTAACACTCATAGCACTCGGTTGGTATACATTCAAATTAGTAGGAGACGATGGGACTTCAGACTCCCAATATATTGAATTCGCTGTTGAGGATACAACTACTATCGACAAAATCATTATTACTGATCCATTCTCGCAAAGAATGGAACTATTGAAAAAGGACAAAGAATGGACAGATGGCAAAGGAGGTTGTATTTCTCAAACAAATGTTCATTTCATTCTTGAAGCATTTAGTAAAATTACATTTAAAGGCTATCTTCCTGAAAAAGCACAAAAGAAATTCACTGAATTAATGGCAACGAGCCATACAAAAGTTGAAATCTTTCAAGATGGTGAATGGATTAAAACCTGGTATATCGGTCCTGCGGCCCAAGATCATTTGGGTCAGATTATGCTTTTAGAAACAGCAGATGATGGAAAAAGTGCATACCCTGTAATGATGAGCATTAAAGGAATGTATGGCATTATTGAACCAAGATTTTTTGCTGATAATCGAAAATGGATTTGTACCAATATATTCAGTCTAGAGCTTCAGAAAATTGCGCGCGTTGATGTTAAATTCCCTAAGGAACCCTATCGCAGTTTTTCAATTTCTCAAAAAAACATGAATTTCACGATTAAACAAAATGGTCAGAAATTATCAGAAGTTGATACGTCAAACGTCTTTCGTTATTTACAGGGTTATCGAAAGATTCATTTTGAATTAGCTAACTATGAGCTAAATAAAAAACAATGTGACAGCCTTAAAAAGACAACACCTTTCTGTGTTTTGTCATTGAAAGAAACTTCTGGTAAATCAACTAAATTAAGAATGTTCAGAATTTCATCAAAAGTACCTCAGCGCAATGAATTTGGTGAAAGTGTAGATATGGATATGAATAAATTTTGGTGTGAATTACCGAATGGTGATTTAGTTAAATGTCAATACTTTACTTTTAATCCATTAATCCTAGGACACGTTTTCTTTCCAGCAATGGAAAAACAGTTTCCTATAAGCGAATTAAATAAAGAGGTAATTACAGAAGACCCATTAAAAAAGAAAATCGAATAGATTTTGTAATCTTTGAAAATAAAAAAAGCCGAATTAATCGGCTTTTTTTATTGATTTGAATTCCTGATACTATTGATTCTCCTCCCCTTGAAAAGGAACCAAGATACGTCCGCAATGTTCGCAAACGATAATTTTCTTTTTAGTAACGATATCTAATTGTCTTTGAGGTGGTATTTTGTTATAACATCCACCACAAGAACCACGAACGATTTGCACAACCGCTAAACCATTTTTAGCATTATCACGCAAACGATTGTAGGCAAATACAAGACGAGATTCAATTTTTTTCTTCGCATCATCAGAGGCTTTCATAAGCTTATCCTCATCTTTTTGCGTTTCACTCACGATGGCATCTAATTCTGCTTTCTTTACCTCAAGATCCGCCTTTTTCAATTCAAGACGATCTGTTGCTTCTTGCAAAAGTTCTTTTTTGCCTTCGATTTTAAATTTTGCTTCTTTCGACTTTTTCTCGTGCAATTTAATTTCAAGTTCCTGGAATTCTATTTCTTTGGAAAGTGATTCAAACTCACGATTATTTCTTACATTATTCTGCTGTTCTTTATACTTAGCAATAGCAGTTTCACTATCCTTTGATGCAATTTTACGATCAGAAATTTCAGTTTCCAACTCTTTGATTTCATCATTGATTTTAGCGACTCTGGTATTTAATCCGCCAATTTCATCTTCTAAATCTTGAACTTCAAGAGGCAACTCTCCACGAATTGTTCTGATACTATCAATTTTAGAATCAATTTTTTGAAGTTCAAAAAGCGCATCCAATTTGTCTGCGATTGTTGTGTCCTTTTTAGTTGCAGTTGCTGCCATGTGCTAAAAGTAATTTATCGGATTTGTATTTATTTTCGTTAAACGGATTGCAAAGTTAGTAAATTTTTCCTTTAATTTATCAGCAATTAAATTTGATGTAAATTGTTCACTTTCAAAATGACCAATATCTGCAATTATTACCTTTTTTTCAGCATCAAAAAATTCGTGATATTTGAAGTCCGCAGTAATGAAAATATCGGCTTTTTGTTGAATTGCTTTTTTTAAGAGGAAACTTCCTGCGCCACCACAAATCGCAACTCGACTGATGTTTTTTTCCAACAGCGCAGTGTGTCGGATAATCCCGCAATTAAATTTTTCTTTAATTAATTTTAAAAATTCGAGTTCAGACATTGGTTCATTAAGAATTCCAATCATTCCTGCTCCCTCTTCCTGATTGACATTTTCAATGGGATAAATTTCATAAGCCACCTCTTCGTAAGGATGTGCTCGAAACATGGCAATTAAAACGTCAGATATTTTGTTTCGACTAACCAAATACTCAACCCGAAATTCTTCAACTTGACTTCGGTTGTTATTTTTGCCAATAGTCGGATTAGCTAAATCATTTGGTCGAAAAGTCCCAGTTCCTGAGGTTCTGAAATGACATTCCGAATAATTTCCAATTTTTCCTCCTCCTGCATCGAAAATAGCACGATCAAGCTGGTCAATGGCATCTTTGGGTACGAAAACCACTAGTTTGTTCAAACTGTTTTGCATTGGACTTAAAATTCGTAAGTCGTTGAGCCCAATTCGATTAGCAATTGCACGATTTACGCCTTGAAAATGGTTATCTAAATTGGTATGAATCGCATAAAGTGCAATCTTATTTTCAATGCATTTTTCAATCACTCGTTCAACATAATTGGAACCTGTAATTTTCTTTAAACCTTTGAAAATAATCGGGTGATGTGCAATAATCAAATTGCTTCCAAGTGAAATAGCTTCATCGATGACTGATTCAATAGCATCCAAACAAACGAGAACAGAGGTAGCTTCCCAATCTTTTCTTCCGCAAAGTAGTCCAGAGTTGTCATAATCCTCTTGCAAAGACAGTGGAAAGGAATCTTCTAAAAAATCAATAATATCACCAATAATCATAGCTAATTAAAATGTTTTAAGGATGAAGAGATTAAACAAAATTTAAAATTTACGAGTTAATCCAAAAGTAAATCCAATTGCAGAGGTTTTATGAAGGTATCCATTGAATTTGGAATAGGTATCGGTTATTTGCGCCCGATATTGTATCCCAAGACGGAGGCCCATGTTTTTATTGAAATTTAAAATAAATCCAGCGGAACCACCTACGGAAAGAATAAATGAATTTAAATTGTTGTAGTTTTTGACTTTCGCTTCTGCTCTTCCGCCGAGGGAATCCGTCCAACGTTGTGATTGAAGATATGCCATTTGCATTTGCGGAATGATTCCTCCTCCTAAAAAGAAAACGAAATTTTTTCCAGTCTGAAATTTAAGTTGCAAAGGCATTCCAATGTATCTATATTTCGTTTCATATTCGAAAGTAGAATCGTTTGTGCTTGAGCTCCATGCGTATGACTCACCATTTTGAATGAATGATAGACCACCATCAAAGTAGATTTTTTTCGCAATTGGAGTAGACATTCCCAACGAATAGGACCAAAGATTAATTTTGCCTTCATTTGCTCGTTCCCCAAGAGGTTTATTCAAAAAATCAGGATTCGATTCAAGTGTATGATTAATAAAAAAGTAACCTGCATCCAGATAAATCCATGAATTTGTATCTTTCACAATTGCTTTGCTTTTTTCTTCATTAACTCCTACGAGTTGTGAAAGGGAATAATTTGCAACCAGCAGAAAGAGTATTGTAATCAATTTCATCTTTCAAAGATATAAATTTGATAGGAGAACCTTTATCAAAAATACTTAACTCATGTCAAGTAACAAATGTTCATACTTGAAATAGCTTTGCAAAAAATAAATAATAATGGAAACAAATTGGAAGATTGATAACCTACATAGTTCGGTAGGATTTAAAGTAAGACATATGATGATCTCGAATGTGTCTGGAACATTTGGTAATATCTCAGCTGAGGCAACCACAAATGGGGATGATTTTACAACCGCAAGAATGAATTTCAAGGCGGCAATTGATACAATTAATACTGGAGTTGCAGATCGCGATGCACATTTAAAGTCGGCTGATTTTTTTGATGTAGCGAATCATCCGGAATTACTTTTTCATTCCACTGGTGTGAAACAAGTAACTTCTGATGAACTTGAAATTTCGGGAGAAATGACGATTCATGGAGTCACAAAACCAGTTAGTTTGAAGGCAGAATTCGCAGGAATCGCTGTTGACCCTTATGGACAAACGAAAGCAGGTTTGTCAGTTAGTGGCAAAATTAAACGAAGCGATTTTGGTTTGACATGGAGTGCAGTTACTGAGGCTGGAAATATTGTTGTTGGTGATGAGATCAAACTTGAGTGTGAAATTCAGTTGATCAAGCAATAATTTTAAATTACATTTAATCGAAGAAGGCTGTCAGTTTTGGCAGCCTTCTTCATTTTGTTAAGCTTCCTATTTCTCAACCTTGATAAACTTCTTATGAACGCTCGTTCCAAGAATTGTAGAATGGAAATAATAAACTCCAGAGGTTAAATCATTCAGATCGATTTGGAATTCAACAGTATCGTTTACTCCACTTTTAACAATTCGACCATTTAGATCGGTAATTTGCCAATCACTATTCGGCTCTTCTAAAATAACATTGATTGAATTTATAGTTGGATTTGGGTATACCATTAATTTTCGTTCTAGATCCTCCAAATCAGCTGTTGAAATTGAACAAGCACACTTATTCTTAGAAACATTCGTTTGAACAACTTCTGGTGCCGTGTATGTTGCCTTAACCCAACATTTTTGACCAGTTTGAGTTGCCGTTGCATTTTTAATTCTCATGGTATACCAACCGTCGTAGGTAGCTGTTTTGGTAAATGTTAAATTTCCTGTTCCTGTTAATGAATCAATCGGATTACAGTCTTTGTCGAGCAAAATAAACTTAATACCATTGGTAGCAACTTCTGGGAAAATATTTATCGAAATGTCGGATCCGTTTTTAGCAAAGATCTTCCCAACTATTCGGCAATCTAAACTATTATCAGGTAAACGTCCACCTTGTTGAAGAGAGGTAAAGTGTTTATCTCCTAAATCATCATCCATTTCCCATTCTTGGGTTATCGACTTTGATGGGCGATTGTAATTTTCCACAATTCCCTCTGGTGCCCATACAGAATAGCCTTTTCTGCCTTGTAAAGCAGTTCCGTTGCAAGGTGGAATTGAAACATCGACTTTACCACCTCCATATACCGTGCGTTGAGCGGTTCCATTCGCACCTGAATAATCAATCAAAACAGTTCCATCTGGCCAAGAAGTTTGAACACCGTTGATATTTTGCCATTGGTCGAAATTATCTGTTACCGCAATTAATGCTTTGGATTCACGCTCAATAATTAGTGCATCTGGCAATTGAGTTCTTACTAAATAAGCTCCTTCTTTAAAGTGTAAATTTTGGTGACACCAAATTAAATTCTCGATATCACTGCGAACGGGTAGAGTAGAGTCAATCTTTGGATCATGCGAAAAGCGATTTCCATTGTATCCAATGTTAAATAAATCCTCAAAGAAAATTTGTGGTGCACCATCAATTGCCAATGCGATTGCGTGGGCCGCACTATTTCTCACATCATTCGGTTCAATTTGGGTTCCAAGGGCAGAATTCCAACCAATGTAGTTCCCCTGTGAGTTTAGTTGTGGACGAAACGTATCGTGATTATTTACAAAAGGAACAGTTCGCTGACGGTTTTGCTGCTGTGCACCAGGAATACTTCCAATGTCATAAAAACCATTTCCAGAAACCATTCCTTGAATTGATCCTCGTAATGAAAAATCAAACGTTCCTGAACGATTTTGAACAGCTGCAACCCAAGCGTCCATTTCATTGATTCCACCAACCCATTCACCAACAGAAAACATATTATCAGTTCCACTTGCCCAATCGGCTGCATTTTGAACATTCCAAAGAATATCTTCTGCCACGCTAGCAGGAAAATGTTTAACTGCATCTATGCGTAACCCGTCCCAACCCATTTGTTTTTTGTACCAAATCATCCAATTACGCATTCCGTTTCGCATATAATCTGAAGTCTGTGTCGGATTGTAAGTTGCATTGCTGCTTAAACCAAAAGCTGAACTTTCATAAGAAATATCTGGACCCCAAAAAGGGCTGTTGATATCATTTGTGCAACATGGATTATTGGGATTTGGATAAAAATTTTGCCAGTTTTTTGGAAATCGACCTACTCTTGATAAATAATTTCCCGACGTTTCGTTTTGAGCTGGAGTTTCAAAACAAGAGTAACGGAAATTTTTATACTTACTTGTTTGTCCATCATCCATTGCAGATGGATCTTGGCCTCCAGCGCTTGTCGAACCACCGGCACCTGTAATATGATTTAAAACAACATCTTGTATTACATCGATGCCGTTTGCTTTCATAACGGCCATCATTCTAAGAAGTTCATCTTTGTCACCTAATCTTGTTTTCACCGAGCCTTTTTGCCATTTGTCACCTAAGTCATAATGATCGAATGGTGCGTAACCTACGCTATTTGTTCCGGTATTTTTAATTGAAGGAGGAATCCAAACTGCATCGATTCCCATTTGTTTCATGCGCGGAGCTAGTTCTGTTAAATAATTTGCCCAACCATTCGGATAGTTATTATTCCAATAATCCCACCAAAACCCTTGCAATACAATTTGCCGATTTGTAGGATTTATATAGCCTGGAGGTGTTGTGGTATCAGTCGATTGAAATAAATATGAACCACTTTGAATGTTAAAAGAAATGTCGTAATTACCAGCAGGAACAGGAATGTTAGGCCCATCTTGAGTTCCTGTGCCAGATGGAAAAGAACTTGCTCCCCAATTAATAGCCCATGCCCCGTCCTGTCGAAACTTAACTTGTTCGTTGGTTGCGAATGAATAATTCAATGAGAAGTTGACATTGTCGGTAGATGACATAACAACATCGGTAGTCCAACTATTGAATGTGCCAATAATTCCAATAGATTGCCCATAGGAAAGCAAGCTTATTAAAATAGATCCTGCAAAAAAAGATATATTAAGTTTCATAGTTTTTTAGGTTAGAATTAAATCAATTTTATTTGATGGTTCAATCTTGCTCAGATTTCCGTTTAATTCAATATTTACAGATTGATCGCCTTTATTTTCGATTAAAATTTGATCTTTCGATACTGAAATGATTATCGGATTGTTTTTATAGAGTATTTGAAAGCGATAATTTGTCCATGAACTTGGAATCAATGGGTTTACAACTAATACTTCTTTCTCAATGCGAATTCCAGCAAAACCTTCAACCATACTTAGCCATGTTCCAGCCATACTTGTTATATGAAGACCTTCGTCTGCTTCATGGTTGTAGTCATCCAAATCGAGTCGAGAGGTTCTTAAATACAATTCATATGCTTTATCCAAACGACCAATTTTAGCAGCTATAATTGCGTGAACACAAGGCGACAAAGATGATTCGTGAACTGTTTTTGGTTCATAAAAATCAAAGTTCTCACGAATTGTTTCCAAATCAAAATGATCTTCAAACAAGCACAACCCTTGTAAAACATCGGCTTGTTTAATGAAAATTGAACGAAGAATTCTATCCCACGACCAATGCTGATTGATTGGTCTTTGATTTTCAGGAATGTCGGTTGCACTTAACTGCTCCTTATCCATAAAACCATCTTGTTGAAGATAGATTTTAGTGCCTTCTAATTTTGGGAAGTAGACATTCTGAACCAAATGATTCCATTTTTCAATTTCTTGATCGGTCAATTGCTCACCAGGTTTAGATTTTAAATTCTCATTAACTTCCAAAGCATATTGGATACACCAACGAGCGATGTAATTTGTATACCAATTATTGTTTACGTTATTTTCATATTCATTAGGACCTGTTACGCCCAACATCACATAGGAATTACGAGCTGTCGACCAATTAAATCGTTGTGCCCAAAACCTTGCAATACCAAATAATACTGGACGACCGTATTGCACGAGATATTCATCGTCTCCAGTATGTCGGATGTAATTGTAAATTCCGAAAGCAATAGCGCCATTTCGATGTATTTCTTCAAAGGTTATTTCCCATTCGTTGTGACATTCTTCACCGTTCATGGTTACCATCGGGTAGAGGGCAGCACCATTCGTGAAACCGAGTTTTTCGGCGTTCTCAATTGCTTTTTGTAAATGATTATATCGATAAATCAATAGTTGACGGGCAACCTTTGGATCCGTCGTTTTTAAATAGAACGGCAAGCAATATGCTTCTGTATCCCAATAAGTTGCGCCACCATATTTTTCTCCGGTAAACCCTTTTGGTCCGATATTTAAGTTGGCATTTTTACCTGTGTAAGTTTGATATAACTGGAAAATATTAAATCTTATCCCTTGTTGAGCTGCAGCATCACCTGTTATCTGTATGTCAGCTTTTGACCAAATTTCTCCCCAACTTGAAATGTGATTTTTTAAAAGATAATCGAAACCATTCATGTAGGCTTGTCGAACATTATTGATGGATCTCGAAATAACTGAATTCTCAGAATGATTAATTGTAGAAACAATTGAAACGTATTTTTTAAGCGTATAGCGATTCCCTTGTTCGAGGTAATGATCAAAATTATTTTCTACATAAAAAGCCTTAGATATGTGATTTGGTTCAATATCTAACAATTCATCATTCATCCAAAACGAAAAACGCATTGCTGTGGAAACCGTAAAATTGGTTTTTTTAGTTTTGGAACAGATATATCCTTTTTTAACATCAACCTTGTGACCATCTTCCTCCCAAAAGAACTCATCATAATTTGAGTCGTGATTCATGACATTTCCATCAAGATAGGGTGTAAACTTCACATGGCCATTAAAATTCAAAGGTGTAACTGAAAAGCGAATTGCAGCTATTTCCTCATCATGCATGGAACAAAAACGCAATGACTCTACTTCGATTTCTTTTCCATTCTTAAATCTAACATTCATTTTTCGGGAGAGCGTGCCTGTTTTCATGTCAAGTTCACGGTAAAAGCTTAGGACCTTTTGTTGATTAAGATCCAACTGTTCTCCATCAATTTCAATATTGATACCAATCCAATTGCACGAATTTAAGACCTTTGCAAAATATTCTGGATATCCATTTTTCCACCAACCTACGCGTGTCTTGTCCGGATAATAAACTCCACCAACATAACTTCCTTGTAATGAGTCACCCGAATATTTTTCTTCAAAATTTGCGCGCTGACCGAATGAGCCGTTTCCAATACTAAAAATACTTTCAGCCTGCTTCTGCTTAGCTGGGTCAAATCCTTTTTGAATAATTTTCCACTCGTCTATTTCGAATAAATTGTTCATTTCTTAAAGCGTAAATTCTGTTAAATCGTTGTAGTATTTGTCTGCAAGGTCTTTGATATTTTTGTTCCCGACTCCAATTGCCATAAAGCCACCACTTTTTGCTGCTTGAATACCACTAGCTGCATCTTCAAATACGATGCATTCGGATGGGGAAAGATTCAAATATGCAGCTGCTTTCTGAAAAACTTCCGGATTTGGTTTCAAGTTCTCAACCATGTTTCCATCAATAATTGCATCAAACAAGTGATCAATTTCAATCAGCTTGAGAATGTGTTTTGCGTTTTTACTCGAGGAGCCAACCGCCAGTCTTTTACCTTCTTCTTTTACTTTTGTAAGCAACTCAATTACACCAGTTAGGCAGTCATTCTGGGACAAGTTCTCGATTGAAGCTAAATAAGCTTCATTTTTGAATTCAAGCAAACTCGTAAATTCCTGATCGCTAACAACCACATTTCCCAAGTTTAAGATATACTTGAGTGAATCTATACGGCTGACGCCTTTTAAATTTTCATTTTCTTCCTCTGTAAATTCAATATTTAAAAGATTTGCTGTTTTTTGCCAAGCCATAAAGTGGTTTTGCTCGGTTGAAACCAAAACACCATCTAAATCAAAAATCAATCCCTTCATTTCACTCAGATTTTTCATTGATTCGCAAGGTTAAAAATGCGGCTATTATTATCAATATTCCACCGATTGTTACTGCTGCCATTCTTGAGCCATCAAGCCAATTTTCCATGATTTTTCCAAAAAACAAGGATGCTAATATTTCAGGCAAAACAATGAAAAAGTTGAAAATACCCATGTAAATTCCAATTTTATTTTGCGGCAAACATCCAGTAAGCATGGCGTATGGCATTGATAAGATACTACTCCATGCAATACCAACTAATCCCATCACGACAAAAAGCATCCAAACGTGATCTTTTCCACCCACAAAGTTGATAAGGATTAAACCTATTCCACCTGCTATTAGACATATAAAATGTGTCAATTTCATAGAGAATTTTGATGCCAAAAAAGGAAGTAAAAGTGCAAACAAAAAGGTAATGATGTTCTCGAACGAATATGTAAGTCCGGCAAGATTTTGTCCTTCTGTGTACAAGGCTGTTCCTGGTTCACCACCATAAATATCAGCAGCGACAGTTGGCGTATAGAAGAACCACATTAGAAACAATCCTGGCCAGGTCAAGAACTGAACAAGCGCTAATTGTTTCATTCGTTTAGGCATCTTTCTTAACGATTCAATGATTTCACCAAATCCCGCCCCAAAACCTTTTGATTCTTCTTTCTTTTTTTCCTCAATTTCCAAATTAGTTGGAGGATATTCCTTGGATGTGAAAACGGTATACAAAACAGCACCTAAAAAAGCAATTGATCCCAAATAGAAACTCCATTTGACATTATCTGCAACCTGACCTGATTGTCCAACGGAGGATACATTTAACCAATTTGTGAAGATCCAAGGTAGCGCAGAGGCAATGGTAGCGCCAAGTCCGATGAAAAAGCTCTGCATGGCAAAGCCTTTCGCACGTTGCTTTTCAGAAAGATTATCTGCAACGAAAGCGCGGAATGGTTCCATAGAAATATTTATAGAAGAATCAAGAATCCATAATAGACCTGCCGCCATCCAAAGTGAAGAAGAATTTGGCATCAAAATCAAACAAATTGAACTTAATATTGCTCCGATTAAAAAATAAGGTCTCCTGCGCCCAAGTTTTGGATGCCAAGTTCGATCACTCATGTAGCCAATTATTGGTTGAACGAGCAGACCAGTGAGTGGTGCGGCAAGCCAAAGTGCTGGAATTTCCTCGGGTTTTGCGCCCAAATTTTCGTAAATCGAGCTCATATTTGCCATTTGGAGTCCCCAACCAAATTGGATTCCCATAAATCCGAAACTCATATTCCAGATTTGCCAAAAACTTAGTTCCGGTTTTGTGTTTTGCATGGCTATAATGAATTATTTTGTGAATACCCTGAAGCCGTATGGTTCAATTTGTAAATTGACGGACGAGTTCAATTTCCGCTTCTTTTTTGAAAAAAGATCGATGTATTTCCCTTTGATTTTAGAGGAGTTTATGGCAATAGTTTGAACTTTATCTGAAAAATTCAAAACGCAAAGAACCTGTTTCCCATCTTTCTCTCTTAAAAACGCAAGCGTTTTATTGGCATCATCTCCAATTAAAAACTCTGGAACTGATTCAGTTGCTCCGGTCCATAATGCAGGATGATTTTTATGCAATTTTAATAACTTGGAATAGAACGGAGTTAATTCCATTTTGGACCAATCAATCGTATCCTTTTCAAAAAACTTTAAACGTTTGGATAACTCAGCTTCTTGGCCATTGTAAACTAATGGCATTCCGTCAATTAACGCCGCAAATACAGCAAAAGTTTTGTAGGATTTTCCCATCCGTTCCATTTCGGTTCCATTCCATGAGTTTTCATCATGATTGGATGTGAAATTCATTTTCATGTGTTCCTTTGGATAAGGATCGTTCTTGAAGAAGTTTATCAAATCAGTAACCTTTTTCTTGTCTTGGGCAACACCATTCATTATGTGATGAAGTTCCCAGCCGTAAGTCATATCAAAGGCTTTTGCCATTGGAACTTCTTCTGCTTCTGCGAGCATAAAAACTTTTTTCTCCTTATCCAGTTGTGTTCGCGTTTCAATCCAAAAATCGATTGGAACCCAACCTGCAACATCACATCGATAACCATCGATATCCGTTTCTTTAACCCAAAATTTCATGGCATCGATCATAGCAGCGCGCATCTCCTTGTTATCGTAATTTAGATCGGCTACATCCCACCAGTCTGTTCCAATTGTTGGCTGTAAGTTTCCAGCTGAATCTAAGGTATACCAATCCTTGTGACCTTGATCGACCCAAACGTTATCTGGTGAAGTGTGATTGGCAACCCAGTCGATGATAATTTTCATGTCGTTATCATGCACAATTTTCACCAATTCCTTAAAATCTGAAAGCGTTCCAAATTCCGGATTAACTGCTTTGTAATCCCTAACGGCGTAATAACTGCCAAGCGTACCTTTTCTGTTTTTCTCACCAATAGGATGAATAGGCATTAACCAAAGTATGTCAACCCCCATTTTTTTTAATCGCGGTATGTGGCTTGAAAAAGCTTTAAAGGTTCCTTCAGGTGTAAATTGACGAACATTGACTTCGTAAATTGTCGCTTTTTTCGACCATTCGGGAGAAATAGTTTGACTTGAAACCGAAAGGCTTATCAAGAAGCAGAAAAACCAAATCAACTTTGTTTTCATTTTTTTAGCATATTTTTTCGTGAAGAACGTAATTCAAATGATATTCAACTAGAGATTCAACAGGTCGACGAATGATTCTTCCGATGTTAATGTTGAATTCTTTGGCTGCTTCACGCAATTCCGCTTCAAAAATATCCGAAATAGAACCGACGAAATTCACCTCAACATCGCGGTAATTTTTAAAACAACAAACATGAATTTCCATGAATTTCTTGAAGCCATCGATCACCATATTTTTAACGAATTGATTTTCTTTATGCTTGGCAATAAAAGGCATAAATGACGCAATGAAAACATTTGCATTCGGTCGTTTGTATACAAATTCAATCAAATCATTCTTATCATATTGATAGGTTTGATTGAAGTCTTTTTCCATTTCTGCTGGCAATCTTTTGTACAAGTAACTTGATAGCAATTGTTTACCAAAAAAACTTCCGCTCCCTTCATCACCTAGAATATAACCAAGAGCAGGAACCTCTTCAGATAGATTTGTTCCATCAAAGTAACAAGAATTCGATCCAGTGCCTAAGATACAGGATATCACTGGTCTGCCAGAATAGGTAGAATATGCACAAGCAAGCAAATCATGGTCAACTACAATTTCTGCATTTTTGAATACACGACTCAGACCAACTTTAACAATATTATTTAGTTCAGAGCTTGAACATCCAGCGCCATAGAAATAAATACCTTCCACACGATCGGATAGAGCTGCCAACTCTATATTTTTCTTTAATTCTTCTTCAATTAGGTCAGATGAATGAAAATAAGGGTTGAACCCCATTGTCGAATAAAAACTTTGGCTATTTTTGTTTTCAATGAGAACCCAATCACTTTTTGTTGAACCACTTTCTACTACAAAATACATAACTTTAAGGATAAAATTATATCAATGTGTCATTTTTACACTTTCAAATATAATCAATTTAGCATAAACATACCAATTATATGTTAAAAAAAAACCAATCTGAATTAAATCCCAACGTATCAGTCGACTGTGTGATATTCGGTTTTGATATGGAAAATCTGACCGTATTACTAATAGACCGGGGAAAAAATAAATATCCAGGATCACGTATGGCGCTGCCAGGAAATCTTATTTACAATGATGAAAACTTGGATGAAGCGGCGAATCGTGTGTTAGAGGAACTAACTGGGTTGAATAATATTTACCTTGAACAACTAGGTGCGTTTGGAGACCCAAATCGAATTTGTAAAGAATCAGATCGTGAATGGTTAAAATCAATTCGTGCTGAACCGGAAGCTAGAGTAATTACTATTGCCTATGTTTCGTTGGTTCAAATTTCAGATTATACTCCTCATGCATCCTCGTTTGCTCAATCCGCTGGTTGGGCTCTTGTAAAAGAAATTCACGAGTTGGCATTTGACCATTATGAAATTTTGCAAGCAGCGAAGGAGAAACTAAAGGAAAAAATAAAAATACAACCTATTGGATTTAATTTATTGCCAGAGAAATTTACGTTAAGTCAATTGCATCGATTGTATGAATCTGTCCTAGATAAACCTTTAGATAAAAGAAATTTCAGAAGAAAAATCCTCAAACTTGGAATTTTGACAAACCTCAAAGAAAAGCAGAAGGGAGTTCCTCACAAACCTTCAGAATTATATAAGTTCAATGAGGAAAGATACTTAGAACTTTCGCAAACAGGTTACGATAATTTCGGGTTTTAATTCAACCTTAAATTAATATCCTGGATTTTGCGACAGATTCGGATTTAAAATCAAATCAGCATTCGGGATTGGATAGAGATTTCTATAAGCATCAATGGCAATTCCATCCACTTCGCCGCCTTTGAATGACCATAAATAGTCTCCTCCAGTAAATTTACCAAATCGAATTAAATCTGTTCTTCTTGTAGCTTCCCAACTCAATTCGCGGGCTCTTTCATCTAAGATATCATCCAACGTTAAACTTGAGAAGTTAAATGCACTTGTTGAATAGGCTCTCGTTCGAATTGCATTGATATATTGAAGTGCTGTTGACTGATCACCCAATCTATAACTAGATTCTGCTAACATAAGATATACATCAGCTAAGCGAAACATCGGAAAGTCGATATCTACGAAAGGTGAGGCTGCATTGTTGGAACCATTTTGCCCTGCTTTAGTTTTGTTCTTATATTTAGGAAAAGCATATCCGTATTTGAATTGAGCTAAATGGCTTGCCTCAGTGAAATTCAAGATTTGACCGTTCGTATAAAACATATACCTCGAATCAAGTGTTGAGTCTTGAAATTTATTGACAAATTGCGGCGTTGTTCTTAATCCTCCCCAGTTTCCATTTACGCCATAGTTTGAAGGAACCATAGTTCCGCCAATTGCACCATTTACGAGGTATATTGTACCTCCATAAGCTTGAGCATACAAGCCGTCATAGACCACTGGAAATATTATTTCAGGAGAAGTATGATTATCAGCTAAAAAGATGTCTTGATAAACATCGTCTAACTGAAAAGCGTTTGAATTTATTACCTTTTCAGAATAGGTTTTACAGTCAGAGTATCTTGCGTTCCCAGTATAAACCTCTGCATTTAAGTACATTTTAGCAAGAAGTGTCTGTGCAGCAGCATTTGTTGCTCTTCCATAAGGTGCTTCACCGGGTGATAAAAGTAAATCTTCAATTGCCTTGATTTCACTTTCGATGTAATTAAATAGAGAAGTTCGATCTATTTGCTCTGGTTGAAATGCTCCAACACGATCATTTTCATCAACAAAAGGTACATTTCCAAATAAATCCATTGCATGGTAATAGGATAGTGCTCGTAAATAACGGGCTTCTGCACGGTAGATATTAATTCGATCAATGTCCGCTTGACTGAAACCACGTTCAATTAATTTTTCTTCACGAGCTTGCCAAATGAATTCATTACAAAGCGTAATTTGGTAGTAAATTCTGTAATACATTCCTTTTATCCAACCATCATCGGCTGTCCATTCACTTTTGTTCATAGCAGGGATTCCCGGATCTGACCAGCCACAAACTGCTTCATCTGTTGGTAATTCTTGTAAATTCCAAAGCACGCGAACGTATGCTGAAAAACCTTCATCGATTCCTGCAATATCTCCTTGTCCAGCAGGCCCTTGAATTCCAGTCATTGACAAACCAGAGTACAATTTCGCAAGAACATTGATGTAATTATTCGGATCTCCATAGACTTTTTCAGCATTTAAACCATATTTCGGTGTTTGATTCAATTGTTTTTTACAAGCTGTAAAAAGTATCAAAGCACTAAAAATGAATAGTCCTGTTTTTAAAACTCCTTTTTTCATAACTCTAATTTATTAAAAGTTAAAAGTTAAATTCAATGAATACATTCGAGGTCTCGGATAAATATTGTTATCGATTCCACCACCAATTTCTGGATCAAGTCCTGAATAATTCGTGAAAACAAATACGTTGTTCACTACCAAATTTGCGTTTAAACCTACTTTATTGTTGAATGCCTTAATTTTGCCAAAGTTGTATCCAACATTAAAATAATCTATTCTCAAAAAGTCAGCTCTTTCTAAATAATGGTCGCTTAACAACTGATTTGTAGCCACTTTTTGAATTTCATCCTCGTAATAAAGTGAGCTGATGTTATTCAGAAATCCTTGCGTTCCATTTAAAGACTGAAACGTACCTGCATTTGAATGAATATTATTATATATATAACCACCAAGTTCACTTCGCATTGACATGCCGAATGTCCATTTTTTGTATTGATAGTTTAGGGATAAACCGAGAAACCAATCAGCCGCGGCCTTATTATTAATGTATCTGTCTTTGATGTTGATAACGCCGTCGCCATTCCGATCTGCATATGCATGGATATCTTTCCATTTGTCTGCAGTTGTAATTTGACCATCATTATTTATATCAATATCTGCCTGCTGACCAACTTGAACGGGAGAGCCGTCTTCGTGATATAACTGTTCGTAAACCAAAAATGAATAGGTTGGATAATCTACACGATGCACTTGAATTGTATTACCAATTCCTCCTGAAATTCCTCCTACCTGCACACCAACGGAATTTTCATCCTCTATTTGAGATAATTTTATTACTCGATTTATGTTTCTTGAGGCATTACCCATGATATCAAGTCGTGAATCCTTGTTTGCAAATACACCAGCATTAAAAGAAAATTCAATTCCTGTGTTGCTTAAGCTTCCGACGTTGGTGAGAATTTCATTTGTAAAGTTAGTTCCAGCAGCTACTGGTACAACAGCAAGTAGGTCAGAAGTGATTTTTTGGTATATGTCAATTGAACCTGAAAAGCGATCTTTTAATATTCCAAAGTCAATACCAATATTGTAAGATTTTGTCTGCTCCCAACGCAAATTTGCATCAAAACCGGATGGCCTTAGGACTAATAGGGTATCAGGGCCAAAAATATATTGAGCTGTTTGAGTTCCAACGAAATAATTGGAAATGTAAGCATAATCTCCAATTCCGTCTTGTTGACCGGTAACACCATAACCTGCTCTAACTTTTAACATATTGATATATTTGATGTTGTTTTTGAAAAAAGCTTCGTCTGAAATAATCCATGCAGCAGAAACAGCAGGAAAAAGTCCCCAGCGTGCCTCTGGGCTAAAACGAGATGAACCATCATAGCGAAGTGATGCGTTCAATACATAGCGGTCTTTAATTGTAGCAATTCCTCTTGAATAGAATGATAAAATTGAATTTTTCGTGTAAAATGGAAATTCAGCTGCAGGTCCAATTATGGAATCTTTAGCTTGATTATAGGTTGCCCAATTTGGACTCGAAGAATACCAATCTTGGTATGAATATCCGGCAGTTAAATCTAAAACTAAAAATTGATTATTTGAACCGTTGCCATTGTTGTAGTTAAAATAAGCCTCTAACAATTTATTTCCTTTGTTACTTCGATATTGATTATAAGATCCTTCTGTGAAAAATCCTGAAGCTGAAGTACTAGTGGTTGACGCAAAACCTGAACCTTCAGATTGATCAATTCCACCGTTAATTACTGCTTTTAAACCATTAATAAATGGTAATTTGTAAGTAACCTTTGCATTTCCAATGAATCTCCAAACGTCGCTTAAATCTTCACGTTGCATTAATAGACCAAGCGGATTTTTTGCTGCTAATGTATTTGGTTTACCACTATTGTTTAACCATTCGTAATAACCTCCATATGTTGAGGTATCAGAATAAATGGGTTGTGTTGGGTCGAAATAGGCGGCACCCAATGCTCCTCTGTTTGCAAAAAATGAGCGCGTATTAACTAATTTGCTATTTACCTCCAATTGAAGATTATTATCAAAAAACGAAGGAGTCATATTTAAGGTAACCGAATTTCTCACAAATTGATCTCGCTTTAAAACCCCATTTTCCAATCGATTTCCAAATGACAGGCGATATGGAAAGTTCTTAATACCACCAGTCAATGAAATGTTATTATCGGTAACATATGCTGGTCGAAAAACCACCCGTTGCCAATCCGTATTCGCATTTCCCAATAAAGCAATTTGAGCAGGATTTCCTATTCGATTAACGAGATTTCTAAGACTGTCACCACTTAATACATCAGCATATTTGGCAACTGTTGAAAGCGAATGTTTGGTGTCAAAAACAACTTTCAAGGGAGCATTTCCTGAACTACCTTTTTTAGTTGTAATAATGATTACACCATTTGCAGCCCTTGAACCGTAAATGGCAGTTGCCGACGCATCTTTCAAAACCACGAAAGAAGCGATATCATTGGGATTAATCAAGGAAAGTGGATTAGCCGCACCAGCAATTCCTCCGTTATCTAATGGGACACCATCAACAACAATTAAAGGATCGTTACTTGCATTGATAGAAGTTCCTCCTCTAAGTCTTAACGTACTTCCGGAACCAGGAGCACCATCATTCGTATTGATTTTTAACCCAGATACTTTACCCATGATAAGTTGCTCTGGGGTTGACATTGATCCTTGTGTAAAGTTCTTTTCATTTATTACGACAGCGGATCCTGTTAAATCTTTCGTTCGAGTAGTTCCGTATCCAATAATTACAACTTCTTCCAATTCTTTTGACTTGGTTAGCGTAACATTTTTCTCTAGTATTTGATTCGCGGAAATTGAAATATTCTCGGTTAAGGTTTCCAATCCAAAATACTTAAATGTCAAAACATAGCTACCAGGCTGAACATTATCTATTTGATATGCTCCAGTTTCACTTGTTTTAGAACCCAAACCTTTTCCTTCGAGAACAACTGTCGCGTTGAAAATCGGATTACCCTCAGAATCAGTAACAATTCCTTTTATCGTTGCATTTTGAGCGAATGAATATAAACTGAAAATCAGAAATATCGCAGAAAATAATGGTATTTTAAAATTGTTTTTCATAAAAATGAGATTAAAACCAACTTAATTAAGTGTAAATATATTTTTTATTTTATAAATGTCAAAATGACACAAACAAAATTTAATCAACAAAAGTGATTTTGCATTCTGTTGATTTAAAATTAATGGGTATTTCCAAGCAATTATTTTTTAAATATTGGGTTGCAGGAAAAATTTGTTTATCGATTACAATGTTTTTCGGAGCCTGTTTATCAAAATGAATGATAAGATTGAATGATTGAATTTTAGATTGATACGCTTTTCCTACTGTTTTTTTGATCGTTATTATTGAATTCTTTTTGTTTTTTTGAAATTTGAAATCAACCTTTTCATAAATCTTCTTCTCAAACGCTTCGCTGGTAAGCCCATCATCATCATACCAAAGACCTGAACTTTCCGTCAAAGTGCTGTCAAAATAAAAATGAACTGAAACTTTGTTTGGAATAAATTCATCTGTAGATTGAATCTTTTCACTCATTGGAATAAATGAACCTGATTTTACAAAAACTGGAATTTTGGTTAAGTCTCTCTTGGTAAGCACCCCTTTTTTGTCTTTGCCTGGAAAACCAATATTCTTATCAACGACTTTACCTGAATGGAAATCAAACCATACTCCCTTAGGGAAAATAAACCGATCTAATCCCAGTTCCGCAGTATCGACTTTTGAAGTTATTGGACAAACCATAAATGCTTCTCCCCAAAAATATTGTTTGGAGGAATTCAAACTCCAATTAGCTAATGAATCCTCCATAAAAACTGGTCGCATCAAGGGAGTTCCTTTTGTATGATTTATAAATGCCAAGGTATAATTGTAAGGTAAAAGTTGGTAACGCAATTCAATCGCTTGTTTTGCTAGTTCTTTTGTTTTTGCATCTTTATAAATGGGTTCAGAAGCCACTTCTTCTTGTGCATGCGGTCGAAAAACAGGTTGAAAAACGCCATACTGCAACCATCTTAAATAAAGCTCCGGATCGTCATTTGCGCCTGCAAATCCACCAAGATCTGAATGCATATATGAAACGCCTTGTAAACCCATTTGAAGCGAAATTTCCATTTGCGGTTTCAAGCCTCCCCACGTTCGATTCACATCTCCCGACCAAGGAATGATGCCGTATCGCTGCGTTCCCGAGTAACCGGATCGCATTAAGGTAAATGGTCGTTCATTTGGGAAATCTTTTTTATAGCCATCTGCTAGTAATTTCGCCCATTGGTGACCATAAATGTTGTGTACCTGATCCGCTTTTAATTTTCCATGAAACATCGCAGAAGGATGAACTTCAGGTTCTCCAAGATCTCCCCAAAATCCTTTGACTCCCATGGAAATATATTTCTTGTATTCATTCCAAAACCAGTCTTGCACATTTGGCTGAAAAACATCCAATAAACCTGTATTTCCAAAATAAAAATTATACGTCAACGGTTTTCCAGTGCTGTCCGTTCCGAGCAGATTTTTTTGTTTGGCTTCTTCCCATTTCTTCGAAGTTGTCAGAATAAATGGTTCAGTGATCAGAACTGTTTTCACATTTTTTGCTTTGAAATCAGTAATCATTTTTTGAGGATTTGGAAACGAGTCTTTATAAAATTCAAGATTTCCGAGGGTTCCTTGAATTTCCTTTCCGAACCAATACAAATCAAAGATGATGGCATCAAGTGGAATTGAGTCCTTGCGGAATTTTTCAACAACTTTTTCTGCTTCTGCTTGTGAGTGGTAACCAAAGCGACTTGCAAAATTCCCGAACATCCATCGCGGCGGCATAGGTTGACGACCAAGAAGTGCTGTTTCATTTTCAACAAGGTCTTTCCAGTCATCTCCAACAATAACCTGATAGGTTTTTCTTCCACCACTTGTTTCATAAATCAGGGAGTTATCTTTTTTCGAATCTAAGTCCAAAAAACCAATTTCGGGGTTATCAAAATGAATGGCATATAATCGGCTTGATATCACCAAAGGCATCGTATAGTTCATCAATTCTGATCGTTCCTCATATCCATAATGCGCGCGATTGTATAGTTGTAAACGGTTTCCTCGTCGATTCATTCCCAAGGCTCTTGCTCCTCCTCCAAATAAAATTTCGTCGTTGGTTAAATTGAAGGATATCTTTTCGAATTCAGGTGATTTTTCATAACCTATCTTTTCAGATGTTACGAGTTTACCTTTGTAGAAATAGGAAATTTGAAAGGGATTTTTTTGAATTTGAACAACGAAATCATGATTCACCAATTTGCACTGGTCCTTTCCTTGAATCAGTTTGAAATTTCGACTAACGTTCGGCATGTTTTCAACCGCATGGGAGGGTTCCTTTGTTCGGATATTCGAAGGAAAAAAACTCGTTTCAACGATTTTATCAGAATAGGCTCGAATTTCGTAATTGCCATCCGATACTGCGATTTTTACAAACTCATTCGTTTTCTGAATAGATATAAAAGTTCTATTGGGATTCTGACAAAATGCACTAATAGCATTGAAAAATAGTAAGAAACGAAGCAGTTTCATCTTCAAAGGATTTAAGTTGAATTCAAACAAAGCTAAAAATTCTTTCGTAGAATTCTAATTCAACTTCATTGCATAAGTCGCCAAATCAACAAGTTTGGATGAATAACCATATTCATTGTCATACCAAGCAACAACCTTCACAAAATGTTCATTCAGTGAAATTCCGGCAGAAGCATCAAAAATCGAAGTTCTCGGGTCGGAAATAAAGTCTTGCGAAACAACTGCTTCATCGGTGAAACCCAGAATTCCTTTCAAGGTGGTTTCTGAGTATCTCTTCATAGCTTCGCAAATTTGTTCGTAGCTCGTTGGTTTTTCTAGACGAACGGTTAAGTCGACAACTGAAACATCCGGAACAGGAACACGAAACGCCATTCCGGTTAATTTGCCTTTCAGCTCAGGAATGACCATCGTTACTGCTTTAGCCGCACCAGTTGATGAAGGAATTATATTTTGATTAGCGCCGCGTCCACCACGCCAGTCTTTCGCACTTGGACCATCAACAGTTTTTTGTGTAGCCGTTACTGCGTGAACGGTCGTCATCAAGCCTTCAATGATACCAAATTCATCGTGAAGCACTTTGGCAATTGGAGCCAAGCAATTCGTGGTGCAAGAAGCGTTTGAAATAATTGTTTGATGAGAACGAAGCGTTGTGTGATTAACACCCATTACAAAAGTTGGCGTGTCATCTTTTGGCGGGGCGGACAAAATCACTTTTTTTGCTCCCGAATCAAGGTGCATTTGAGCGCTTTCTTTTGTTAAGAAAAGACCGGTGCATTCAAGCACGACATCCACATCAACAGCCTTCCAATCTATTTGAAGTGGATCTTTTTGATTAGTAACACGAATTTTATGTTCCCCGATGATTAAATGTCCTGGCTCATGAGAAACATCCAAACTAAATTTCCCATGTGTCGAATCGTATTTCAACATATAGGCCATGTAATCAACGTCCAACAAATCATTGATGGCAACTAGTTGAACATCGTTTCTTTCTGAAATAATTCGAGCTGCTAATCGTCCAATTCGCCCAAAACCATTAATCCCAATTCGTATCATAAATCACAATTTATTGATTCTTACAACAAATATAAAAGAAAGTGTTAAAATGACACTAAGAAAGGCTGATTTTTTTGAATTCAAAAAAAAAATATACTATTTGGCAATATAAAAAAATACCTTAAAGCTTAATATTATTTAGATAATTGCTTTTTAAAACATCAAAAAACGAGATGTGAAAAGTATATTGATATGAATTTCAAAAAAAATTATTCAAACATCCTCCAAATCCCAACTTCAGGAACTGGAGCTATAATTTCAATTATTTCTTTTGTGGTAGGATGCGAAAAGCTAATTTTTCGCGCATGAAGACAAATGGAACCATCCTCGTTGGAGCGTTTTGCTCCGTATTTCAAATCTCCTTTGATGATGCATCCTATGGCAGCTAATTGCGTTCTGATTTGATGGTGTCTTCCGGTTTCTAAGGCTATTTCCAATAAATGATAACGCTCACTGGATTGAATCAACTTGTAAGATAATATCGCCTCTTTGGCACCATTCGTTTTTGCATCAACGACATAACTCTTATTTTGACTTTCGTTTTTTCGAAGGAAATGAACCAAGCGACCAGATGCTTTTTCGGGTTTATTTTCTACGATTGCCCAATAAACTTTGTTTGTTTCTTTCTCTCTGAATTGAGCGTTGAGTCGTTCTAATGCCTTGCTCGTTCGGGCAAAAATGACTGCTCCGCTCGTTGGTCGGTCCAAGCGATGAACAACGCCACAAAAAACATTTCCGGGTTTGTTGTATTTCTCTTTTAAATAAGCTTTAATCGCATCGGGTAGGGTAGCATCACCCGTTTTGTCTCCTTGAACAATTTCTGATGGAAGTTTATTGACAACGATTACGTGATTATCTTCATAAAGAATCCGATCTTCGATCATGCTGCAACCGATTTATTGTAGCTTTTATTGCGCAGGGCGGCAATTGTTGTAAATAGAACAAAGAATACAATTAACCAGGTTAGCCATGTCGGGAACTTCCCAATTCCATCTCCTTGTGCGTAGGAATGTAAGCCTACCAACATAAAGTTTACGCCGAAAAACGTAAATAAGATTGCTGAATATCCCCAAAAAGAAACAACGTTGAAAAGGAATTTTCCTTTCAAACCTGGAATCATGCGTAAATGTAATATCACAGCGTAAACCAACACAGAAACAAGGGCCCAAGTTTCTTTCGGGTCCCAACCCCAGTATCTTCCCCAGGATTCGTTTGCCCAAACACCTCCGAGAAACGTTCCAATTGTTAACATAAATAAGCCGATGGTGATAGCCATTTCTGAGATGTAGGTTAGTTCACTGATATTCAAAGTTACAACTTCCCCATTTTTCTTATTTCGGAAGATATACAAGGTTAAATTCAGAAACCCAAAAATGAATCCCAAACCAAGAAATGCATAACTTCCCGTAATAATCGCCACGTGAATCATCAACCAATATGATTTCAAAACGGGAACAAGCGGTGTAATTTCTGGATCCAATAAATTCATTTCGGAAACCATAATCATGAGTGAGGCCAAGATTGCAGCACCGGCAACGACCACTTCATTTTTCTTTAAGAAGAACAAACCTGCAAGCATCGTCATCCAAGCGATGTAGATAAGTGCTTCGTATCCGTTACTCCATGGGGCGTGTCCTGAAATGTATGATCGAAATCCAAGTCCCACACCGTGGTAAACAAAAAATACGATAAGTAAAAACAAAAATGACTTTCGAATCACATTCATCACTTTTCCTGGTTCCGGATTCTTGGTTCTAAAAATCTGAATGAAAAATAATATCAGCAATGCAAGTCCAAGTGTAATATATCCTCGAAATGTATTTTTGAAAATCGTCATTTTATTGTAACTAATTTCAACGTTCACTTTCGTTTCACTAGGAACTACGTTTTTACCGATTTTGCGCTGGAAAGATTTTATTTGTTTGAGTAAATCGCTTGCTTTTCCGAAAGAATTGTTTTTTGCTCCTTCATCAATGGCAGAAAGATATTTTAACGTTGTGATCGAAGAAATTGTATCAACCTGCATTAATTCCATATTCATTGGAACATACCACGTGTTGTTTTTATCTCCTTTCTTTGGAATTAAGCGCATATATTGCCAAGCAAAGATCCCTTGAACAACTTCAAATCGTTCATTTAATTTAATGAGTTTCTTATCAAATTCATCGCGCTTTGATTCAGGTTTTTGATGAGCAGCTTTGTATTCGTTTAACCATTTAAAGGCTCCTGTTGCATCTGCAAGTTGCTTAGCACTGGCATATTCGCCCAACTTCAATCGATCTCTCAGATTACTCGAAATTTTTACAATTTTCTGATCCATCCAATATTGCGGATACATGTGCATGCTCATAATTGTTTGAACTGCGTTGTAATCTCTGTATTTATTTGATTGGTAAAATTTACGGAGCAATTCATCGCACATGGTGTGAATCGGAATTATTCTCCCCTTAAAATCTTGAACAAGCAAAGAGGCTAATTCATCTGAATGGTCTTTTGAAATAACGCGATAAATAGCTTTATGAGCTTGATGATTGTGATTTTTATGTTCAACTGCAAAAGTTTGATTCGAAAATGAAACGAAAAGGAGCAATATTATCGAAGCCATATTAATTCCTTTTTTTCGTTCGTTTAATTTCTTGATTTTTTCATTTAAATCTCGGAATCGACCAACCGGGGCAATTAAAGACAAAATCATCGCGATACTCATCAGTAAATACCCAACATACGTAATATTTGTTCCCCACCAATCGTGGTTTACGCTCAAGCGCGTTCCTTCTTCGTTTTGAGGCGTTGAAGGATCGTCCAAATCATAACTTGATTGAAAGAAGCGATAGCCATCGTAATCCATTACATTATTCATGAAAACTTTTTGGTCACGTTTGTAATTGTTTCTTGGATCTTCAATCGATAATTCGCTTTCGAAAGAAGATGGAGATTCTGACCCAGGATATTTATCCAACTTAAAATCGCGGCAGAAAACATTGAACGGAATAGGTTTGCGAATTGAACCGTATTCCATTTGGTAAATCAGTCCATTGAATTCAAAGCGCGTTGGTGTCGGGATTTGACCCATTCCGCCTTCTAGCGTTACGTTTTTCGAGGATTTTCCATCCGAAATTTTGACGGTAAGATAATCCATACCTACGTTTTTCTTTCCTGAAGGCATCAACATCTTCTTCGAATGTTTGATCAGTCTCTTAAATACGAATTGTTGATTTCCAGACTGATAAAGTGTAGTAGTTTTGAACGTAACCCATTTGTTCAAAGGAATTTCTGTAAAAAGCGAATCTGATGGGCTTATTCCAGATTGACGTGCTTTTTGCATTTCTGACATAGCCAAATAACGAATTGGAACGTTCGTTTTGATTTCAACGGAATCACCTTTGGTTCTAACTTCAATTCCAGGAACCTCTAATTTCTTTTCAAAAGAAAGAGGAATCCCGCCGACCATAAAAATTTCATTTGGACCAACATAATTTGACTTCATTCCATCAGTCACAATGTCTAAAACTACGCTGTTAAATGATGAGCGAATAACTAATGAATCAACTCGTTTGGATTGAAAATCAACTTGAGAGATACGTATGTTCTTGTTTTCAAATCGGATTTTATGTTCGAAACTATTGTCTGTAATTTCAGATAAATAATGTTTGTAACCTTCAGTTTTCTTTTTCCCATTTATTGGATTTTCAACGTGAACCAACAAATGTGGATCAGCCGTAAAAATAAAATTCTCAGATGTTCCTTCTTTAATAACCATTAACCCTTCGAAGCTCACGTAGCGAGTCACAGCTGCACCAAACATGATTATCAAAAACGCCAAGTGAAAAGTTAACATCGCAATCTTTTCTCGCTGAAACATTTGATATTTGAAAATATTAGAAATCAAATTCATTGAGAGATAAAGCAATAATACCTCAAACCAAGTAGCGTTGTAAATAATAATTTTTGCACTTTGAATCCCGTAAATGGACTCAATAAAAGTTGCTGCTCCAATTCCAACAAGGAAAATAATCATTGCTAACGTCATTAATTTCATAGAAAAAAATAACTGTGCAAGGCGATCAAAAAAGGTCTGTTTCATGCGTTGCAAAAATACGCAATCCAATGAAAAGAAATGAATTTATCGTATCAAATGTTTTATTGATTCTGATGAGTAATGACCATTCGAAACTTGAATGAAATAGGTTCCCGGTGGTAACCACAAGTTGCGAAATTCAAAAACGTTTGTTTCACTATCATAAAGAACATCTTTAATATACACTTCTTTTCCTAAAATATTTTTAATCGAAATTAAGCAATTGCCTTTTAGATTTTGGTCGTTTATTAAAAGGTTAAATACATTTTCGCTCGGATTTGGCCATATCAAAATTTTGAAAGGACTTTCATCCATGCAGTCAACGTAAATAGGATCATAGATGGTTTTATTTCCATCAATGTCTTTTTGTGTCAATCGATAATACTTTAATCCGGAGGTTCTTTGGTCAATAATACTGTAGTTGAGTTGTTCGTTAGAAAATCCTGCGGCCTGAATTTCCTGTGATGTAATCCACTGCAGGCAGTTGTCTGACTTTTCTACCAAAAAAGATTCGCTGTTATTTTCAGAGGCGGTCACCCAATTAAATACAACGTTGTTCTTGTCACATTTTGCATCCATTGAAATCAATTCAACGGGAAGCGGATCTCCTTCTCCACCCAATCCCCAATTACTCCATCCTTTGGCATTCAAGCGCGTAATTGTAGGATTACTCGCAGTTCCCGTATTGTCAAGATGAATGCCGGAATAGGACCAAATGTTATTGTTATCCCGCTTGAGAGCAGTAATATGACAGTCGTTTGAAAAATCAGATAAATTATTTGCTGATAATGTTATATTGTACGTGTTATTTTCTGCATTTGTAATACCGTCGGCTGGAGTCATAGTCCAATAACCTGAGGCTGTGTTTGAAATTGAAAACGTGCCGTCGCAATTGGTCACAACGGATTCGTTAGTAAAATTATTTCCCATTGGTTGATTGGTCCACTCAGCTGTAAGCGAACCACCCGTAGTTGACTGCGTGTATTCGATTTTCACGAATCGTTCTTTGAAGTCAATCACATTTCCAATCGGAAACAAACTTGTTTGAATTCCAAAATTTGTTCCTGCAAACCATCGTTTCATTCTTCCGACAACTACACCCGAAGAATATTCAATCAATCCTTTGTTTGAAATTGAGTTCCCTAGCTGAATGGTGTTTGTTCCATTTATCATATTGCCACCAAGCATACTCAAGGTTCCGCCAATATTTAAAGGATTTTGAATAGTTGTTGTGCCAGTTAAACCATTGTTAATTATGAGATTATTCAGATTCAACGAAGGAATATTTGTTGAGGAAATAGATGAATTGGGATTCGTATATTCTATCGTACTGCTGTTTCCAATAACTCGTGATCCAGACATTGAATAATGCTCGTTGAAAGTTCCAGCTTTTAAAATCGTTTTCCCATTTAATTGTAGGTTTCCTATACCCGTAAATCGAATCGTTGGATTGAGAAATGTTAATAAACCGTCAACGATAACAGTTCCCAAATTACCTTTGGAATTGTCGGTTATAAAATTTGCTTGAAGTTCAACTCCTGTTGGATTTGATATCACCAAAGAACCAGCTCCTGGACCATTTCCAATCATTCTAAAATTTCCAGTTCCTGAAATAATTTGAGGAGTTGTTCCATTCATTACAATTCGAAGTCCATTACCGCCATTTCCTCCCGCGCTTATCATTAGTCCATGATTTATGAAGTTTCCACCTATGTTGATTGAGTTTACTCCTGATTGCGACCAATTTATCTGCTGCAAGATACCACCATTTTGAATTGTGAAATTTTCATTTATTGTTAAAGATTGTGCATTTCCATTAGGAGGGCTAAAATTCGCATTGTTTTCAATTGTTAATGATTTTATGATTGGATTTCCGTTAAAATAAACTGAGTTACTGCTGTTGTAGCTTGCGTTCTGATAGGATCGAATTGTTACTAAAGCGGTACCATCATTCGGTGGAACTGCATTGCATTCCCACGTGGATGCTAAGTTCCAATCCAAATATCCGGATGATGTTGGAATACTCCGATATGTGTTTGCTGGAATAGAAACGAATGTTAAGTTACCAGTTAAGGCACTGCCATTGTTGAGCCCATTGATGATTGCTGTTCCTCCAGATCTGCTCAGTTGGTAATTTGCGTAGGTCGTTGAACGAAGATTTATTCCGCTTATCGTTAGAACATCCAACTTATTGGTGCCACTGCAATTGAATTGAATTGTAATTGATGTGCTAGTAACAGCAATACTTTCTCCTGATAAATTTTTTCCGCTTGAAACAAGAATGGATCCTGAATTGGCTAAAAATTGCAATCCTGCTGGAGCTGTAATGGTTATCGTTCTTGCTGTTCCAATTGAAAAATCAGCGTTTTGCGTTTCTGAAATTATCAAATTGCCCAACGTAAAATAACGTGATGACAGCGAGCAGGCTCCGACATCCAAAGTTGGTTTTGTGATGGAAACTTGTGAATTGACTATGAAAGCGGTGATTAGCGAAATGAACTGGAAAATGATTAACTGTTTCATACTTCTATTTTTAGGTTCAACCTCATTGAAAACCAAAATTAGAAGGCACATTACCTAAATTTCGTTAAGACTTCCTTTTATGCAAAACACCATTATTTTTAACAAGCAAACATTGAAAAATAGAAATAGGAAAGAACAAAAGAGCTCTATTATCACGTTGCTTAAATTGAATTAAGAATTCACGCGATTTACCATTCAGTTTTCTCAATAAAATGAGTTAAGGATTTTATTTTAAGAAGAAACCCTTAAATTTTTCTACGTATTTACACGTATTATCTTGATTTAGAATTCGAAACATTTGTTTTTTCTTTCATTTCATCAACTGAAGTTTTAACTTCGCAAGTTTCATTGTAAACTTAGATAGTATGTACGGATTGGTGAATAAAGCAATTAAAGATTTAGTAGTTAATAATCACGGAGAAGAAAAGTGGAAGGAAATCTGTGAACTTTCAGGTTTTGAAGATGAAGAATTTATTGGGATGAACCCATATCCTGACAAACTGACTTATGATTTGGTTATGAATGGAGCTCGTGTTCTTAAATCTGACGCAGGAGCGCTACTTGAAGCTTTTGGAGAATATTGGATTCTTTACACTGCCGATGAAGGTTATGGAGATTTAATGGATTTAACAGGTTCTAGTTTTGTTGAATTCCTTACAAATTTGGATATGTTGCACTACCGCATTGGTAATATCATGCCCAAACTAGCACCTCCTCAATTCTCAACGAGAAACGAAACCAGTAATTCAGTAGAATTGGAGTACCGTTCACATAGAGAGGGACTTGTACCGATGTTACATGGGTTAATCAGAGGTTTAGGAAAACGATTCGAAATGAACGTTACCATAGAACAAATTCAAGTGAAAGACGAGCAAAATGATTGCCACGTTTTTCTAATTAAATGGTAAGCTAGTGCAACCAGGAAAGTTTCCCAGCAACGAAAAAGATAGATTAAATGCACTCCGTAGTTATGGAGTGTTGGATACACTGTCCGAAATAGAATACGACGAGATTACGCAACTCGCATCACAACTTTGTGGTACAAAAATCGCCTTAATCAGTTTAATTGATGAGGACCGACAATGGTTCAAGTCAAAATTTGGCCTCGAAGCTGAGCAAACTCCCAGAGAATTTGCATTTTGCGGACACGCCATAAATACCCCTGCTGATCCATTTATCATTGAAGATTCGAGATTGGATGAGCGTTTCAATGATAATCCATTGGTAGTTGGAGCGCCAAATGTTATTTTCTACGCTGGAATACCACTTGTAAATGAGGATAATTATCCACTTGGCACCTTGTGTGTTATAGACGACCAACCCAAAAAGTTGTCTGAAGCACAAATTTCAGGATTGAAAACGCTCGCTCGAAGCGTTATGAATCTACTTGAATTGAGGCGAAAGAATGATCGATTGAATAACGAAAAAGATGCTTTCATCGATGCTTTGGAATTTAATAATCCGTTCTATCTCATTCTGAATGTAGATGGCACAGTAAATCAATTCGGGGAAAAATTAGCGAAAGTTGAACCAAGACTTCAAGCTGGAATTCAATTCTCTGAGTTGTTTGAATTTCTGAGTCCCTTTGTTTGGTCAAATTGGACATTGGATTCAAATGTTCCGATTTCAAAATTATATTTTTTTCAATCGTTAGATGGGAAACAGCGATTTAAATTCTCTATTAAACGAAATCAAGATTTACTCATTTTGTCTGCAAATCCAGTCGTAAATTCTGTTTTTCCCTTGAGTAATTATGGTTTGGTAATAAGTGATTTTGCTAAGCACGATTACATTGCTGAATTCTTGTTCTTGCAGCAGACAACCGATCGATCATTGGATGATGCCAAATTAGTTTTAAAGAAGTCCAAGGAAAAAAATGATGAGCTAAAATTGGTTCAGGAAAAAATAAATTTATTGGCGCGTTTTCCAAGTGAAAACCCCAATCCAATTGTACGTTTGAATAAGGATTTAACATTGTCTTACTCAAACAGTGAGGCACAAATTCATTTTAATAATGATTTTGGAATTACAGAGGCTGGAGTTAACGATCCTGAGTTGAATGAGAGCTTATCCAAAATTATTCACGAAAAAGGAGATATATCCAAGCTCATATTAGAAAGAAACAAGCGACATTACAACATTTCGATACGCAATATTCAGGATTTTGGCTACGTCAATATTTATGCGGCTGACATTACAAATTATATCAATGCCGTTCAACTTAAGGAAAACCAACTTATTCAGCTCAATAGGGAAATAGAAAAACAAAAGGAGTTTTACGAGTTTATTCTAAATAATATCCCTTCAGATATCGCGGTGTTCGATGCTGATCATAAATATCGTTTTGTTAACCCTCAAGGAATAAAGGATGATGAATTAAGGAATTGGATGATTGGAAAAGATGACTATGATTATTGTGATTATAGAAATTTATCAACTTCATTGGCTGATCAGCGAAGAGAAAAATTCAATAGGGTTGTTCAAAATAAGCAACATGAAATTTGGATTGATGATTATACAACCAAACAAGGGGAACGAAAAATCGTATTTAGACGCATTGATCCATTATTTGATGAATCTGGAGCTGTAAAGTATGTCATTGGTTACGGAATTGATATTACAGAGCAGAAATTAGCTGAAGAAAAACTAGTTGATGCATATAATCGTGCTGCACTTCTTGAGAAATTCTTGGATCGAACGACTGATGCAATTCAGGTTTCGGATGATAAGGGACAAATGATTTATGTCAATGATGCAGCCGCTAAACGACTTGGAATTGAAAAAAGTCAAATTCAGAAATACCGAGTAGAAGACTTTGAAACCTATTTCAAAACGCCAGGTATCTGGGAAGAACATTTGACCCACTTAAGAAAACATGGCGTTTTTGTTGTAGAAAGCCAAAATAAGAACATTGTTACTGGAGATTTGATTGATGTCGAAATAAGTGTTACATATGAGGATATATCAAATAAAGGGTATCTGATAGCTGCCTCCCGTGATGTTTCTGAACGAAAAAAAGCAGAATATGAGATTCAAAAACTGTCCTTGGTTGCAAAAAATACGAACAATGGTGTCTTGATTTTGGACGCTGACCGGAAAATTACCTGGGCAAACGAAGCAATGGTAAATCGTTCTAAATATTCATTGGAAGAATTGATTGGAAATAGTCCAAAAATGTTCCAATATGAAGGTACAGATCAAAATGCGATTCAACGAATTTATCAAAATCTAATTGAACTTAAACCATTACACGAAGAGTTATTGCATAAATCAAAAAGTGGTGATTTATATTGGATAGACTTAAATATTCAGCCAATATTTGATCAAAACAATAGACACATTGGGTACATTGCAATAGAGTTTGATATTACCGATCGAAAGAAGTTTGAAGAAACAATTGCAGAACAAAATAAAAGTCTGAAAGAAATTACGGATGCATTGGATCAAAGCTCACTTGTTTCGATTGCGGATTTAAATGGAAATATTACGAAAGTAAATAAGAAGTTTTGTCAGGTAGCTCAATTTGACGAAAGTGAATTAATAGGTAAGAATCACAACATCATTAATTCTGGTTATCATTCCAAAGAGTTTTGGGTCGAATTGTGGAAAACCATTAAATCAGGTGAAATTTGGCGTGGAGAGGTTAAAAATAAAGCCAAAGATGGCACTTATTATTGGGTAGATTCAATAATTTATCCAGTTTTTGATGTGAATGGAAAAATTCAACATTACTTGTCCATCCGACATGAGATTACAGACAAAAAAGAAGCTGAGGAGAATTTGAAAATCAAATCGGTTTTCCAGAATTTGCTGATGGATATCTCTTCGAAGTATATCAATTTGCCAATTGATCAATTGGAGGAATCGATTGACGAATCACTTTCAAAACTTGGAACTTTTGTTAATGTCGATCGAGTCTATGTTTTTGATTACAATTACACAAATCAAACTGCTTCCAATTTATTTGAATGGTGCGCCGATGGAATCAAACCAGAAATTGACAATTTACAGCAAATACCATTGAGTGAAATGCCTGTATGGGTTAAGAAACATCAGGCTGGATTGGAAGTTTATGTTCCCAATGTTTCGAAGCTCGAGCCAGGGAAATTCAGAGAATTACTTGAAATCCAAGAAATTAAAAGCATCATTACCATACCAATGATGGAAAATGGAAAATGCATAGGATTTGTAGGTTTTGATTCCGTAAGAGAAGTGAGAGAATTCAACGAGGATGAAAAGAACCTTTTGAGGCTATACTCTGATATGCTTGTTAACGTGAATAGTCGAACAGAATATATTCGCGCCATTGAAAATAATCGCAAGGAAATTGAAAAAATTAATCGCGACCTCGAGCTTATTGTTCAAGAGAAAACAATGAAAAACCTTGAATTAGCGAAATCAATTACGGATCAAGAAAAACTTGTAATGGTCGGAGAGATCGCTTCTGGTATTGCACATGATTTAAATACGCCGCTGGGAGCTATTAAAAGTGGTGCAGAAAATATTCGTTTTACACTTGAAAACATTTTCAAAGAATCGATTTGGAAATGTAGTCCAGATCAAATCAAATATGCTTGCGGCAGAGCGGTTGAAGCTGAATTTGAGCTTTTTGTTGGCGGAATGCAGATTCGAAGAGAAATAAGCGGGTTTCAAAACCTCATTGAAGTTAACTTTCCTCAAATTCCGATAAACTTAAGATCAGAAATCGCATCAGGTTTAGTTAAGGCGAGGGTTCGGATAAATGAAACGGATTTAATCCAAAATATAGTTAATTCTCAGAATCCATTGGAGTTTTTAGAGTTGATCTATCAAATTCAGATGACCCGAACATTCGTTGATACAATTATTAGTTCAGGTGAACGTGCGTCAAATGTTGTTCAAGATTTAAAATCATTCATAAAAGATCCAAAAAATTCAGGTAGGGCGCAAGTTGATTTGAGAGCAAACATTGCATCTGTTCTTAATATTTTTAATTACGAGATAAAAAATCATGCGGAATTATCTTTTAAAGTTGCTGACAACTTAATCATTGAAGGATATGATATCCGTTTGTTCCAATTATGGTCTAATTTGATCAAAAATGCGTTGGAATCTATTGAAGAGACCGAGTCCAGAGGTCAAATTCGTATTTACTCCCTAGAAAATGACAAAGAAATAGCAATTGTCGTTGAGAATACAGGTAAAGAAATAGATGAGCATATCAAGAATAAAATCTTCGAAAAGTTTTTCACCACCAAAGCAAATAGAAATGGGTCAGGATTGGGATTGTCCATCGTGAAAAATGTTATTGAAGAACACAATGCTCGGATATCAGTTGAATCAGACCCCGAAAAAACAGCTTTCACCATTTATTTTAATAAAGGTCAATAATGAGTGGAAAAAATAAAAAATTAAATATACTTCAACCTTAATAGCATCGCGGTTATGATTTCTGAAGAAGTAAAACTAAATGACTTACTAGATAATTCTATCGAAATGATTCATCAATTGGATGAGGACGGAAAAATTCGATGGGTGAATCGCGCTTGGAAAACAAGTCTTGAAATTGGAGAGGAAGATATAAAAGGTCATCACATAATGCAATTCTTGACGGAAGAAACAATACTTGAATTCCAAGAAGTATTTCCTCAACTTCAGAATGGTCAAAAAGTAGAAAATTTAAATTGCACCTTTCGAGCTCGATCTGGTAAAATCATTCATCTTATCGGAAGAACGATTCCTATTTTTGATGAGGGAAAAGTTGTTGGTAGTCAGGCTTTTTTGAAAGATGTAACCAAATTAGTTGCTGTTCAAAATGAATTAAAACAAATACATGAACTTCAGCAAATCCTAATGAAAATTTCTAATCGTTTCATTAATGTTAAGTTTGAAGAATTAGATGTTGCAATAGACCTTTCCTTGAAAGAAGTAGGATTATTCTCCGAGGCTGATCGAGCCTATGTATTTCGATATGATTTAGAAAAACAAATTTGTTCGAATACACATGAATGGCATTCAGAAGTTGTAGATCCCCAAATTGATAATCTCCGCGAAATAAAAATTTCCGAAATGCCTTATTGGTTTGGTAAACATCAAAAAGGAGAGATGGTTGAAATTACCGATGTTTCGAAATTAACAGATGAACGCGTTCGTTCTTTATTGAAAACTGAAGGAATCCAGAGTTTATTGACGATTCCAATGATGAATGAGGAGGAAGTAATTGGATTTATTGGTTTCGATATTATTCAAAAACAACGCACTTTCAGAAACGAGGAAAAAGAAATTCTTTCGCTATTTTGCCAAATGTTGGTGAATGTAATCAACCGAATGAAGAATTTGGACGAATTAAAGAAATCAAAAGCCGAAATCGAAAATATCAACGCAAACCTCGAATATGAAGTTCTTGAAAATACGCGCAAGAATATCAATCTTTCGAAATCCATCATTGAGCAAGAAAAATTAGCAACAATTGGAGAAATCGCAGCAGGAATAGCCCATGATTTAAATACACCATTAGGAACAATAAAGGTTGCAGCCGACAATATCAGATTTGTTTTCAATTCAGTTTTAAGGACGAAAGCTTTTAAATTCTCTGCTGATGAATTCAATTCGTTAATGGACCGAGTTGAAAATTTTCCAATTGAAATCTTCCTTGGTGGCCTTCAACTTCGAAAAGAAAAAGCTGAAATGCTTCCATTGTTAATCGAAACGTTCAACCTTGAGGCGAATGAACAGACGGAAAAACTAGCAGAATATTTGGTTAAATGTCGAATTGGAATCAACGAGTTAGATTACATTAAAAAATTAATAACAATGCCAAATACCTTGGATTATTTGGATTTATTAAATCAATTGCAATTAACATGTAGTCAACTTGAAACGATAAAAACATCGAGTGATAATGCGTTCAGGGTCGTTCAAGAAGTTAGAAGTTTTATAAAGGGTGAAATTGAGGTCGAAAAGAAAGTATTAAACCTAAGACAAAACATTTCAACGGTTTTAAGTGTTTTCAATTATGAAATTAAAAAAGACATCGATTTAAATTTTACGGTCAGCCCTGAAACAACAATCTTTGGATACGATGTCAAATTATTTCAACTTTGGTCAAACATTGTTAAGAATGCAATTGAGGCAATGGATGAGCAAGAAAACAAATACATGGGTATTCATTCTGAAACGAATGGTAATTCATTGAAAGTGATATTTGAAAATAATGGACCTGAAATACCAATTGGGGTGAAAGAAAAAATGTTTGATAAATTTTACACTACCAAAAATAAAAAAAGTGGTTCAGGATTAGGACTTAGCATTGTAAATAATATTTTGAAAGAACACAATGCTTCCATTAATGTTGAATCAAACGAGGCAATGACTAAATTTATAATTACTTTTGTCGCATGAATGAAGTGAAATATGCTGTAGTTTGTGTGGATGATGATCCGTATATCTTACAAATGCTTGGTTTTCAGCTGGGTAAGATTGTTGATCAGACGTTTACGCTTGTGGAGTATTTCACTGATCCAAACATCGCTCTGGAAAACATTGAATTATTGATAAACGAGCAGATCAAGGTTATTTTTGTAATTGTAGATTATCAAATGCCTAAAATGACTGGTGCTCAATTAATTCGAGCTATCAAGGAAAAGCACCCAGAAATGAAATGTGTCATGCTTTCAGGTCAGGCAAATCGACTTTCTGTAGATGAACTTGTTTCTGAAAATATGCTTGATTCTTTTATCTCCAAACCTTGGAATGAAGATGATCTTTTCAATGCGATACGACCGATATTAGCAGATAACAAATAATCTTTTATGAAATCCATTTTGATTCTGGGGGCGGGGTTGTCAGCATCATCTATGATACGTTATTTATTGGAGCATGCTGAGCAGTTTGATTGGCATCTTCGTATAGTTGATCAAGACATCGAGTTGGTAAAACGAAAAATCAATGGACATAGCAGGGCAACGGCCCTTAATTTCAATGCACTGGATGCAAACGAACGACGACCAGAAATTGGTCATGCAGATTTAGTTATTTCAATGCTTCCTGCTCGCTTTCATGTTGAAGTTGCAAAAGATTGCATCGATCTAAAAACGGATCTTATCACACCATCTTACATTTCAAAAGAGATGAAAGAACTCAATCATGAAGCCATTGAGAAGGGTATTATCATCATGAACGAAATTGGCGTTGATCCGGGAATCGACCACATGAGTGCCATGAAAATCATTGATGAAATTCGCGATAAAGGAGGAGAAGTAACGAGTTTTAAATCTTTCTGCGGGGGATTAATTGCTCCTGAATCTGATAATAATCCGTGGCATTACAAATTCACATGGAATCCAAGAAATGTCGTTTTAGCTGGACAAGGGGGAGCTGCTGCGTTTATTCATAATGGAGAATACAAATACATCCCCTATAATCGCTTATTTGATCGATTGGACCGAATAGACATTCCAGGTTTCGGAAAGTTTGAAGGTTATCCAAATCGGGATTCGCTATCCTACCGCGATACGTATGGCTTAGAGGAGATTCCGACACTTTACCGCGGAACCTTACGCAGACCAAATTACTGTAAAGCGTTCCACGTTTTTGCAGAGTTAGGAATGACTGATGATTCATACAAATTATTTCAATCAGAAAAGCTCACGCCAAGAGCATTTTTGAACGCATTTCTTCCTTACAGAAAAGGAATTAGCGTTGAAGAGAAATTTAAAATTTATCTACGCGAAGACCGCATGTATCTTTACGATTTGTTTGAATTTTTAAACATTTTTGAAAAAGACGAAACATTTGGAATTCCTGATGCAAGTCCCGCTCAACTGCTTGAAAAATTGATTGTTCGTAAATTAAGTTTGGAGGAGAATGATCGAGATATGCTTGTAATGTATCACGAATTTGAATACTATTATAAAGGAGAAAATCGAAAAATTGTTTCTTCGATGATTAACCTCGGTGAAGATGAAGTTTATACGGCTATGTCGAATACCGTTGGACTTCCAGTTGCGATTTGCGCCAAGATGATTTTGAATAATCAAATTATAGAAAAAGGAGTAACTTTACCAGTAAATAAATCAGTTTATGAACCAATTCTCGAGGAATTAAAGGCATACAATATAACCTTTGAAGAACACGAGTCAATTCTTGAAGATTAATCATGGAAAATAACCAAAACGAAATGAATATTGAGTTGTCTGAGGATATGGCAACAGGGGTCTACTCCAATTTGGCAATTATTACACATTCACCTGCTGAAGTGGTTTGTGATTTTATTCAAATTATGCCTGGAATGCCCAAAGGAAAAGTACGTTCACGTGTTATAATGACTCCTCAGAATGCAAAACGTTTTCTGCAAGCTTTGAACGAGAATATTCAAAAATACGAGCAAAATTTTGGAATAATTGATGACCCACAAGCTGGCTTACCTCCAATGAATTTTGGAACACCGAGCACAATGGCCTAACCATTTTGACGTTATTATACAATCGAAAAAAGATTACACATTGTTTGTTTAGATGTTCCATATCCTCCTGATTATGGTGGGGCAGTGGATATGTTTTTTCGAATTAAGACCCTTTTTGAACTAGGGTTTAAACTTACCATTCATATTTTCGATTATGGTCGTGGAAAGCAAGAAGAATTAGCACGATACGGCAAAGTTCATTATTACCGCAGAAATTTTTCCGTATTTCAACTTTTATCAAAAATTCCATTTATCGTTTTATCAAGGAAATCAACCGAATTACTTGAAAATTTAAAAGGAGATGAAGACCCTATTTGGTTCGAGGGGATTCATACTACCATATTTATTGATCATCCAAATCTCAAAAATCGCTTAAAGTTTATTCGCACACATAATATTGAGCATGAATATTATCAGCATCTTGCCAAGAACTCGACTTTCCCGAAAAATATATTTTTTTCACTTGAAAGTAACAAGTTAAAAAAGTATGAAGCGAAACTAAAATATGCAGACCAGATTTTTGCCATAAAAGATCGAGATGTTCATCACTTTTCCAAAATCAATGAAAATTCAAATCGATTGTCAGCGTTTATCTCAAAAGATGTTTCTGAATTTCGTGAAACGAAAAATTATGCGCTATTTCATGGGAATTTGTCGGTAATTGAAAACGAAAATGCAGTGTATTGGATTCATTCTAAAATTAAATCTGAAATCAATAATGACTTTGGGTTAATCATTGCAGGAAAAAATCCATCCAAAAATATAAAGCGTTTTTGTTCCGAAAATCAACTCAAATTAATTGCCAATCCAAATGGCGCAGAAATGTCTGAATTAATTGAAAATGCTCGGGTTCATGTTTTTCATTCGGCAAGTGATTCAGGGGTAAAATTGAAATTACTAAATGCCCTGAAAACATGTGGTCATCTATTAACAACGGAAAATTTGATTTTTGAAGAAGATGTAGAATCGCTATGTGTTATTGGTAGAAATGAATCTGATTTTTTAGAAAAATTTAGACTCCTAAAATCTAAAACATTATCAAAAGAACAATTTGAAAATAGAAAACGGTTTTTTGATGATTATTTCTTAAATCAAGACAAAGTATTTCGTTCTTTGTTAAATAATCATTGAGTTGTTTTATGGTTGTTAGCGTTTTAGAATATGAAAAATTATCAAAAGAGGAAAAGTCTTCCTTCGATTTGCTGACAGCTAAGTATAATCTATATCAACAACTTTGGTTCATTGCTCTTTTGGCCGATCAAAAGGTGAAAATTTTTATTTTTGGAGAAAACGAAACACTATTATTTGTTCCGTATCGATCGAAATTTGGTATGCAGTATGCTTATATGCCGAGCTTTCTTCAGAAACTTAGCTTCATAGGAAGTCAGAAAGGAGTTGACCCGATTTTAAATGAATTAGTAAGCTATTTGCGTTTCGGTGAAATTTGCTTTGAAAATTTCAATTCAAGCGCACATTTCGATTTAAAAAGAGATAGGAAAAACTATGTCTTAAAATTGAACAATCCATATCATAATTTATCCTCAGGTTTTTCGGAAAATCATAGAAGAAATTGTAAAAAAGCTAAAAATCTTGATGTAAACCTAGCAACTAATTTGACTGATTTGGTAGCTATTTTCAAAGCTGAAAAGTTAAATTCATTTACAGATAAAAAAATGGATGAAATAATTCGAAAATTGAAAGACATTGAGACTTCTGAAAAACTAAATGGGATGCTCGAAATATACAATGCAAATGATGGCGCGAAAACGGTATCCTCGGTTTTAATCATCAAATTCAATGAAGTCATTTATTATTTATTGGGAACTTCTCAAAAAACGAATAAGTCCCTTTCAACAAAAGGTTTATTTAGGTTATTTGATTTTTTAATAGAAAAGTATGCTGAAACCAACCTTACCCTTGATTTTGAAGGGAGTGATATTGATGGAATAGCAAGATTTTTTAAAGGATTTGGAGCACAAGAAACGAATTACTGTTTTGTTAAATGGAACCGACTTCCTTTTCCTTTTAAACTTTTGAAGAAGTGAATAAATCTGAAAAACTTAAAATTGTATTTCTTGTCACCAATGATTTGGTATATGACCAACGCGTTCTTCGGCATGCTAACTCTCTGAAAGCATTGAATTTCGAGGTTGAATTAATTGGTCGCATTAAGCCTCATACAGATCGTTCTTTAAAAATTCATTTTCCGAATCGAAGATTCAAAATGCTTTTTAATCAATCTTGGATGTTCTATGCCGAGGTTAATATTCGATTTTTTTTCTATTTATTAGTAAAGAAGTTTGATGTTATTTGGGCAAATGATTTAGATACTTTGCCTGCCGCATATTTTATTTCTCGACTTCGAAAAAAGAAATTATTCTATGACTCACACGAATTTTTCACAGGGGTTCCGGAGCTTGAAAATCGCGATTTTGTAAAATCAATTTGGGTTAAAATGGAGCGATACTTTTTGAAACGAATTCCAGCGAAAATAACAGTAAGTGAAGGAATAGCGAATCTATATTTTGAAAAATATAAAACAGAATTTGATGTAATTAGAAATATTTCGTCGGATTTTACAAAAAACAGTTCGTCTGAATTACCAAATATCAAAGGATTTCAATTTGATAAGCCCTTTTTTATTTACCAAGGAGCTTTAAACAAGGACAGAGGCGTTGAATCAATAATTGAAATGATGAAATATATTGAGAATTATCAGTTGCTTCTCATTGGTCATGGCGATTTGTTTAATGCATTAACTGAACACGTAAATACAAGTCAATTAACACAAAAAGTTTTTTTAACCGGCTTATTAAGCCCCGAGCAACTAAAATCTATAACACCTTTCGCTGTTCTAGGTTTTTCGGTTGAGAAACCTTCAAATGATAATTATCGCTTCTGTTTACCAAACAAAATCTTCGATTATATTCAAGCTGGGATACCAATAGTCGCCTATCCGAATTATGATGTAAAACAATTATTTGGTCAGTATGAATTTGGATTGCTTGTAGAAAATCACGATCCAAAAGAAATGGCGAGAAGTGTTTTAAACTTTTTAGTCAACGAAGAAGAATTTCAATTAATAAAAAATAAACTTCCTATGATTGCAAATGAATTATCTTGGGAGAACGAGTCAAATAAATTAATGGATATTTTTAATGATTTACTGAATCAGAATTGAATTATTAATTTTAATTTGACAGTTGTTCAAATGCTTCCAAATCGGGATCATTTAATTTTTTTCAAAAAAATCTTTGTAGTCAAAAAAAGTTTTGTAACTTTGCAATCCCAAATCTGAATTTTTGGGAAGATTATAAGTTCTTTTACTTGTTGTACCAACAATTGCCGATGTAGCTCAGTTGGCCAGAGCAGCTGATTTGTAATCAGCTGGTCGGGGGTTCGAATCCCTCCATCGGCTCATAATGTTGGGGATGTCGCATAGTGGCTATTGCAGCAGACTGTAAATCTGTCACCGTTTGGTATCGTTGGTTCGAGTCCATCCATCCCCACAAGACATCGTATTATAAGCGGGAGTAGCTCAGTTGGTAGAGCGTCAGCCTTCCAAGCTGAACGTCGCGAGTTCGAATCTCGTCTCCCGCTCAAAATACTGCAGGCCGGTGTAGCTCAGGGGTAGAGCGCTTCCTTGGTAAGGAAGAGGTCACGAGTTCAAATCTCGTCATTGGCTCGGAAAAAAAATAGGATTTTAACCTGAATTAGGTAATCGATAATAAGTAATTGTTAATTAAAGTAAAAAAAAAGAAAAATGGCTAAGGAAAATTTTGACCGATCCAAACCACACGTGAACATAGGTACTATTGGACACGTTGACCATGGTAAAACAACTTTAACAGCTGCTATTTCTAGCGTATTGGCTAGTAAAGGGCTTGCTGCTGTTCGCGATTTCTCGTCAATCGACAACGCGCCAGAAGAAAAAGAGCGTGGTATTACAATTAATACCTCACACATTGAGTATGAAACTGTTAATCGTCACTACGCGCACGTTGACTGTCCTGGTCACGCTGACTACGTTAAGAACATGGTTACAGGAGCTGCTCAAATGGATGGAGCAATTCTAGTAGTTGCTGCAACTGATGGACCGATGCCTCAAACACGTGAGCACATTCTATTAGGGAAACAAGTTGGTGTTCCTCGTCTTGTTGTATTCATGAACAAAGTGGATATGGTTGATGATCCGGAATTATTAGAGTTAGTTGAAATGGAAGTACGTGAATTATTATCATTCTACAGCTATGATGGTGATAACGCTCCGGTTATTCAAGGTTCTGCTCTTGGCGCATTGAATGGTGAGCCTCAATGGGTTAAAACTGTTGAAGATTTAATGGACGCAGTTGATACATATATTGAACTTCCTCCACGTGATATTGATAAGCCTTTCTTGATGCCAGTTGAAGACGTATTTACGATTACAGGTCGTGGTACTGTAGCAACAGGTAGAATTGAGACAGGTGTGATCAACTCTGGTGAGGCTGTTGAAATCCTTGGTATGGGTGAAGCTAAATTGACTTCAACTGTTACAGGTGTTGAAATGTTCCGTAAAATCCTTGATAGAGGTGAAGCTGGAGACAACGTAGGTCTTTTATTACGTGGTATCGAGAAAACTCAAATCAAAAGAGGAATGGTTATTTGTAAGCCAGGATCTGTTAAGCCGCATCAAGAATTTAAAGCTGAGATCTATGTATTGAAGAAAGAAGAAGGTGGTCGTCACACTCCTTTCCACAATAAATACCGTCCTCAGTTCTATTTCCGTACAACTGACGTTACAGGTGAAATCTTGTTGACTGATGGACGTGAAATGGTTATGCCAGGTGACAACGTATCAATTACTGTTAAATTGATCGTTCCAGTAGCAATGGACAAAGGTCTACGTTTTGCAATCCGTGAAGGAGGTAGAACAGTAGGTGCTGGTCAGGTTACTGAAATCGTAGCTTAATAAAATAATATCAAGTTTAATACAAGGGGAGTTTTAGCGAACTCCCCTTTTTAAACGGGTGTAGCTCAGCTGGTAGAGTAGTGGTCTCCAAAACCATTGGTCGTGGGTTCGAATCCTACCGCCCGTGCTGAAAAAAAACAAAAAGTGTTGAAAATTAAAGCATATTTTAGAGAAACTTACGACGAGATGTTGAACCATGTAACATGGCCAACTTGGAAGGAGTTACAAAACAATACGATTTTGGTAGTAGTTTCCTCAATTCTCATTTCAGTTACAATATTCACAATGGATTACTTATTTGGAATAACGGGTGAGGATGATTCTTTTTGGAGAGGTTTATTAGGTTTCATTTATTACAAATTGTTCTAATACGTTTTTACCATGGGTGATATTGTTAAAAAGTGGTATGTTGTTCGAGCGGTAAGCGGAAAGGAAAAAAAGGTTAAAGAATATCTTGAGCTAGAAATTTCTAGAATGAAGCTTAATGACTATGTGAATCAGGTTTTGATTCCAACCGAAAAAGTCTTTAAAATTCAAAATGGTAAAAAAGTGAATAAAGAAAAAGCATTTTTACCAGGATATGTATTAATTGAAGCCGCTCTCGTAGGCGAGGTAACCCACGTAATTAAAAGTATTCCCAACGTAATTGGTTTTCTTGGAACTGAAAAAGGTGGTGAGCCTGTTCCAATGAGACTTGCTGAGGTGAATAGAATTTTAGGAAAAGTTGATGAGTTATCAGAAACTGAAGAAGAATTGAAAATACCTTTTGTTGTTGGAGAATCGGTGAAAGTTATCGATGGACCATTTAACAATTTCAGTGGTGTGATAGATGAAATCAATGAAGAGAAGAAAAAGTTAAAAGTTATGGTTAAAATTTTTGGCCGTAAAAATCTTCTTGAGTTGAGTTACATGCAAGTTGAAAAAGAAGGATAAAGTTGTATTAACCGTAGGAGTGAGTAAGATGACTAAAGCTTCCCGTCGCGTCTCACGTTTGACTACATAAATTGAATATATATGGCAAAAGAAGTAGCAGCGTTGATCAAATTACAGATCAAAGGAGGAGCAGCTAACCCTTCACCGCCAATTGGTCCTGCATTAGGAGCGAAAGGTGTGAACATCATGGAGTTTTGTAAGCAGTTTAATGCGCGAACACAAGACAAAATGGGAAAAGTTGTTCCGGTTGTAATCACAGTTTATGGTGACAAATCGTTTGATTTTGTATTAAAAACTCCACCAGCTGCAGTTCAAATCATCGAACAAACAAAAATTAAAAAAGGTTCTTCTGAACCGAATCGTGTTAAAGTAGGTTCCATTTCTTGGGATCAGATACGCACGATTGCGGAGGACAAATTGCCTGATTTAAATTGTTTTACAGTTGATTCTGCAATGAAAATGGTTGCAGGAACTGCAAGAAGCATGGGAGTTACAGTAAAAGGTGGTGAAGCACCTAAATCCAAATAATTTAAGTTATGAAGAGAATTTCTAAAAAAAGAAAAGAGATTTTAGCGAAATACGATTTTTCTAAATCTTACACTCTACCAGAAGCTTGTGATTTGGTTAAAGGTATTTCCACAACTAAATTTGACGCTTCTGTAGATATTAGTGTACGTTTGGGCGTAGATCCTCGAAAAGCCAATCAAATGGTTAGAGGAACTGTTGCTCTTCCACATGGAACTGGAAAGGATGTTCGAGTACTTGTACTTTGTACGCCTGACAAAGAAAATGAGGCAAAAGAGGCTGGTGCTGATTACGTAGGACTAGATGATTTTATCAACAAAATCAAAGGCGGTTGGACCGATGTTGATGTAATTATTACTATGCCTTCTGTAATGGGTAAAGTTGGAGCTCTAGGTCGAATTTTAGGACCACGTGGTTTAATGCCTAATCCTAAAACTGGAACAGTTACAATGGAGGTTGGTAAGGCTGTGCAAGAGGTGAAGGCCGGTAAAATTGACTTTAAAGTTGATAAGTACGGTATCGTTCACTCTTCAGTTGGTAAAGTAAGTTTCGAAGGAGAAAAAATTCGTGAAAATGCAAACGAATTGATTCAGACCTTGATAAAACTAAAACCTTCTGCGGCTAAAGGAACATACATCAAAAGTATTTATTTAAGCGCTACAATGAGTCCAGGTATTCAAATTGATGCGAAGTCTGTTAATGCTTAATACTTAAAAAATGACAAGAGAAGAAAAAGCACAATACATCGATGAATTAGCCACTGAGTTAAGGGCTAATAGCGTTGTTTATTTGACAGACACGTCAGACTTGAATGTAGAAACAATCAATACGCTAAGAAGAAGATGCTTCCAATCGAACATCAAATTGAGAGTTGTTAAAAATGCACTTCTTCAAAAAGCGATGGAACGTGTAGAATCTAAAGACTACGAAGGCCTTATGGGTACGTTAAAGGGTTCTACCTCTATCATGTTTAGCGAGATTGCGAACGCTCCAGCTAAATTGATTCAAGATTTTCGTAAGAAAAGTGAAAAGCCTTTATTGAAAGGTGCATACATTGATGAAGCAATTTTTGTTGGAGATAATCAACTAGCGGTTCTTGAAGCATTAAAAAGCAAAGAAGAACTTGTTGGGGAAATTATTGGATTACTTCAAAGTCCGGCTAAAAATGTGTTGTCTGGTCTTAAAGGAGCTGGTGGTAAACTTGCTGGTATCCTTAAAACGCTCGAGGAAAGAGCATAAACAATTAATTATTTTTAAACCTTTTTTAATTTAAATAAAATGGCTGATTTAAAGCAAATTGCAGAAACGTTGGTTAACTTGACGGTAAAAGAAGTTAATGAGTTAGCAACGATTATGAAAGATGAGTATGGTATTGAGCCTGCTGCTGCAGCGCCAGTGATGGTTGCTGGAGGAGCTGCAGGTGGTGGTGCCGCAGAAGCTGTAGCTGAGAAAACAGAATTCGATGTAATTCTTAAGGCAGGTGGAGCTAACAAGTTAGCAGTTGTGAAACTTGTAAAAGAGTTAACTGGTAACGGTTTGAAAGAGTCTAAAGACTTAGTTGATGCTGCCCCTTCTACGTTGAAAGAAGGTGTATCTAAAGACGAAGCTGAAGGACTTAAAAAGTCTCTTGAAGAGGCTGGAGCTGAAGTTGAGATTAAGTAATAATCTTCTTCATACACAGGATAGGCATCGCAATTATGCGAATGCCTTATCCTGTTTTTTGGCATATATTTAAGAAAACGAATATTTAAACCTAAAAATAAAAGCCTTGGCAACATCAAGTAATTCAACCAGAATTAATTTTGCTTCAAGCAAAAATCAGTTTGAATACCCAGATTTCCTGGAAATTCAGCTAAAATCATTTAAGGAGTTTTTCCAATTAGAAACAACTCCAGAAAATCGTGAAAGTGAAGGACTCTTCAAAGTATTCGCTGAAAACTTTCCTATCACGGATACAAGAAATCAATTTGTTCTTGAATTTTTGGATTATTTCATTGATCCACCACGATACACAATTGAGGAATGTATTGAAAGAGGACTAACTTACAGCGTTCCCCTAAAAGCTAAATTGAAATTATATTGTACCGACCCTGAACATGAGGATTTCGAAACGATTGTGCAGGATGTTTACCTTGGTACGATTCCTTATATGACTCCAAAAGGATCATTCGTTGTTAACGGTGCAGAAAGGGTAATTGTATCTCAGTTACATAGATCACCAGGAGTTTTCTTTGGTCAAAGCCGTCACGCAAACGGAACCAAATTATATTCAGCGAGAATAATTCCTTTCAAAGGTTCTTGGATTGAATTTGCAACTGATATCAATAATATCATGTACGCCTACATCGATCGTAAGAAAAAATTACCTGTTACAACTTTATTCAGAGCTATTGGATATGAAACGGATCGCGATATTCTTGAAATATTTGGATTGGCTGACGAGGTTAAGGTTAGTAAAACCAATATTAAAAAGTTAGTTGGAAGAAGGTTAGCGGCTCGTGTTCTTAAAACTTGGATTGAAGATTTCGTTGACGAAGATACAGGTGAAGTTGTATCAATCGAGCGTAATGATGTGATTCTTGATCGTGAATTGGTTATAACTGAAGATCATTTAGACGCAATTCTAGATTCAGGTGTTAAGTCATTGATTCTTCACAAAGAAGATGCAAACTCAACCGATTACACAATTATATATAATACACTTCAAAAAGACATTTCAAACTCTGAAAAAGAAGCTGTTGAGCACATTTATCGTCAATTAAGAAACGCAGATCCACCTGATTATGAAACTGCAAAGGGAGTTTTCGAAAAATTATTTTTCTCGGATTCTCGATATGATTTAGGTGAAGTTGGTCGCTTTAGATTGAATAAGAAATTAGGTTTAGATAATTCTGAAGAATCTCGCGTTCTTACAAAAGATGATATCATAAACATTATCAAGTATTTGATCGAGTTAATTAACTCTAAGGCAGATATCGATGATATTGACCACCTTTCAAATCGTCGTGTTAGAACCGTTGGCGAGCAACTTTATGCACAATTTGGAGTTGGACTTGCTAGAATGGCAAGAACGATACGTGAGCGAATGAATGTTCGTGACAATGAGGTATTTACTCCGATAGATTTGATTAATGCGAAGACATTATCGTCTGTAATTAACTCCTTCTTTGGAACAAACCAATTATCTCAGTTCATGGATCAAACTAATCCATTATCAGAGGTAACCCACAAAAGACGTTTGTCAGCACTCGGACCAGGTGGACTTTCAAGAGAAAGAGCTGGATTTGAGGTTCGAGACGTTCACTACACGCACTACGGTCGTTTGTGTACCATTGAAACACCTGAGGGTCCTAATATTGGTTTGATATCTTCTCTTTGTGTATTCGCCAAAGTAAACAAATTAGGATTTATCGAAACGCCATACCGCAAAGTTGAAAATGGTAAAGTAGCATTGAGTGAATCACCTTTGTATTTAGCAGCTGAGGAAGAAGATTCAAAAATGATCGCTCAAGCAAATGCGAAAGTTGATGATAAAGGAAACTTCTTATCTGAAGTTGTCAAGGCTCGTTATGAAGGGGACTTCCCAGTAGTTTCTCCAAAAGAGTTGAATTTGATGGATGTGGGTGCAAATCAGATTGCATCAATCGCCGCTTCTTCAATTCCTTTCTTAGAGCACGATGATGCGAACCGTGCCTTGATGGGATCAAACATGCAGCGTCAGGCGGTTCCGTTATTAAAGCCAAATTCTCCAATTGTTGGAACAGGAATTGAGCGACTTGTAGCTCGTGATTCTCGCGTTTTAATAAACGCAGAAGGTTCTGGTACAGTTGAATACGTAGATTCCAATGAGATTGTGATTCGTTATGATTGGACTTCCGAAGATAAATTGGTGAGTTTTGACAACGAGGTTACACGTTATTCATTGACGAAGTTTATGAAAACGAACCAAAGTACTTGTATCAACTTAAAACCAATCGTTAAGAAAGGTGATCGTGTTGAACAAGGTCAAGTTCTTTGTGAGGGTTATGCAACTCAAAGCGGAGAATTAGCGCTTGGTCAAAACTTAAAAGTTGCTTTCATGCCTTGGAAAGGTTACAACTTTGAGGATGCGATTGTAATTTCTGAAAAAGTTGTTCGTGATGATATCTTTACGTCAATTCATATTGATGAATATTCTTTAGAAGTGCGCGACACGAAGCGAGGAATGGAAGAATTAACTTCAGATATTCCAAACGTGAGTGAAGAGGCAACCAAAGATTTGGATGAAAATGGTTTAATTCGCATCGGAGCAGAAATCAAGGAAGGCGATATCTTAATTGGTAAAATCACTCCGAAAGGTGAAACAGACCCTTCTCCAGAAGAGAAATTGCTTCGCGCAATCTTCGGAGACAAAGCGGGTGATGTGAAAGATGCATCATTAAAAGCTGGACCAAGTCTACGTGGAGTTGTTATTGAAAAGAAATTATTCTCGAGAGCAATTAAAGATCGTAAATCTAAAAACCAAGACAAACCAATTCTAGAAACAATTGATGCAGAATACAACAAGGATTTTGCAGATTTGAAAGAGAAACTGGTTGACAAGCTTATTGAAATTCTTGGAGAGCACAAAGCTTCTGGAGTATTTAATAACTTCAAAGAAGAATTGATTAAGAAAGGAACTAAGTTTTCAAACAAAGCACTATTTGCTCTTGATTACTCAATTGTTAATCCATTGAATTGGACAGCAGATGCCAATGTAAATCAATTGGTTAGTCGTGTAATTCACAATTTTAACATTAAGGCTAACGATTTATTAGGTAATTACAAGCGCCGTAAGTTCCATATTTCAGTTGGAGACGAACTTCCTGCAGGAATTGTGAAATTGGCGAAAGTATATGTTGCTAAAAAACGTAAACTGAAGGTTGGTGATAAGATGGCTGGACGTCACGGTAACAAAGGGATTGTTGCGAACATCGTTCGAGCAGAGGATATGCCTTTCCTTGAGGATGGAACACCAGTTGATATTGTATTAAACCCACTTGGGGTGCCTTCACGTATGAACTTGGGTCAGATTTATGAAACAGTTTTAGGATGGGCAGGAGAGAAATTGGGTGTGAAATTTGCAACACCGATTTTTGATGGTGCTTCACCAGATGAGATTGATCAATGGACAGATAAAGCCGGAGTTCCTAAATCAGGTAAAACATACTTACATGACGGAGGAACTGGAGAGCGTTTCCACCAACCTGCAACGGTAGGAGTAATTTACATGCTTAAGCTATCTCACATGGTGGATGACAAAATGCATGCTCGTTCAATCGGACCATACTCATTAATTACGCAACAACCATTGGGTGGTAAAGCTCAGTTCGGAGGTCAGCGATTTGGAGAGATGGAGGTTTGGGCTCTTGAAGCATTTGGTGCATCGAATATTCTTCAGGAAATCTTAACTGTTAAGTCTGATGACGTGATGGGTAGAGCAAAAGCTTATGAGGCAATTGTAAAAGGAGATAATATCCCTGAACCAGGTATTCCTGAATCGTTCAATGTATTATTGCATGAACTTAGAGGATTGTGCTTAAATGTATCAATGGATTAATAGTATTTTAAAACGAAAACATCTTATAAAATGGCTTTCAAAAAAGAAACACCAAAAAAACAAAGTAGCTTTAATAAAATAACCATTTCACTTGCATCGCCAGAAGTTATTCTAGGTCACTCAAGTGGAGAGGTTTTAAAGCCTGAAACCATTAATTATAGAACTTACAAGCCCGAAAGAGACGGATTGTTCTGCGAGCGTATCTTTGGACCTGTGAAGGATTACGAATGTCACTGTGGTAAATACAAACGTATTCGATACAAAGGAATTGTTTGTGATCGCTGTGGTGTTGAGGTAACAGAAAAGAAAGTTAGAAGGGAACGAATGGGACATATTTCATTGGTTGTTCCTGTTGCTCATATCTGGTATTTCCGTTCACTTCCGAATAAAATTGGTTATTTGTTGGGTCTTCCTACTAAAAAATTAGATCAAATTATTTATTATGAGCGCTACGTGGTTATTAATCCTGGAGCTGCACTTACAATTGATGGAGTAGATCTTAAGAAAATGGATTTCCTAACAGAAGAAGAGTATCTTGACATCATTGATAATCCAATTCTAAAAGATAACCATTATCTTGATGATAGTGATCCAAATAAATTTGTTGCAAAAATGGGTGCAGAAGCACTTCATGATTTGTTGAAAGATTTGAAATTGGATGAATTATCTGACCAACTTAGAGATCAGGCGGATAACGAAACATCTGTTCAACGTAAAAACGAAGCTCTTAAAAGGCTTCAGGTTGTTGAATCAATGAAAGATTCACAGAGTAGAATAGATAACCGACCTGAATGGATGGTTGTAAAAGTTGTACCAGTTATTCCACCTGAATTACGACCTTTGGTTCCACTTGATGGAGGTAGATTTGCGACTTCTGACTTGAATGATCTTTATCGTCGAGTTATTATTAGAAACAATCGTTTGAAGCGATTAATCGAGATTAAAGCTCCGGAAGTAATTCTTCGAAATGAGAAAAGAATGCTTCAGGAAGCAGTTGATTCACTTTTTGATAACTCAAGAAAGTCAAGCGCTGTTAAAACGGAATCAAATAGAGCATTGAAATCGCTTTCAGATTCATTGAAAGGAAAACAAGGTCGATTCCGTCAAAACTTATTAGGTAAACGTGTTGATTACTCTGCTCGTTCGGTAATTGTTGTTGGACCAGACTTAAAATTGCACGAGTGTGGTTTACCAAAAGATATGGCTGCGGAATTATACAAGCCGTTCATTATTCGCAAAATGATTGAACGTGGAATTGTAAAAACCGTAAAATCTGCAAAGAAAATTGTTGATCGTAAGGAGCCAGTTGTTTGGGATATCCTAGAAAATGTATTGAAAGGTCATCCAGTTCTTTTGAACAGAGCACCAACACTTCACCGTTTGGGTATTCAGGCGTTCCAACCAAAATTAATTGAAGGTAAGGCAATTCGTTTGCATCCACTTGTAACAACGGCATTCAACGCTGACTTTGACGGTGACCAGATGGCTGTGCATTTACCTCTTGGAAATGCTGCGATTTTGGAAGCTCAAATGTTAATGCTTGCCTCTCACAATGTATTGAACCCTGCAAATGGAGCCCCTATTGCCGTTCCTTCTCAAGACATGGTTTTGGGTCTTTATTACATCACGAAAGGTAAGAAATCAACGGATACAGACAAAGTAAAAGGAGAAGGAAGTATTTATTATTCTCCAGAGGAAGTTATCATTGCTTACAATGAGAAAAAACTTGATCTTCATGCACACATTAAGGTTAAGACCTACGATTTAAATGATATCGGTGAACCTGAATTAAAATTAATTGAAACCACTTGTGGACGCGTAATGTTCAACGAGAAAGTTCCAAGGCAAGTTGGTTATATCAATGACGTTTTAACTAAAAAGGCATTAAGAGACATCATTGGTGAGGTTCTTAAAATTTGCGGAACATCGAAAACAGCTCAGTTCTTGGATGATATCAAAGGATTAGGTTATGAAATGGCATTCAGAGGAGGTCTTTCGTTTAACTTAGATGACATTATTATTCCAAAAGAGAAAGAAGTACTTGTAAATAAGGCTGAAAACGAAGTGAAAGACGTAATGAATAATTACAACATGGGTCTTATCACAAACAATGAGCGTTACAACCAAATCATTGATATTTGGACACATACAAATTCTCGTTTGACTGCCACATTAATGGATCAGTTGAAAAATGACCGTCAAGGATTTAACTCAATTTATATGATGTTTGATTCTGGAGCTCGTGGTTCTAAAGAGCAGATTCGTCAGCTTTCCGGAATGCGAGGTTTGATGGCGAAACCTCAAAAATCAGGTGCGTCAGTTCAAGAGATTATCGAGAATCCAATTCTTTCAAACTTTAAAGAAGGTCTTTCAATTCTTGAGTATTTTATTTCAACGCACGGTGCACGTAAAGGTCTTGCGGATACCGCTTTGAAAACAGCTGATGCCGGTTACTTGACTCGTCGTTTAGTTGACGTAGCACAAGACGTGGTAATTAATTCCAATGATTGTGGAACTTTGAGAGGAATTGTTGCGACAGCTCTAAAAAAGAATGATGAAGTTGTTGAACCATTATACGATCGTATTTTGGGAAGAACTTCGGTACATGATATTTATTTCCCAGAATCGGATAATTTAATTGTAGAAGCTGGTGAATTAATTTCGGAGGAAGTTGCAAAAGAAATTGAGAAAGCAGGAATAGAAGAAGTCGAAATTCGTTCCGTATTGACTTGTGAAATGAGAAGAGGGGTTTGTGCTAAATGTTACGGTCGAAATCTTGCGAATCACCGTCTTGCTCAAATGGGAGATTCTGTTGGTGTAATTGCTGCTCAATCTATTGGTGAGCCTGGTACACAGTTGACACTTCGTACATTCCACGTTGGGGGTACTGCCTCAAACATTGCAGATATTTCAGATTTGAAAGCAAAAGCGAATGGAAAACTTGAAATTGATGAATTAAGAACGATAGAAAAGAAAAGTTCTGATGGTTCTACTCAGATAATTGTTGTTGGAAGGTCTGCTGAATTGAAAATAACAGACGAGAAAACAGGAATTACTGTGATGACTGCTAATGTCCCTTATGGATCTGAATTATTGGTAGAAAATAATTCAAAAATCAAGAAAGGTGATGTAATTTGTAAGTGGGATCCATACAATGCCTTAATCGTTTCTGAAGTTAAGGGTAAAGTTAAATTTGATAATATTATTGCGAATGTAACTTACCGTGAAGAAATTGATGAGCAGACAGGTAAAACTGAAATCGTTATCATCGAGTCGCGTGATAAAAAGAAAAGTCCATCTATTCATATCATTGATACGAAGACGAAAGATACTATCCGAGAATATTCAATTCCTGTGAATGCACACGTTGATGTGAATGATGGAGATTCGATTGACGCAGGTGCAATCTTAGTAAAGATACCTAGAATGGCAGGTAAAACTGGGGATATTACAGGTGGTTTACCTCGTGTAACGGAGTTATTCGAAGCAAGAAATCCATCGAACCCAGCTGTTGTATCGGAAATTGATGGAACTGCAACTTTTGGAAATATTAAACGTGGAAATAAGGAAATCATCATCACTCCGAAACTAGGAGAAGTGCGAAAATATCTTGTTCCACTTTCGAAACACATTCTTGTTCAACAAAACGATTTCGTGCGTGCAGGTCAACCGTTATCAGATGGAGCGATTACTCCGAATGATATTCTAAATATTGAAGGTCCTACGAAGGTTCAAGAGTACATTGTGAATGAAATCCAAGAAGTTTATCGTTTGCAAGGTGTAAAAATCAATGATAAGCATTTTGAAGTTATTGTTCGTCAAATGATGTTGAAGGCTGAAATTATTGATTCAGGTGATACTCGTTTCCTAGAAGGACAATCTGTTCATAAAGCAGACATCATGGAAGCAAACGACGCATTGTTTGGAATGATGTTAGTTAAGGATGCTGGAGATTCAACAGAATTAAGAAAAGGTTCTTTGATTTCGGTAAGAAGATTACGTGACGAAAATTCGAAATTGAAACGTGAGGATAAGAAACTTGTTGAAGCTCGAGAGGCACGCCCAGCAACTTCGACTCCATTGCTTCAAGGTATTACAAGAGCATCACTTCAAACACAATCATTTATTTCAGCGGCTTCCTTCCAGGAAACTACTAAAGTGTTAAATGAGGCGGCAATCTCCGGAAAAGAAGATCACTTGTTAGGATTAAAAGAAAACGTAATCGTTGGTCATTTGATTCCTGCAGGAACTGGAGTTAGAGATTTCCAAAAAATGATAGTTGGTTCAACCGAAGCTTTAGAAGAGCTTACGGAACAAGCATAATATCAAAAAAGAATAATGGAAAGGGTAATCGTTTGGTTACCCTTTTTTGTTGAATCACTTTTATCATGAAATCCTTCCCCAGTTTGGCTTCGATTTCAGAATTCGTTGAATTTGATTTTTTAGTATTTGATTTTTGGGCAACTCAATCTTTGGATCATCTGAAAGAATCTTTTTGGCTGTTTCTCTTGCTAATGTAACAATTTGACCATCTTTTGATAAATTGGAAATTTTTAAGTTTAAAACCCCACTTTGTTGTGTCCCCATTAAGTCACCAGGACCTCTGAGCTGTAAATCAACTTCTGAAATTTCGAATCCATCATTGGTTTGAACCATCGTTTCCATTCGTTTTTGTGCTTCTTTTGATACTTTATCACCAGTCATCAGAATGCAATATGATTTTTCAGCACCACGTCCAACACGACCACGAAGTTGATGAAGCTGTGATAGTCCGAATCTTTCCGCACTTTCAATAACCATTACCGATGCATTTGGAACATTAACCCCAACCTCAATCACAGTTGTTGCAACCATGATATTTGTTTCTCCCTTCACGAAACGCTGCATTTCGAAATCTTTGTCTTCAGGTCGCATTTTACCATGGACGATACTCACTTGGTAATTCGGCATCGGAAAAGATCTTGAAATTGCTTCAAAACCATCCATTAAATTATTGAAATCTAAGGTCTCAGATTCTTTGATGAGTGGGTAAACTACATAAACCTGCCTTCCCAATGCAATTTGTTCTTTCATAAAACCAAATAGCCTAAGCCTATGACTTTCGTATCTATGTATTGTAGATATTGGTTTTCGGCCAGGTGGCAATTCATCTATAACTGATACATCCAAATCACCGTAAAAAGTCATTGCAAGCGTCCTGGGAATTGGAGTTGCAGTCATGATCAAAACATGAGGAGGAGTTGTATTTTTTCTCCACATTTTAGCGCGTTGTGCTACACCAAAACGATGTTGCTCATCAATTACTACAAGTCCAAGATTTTTAAATTGAACCACATCTTCTAGTAAGGCATGAGTCCCGATTAATAGATTCAACTCACCAGAAATTAATTTCTCGTGTAGTTGTAATCGTTGGGTTTTCTTTGTCGAACCAATTAAAAGCGCCGTTTTAAGATCCATGTCTTTCAGAAATCCTGAAATTGATTCGAAATGCTGACTCGCTAAAATCTCGGTTGGAGCCATCAATGCAACTTGATAACCATTACCTATCGCAATTAAAGCTGTTAGGAGTGCAACGAGTGTTTTCCCACTTCCAACATCACCTTGCAACAAACGATTCATATGTTTTCCAGAAAGAAAATCTTTTCGAATTTCTTTGATTACTTTTTTTTGCGCATTCGTTAGATTAAACGGTAAGTGATTTGAATAAAATTCATTGAAAACATTTCCAACTTCTTCAAACACAAAACCTTTCATTTTGGTGGAAGTAACTTCTTTTCTAAGAAGCATCTCAAGCTGTAAAAAAAATAGTTCTTCAAATTTCAATCTGAACTTTGCACTTGAAATATCTTGTTCTGAGTTTGGTTGGTGAATCGTTCTTATAGCAGTCTCTCGCGACAACAGATGATATTCGTTGAGTATCCATTCGGGAAGGGTTTCAGGAATTTTGTTTTCAAATTGTGGAATGAGTGTCCCAATTAATTTTTCAATTCCCTTTGAATGAAGCCCTTTGGAAGTTAGTTTTTCTGTACTTGGGTAAAAAGCTTGTAAACCTGTCTTGTTTCGAACTTCTGAATAGATGGCAAGCTCAGGGTGTGGTATATTCCATTGATTGACATACAATTTTGGTTTCCCAAAAATTTGATACTCAATATCTGGTTTTAAATTAGGCTTAATCCATTGAATTCCTTGAAACCAAACAAGGTCAATAGAACCTGTATTATCAGTAAATCTCGCAAAAAGTTTCTTGTGTCTACCGGTTCCTATTTCGCGCAATCCTGTTATTTTACCCTTAAGCTGAACATAATTGTCTGCAAAGGGAGCCTCTTCAACGGAATGATAGGTAGAACGATCCAAATAGCGAAAAGGAAAGTGTTCAAGAAGATCTTGAAAGGAGAAAATTCCTAATTCTGATTGCAACAGTTGTGCGCGCTGAGGTCCAACCCCTTTTAGATATTCTATCGAGGTATTTAAGAATTCAGTCATAGTTTAATTGGAGGAAATAATTACTCCCAAACTCCCATTTTACAGAATTTATCAATTCGTTGATCAATTCTTTTTTGTGGGTCAATTGCATTCAATTCTTTGATGTAGGCCTTAATTTTATCTTTAAGAATAGAAAACATTTCGTTTTGGCTACGATGCGCACCATTGATTGGTTCTTCAATTACTTCATCTACCAATCCATTTGCTTTCATATCAGTGGATGTCAACTTTAAAGCATCAGCGGCTTTTTCTTTAAAATCCCAAGATCTCCATAGAATAGATGAACAACTTTCAGGAGAAATTACCGAATACCACGTGTTTTCTAGCATTACAACTTTATCTCCGACACCAATTCCAAGTGCTCCGCCGGAAGCTCCTTCACCGATAATTATACAAATCACTGGAACTTTCAGTCGCATCATTTCATAGATATTTCGAGCAATTGCCTCTCCTTGACCTCTTTCTTCTGCTTCAAGTCCAGGGAAAGCTCCGGGCGTATCGATAAACGTGACAATTGGTTTGTTGAATTTCTCTGCAAGTTTCATTAAGCGCAATGCTTTACGATAACCCTCAGGATTTGCCATTCCAAAGTTTCGATATTGACGCATTTTGGTATTAATACCTTTTTGCTGTCCGATGAACATTACACTTTTACCGTCCAAAAGACCAAATCCGCCAACCATTGCTTTATCATCTTTAACGCTTCTGTCTCCGTGCAATTCAATAAAATTACCGCCAGTAAGCGCGTCAATATATGCAAGCGTATATGGTCGATCTGGATGTCTAGAAAGCTGAACGCGCTGCCAAGGTGTCAAATTTGAAAATACTTCCTTGGTTTTATCTTTGAGTTTTTGCTCTAATTCAGAAATTTTATCAGACATATCTACATCAGTTGTTTCACCAATTTCTTTTGTCTGTAATATTTGTTCTTCTAAAGCTTTTATCGGTTCTTCAAAATCCAAGTAAGTTGACATATTCGTTTTGTTAGAGCTACAAAGTTAATCGAATTAACTGAATGAAAACATGGTGTAAAGCGAAAAATGTTGGCATGTAATTTAATCTGTATTTTCTTTATTTCGATAATAATTCCTTTGCAAATCGAATGAAGTTCAGTTGAAGTTTTTACTTTCGTAGTATGGTTTTATTTCCTCCTGCGAAGGTTAATCTGGGACTTCATATTCTATTTAAAAGATCCGATGGCTATCATGAAATTGAAACATGTATGATGCCCATTCCTTTTACCGATATTTTGGAGATCACCAAAGCGGATGAATTTCAATTCCTTCAAACTGGGTTGACAATTCCGGGCAATTCAGATTCAAATCTATGCGTTAAGGCATTTCACCTCTTAAAGCAAAAATATGGTATTCAAAATGTCCGAATTCACCTGCGCAAACAAATACCTATGGGAGCTGGTCTTGGTGGAGGATCTTCCGATGCAGCTTATGTTTTGAAGGGTTTAAATGAATTGTTTTCACTAAATATTTCAATTTCTGAACTAGAAGCAATAGCCGCTGAACTCGGAAGTGACTGCCCTTTTTTCATTGAGGACAAACCTCAGATCGCAAAAGGAAGAGGGGAGATTCTCAACGGAATTGATTTAAATCTGAAAGGAAAATATTTGATATTGTTAAATCCGGGAATTCATGTTGGAACGAAAGAAGCGTATGCTGGAGTTTCCCCAAGAATTCCGGATAGAAGTATTACTGAACTAATTTCTGAACCGATTGAACATTGGCAGAAAAGTTTAGTAAATGATTTTGAAGAAAGTATTTTCGAAAATTATCCGCTCATTCGGCAATTAAAGGAACAATTGGTTGAAAGTGGAGCTGTTTATGCTTCGATGTCAGGGAGTGGATCCAGTCTATTTGGAATTTTTGATGAAAAACCGATTGAAAATCAACTTCAGATTAGAAAACACCTTGTTTTTGAAGGTTGGTTGTAAAATAATTAATAGATTAAACTAAATTCTATTTCAATCAATTTGACCTTTTTTGACAAATTAAGTCAAATATCTAATTCCTATCCTATTTAGGATTAAGGTATACAAAAATCTCAACTTCCTCCTCAGATAATTTCAATCCCCTGCGCTCCATCATGTTATTTGCATATTCAATTGCTTTATCCAATTTGAATGGAACAAATCCTGCGCTACCGCCCCAAGAAAAAGAAGGTATGAATTTAGGTGGGAAATCAGCTCCGTAAATATTGCTACTAACGCCAACGACAGTCGCAGTATTAAACATTGAGTTAATACCGCATTTGGAATGGTCACCCATGGTTAAGCCCATGAATTGAATGTTGGTCTTTTCTTCCTTTTGCGTTTCGTAGGAATAAGTCGAAACGTTGCCATAATTATTTTTGAGGTTGGAGGTATTTGTATCTGCCCCAAGATTGCACCACTCGCCAATCAAAGAATTTCCTACAAAACCTTCATGTCCTTTATTTGAGTATGCTTGAAAAACCGAATTGTTGACTTCACCTCCAACTTTGCAATGCGGACCTAAGGTTGTGGCTCCATATATTTTTGTTCCGAGTTTCAGAGCACTGTGTTCACACATCGCTAAAGGTCCACGAACAATGGAACCCTCCATGATTTCAGCATCTTTACCGACATAAATCGGGCCCATGGTCGTATTCAAAATGCTCGCCTCCACTTTTGCGCCTTCTTCCATAAAAATCATATCGGATGAACCAATAACAGTGTTTGATTTTGAAAGTTTTTGGGATTTTCTTCCAGAAGAAATCAATTCGAAGTCAGCTTCCAAAACAGCATCATTTTTTTGATACAAATCCCAACGATTTTCCAAAATCACAGGAGCTTCACCTTTGAATTGTATTTTTTGTGTTCCATTTCCAGCCAGAAAAATCTCATTCAAATAAAGCGCCGTATTTTCATCCAAATGCATAATTGCTGCAACTACATCTTCGTTTGGAATTAACGCTGCATTCACTCGGATTCCATTTTCGATTGACTTGAATTTTTTAGAAAGGTAATCTTCTGTTAAAAATCCGATTTCAGCTTCAGGTAGGTATATTTTCCAACGTTCATCATTTGTGAAAATACCCATACGTAAATTTCCTACAGGTCGTGTTAAGCTTAAGGGTGCAAATCGAAGATGAAGAGCGTTATCGTCTAGGTTAATTTTCATATGTGTTAAATTGTTTTTCAATGGTCATATGGAATCGCCAAAAAAAATAATACTTTATTTGTTTAGAATCTCTACTTGGCTTATTTCATTTGCTAGTTCTGTTTTAGTACTAAAAAGATAGAGTAATGCAAAGGTAATCGCTCCATTTATGATAAGCATTTCATTTCCTATTTTGTAATGTTGACCGAATAGTTCAGGTGAAAACAAATCCAGTAAATAACAAAGTAATGGAGAAACGAGGCAAACCACGGGAACTATGTTCTTTTTTAAAATTCGTTTGGTAAAAATTCCAAAGGCAAATAATCCGAGAAGCGGTCCGTAAGTATATCCAGCAATTAAGAAAATTAAATCGACAATTGTTTTGCTATTTACAGCTTTAAAAATGAATACGAGAATGATAAACAAAGCTGCGAAGCTCAAGTGAATGATTTTTCTGAGTCTGGTTTTTTCTGCTTCCGATTTGGAATCTGAGCGTTCAAATCCAAGAATATCAATGCAGAAAGAAGATGTCAACGCTGTAATTGCACCATCAACTGAAGGAAATAAGGCAGAGATTAAACCAATTATGAAAATCAAGAAAATTCCTTTGGATAAATGGGTCTGAACGATTGAAGGAAAAACATCATCAGGGGCGTATTGCCATCCATTTTTGTTTGCATACAAATATAAAAGTCCACCAAGGAACATGAATAAAGCATTTACTAGGAGTAACACAAAACTAAAAGTCACCATGTTTTTTTGAGCGTCTTTCAACGTTTTTACACTGATGTTTTTTTGCATCATTTCTTGATCAAGACCAGTCATAGCAATTGTAATGAAAGCACCACCTAGGATATGTTTAAGAAAATAACTCTTCTTGTTGACATCAGTCTCCCAAAGCTTTGTCATTCCTTGATCTTTCATATTGTTCCAAATACTCGACCAATCGAGATGTAAGGCACTTTGGATCGCGAAAATACAAACAACCAAAGCTAATAGCATAAACGTTGTTTGAAGCGTGTCAGTCCAAACGATTGTCTTCACACCTCCTTTCAATGTGTAAGCAATGATCATCAGCATAATGACCAAAGTTGTTAACCAAAACGGAATTCCAATTTCCTCGAAAACAAAGGTTTGCATTACGTTTATTACGAGGTAAAGTCGAACTGTAGCACCAAGTGTTCGCGATAAAATAAAATACCCTGCTCCCCATTGATAAGCACTAAATCCAAGGCGATGACTTAAATACGTATAGATTGAAGTAAGATTATATCTGTAATAAAGCGGAAGAAGAATATAAGCAACAGCAAAATACCCCAAGAAAAAACCAATGACCAGCTGATAATAACTCCAACCATTCGCTCCAACGGAACCTGGAACCGAAACGAAAGTTACTCCCGAAAGTGATGTTCCAATCATTCCGAAAGCCACTAAATACCAAGGACTTTGCTTGTTTCCTGCGTAAAATGATGCAGAATTCGCATTTTTTGAAGTAACTCGTGCTACTATAAATAGCGCAACGAAATAAACAATCAAGATAAGCGGAATTAGGATTTTAAAATCAAGCATTCTCTATTGGTTTTTGTAAAAATAAAGAAAGCTAGAAGTCAAATTACTATGAACAAGGTATAATTTTGAACATCATAAAGTAAAGAATTATTGAAAATCGCATTCAAGGAACGAAAACATACCGAATTTTAGTTCGCCAACCAATAATTTGTAAGTCTGTTTCGAAATCTCGCTCTTTCAATCCAGTTAGCTCGCGGATATTGATAATGAATGTTTGATTTCGGAATTCTTTGCAATTCGGATCACTTGCTCGAATTCCTAGTTTAACTTGCCTTTGTGGAATTTCAGTTTGTGAAAGCGCCTCGCTCCCAATTAATTCGACAACATCTTTTCCGTTGCAAGAACCATCGTATTGCACAGTTAAATAAAGTAAGTTGGCATCGATGAAAACATTTTTAATTACGTAAGGATCGGATTCTGGTAATGTGCCAATTTTTGCTGCAAAATCAATTGTCTCAAGTGGTTTTCCAGTTGGAATAAAAACACTTTTCTTGGAACAAGATGAAAATGAAATTGTGATTGCTGATAGAATAAAAATTCCTTTAATTAGGCCGTTCATAAGCTAAAATTTAAAGTTAAACGAAAGTAATGTAATTTTGCACTTCATGAAAACTAAAACGCTAAAGAAGAATAAAGTTAACGTTGTTACGCTTGGTTGTTCAAAAAACACATTTGATTCCGAAGTTATGATGGCACAGTTGAAGGCCAATAACTTCGATGTCGAACATGAATCAATGGATGATGATGCAGAAATTGTAATCATAAACACGTGTGGTTTTATCGACAATGCGAAACAAGAATCAATTGATACAATTATTCGTTATGCGGAAGCAAAAGCGGAAGGTTTAGTTGACAAAGTTTATGTTACAGGTTGTCTTTCTGAACGCTATAAAGACGATTTGGAAAAGGAAATCCCGGAAGTTGATGCTTATTTTGGAACTAGGGATTTACCGCGACTGCTGAAAACATTAAAAGCAGATTACAAACATGAACTAGTTGGTGAGCGACTTCTTACAACTCCAAATCACTATGCGTATTTTAAAATCGCTGAAGGTTGCGATCGTCCTTGTTCCTTTTGTGCGATTCCTCTGATGCGTGGAAAACATGTTTCGACACCCATCGATGATTTGGTAATCCAAGCGAAAGGTCTTGCTGCCAAAGGCGTTAAAGAATTGATGTTAATCGCACAGGACTTAACCTATTACGGCCTGGATTTATACAAGAAACGAGCGCTATCAGATTTAATAAAACGACTTTCAGATGTTGATGGAATTGAATGGATTCGACTGCATTACGCTTTCCCGAGTGGATTTCCGATGGATGTTTTGGATGTTATGAATGAACGTTCGAATGTCTGCAAGTATTTAGACATGCCTTTGCAACATGGTTCAACGAAAGTTCTGCAAGCAATGCGCCGTGGAATTACACGCGAGAAAACGGAAGAATTAATCGCGCAAATAAGATCAAAAGTGCCAGATATAGCCTTGAGAACGACATTAATTGCTGGTTATCCTGGTGAAACGGAGGCAGATTTTCAAGAAATGTATGATTGGGTTGAGCGAAGCCGATTCGATCGTTTAGGAATTTTTGCCTACTCGCACGAGGAAAACACACATGCCTTTAATTTCAAGGATGATGTTAGTGCAAAACTGAAGAAGAAACGTGCTGATATGATTATGGATTTGCAATCAGGCATAAGTTATGACTTGAACCAGCAGAAAATTGGAAAGACGTTTAAAGTGCTTTTCGATCGTGTGGAGGGAGATTATTTCATTGGTCGCACTGAGTTTGATTCTCCAGAAGTTGATAATGAAGTGTTAGTCAAAAAATCCGAATCCTATATTCGTCTTGGCGATTTCGAAAATATTCTAATTACCTCCGCAGATCATTATGATTTGTATGGGAGAGTCCAATGATCTTTCGTTTTATCGAATTTATAACACCAGTTTTTTATTCAGGTTTTAGCTCAAGTTATAAAAAAATGCCATGGCTAAAAGTAAGCATTTAATTTTTTTCGGTTGATTGATCTGGTGAAAAAGTGGTTTTTGGGAATCTAGGATTTTAAAATTTAATTCAATAATACCATAGTAGTTATACAAAAAGCATAAATCTTTTTATTTCATTATGATTTTTTATTAGTTTTAGCTAAGCGAAATAAACCTTCGCTTATTCATCTGAATTGGATGGCTTTGGGTAGGTTTGTTGCGTGTATAAGAGAGTTATCTGCAACCCTAACAGCCCACACTAAAAATTAAGATGACAACTAAATACTTCGACAATTTATTAGCCGAGATTTCAAAAACAGGGAAACCAAATCTTGAAGACAACGAATATATTAGTCAGTTTTTTATACCTATAAATTCGACAAGAAATTCAATTTTAGAAGAACAAGATAAAATTCCAGAATACTTGTATTTCATAAATTCGGGTTTTATGCGACTATTTTACTATGACCAAAACGGAGAAGAACAAACAACTTTTTTGTGTTCGCAAAATGGTTTCATTGCATCATTCTCATCATTGATAAATCAGACCAAAGCGACAGAAAATGTAGAGTCTATTACGGATTGTGAATTATTGAAAATTTCTTTCGTAAATGCAAAACAACTTGTAGACAAAAGCGAAATTTTCAAAAACTTTTTTTTATTAATGTTTGAAAAGTCTATTTCATTAGCAACATTAAGAGCCAATGACTTAGCATCATTAAATGCTGACCAACGCTACCAAAAAATGAT
>CANMHB010000014.1 GCA_947497485.1 Flavobacteriales bacterium
AAAATGGAGATTGGAGGGTTGAGGGTTAAGAATTAAGGGTTGAGAGTTAAGGGTTGAGAGTTAGGAATGGAGAATGTAGAATTGAAAATGGAGAGTGGAGGGTTGGTTGATTGCAGATTGGCGGATTACGGATTGCGGATTATTGTTGAGGGTGGAGAGTTAAGGGTTAAGAGTTAAAAGTGTAGGGTGGGGAGAGGAGAATGTAAAATGTAGAATGGAAAATGTAGAATTGAAAATGGAGATTGGAGGGTTGAGGGTTAAGAATTAAGGGTTGAGAGTTAAGGGTTGAGAGTTAGGAATGGAGAATGTAGAATTGAAAATGGAGAGTGGAGGGTTGGTTGATTGCAGATTGGCGGATTACATATTGCAGATTATTGTTGAGGGTTGGTTGATTGCAGATTGGCAGATTACGGATTGCAGATTATTGTTGAGGGTTGAGAGTGGAGAGAGGAGGATGTATGAATAAGGTGCTGCTTGAAAAGCCAACTTCGGGAATTGGATTGGTTTTTTTGTAAATGATTAAAATGTCAAGTTTATTGTTTAAAAAACTGGACAAACTAGTTTGTTTTAAATTCTCTTTATTAGTTTTTTGAAAGATTCTGCAACATCCCCTTCAAAAGGAATTGGTCGATAAGCATATGCAGTCAGTTCTGATAAATAGGTGCTCTTTAATTTTATCCATTGGCTGTCAAAGTCTGATATTAAAGGTGATTCGATAAGTTTTTTTTGTTGCCAGTTTAATGGTTCATCAAAAATGTCTCTATCATGTTGAAGAATTTCTTCGAATCGGATTTGGAATGATTTAGATTCAACGAATTCTGCACATTGCGGATTCTTTAGTAAATAGTGTATATCATAAAAATGTCTGATTTTTTGAGCAGTACTTTCAACAGGATTTGAATCAAAAGAAAAACGTATTAAGGAAACGAGTTTTTCTAGCAATGTTTGCTCTTTACTTAGCACATTGATATCAAAAGACTGTAGTCCAAATCTATCGATGTAATCCGAATTCCCAGAGGCAATTAAGAAATCATGCACCATGCTTGAAATCGATAGTTTTTCATACGGAAAAGGATTTGCGAATGAGTTGATTTCAACGATAATAGTATTAGCTGAATTACTATTTTCCAATGTAGGGTATTCAAAAACTGACTTTCGAAAGCGTGATCCTTTGCTTGTTACCCCTGAGGTTGGTCTTTCCGTTAAAGAACTTGTTATTTCTTTTTCAAGCGTTCGGATGATTGTTTTTATCTCGTTCCCTGATTTGTTTTCATCATCTATAATTGCCAAATCAACATCTTCCGAAAAACGATCGATTAAGTTGTGTCCTTTTGATAAGGATGTTCCACCTTTGAAAACGGAACTTTCACTGAATTTACTTCTGGATAGTTCCTTTAACACTAGGGTAATCCAATAGTCTTTTTCAACAAATTCAAATCTGATACCCAAGTGTTGTGCGGTGGCTCTGAGTGTATCTGAGAATAATTTGGATTCTTGGTGCAAGTTCATATTAAATTCCATTTTTCAGTATTAGATAATACAGATGAAACACCAGTCAATTTATATTTTGTGAAAGGATTTAATGAATCGTATAGTGTCTCTGTGGATGTGGTTTTATTCTCGTCCAACATAGCACCAAGTAAAGCTCTTGTGGCAGGTGGATATTTCATGGCTAAGCGCATGAGTAATGAAATCTCTTTCTCTTTGAGTTCTTTTATCATCTGCAAAAAACGCAAGCATGAATTTCTTGGATTCGAATCCGGTATCTTTTTGATGTATCGAATAGCATCCAAAATTTGCAACATAGGGATACTCTCTTTAGTAATGGTATTTTTTTGTTTGATAAAAGAAATAGTATAGGTGTCTCTTTTGAATCTTGGTCTAACTTGGTTTTTCCCTATTTGAATCGTATTGCTTACTTGTGTTGTAAGACCTAATTTATTATAGATACTATAACCTGTCAGATAACCAACTGTTTTTCCGTTATCTTCAATTAAGTCTTTTACAACTTGTTTTTGGCTTGGTAGTAATTTCCCAAAAGGCGTTGTTTCCGGTTTATAATATTTACCCTTTGAAAGTTTTGCAATTTTACCAGCTGTAGCCATTCTATTAAGTGCTTTAATGACTGCTTGTTTCTGATTCACCTTGCTTGTAAAATCATCATAGGTGAAAATGTATCCTTTCGGAAATCTATCAATTGTAATTGCTATGTATTCAGTTGTTTTCACTATTTAATATCAGAAGCAAAGGTAGTAAAAATGTCCTGTTTTTTAAATAATAAACTGGACAAATTGTTTTAATATGTTTTAGCTTCTTTCACCTTTCCTCACTCAAACTCTTCAACAACTTAATCAAACTTAACTGCGGATGGCAATCGGATTTATCGGCACGGAAGGAGACGTGTGTCCAGATGCCGGGGGTTCCATCGAGGGCTTGGGTGTTGAGTTTCCACATGTCGGGTTGGTAGGTGTTGGGAATGGTGTGTTTTTTAGAAAATGTTTTGTTTTATCTCAATCTTGAAATTACGTCATTCTTTAACCATTCAAATGCAGTTTGTTGGTCATATTCAATACCTGGGCGCAAGAGTGCTTCCATATCTCCTGTAAAATTAGGGTCGTTTTCTTTTTCTTCTATGTTCAATTCAAATTGTCGGCGAGTTGGAATGTGACCAGTAGAAAACTTCATGTATTCGTTGAAACTTTCAATGATTTGATCTATTTCAATTTTTTCATTTAATCTTGAGTAATCGAGATCAAACAAATCACGCCCTTTTGAACGTTGATAGAGAGCTCTCAATTTTGTACCGAGAAGCTCATTTATATTATATGTCTTGATACTTGCACTACCTGTGAACCATTCATTTTTAACGTCAAATGGAAAATTCACCCAATCAAGTACATTGAAGTGCTCTTTGCTATTTATTTCAATTTTAAGTCTCATTCGGATGTTTTCATATTCTGAATTGAAGCGGTAGTACATTTTGGGGCCATGTCCACGAACATCGGTTTTTCTTGGTTCTTCAAAAAATGTAATCACTTCATTAATCTTCTCCATGATTGGTTTTATTGGACCTGGTTTTATTTGAACCAAATCAATATCCTCCGAATAACGAGGAGCGGGATTCAAATAGAGTTTATGCAAAGCTGTACCTCCCCTAAATGCTAAATTATCATTTAAAAATTTGTCAGAAAAAATTTCAACGAGCGTTCTGCTAATAATTAAATCTTGTTCAATCTGATCGAAGGAGCTCCATGGTGCAAATTCTTTCCATCGGGCAATGTTAGGTCTAGGAATCATAGGTCGTTTTCAAGTTTAATGTTAACATCTACTTTCCATCTGTTTCCTGTTTTCCCCGCTTTAATACCTTTTTTCGGAGATAGTAGAATTGAATAAAAAGCGTCTTCTTTTAATTTGTTGAAGATTTCATCTGAAATGAAGTTGTTTATTTCTAAATAATCTATCAAAAATCCGAATCGTTGAAGTGAACTTTTATGAGGGTACCACGATAATAATTGCATTAAATCATCTTTGGTTATCTCTTGTGAGAGCTCCTCAATATTTGCTAGAATTCTATTCAAACCTCCTATTTTTGAATGATGTTGTACCAGGTCAACAGCAGTTAGCGCGGGGGATGATATTTTATAGTTCCCAGCTTCTGATTTTTTTTCAATTATATTTCCTTCTGGCCAATTTTCTGTTTTGATAAATCGTAGCTTATTTTTCCCTTTGTCAATATCCCTCAAAGCTGGTGGAACAGTAAGTATATAATCTTGTTGAATTTTCTGATGTGAAGCCCCATAAACGGAAGCAGCCGAAAACAGACCAACATAGTATTCTTTATTTAATACTGTAAAAAGTTTTTCAACGTAAAGATGAATAGGCAGTTTCATGAGGTTTTGATACCGAGGAGGAATGATGATATAAAATCCATGACGAAGATTTAACACTTCATTCTTTTCTGTTAACCTTATTAATTCTTTCCTTATTGTTGGTACTGGTGCTTTGCAATTTTCTAGAATCTCATCCCAAGAAAATGAAAATTCTTCGTAACTCTGAATTTGTTTAATGTACTCCGTAACGGTCATTTTTTAGTTTTTCGTAGCGCAATATACCAAAAAATGGTAATAATCGCACTGAAAAACTAAATATTTTCTATAATCTCACTTCACTAAATGACTTCAACAACTTAATCAAACTTAACTGCGGATGGCAATCGGATTTGTCGGCACGGAAGGAGACGTGTGTCCAGATGCCCGGGGTGCCGTCGAGGGCTTGGGTGTTGAGTTTCCACATGTCGGATTGGTAGGTGTTGGGAATGGTGTATTTCTCGCAGAGGTATTCAAGGAGGGTTTTGAGGGATTGGAGTTGGACTTCTTTGTACTTGTGGAAATAGCGGTGTCCGCGCCATTGCATACCGTAGTCGATGACTTCTTCTTTTGGTACTTCGCGGTTGAAGGTGGAAAAATAACGTCCGCCTTTTTCGATTAAGGCGCCCCAATTACAGATTTCAATGCCAATGGATTGTTGGTTCAACTGGGTGTTGTTGCGGTTGTGTGTTCCGAGGTGGTGCGCCCAATGGGCTGAACTGAAACATTGGTAGATGATGCCGTCTCCATCGATTACAAAAGCTGTTGCTACCCGAACAGGGGTGTAGCCCCAACCGCTAATGACGTTTTTGGCGTTTGGACCACTGACGGTGTGATGTAACACAATTTGTTTCTTCGGATGTGCTTCCGGGTAGTACTGGGCTTTGGTTAATGGGAATTGGATGAGGTTTTTGATTTTCATAAGTTGATTTTTTATTTGGTTAATTTTATTTTGGGAGGTTGTCACCCCTCTTAATCTACCTTTTACTTCGGCAAACAGGCACGGGGAAATTGTCACCCCTCTGTATCTCCCCTTCTGCCACGGCAGACAGGCAAGGGGAGAAGGATTAGAACTCTGTCTCCCCTTCTGCCACGTCAGACAGTAATGGGGAGAAGGAAAAGGTTTTATTTTCGTTTGTCGGGGGTATCGGATGAGAAGGCGATGAGGTTGAACATTTCACGCATTCGGGAGCGGATACGGGTGCCGTAAATGGATTCTACTTGGTCGGCATTGAGGTTGGTGGTGATGTGGGTGAGAATTCCCTGTGTTTTGTAAAGGTCGTAGCGCTTGAAGAGAATGAATTCCATGGTGTTGCATTCGTTGCCCATGTGTTTGAGGAAGGGTTCAACTCCTAAATCATCGAAGCAATAATGGGTGTATTGGTCGGCAATGTTGTTGATGTATTTGTATCCTTCCAAGTTGTAAAAAACGGCTACTTCTTTTGTGGAGAGAATTTTGTATCGCCAATCGGGATAATTGAATTCATTGATGAGGTTCATGAATGCTGATTTCCCACAACCCACAGGTCCTGCCAATATGATTCCTTTGTGGATGTCAATGCCTAAACTATTGCATTGCTCTTCATCTCGTATGGCGTAACAAATGAGTTTGTACAGGATGCTGTGGTCGCATTCGTGTAATTCAAATTTTTGTCCAAATCGGGATTTTCCAAGTTTGGTAATGTGTTTGAGGCAGTCGGCGAAGGTGTAATTTCGGACATTGTCTTTAATGATAAATGGTAAATTACTCATGGTCTTTTTTTTCAATAGGCTGTTTTGTGGTCAATGGAAGGGGAAACAATGAGTCTGTTCAATGCTTGCTTTCCAAGTTGTTTTGTTTCGTTTTCAACTGAATGATTCATGATCCATTTTTTTGCGAGCGCCATCCAGTTGTGAATGTAATTTTTTCCGGATTTCCAACCGATGGATTCGTAATGGAGGAAAAACAATTCTGCTTCCCTTTTAACGGAATTGTTTTCTTTAAAAAAATCCAAAACTTCTTCCAATTTGGGTGGGTCAAAAGTTGATTTGCTTTCTGTGTTTTTAGTAATAAATTCTTCTTTTTTAGTTGTTTTAATTCTTTTATTTAAAGGACTCATCTGTTGTTTATCGGTTGTGGTGCTTGTTGAATCGCCTGTTGTACTTTCAGTTGTATAATGAGTTGTATCAAATATGCACATGTGGACAACGCTAGGCACGAATTGACTGTGTGAAGGTTCATAGATAATGTATTTCCATTCCTCCAGTTGGTGCATGCCTTTGTGATAGGTATTGAAAGAACCTAATTTTGCTGCTTTTGCTAATTCACTTCGATTAACCATGATTGGATTATTGAAATTAGCCGCATTCCACATGTGAAAGAGCGCATAATACAAACTGACATGCCACGATTTCAGGCGTCTATCCTCGGTAATCATTTGACTCACACGATTCAAATGCAGGATGTAATTGATCTTAAACGATCTTTTAGCCATGTTGCAGTCGATTACGAACGCGTGATTCCAATAACTGATGAATGTCTTCTTTGGGATAAAAGATTACTCCGCCAATTTTAGTGTACGGTATTTTACCTGTTAAACGGAGGTTTTGAAGGGTGCTGGGCGAAATGGCCAACATGCGTTGCACCTGGTTGGACTTTAACCAACACTTTTCTTCCTTTCGGTTTTGATTGGTTTCATTTTCTTTCTGTCGTTCCTGATTTAATAGGTTTTTAAATTCATGCAGAAGTTCTTGCTTGAAAGCAATTAGGTCTTCTACGGTAACAATTGTAGCTGCCATAATTTTGATTTTAAATTCACTGCAAATAGAATTGAAAAAAATAGGTTAAGGGGGTTGCAAGGGGTTGTGCAACCCGGGCTGAAGGTGCAGTAAATGTTGGGTTTTTGGTGTAATGAAAAAACGGATAGTTCTCAGGAAAATTCAGCGATTTTTCTGGATAAATCAGTTGAATTACACTCGGAAATAGTTAAAAATGAGTAGTTTTGATTGTAGTTAAAAAGAAAAGTAGCGACACGCTTTTTTTGGGTAATCGAAACCGCCAATTTAAAGAACCCCCTAAAAGACAAGCAGGTCGTCCTCGCATGGCGTGGGCACAGTTTGCATGGGGGTAGAGCTTGGCGGTTCTGGATTACCTGCAAATTGATGACCACGCTACTTTTTAAGAATTAATCATGCGATGGAAAATATAAGTAATAACTCCTCCGGCAGTTCTGAACTTCTTCTTTTTATGCATATCCACGGTATTCAAACTTTGATGGAGCTTATTCAGTTGTCGGAAGATGAATTGGTCGGTATGTCGGGGTTTTCTGTTCATTTGTTGTTGGAAATCGATGCATTTAAAAGGTCTCATTTGAATTCAGATTCCGATTCAAGCGATTAATCATTTGAATGAGTTTTGTTTTCAGTACTTCAATATTTTTAGGGTCTTTATCATAGTAGTTGTTGCGCAAGCTAGTTACAGCAATGTTTTCTTGATTCACTGTTCGGAATGTGTTTGAAAAGGTTGTAAATACTTGGGTTTTGTTTTTATTTTCAATAACACCTTCTTCCGCCATCAAGGCAGCAAACAAAGCTAATTGGGGTACATTAAGATAAGTAGTTAGTTTTTGGTTATTGCTATTTTGTGCTACGTGAATTGTTTCTTCCGGATTGGAGGAATGTATTCCATCCATATATGCTAATTCCTCGTTTATCCACTTGGATAGTAATTCGGAAGCGGATGGAAAATTTGGTCGGAAAGCAATTTTGATTAATGGAAATTGTTGCTTTATTTTCTTTTGTTCTCTTAAAAGCCATTGTCTTAATTCTAATTGATTGTTTAAATTCTTCATTTCATCACGAAGTTTTTTGACTCTCCAAGCTATGAAGCTTGTGTGATTGAAATTCAGGAGTAAGAGTGTTTCTGAAATTTGGTTGCCCAATGAATTGATGTCGCTTAAATTTTTAATGTTATTTGTCAATTCAAACATTAGGATTTTGGCATAATTGTATTCGTGAAGTGAGGAAACTAAGCCCGTATTCGAAGATTCAATTACTTCTATCTGCTCGAGTATCATGTTCTTCAGGTCTTGGTCATTGAATGAGGAAATTATTTCTTTCACGGTTTGAATGCAGGTTTGAAGTTCACCAATGGTTAAATGGTAGTGCCTCATGTATTCGTTAACTTCGTCTGAAAAATGATGACCGTATTTTCGTTTAATGTCTAAAATGGCTTGATTCAGAAAGAAAAGGGTTAGTGCTTTGAATTCTTGCGTTGAATAATTTTTCTTTATAAAATTGGCGTTTTCGGGAATTCCCTCCCTTCCCACATTTAATAAATCTATTGCTTCATTTAAAAGAGACAACTGTAACTCAGATATCCATTGTCGCATTGTTTCAGGTAATTCTCCTTTGAAAAAATGTTGTTTTATTCTGGTCAGTGTATTTTCCAAATGTGATTTCAAACTAATGTATAAAAAGGCAAACTTTAGTTCACCCAAGGCAAGTTTACTCCACTTTGTTTTTAGTTGAATCAAACATATACGATGATTTTTACCGGGCAAATGAGTAATATTTTCGATGTTATTTGAGTCAATTCCAATTGTTTCGGCTATTAATTTTGAAAGTGGATCATCTTGCCAATTTTCTACTAAATTGCATGTTTTATTTTTATATTGTTCGAAAGCCGGGTGAGCTTGGGTAATTCGACCAATAGAGAGAAATTCCAAGCCATTTTTTCTTTGCTTTACTTCATGAATTTCTATGAGGTTGGCAAGTTCAAATTTTTCTTCCAATTTCTTACAATAAAAATCGAATGTATCATTTTGCTTCAGCTCAATATGCCAAGCGCTAAATTCCATTTGAACATCGACGGTGACTTGCATGGCTAAGAAAACTTCTTTTTTCGTGCATACGCATGTTCTAAATTGTGTTTCAAATTGGTGCGTTTTTTAAGTGTATACCCGTAAATAAATCAGTATTTATACTTGATTTTATTCGGCTTTTTTAATTTCAAGAAAGTCATTTTGATTACCAAATAATTTATTTTTAAGCATACTCATATCCTCACTGACTTTTTTCTCTAATACTTTGGCATAAATCTGTGTGGTCTTTATACTGGTATGTCCGAGCATTGCGCTCACTGTTTCGATTGGAACACCATTGGCTAATGTTACGGTTGTGGCAAAGGTATGTCGGGCAATGTGCGTGGTTAGCTTCTTTTTTATTCCACAAATGGTTGCAATTTCTTGTAAATAGGCGTTGTAGCGCTGATTGGAGTTTACTGGCAAGAGTTTATTGTTTCGAATGCAATATTCGTGGTCTTTGTATTTTTCTAAAATTCTTAATGCAATTGGCAACAAGGGCACTCGTTCACTCACTCCTGTTTTTTGTCGCTCTGTGCATAACCACATATTTCCGTCAATTCCGATTTCTTCTTCTCCTTTGGCAAAGTTGTAGATGTCGCTGTAAGCAAATCCGGTGAAGCAACAGAATATGAATACGTCTCTTACTTCTTCTAAACGGGCGATTTGAAATTCTTTGTTGATTAGGATGTTTAGTTCTTCTTGGGTTAAAACTTGTCGAACGGGATTGCGATAGCTTGTTTTGAATCCGTTTAATGGATGTGATGGAATCCAGTCAAGGGTTACTGCCATGTTGAAAACTTTTTTTACGATCTTAATAATTTTATGGATGGTGTTGTTTTGCAGTTTTTCCTTCGTGACGAGGTAATGTTCAAATTCTGTGATGAAGGAGAGTCGGACTTTGTCTAATGGTATGTCGTTCAATCCTTTGTTGGTTTTCATAAAGTAAAGTAGCTTGGCGTGTGTTGATTGGTAGCGTAACAACGTCTTCCGTTCGATTTTTCCTATTTCAACCATTTCTTTCATTTTTAGGTTGTGGTACTCAAATGCTTCGGTGAGTGTTTTACGTTGGTTATTGGGGTCTTTACCGAGGTACTTATCGCGCATAATTGCTGCTGTGACTTGCTCGTTACAGGCGATAGTTTGGTTGTAAATGGTCATTAGTTTTCCTTTTACCATTGCTAAAAAGGAGTTTATGACTGCGGCTTCTTCGTACTTGGGTTTTACGGTTTGTGTTTTATTGTCCCAAAATTCTGGCGGTACTGTTCTTGCTAATGATAGTTCTACTCGAATTCCATCGACGGTAATTCGAACGTATATTGGATATTTACCGCTTTTTTGCTTTCTGTTGCTGTTAATCCAAAATAATAGTCGCATTGTTGAATGAACTGAATCGTACATGATGTTGTAATTTTTTCAGTGCAAATCATACTATTATGACCCCATCAACGGGTAAAACGGAATTTTTTGTTTTGTAGGTTTAATAAGGGATACAAAGCAAAAGTGAACAAAATTACAACAAATTTCATGTTAACTTTCTGTTGTAATTTTAAAACTAGTTTAATGGTGTTTTTTGGGTGTTTTAGGGATTTAAGCTGTGTGAATTTTGCGCGTTTTGGTAAAATATGGGGGTATTTAACGCAAAAAAGGAGCTTAATAGCTCCTTTTTGTTGACCCACTAGGGCTCGAACCTAGACTCTTCTGAACCAAAATCAGACGTGTTGCCAGTTACACCATGGGTCATTAAAAATTTTGATCGCTATCAAAATCGAATGCAAATTTAATAACATTTTTTTGATTAGTTCAAAACACAGATATTTTTTTGACTGACAAAGTCTCAATTAATGTGCTATTATTTTTTTAATTTCGCAAAAGTTATAAACGAAAAATAGAACTCAAAATGGGTTACGACAAGTTAAATAAAATTATAGGCTGGGTGGTTTTTGCAATCGCCACCACTGTATATTTAATGACAATTGAAGACACTGCAAGTTTATGGGATTGTGGTGAGTATATTACTGCCGCCTACAAACTTGAAGTTGGACACCCACCAGGAGCTCCCTTGTTTATGATTCTGGGAAGATTGTTTTCATTCTTTGCTGCTCCTGAAGGGGTAGCCGTTTGGATAAATGCTTTGTCGGCTTTATCAAGTTCGTTTACCATTCTATTTATGTTTTGGTCGTTGACAATGTTGCTTAAAAAAATTGCACTAAATAGGACAAAATCTCTTTCTAGTGGTGATCAAATCGCAATATTTTCAGGTGCGGCAATTGGCTCATTAGCTTACACTTTTTCTGATTCTTTTTGGTTCTCAGCAGTTGAAGGTGAGGTATATGCGATGGCCTCTCTTTTCACTGCAATTATTTTTTGGGCTATCTTGAAATGGGATGAGGAAATGGCTGAAGTTCAGAATGGTCAATTATCTCTAACTGCTAATCCCAACCGTTGGCTCTTGTTGATTCTGTTTCTACTTGGCCTAGCAATTGGAGTTCACTTATTGGGAATATTGGTTGTTCCTGCGATTGGATATATGATTTATTTCCGTGTGAAACCAGAAGTAAATGTTAAAGGAATACTTATTTGCGGAATTATTTCTGTATTCACCCTTGGCTTTATTCAAGAAGGAATTATCCCAGGATCTGTTTCAATGGCATCTAGTTTTGAGGTGGCTTTTGTAAATAGTTTCGGATTACCATTTTTTACGGGTACTATCTTTTTCTTTTTATTATTGATTGGACTTTGTATTATTGGTGTTTATTACGCTCAAAAACTTCAAAAAACAATCCTTTATAATGCCATGATGGGATTGATATTTCTTTTAATCGGATACGGTTCATTTGCTGTAATCGTTATTCGATCAAACGCGAATACACCATTAGATGAAAACGACCCTGAAAATCTTGTAACCCTTCACTCCTACCTTAAGCGGGAGCAATATGGATCTGCGCCAATTCTTTATGGAAACTATTGGAACTCATTACGAAATGGAGAAGAAATGACCGCTGAAGGACCACAATTATTAAGTCGTGAGGGATGGAAGGACCTTTCTGCCTATTATTTGCGTCGTTATGTTGTCATTGAAAATGATACTGAAGTTAAAGCTTTTACAAAAAAAACGGATGCTGAAAAATGGATAAATGAAAATGGTGGGGCATATACAATTGAGGAAAAATACTACGAAAGTAACGCTTCAATCAGAAAGCAGGCAGTGGCGACATACTCTCAAGGTACATTTTTCCCAAGAATGCATTCCGAAGGAAACGCACTTCACCAACAAGGTTATGAAAATTGGTCGGGCTACGACGCGAATGAAGACAAAGGAACAGAAATTGGTCGTGACGGAAAACGACTACCAACATTTGGAGAAAACCTAACCTATTTCTTCAGATATCAGGTAAATTGGATGTATATCCGCTATTTTATGTGGAATTTTTCTGGACGACAGAATGATATTCAAGGCCATGGCGATAATATGCGTGGAAACTGGATTTCTGGAATCAATTTCATCGATGAGGCACGATTGGGAAGCCAGGAATTCGCTCCGCATTATACTACGAACAATGCTTCACATAATAAATTCTACATGTTACCATTGATTTTAGCTTTGGTGGGTTTAATTTTTCATATTTATCGTGCGCCAAAAGATGCGTTTGTGCTTTTCCTAGCCTTTTTATTTACGGGGATAGCAATTCTTGTTTATTTAAATCAAAAACCATTTGAGCCAAGGGAACGAGACTACGCTTACGCGGGTTCATTCTATTTCTTCGCCATGTGGATAGGAATTGGTGTTTATGCCATTTATGATTTTGTCTTAAACAAGATCAAAAACGCAAATACGAGTGCAATAATTGCGACTGCGTTAGGCGCAATAGTTCCTATTCTTATGGGGGCTCAAGGATGGGATGATCATGATAGAAGTGGGAAAACATCTGCTCGGGATCTTGCTTACAACTACCTTCAATCTTGTGAGAAAAACGGAATCATTTTTACAAATGGCGACAACGACACATTCCCGCTTTGGTATTTACAAGAGGTTGAAGGAATCAGAACCGATGTCCGCGTATGTAACCTCTCTTTGATGGGAACGGATTGGTATACAAATCAAATGAAAATGCGAGCTTACGAGTCAGATCCACTGCCTATTAAGTTCAGAGAAGATCAAATATTAATGTATGCTGGTAACACAGACCAAATTTATTTCTTGTCATTGATCGAGCTCTTATCCATGAATGCAAGCGACGAAATCATCAAAAAAGTTGTTGATATGCGCGTAAAAGGGAATAAAACCGAGGCCAAACAAGCCTTAATGTACTTTAATTCCAAAATAGGTGCAATTGTTTCAAAAATTTCAACGACAGAGCCGAATGCTGTTAAAGGTATTTCGTATTTGATTAACACAGATGATAGAAATCTAAGCGAAAGTGTGTTAAAAAAATACTATGGAACGATCGCTTTATTTAAAGGAGTTCAAAACGGAAGTGTGAAATTTGAAGAAGGAGCAGCAAATGAACTTCAAACCTTGTTAGAGCAATTTGAAAATCCTTGGTCTTCAGTTGATTTCAAAGAGGCAATGGCTTTTGTTCGTGATGATAATAACATGGTTTTCAATGAAGGCAATCGTTTTAGCTTCTTTCCATCAAGTCGTTTTGCCCTCAAGGTTTTTAAACAAAATGCTTTGAAGGCAGGCGTTATTTCAAAAAATGAAGTAGCTGCTTGTCCTGAAAAAATTGTTTTCGAATTCAATAGTGAGCGTGATCGATACTTAGCTCGAGACGAGGTTATGATGATGGATATCGTTGCAAACAATGACTGGAAAAGAGGAATTTATTTCTCAAGTAGTCGAGGTTCTTCGTTTTCAATCGCTTTGTTAAGTGCAGGATATGTTAAACAAGTTGGTATGGCTTATGAATTAAGCCCAATTAAAGAGGAGCCTATATTCTTCAACTTATCTAAAATGAAGAAAAACTTATTGAAAACCTATGAATATGGTGCAATGAATAATCCAAATGTCTTAACTGATTATTATGCGCGTAGACATACACAACAATATCGGGTTAATTTCCTTTTACTTGCTGAACAACTCTTAAATAAAGGAGACAAAAAAGGAGCAAGCGAGTTATTGGATAAATCTTTGGAGTTGATGCCACTCGAAAATGTATTGGATTTTGGAGAAGTAAATCAAATTGACCCAATGAATTCCTTAAAAATTAATTCGGCACACACCAATTTCATGTATCAAGGTCAAGATGTAAAAGCTAAAACAAGTGGTTGTTTACATGAATATGTTCAGCTTTATTTTATGGCAGGCAAAAAAGAAAAAGCGACAAGCCTGGGTATGAAATTAGCCGATAATTACGAAACTATTTTCAATTACTTCGAACATAGCGATGCAATATATACAGGAAATCCAGAAAATGCCGAAGATCTTTATGCGGCGTTGGATGGATGTTTCAAAATGTATGTTATTGCTAACGATTCAGAATACGGAGGTAAAAATGGCAAACTTGCAAAACGACTATATAAACTTATTAATCATGTTTATCAAGGTGTTATGCCGAGGGTTTACAACGAATTACAACAAGAAGCAAGTGATGCTGGGGAAAGTGCTTCAAGTATCGAAGGTGGTACCTACTTTATGTCAATGATTTCTGGACTACAAGTGAATTTAGGCGCAATGGGAGAGCATTATGGTTTTCTGAAATCATCTGGTAATCAAGCTCCGAATAATAGTGAACCTGATGCGATGGATCTTGAAAATCTAATTAAAGAAGATACAACATCTGATACAATTCGCTAGAATGCGCTTTTTCCGTTCGCCACTTATTGCAAGACTACTGTTTTCTGCTGGCCAATGGAAAGGTGATGACAATTCAGCTGTTTATTTAACTTTTGATGATGGACCAACACCCGAAGTGACACCCTGGGTTTTGAATTTTTTAAAAGAGGAGAAAATAAAAGCGACCTTCTTTTTGATTGGTAAAAACGTTCAACAAAATCCTGAAATTGTTACCCAACTGCTTGCTGACGGCCATCGAATTGGAAATCATACGATGAATCATGAATGTGGAACAAAATCGAGCTTAAACGCGTATATTGATTCTGTTAACCAAGCTGATCAATTCATGGAAACCGAATTATTTCGTCCTCCATACGGAAAAATTACAATGAACCAATTTAGAACTCTCTTATCAAAAGGGAAAAAAATCGTTTTTTGGTCATGGATTTCTTACGATTTTGACAAGAATATTTCACCGCAAGAAATCATCCAGAAGGCCAAAAAAATTCGTGGTGGTGACATTTTGGTCTTTCATGATAGTTTAAAAGGCTTCACGAATATGAGCAAATCATTGAAGACTATTGTAGATGAAATTAGAAGTAAAAATATGGAATTTAAGACTTTGTAAATGAAATATTTCTTAGAACATTTTATTGCAGCTTTTCACATACCAATAAAAAATCCGGTTCTGGTTTTTTCATTGTTGCTTTTCATTATTTTGCTTTCTCCCATAATTTTAAGGAAAGTTAGAATACCTTCAATAATAGGCTTGATTATTTCAGGTGTTATCATAGGTCCGCATGGTTTGAGTTTAATTGGTGAGAAAACCATGGAATCTGAAGGATCCATTAAGTTGTTCTCAACGATCGGACTCTTATATATCATGTTTATTGCGGGGTTAGAACTAGATTTGAATCAATTTAGAAAATACCTCAACAAGAGTATTACCTTCGGAGTTCTGACTTTTGCCTTGCCATTATTTTTGGGTTATCCAATATGTTATTATATCTTGCATTTGAGTCCAATGGCGAGTTTGCTTACGGCAAGTATGTTTGCCACGCATACCTTAGTTGCATATCCAATTGTGAGCAAATATGGCCTCTCAAAACATTCGTCGGTCGCTATAACGGTTGGGGGAACAATATTAACCGACACCGCGGTACTTATAATTTTGGCGATTATTTCAAGTTCCTCCAAAGGAAACCTCGATTTCGCTTTTTGGGTTAGATTGATCACTTCCCTGAGTATTTTTTCATTCATAATGTTCTTCATTATTCCACGAATTGCCCGTTGGTTTTTCAGCAAATTGGATAGTGAAAAAACTTCCCAGTATATTTTCGTTTTGTCAGTCGTTTTTTTCTCTGCATTCTTAGCCGAAATGGCAGGCGTAGAACATATTATTGGGGCGTTTGTCGCAGGATTGGTTTTAAATCGTTTGATTCCCCACAATTCAATTTTGATGAACCGAGTAGAATTCATCGGGAATTCATTATTCATTCCATTTTTCCTAATTTTTGTTGGAATGGTAGTTGACTATCGCGCTTTTTTTCAAGGAACGTGGCCTTTGGTGATTGCAGCTGTATTAACCTCGTTTGCAATTTTCAGTAAATGGTTGGCTGCCTTTGTTACACAGATTATATTTAAAATGTCCAAAATTGAACGACAGATTATTTTTGGACTGAGCACATCGCATGCTGCAGCAACCTTGGCAATTATTATGGTAGGATATGACGGAGGAAATGGGATTTTGGATATAAATATTGTCAACGGAACAGTCTTACTAATCCTATTCACTTGTATGACAGCTTCATTTGTTACTGAAAGTGCCGGAAAGAAAATGCTAATTGAAATTTCTGAAAACAGTGATCTGGATGAAAATGAAACCAAACTTCGAAATAAGCATATTATGGTTTCGATCAATGAATTGCATGGAAATGAAAATTTAATTGATTTCGCATTGCTCGTCTCCGATCCGAAAGTTATTAATCCAATATCGGTGGTAAGTGTATACCCAAATAACGATAAGGCTGAACGGATGATTCGCAAATCACGAAAGTCTCTTGAAGATATAGTAAAACATTTTTCTGGTCACGAATCCAAAATCAATACTATTGCAACAATCGATTACAATCTTTCATCAGGAATTTCAAGGGTTTCAAAGGAACTTGTAACCGACATTGTGATTTTAAATGATAGTCGAAACCATACAAATATTATAAAACGAATTGTTGGTGACGACCGCGCTCACCTCTTGGATGCTTGTGATAAAACGATATTCTTCTGTCAGCTTGACAAACCCTCAGTAAGCTATGACAAAATCATTTTGGTTGCGCCGCCATTGTCCGAACTTGAACCCACTTTTTCCTTGTGGACTGAACGGGTAATTCGATTATCCAAAGAACTTTCAATTGGTATCGAATTATATTCATCGGCCTCCACTTTTGATCGTTTTATGAAAGTTGGATATGCTAACAAACTTGATTTTAACGCTAAACTCAAAGAAATTGAAAATGCTGATGATTTCTTTTTGCTTTACAATAAATCAAAAGAGGATATTATCATTTTTTGCTCTGCACGAGTTGGTTCTGTTTCTTACGATCCAGGTGTAGAAAGTTTTTCCTCCAAAATTGAAAAAGCATGTCCAAACAATGATTCGATTTTCATTTACCCAGGTTTAGAAATTGATCCACTCTATGCAAATTACGATGACATCTCGGCTACTCCAATTCTCGCCGGTGTCGAAACTATTCAGAAAATCGGTCGTGAGGTCGGAAATATTTTCAAAAAATCAGAAGGAGAAGAGGACAATGCGCAAAAATAATTGGTCATGAAAAAACAAACCAATATCCTTTTCTACATTTTAAGTATTTATGTAATTCTTCAATTTCTTTGGTGGGGTTTTCACCTGATTCAATTGAGTCGAGAAAGTGCGGAGAACGAATCCATGATTTTTCGTAAAACATTAATGATTGTTGGAGAAGGATCTGTTTTTCTCTTGCTGTTAGTTTTTGGTTTGTTCAAAATCAGTTCATCCATTCGGAAAGAATTAACTTTTTCACAACGTAAGTCCAATTTTTTATTATCCGTCACACACGAGTTAAAAACGCCCATTGCTTCCACAAAACTTTATTTGCAAACACTCATGCGCCGTGAGCTCCCAAATGAAAAGAAAGAAGATTTACTCGCAAAAGCCTTGGAAGAAAACGAACGATTAGAATTGTTAATCGATAATATTCTCAATGCATCCAGATTGGATAATCGCGCTTTGACCCCCATAAAAACAGAAATAAATTTCAATGAGCTTTCAAATCAAGTGATGGAACGGTTTAAAAAACGCTACCAAAATTTGAAAATTGTTGCAAAAAATGAAGAATCGGTATTGGTCTCGGCAGATGAATTTATGCTCGAAACCATTTTAACGAATTTGATTGAAAATGCAGTTAAATATGCGGGGATAGATTCCGAGATTACTCTTTTTTCAAAACGAATAAATCAACAAATTCATTTTGGTGTGGAAGACCTTGGTCCCGGAATTACCGATGAAGAGAAAGAATCGATTTTCACGAAATTCTATCGTTCTGGTAACGAGGAAACGCGACAAACTAAAGGAAGCGGTCTCGGTTTATACATTGTTTCAGAGTTCGTTCACTTGCATCAAGGAAAAATCATTTGTAAAAATAATTCGCCAAAAGGCTGCATTTTTGAAGTAACTTTGCCCTTATGACAAATCGTTTTGGCCTTATCATTTTAGATGGTTGGGGTATCGGAAATGGATCCAAATCAGATGCCATCGCACATGCGAATACTCCGTTCATGGATTCCCTTTTGAATAATTACCCGAATGCGACTTTAAAAACAAGCGGCGAAGACGTTGGTCTTCCGGATGGTCAAATGGGAAATTCTGAAGTTGGACATTTGAATATTGGGGCAGGAAGAATTGTTTATCAAGAACTTACACGCATAAACAAATCAATTCGAGACGGAGAATTTCAAAAAAACAAGGTGCTAACTTCTGCCTTTGAAGAAGCAAAAAAGCGCAATTGTAAAATTCATTTCATCGGTCTTGTTTCTAGAGGAGGTGTTCATAGTTCACAAGATCATTTGTATGCGCTGTGTGACATGGCAAAAGCTCATGGTTTGGATAAGGTGTTTATTCATGCGTTTACCGATGGTCGTGATTGCGATCCGAAGAGTGGATTGGGTTTTCTTCAAGAATTGGATAATCACTTGAAAAATTCAGCTGGCAAGGTTGCCTCTGTTGTTGGTCGTTACTACGCAATGGATCGTGATAACCGTTGGGAGCGCGTGAAAAAAGCTTACGACTTACTAACCAAAGGTGTCGGATCTAAATATACTTCTTCAGATGAAGCCATCGAATCATCTTATGAAAATGGAATTACAGATGAATTCATCGAACCAAGTATCATTGATTCAAATGGAGTTATTGAGAATGGAGATGTGGTGATTTGTTTCAATTTTAGAACAGATCGGCCTAGAGAGATTACGATTGCATTAACGCAAAAAGCATTTCCTGAATATGAAATGACACCCTTGGATTTGCATTATTGCACGATGACAAATTACGATGCGACCTTCAAAAACATGCGCATTATTTTCGAAAAAGATAATTTGTTCAATACGCTTGGAGAGGTTGTTTCAAATACCGGTAAAACGCAAGTTCGCATTGCTGAAACCGAGAAATATCCGCACGTCACGTTCTTTTTTAGTGGAGGAAGGGAATCTGTTTTTGAAAAGGAAGATCGCATTTTAGTCAATTCGCCGAAAGTTGCGACGTACGATTTACAACCTGAAATGAGTGCGCAGGAAGTTCGAGATCGTATTGTTGACTTTATGCAAACCAAACATCCCGATTTCGTTTGTTTGAACTTCGCGAATCCCGATATGGTTGGACATACAGGTGTTTACGAGGCAATTGTTAAGGCTGTTGAAACGGTTGATTCTTGTTTGAAAGATGTTGTAAACAAAGGTCAGGAACTTGGCTACGAATTCTTAGTCATCGCAGATCACGGAAATGCGGACTATGCATTAAATGATGATGGAAGCCCAAATACAGCACACAGTTTAAACCCTGTTCCAATGGTATTGGTGACGACTGACAAAAATGTTAATCTTCAAAATGGAATTCTTGCAGATGTAGCTCCAACGATTTTAAATCGAATGGGAATCTCTGCGCCGAAGGAAATGACTGGGAAGAACCTCGCACAAACACTTTATTTGTGAGTCACGAAAAACACGATCCTTTTGCCGTTCTAAAAATCAAGGATTATCAATTCTTTTTGACCTTTCGATTTTTTCTTACGATGGCCATTCAAATGCAGAGTGTCATTGTGGGGTGGCAAGTTTATTCGATTAGTGGAAGTGTTTTAGATCTTGGATTAATTGGTTTAGCAGAAGCAATTCCATTCATCTTGATTTCGATCTTTTCAGGTCATATTGCGGATACATTTAATCGCAAGAAAATCATTGTTTTGTTCACCTTGATTTTTATTCTGGCTAGTGCTGCCTTGTTGTATCTTTCTATTGAGCCAACTGGTTTATTGAAAACCTATGGAACGTTGCCAATTTTCATTTTAGTAGGAATTATTGGTATTATCCGCGGATTCATGTCGGCTGCGCTTTCTCCTTTTCTCTCTCAACTTTTACCTCGGAAATTATATGGAAACGGTGCGACTTGGAATAGCACGATTTGGCATTTGGCATCAATTATTGGCCCCTCAATTTCTGGTTTTTTGGTAGCAATTGATTACATGACGGCTTATGGTGTGGCGTTGGTATTCATTTTCATTGCCTTGTTTTCTTTATTGTTTATTCCGAAGAAGGAAACGCCAACTAAAGATGAAGGTGAAAGCATTTGGGAGAGTATAAGTGTGGGTGTGAAGTTCGTTATGAAAAACCAACTCGTTCTTGGTGCGCTGTCCTTGGATTTATTTGCGGTTTTGTTTGGTGGAGCGGTTGCCCTACTTCCTGATTTTGCCAAGAATGTGTTAAACGCCGGACCCGTTGAGTTGGGCTATTTGCGTGCTGCTCCCGCTTTTGGTGCTGCGATTATGGCTTTAGTTATCGCATACAGACCACCCGTTGGAAATGCCGGGAAAATTTTGTTGTATTCCGTTGCTGGATTTGGTGTTTCAACCATTCTATTTGGTTTCTCGACGAATTTCTGGTTGGCTTTATTTTTCTTATTCTTGACGGGCGCATTCGATAATGTGAGTGTTGTGATTCGACATTCCATACTACAGCTTGCCACGCCTGACAACATGCGCGGTCGCGTTTCTGCAGTAAACGGAATTTTCATCGGTTCTTCCAACGAAATTGGAGCATTTGAATCAGGATTAACGGCTAAATGGTGGGGGACAAAAACCGCCATCGTTGTTGGTGGATCATTGACTTTATTGGTGGTTGCCGTTACTGGAAAAATCTCACCTAAATTGAGGAAATTGAATTTGAGGGATTTGGAGTGAAACGGAGTAATGATTTTTGGCTTGACTAGGAGACGACAATAGAAATATGGAATTTCATTAACCTTTAATTTTATTGATTTCTTCTGCCAATAAAGGGATGTTATTTTGAATAATTCCCCATATCATTTCTGGTTCCACAGAGTCATAGGCATGTGAAATAATATTTCTAAGCCCAATTATATTCTTTGAAGATGTAATGTTAATTGTGGGATCAATTTCAATTATCTTCCGAATTGCTTCGCCAATAATTTCCAATTCTCTTTCTACTGCTCTTTGTAAAATAATATCAGACTGAAAAGCAATGAAGTTGTTATTGGTTTTAGTTTTGACGGTTTCAATTTCTTGAATTACGCTCTGAATGTCTAGCAGAAATTTCAGGATTTTAGGCTGCATATAAGTCTAATTTTGAACGATCAATTTCTTCTATTAGAACTGGGTTTTTTAAAGATTTTCGAGAAACTAAATCAATTCTTTTTCCCATTAATTTTTCCAATTGCTCTAAAAATGAAAAATAGTTATCTGCATATTCAAGGACGTCTATTTCGTCTGAAAATTGAACTAAAAAGTCAATATCACTATTTTCATTCATTGTTCCTTTAGCTGCCGATCCAAATAGAGCAATAGACTTTACGTGATGCTCTTGGCAAAGAACGATTATGTCTGTTAGTCTATCTTCAATTAGCTTTATCATATCGATATCAAATATAATTCTTTTTTACGATTTCATTTTTGCTTTGTTAGTATGCTATAGGTTATAGACTTAATTTTATAGGCTCTTCCAACGAAATCGGTGCATTTAAATTAGGATTAACAGCTAAATGGTGGGGAACAAAAGCCGCAATCGTTGTTGGTGGTTCATTAACTTTATTGGTGGTCGCCGTTACCGGAAAAATATCACCTAAATTGAGGAAATTGAATTTGAGGGATTTGGAGTAACTTAATTTTTTGAAAAAAGCGTGAGTATTAACAATTACTGCAGGTTGTTCTTTTGAAAGAAAAATAAAATCATAAATAAAAGACATATCCCCATATATACAAGTTGGAGCAACCCAACTACAATTCCAATAATTAATAAAAAACAAAAAATGGCATACAGGGCTGTTGAAATTAAATAAACGAGTCCTGAAATTTGATAAATTAAGTGACCAACTCTCTTTCCGTTGAGCATTATGATTGCTCCAGTAATAGATCCAATGTAAGTTATAAACTCTATAAAAAAGACAAGATTTATATTGGTTATGGTTTCGTGACTTCTTGTGTCATTCGAATTTAACAGAATCAAAAAGCTTATAATTCCTTTCAAAATTAAGAAGGCATTTCCAAGAATAGTGAGAATGCATAATAGGATTAGGGTGGAGGAATTACCTTTTTTCTCGTTTTGAAGGTTCATACGTTTATCAATCGAATGTAGTAAAAAATTAATGTCCGTATTTGCGAAGACTGAATGTTAAACGTTGTTCTTTTTTATTGCTGATATAGAATAGACCATTGGTATTTTGTTGTCGAAATGTTCTATTCTGTATTTATTTGGCTCAAATTCTACGGTCTTGTTAAAACAATTATAAGGTGAATAGTCAAACTCATCAAACGATTTTATTTCAAGTCCGTTTTTAATCAGACTGTTTAGCACTTCGCTGATTCCGTGGTTCCAAGACACATCGTAAATGGTTATATCAGCTGTTTTGTCGGCATAAGTCCCGCTATTCGTTTCTATAATTGCTCCAGAATTAAAATATCTGTAACCGATGTTCTCAAAGTTGTCATCAAACATCCAAACTACCGGATGAAATTCTACAAACACAAATTGTCCATTTGGCTTTAAAAACTTGGAAATAATTTTTGCCCACTGATCCAAGTCGGGCAACCAACCTATTGTCCCGTAACTTGTAAATACAACATCAAATTGCTCATCCAACTGATTTGGCAGGTCGTAAATATCGCAACAAATGAACGTTGTATTTGAGCCAGTTTCCCTTGCAATTTGTTTTGCGCTTTCGATAGCTTTATCTGATAAGTCAACACCTGTAACGTTTGCACCTAGTCTGCTCAACGAAATGGTGTCTTGTCCGAAATGACATTGCAAGTGCAAAATGGTTTTTCCGTTTATATCACCTAGCAAGTTTAATTCAATATAATTGAGTGAGCTTTTTCCTTTTATAAAATTCTCAAGGTCGTAAAATTCCGACTTCAAGTGCGCTTCAACTCTTTTGTTCCAAGCTTTTCTGTTGATTTCGAGGTAATTGTTTTCAGGGGTCATTTTTATGTAGGAGGGTTTTCAGAATAACATATAACGGGCCTTTGCTAAGCTTTTCCCGTAGGTTAAACATACAGTATTTTATCCATCTAGCATACGATCCCAAAAATCACTATCTAGAGTTTTAATTTCAATTACTTTTTCGGTTTGCATTCCAAGGCCATAATTATATATGTGCTCGGCAAGTTGGTTGCCGTCTATTAGAACAACAGTAGTTGAAGCATTTAGATTTTGCACATATTCAATAGCTCCTTTCGAAAATGATGATGTTGTTATGAAAACTCCTTTGTTAGATTGAGCTACAGCTAATGCTCCTACAAACTTTTGTATTTCCTCTCTACCAATTGTATTGTCAAATCCGAACCGTTTTGCTTGAATATGAATTCTACCTAAACCAAGAACATCTTCCTTTATTATACCATCAATTCCTTTGTCATTTGATTGCTGCGTCACAATTCCGGAATTTTGTACCTCACCACCATAGCCCATTTTTTGAAGTAATGTGACTACTAATTTTTCAAACTCACGAGGTGATTTACTTAGAATAGTTTCAAGGATTTCACGATAAATAGAATTTTTAATTCCATCAAATGCATAATAAAGAGATTCTTCAGGCGTACGCTGCTCAACACTAATTAATTGATCGTCCGCTGTCTTTGACTTTTTAACTCTAGTTTCTTCTCTTTTTGTTATTTGTTCTTGAATGAACTGAATAATTTGAGATGGGTTCTGTAGTTGTTTTTTTCCAAGATCATTAATTGCATAAACTCCTCTTTTTGGTTTATGAACTAAACCAGCCATATTCAAATAGCTTACAGCCCAGCATATACGATCATAAAATACTCTACCATTTCCTGATTCATATTCATACTCAATTTGCTCTTGAGTTAGATTGAGATGCGAAGCTAATGGCAGTTCAAAATCTCGTAAACGAACTTCTTGTTTTGAATTCAAATGTTCTAAAGCTGGAACAATTATCTCATCATATCTTGGTAACTCCATTTTTTCTTATTCTTATTATACTTAACTCCTAAATATACGCTACAAAACTTTTTAATTTGTTCCAATTTGGAGAGCAAAGTGAAGTTTGTTTCGCTTAGCTAAACTACAAACATTTTGGTAAAATGAAACTTTCGAGAAAGCCTTTTTTTGAAATTCAATACCTTTAAAAAAATTAATTTATCCAACTAAATCAACGGATACAAATTCAAGCTAAACGCTATACAAAGCCATACCAAATAGGGGAGTAAAAGTAAAATAGAACTTGTGCGTTTGGATTTTTCAACGATGAACAAGAAGCTGAAAACTGTCACAAACAAAAGCGCAATTACAAAACAACCCAAAACAAGCAAATGCCAACGAAAGAAAATAGGGTTCCAACCGATGTTAAGGATGTAGTGCGCTACCAGCAGGGCTATGAATCGTTTATTCCAAGTGAAATTTTTAGCCAAAAATATCGTAAATAAAATCATGATGGTTGTCCAAGCGAGTCCAAAGAAATATCCCGGCGGTGTCCAAGGAGCGCGTTTCAATTCAATATACCACGTGTTTTCGGCAGGAGATCCTCCCATCAAATAACTTCCGAGGGCAAGTGCTCCAAAATTAAGGACAAAGAATACGATTATTTTTAGTAACTGCTTCATTTTAAGATAACACCGGGAACTCCGAGTTGTTCAATCAGTTTAAAGTTGGATTCTGTGATTATTCCGGCTGGAAAGACAAATTTTTTGTCATACAACACATCATTTACCCAAAAACTCACCCAATATTCGTTGGCTATTCCAAAAACTTCAGGCATGATCGGTTCTATTCGTGCGGCTTCGTTTGGCAGCATTACTTCGATTCCGTGACGTAGGGTAGAGGTTTTTATTTTTTCTCCGGTGACTAAGTTTTCCCCATAACCTGTGCTCGAAACAATGATCCCCTCCATAATATCATCGCGCAAATTCAAGAGGTACACATAATGTTCTTTGTTCTCTGCATCTGGTTTGGTTTGAACAATAGCAACAGCTACATTCTCAACTTTTGGTCCTTTTAGTTCTTCTTTCATTTTGATAAATCTCCTTCTCGATTTTTTCAGCCATTTTCAAGTAAACAAATAAGTCAGGTGAATGCCCAACTCGTTCATCGTATTTCTGATGGAATTTCCGATCATTTTCTTTACTTTCAGGAATCACGAAATTATCTTCTCGTTCCATACCTAGGCGGACAACCACAAGTTGTTTACTCGGAATAGCCATGATATACTGCCCTCTGAATCCACGGCAGTAATAAACGGGATTCCCATCATTTTTGTAGGTCCAAATGTGCCAGCCATAACGTAGGTTTTTTATATTTTCTTCCGTAGCTAGTGTCGGAGTTTTTACCATTTCCTGTATGTACCATTTCGGTGCAATTTGCTTCCCTCTAATATTACCTTGGTTTAGCAGCAAAAGCCCAATTAGTGAAAAATCACGTGGACTCGCATACAGACAACAAAACGCTTTTTCATCTCCATTTTCTTTGTCTAAACTCCAGAATGCTTTATGACCAGCGCCCATTGGTTTCCAAAGTTTTTCTTCGGTATATTCAGAAATACTCTTTCCTGTTGCTTTTTGAAGAATGAAGCCTAAAAGTTGTGAATCTCCACTTTGATAGTTGAATTTTGTGCCTGGTTTTTCAACTACATATTGTCGTGTAACAAGGCCATACAAATCATCTCCGTAATACGCTTCGGCAGCATGAGAAATAGGGTTGCTTCCACTTTCTTCCCAATCAAATCCTGCAGCCATGAGGAGTAAGTTCCGAATTGTGACGTCATTCCTCCTATTTTCATTGAATTCAGGTAAATAATTACCAACGGGTTCATCAACACTTTTGATTTTCCCCTCTTCAATGGCAATTCCAATTAGAAGACTAATTACCGTTTTTGCAGCAGAGAAAGAATTTGAAACAGTTTCTTGGTTGTGAGAGCCGAAATATTTCTCGAATAATAACGTATCATTTTTGAAAACTAAAAATGCTTTCGTTCCAAGTCGCTGGTGGTATTTACGTTCGAATTTATCAAATGTGAACTTATTAAATCGGCTGTGTTTTTTCCATAAATAAGGATCTTTCGATTGTTCGATTGTAGAATGTGGAAAAACATCTAAGTCATATATTCCAGGCCCTGATTTACCAATTGCATAGGTTTTCATAATTCCGGAATACAAGTAAATGCGACCGGAAAGAAGTATGAATAAATTCAACGCAATTATAACTGTCAGCAGCGTGTAAAGAAAATACCGAGCACCTTTTTTTATCTTATTCATTGCCTTAAGATTTAATTGTGAAATCAAATAATTCCGCAAGGTGATTTTGTAAAAGTCGAGAAACTTCCTCTAAATTGACTTCTCTTCCCAACTCGCGTTGCATTGAAGTTACTGCTTTATCATCAATTCCGCAAGGAATAATATGTGAAAAAAAGTTTAAATCCGTATTTATATTAAATCCGATGCCGTGCATGGTAACCCAACGAGAGCTTTTTACGCCCATTGCGCAAATCTTTCGGGCATTCTTCGAATCACCATCTATCCAGACGCCCGTAAGCCCATCAACTCGACCTGATTCAATTCCAAAATCTTTCAAGGTAAGAATAACAGCCTCTTCCAAAAAACGCATGTATTTGTGGATGTCGGTAAAAAATTGTTCTAAGTCAAATATTGGATAAACTACTAATTGTCCAGGACCATGATAGGTTATATCACCACCTCGATTGATTTTATAGTAAGAAGCTTGTTGTTGAATTAATTCAGTTTCATTTAACAATAAATTCTCCGGATTACCACTTTTACCAAGCGTAAAAACATGAGGGTGCTGACAAAACAATAGGTGATTCTCCGGAATTTCGTCGGTTTCGCCATTTCGTTTGGCAATCTTTAAATCAATTGCTTTTTTGAATAAATTTTCCTGAAAATCCCAGGCCTCTTGATAATCAATTAACCCTAAATTTTTGACAGAAACAACGGGTTTGTTATCCATTGAATTTGGCCATTTCTCCTTTCAGGTAATCAATGATTTGAATATCAATAATGTCCGCGCCATTCAAATTACATAAGTAATAAGAAGCCCAGTCAACCAAATTGATTAGGTATATTGAACGTTCCACGAAATTCGAACCTTTGGCTTCCAATTTGAATATTTTACCACATTTCGATTCAATATGAGCCATGGTAATTTCTAACCTTTTTTGATTTCTCGGATGCAAATCTCCCGTGCAGAAAAATACCGGTGCGAAACGCGCATCACCACCAGTCCAACCAACAAGTTCGTTGTGGTTCATTTCAGGAATCGTATGTTGCCATCCCAAATATTTTGAATTTTCATTTACTTGTTGTCTTGCACGAACAATTACACCTTCATACTTTGTTTCGGAATAGAAAATTCCAACTTTACCATAAAGGAAATCAGCTAGGTCTTTTGCAACGTTATGAATAGTTTCTTTTTCAGAATTCAATAGATTTACTGAATTTACCATGTTGTCTAAACTCGTTCTTGCAATCAAACCTAATTTTGAAAGAATATCCAATAACTGAACAACGGAAAAAGCAAGCGCACTTCGCGGCGGATTTCCACCTGGAACGAGAACGTAATCATAGTTGTTTTGCTCACAAAATGCAGCTAATTCACCGCCACTGCAAACACCAATAATGTGACATCCAACGTGATGTGCTTCTTTCACACTCATCATTGTTTCTTCGGTATTTCCTGAATAGGAAGACCCAATTACCAATGTATTTTTATCTACAAATGCTGGTAAGCTATATTCATTACTAATCAATACCGGTACTTTGATTTCATCTTGAATCCAGTTGGCAACAATTTTTGCTCCAATTCCTGAGCCGCCAAGTCCGCAGATTAAGATGTTTTTTACTTCGTTGGTTGGTTGTTGGTAGGTTTTTCCACTTGCTATTGCTGATGCATCTGTTATGTTTTGTGGAAATGCTTCGATTAGGTTTTTCATTTTTGTTTTTTTATTTGGATTTTAGGACTTTAAGATTTTAAGATATTAGGATTTTAGGACTTTAAGATATTAGGATTTTAGGACGTTATGTATTTAAGACTTTGGGACAAATGACAAGGTGACAAATGATTAATTTATAATTGCTAATTGCGAGTTCGTAATTCTTCATTGTTAATTCTAAGTTAAAGAGGAATATTTCCATGTTTTTTCTTCGGTAAAGTTTCAGCTTTTTTCTCCAGCATTTTGAATCCTGCGATTACTTTGGCTCTTGTTTCTTCTGGTAAAATAACGTCGTCCACGATTCCACGCTCTGCAGCGCGGTATGGATTTGCAAACATTTCAGCGTATTCGGCTTCTTTTTCCAACCATTTGGCTTGGGGATTTTCTGCTGATGCGATTTCACGCTTAAAAATAATTTCAGCAGCGCCTTTCGCACCCATAACGGCAATTTCAGCAGTTGGCCATGCGAAGTTTAAGTCTGCACCGATACTTTTTGAGTTCATTACGTCGAATGCACCACCATAAGCTTTTCTCGTAATTACTGTAATTCGTGGAACTGTCGCTTCTGAAAACGCGTAAAGTAATTTGGCTCCATGTGTGATGATTCCTCGCCATTCTTGATCTGTTCCAGGAAGGAAACCAGGAACATCTTCAAATACAAGAAGTGGAATGTTGAATGAATCACAAAAACGAACGAAACGTGCCCCTTTTCTTGATGCATCAATGTCTAATACTCCGGCCAAAGCGGCTGGTTGGTTAGCAACAACTCCAATCGTCTTTCCTTCTATTCGTGCGAAACCAACTACAATATTTTTGGCAAAATCTTCCTGAACTTCACGGAAACTGTTGTCATCAATCACACATTCCACAACTTTTCGAATATCGTATGGAATGTTAACGTTTTCTGGAAGTATCTTTCCGATTTGATCCAATTTTGATTTCGAAAAATTGAAAATAGAAGGCTGAGGAGCTAATTCGTATGCGTTTTGAGGGAAGTAAGTAACTAAATCCCTTACCTTTTTAAGACATTCAACATCATTGGCAGCGGTAAAATGGTTAACTCCAGATTTCTCAGCGTGTGCTTTTGCTCCACCTAAATCTTCCGAGGTAACTTCTTCGTGAGTTACAGTTTTTACTACATTCGGCCCAGTAACGAACATGTAGGAAGTTTCCTCCACCATGAAAATAAAATCAGTTAAAGCTGGTGAATAAACTGCGCCGCCGGCACAAGGTCCCATTATTACTGAAATTTGTGGAATTACGCCAGAAGCTCGTGTATTTCGATAAAAAATATCTGCATATCCTGCAAGTGAGACTACACCCTCTTGAATTCGAGCACCACCTGAATCATTTAATCCAATTACAGGTGCTCCGTTTTTCATTGCTAAATCCATGATTCGGCAAATTTTTGCCGCATGCGTTTCCGATAGCGATCCTCCTAAAACCGTAAAATCTTGAGAGAAAACATATACCAAGCGACCATGAATTGTTCCGAATCCAGTAATTACACCATCTCCCGGGTATTTTTGTTTTTCTAATCCAAAAGCCGTTGCTCGATGTTCAACGAAAGCACCTATTTCTTCGAAGGAATTTTCGTCTACTAAAAGCGTTACGCGTTCACGAGCTGTAAGTTTACCCTGTTGATGCTGTTTGTCAATTCGATCTTGACCTCCACCTAATTTTGCATTATCTCTGCGTTGGAGTAAATCTTGGTTTTTATCCATAAGTACAAAAATAAAAAATCCTCAATAGTAATTGATTTAAGGAAGCTGTAATTTGAAAAAAATAAATGAAATTTGAAATTCAAATAAAAATGACTAAATTTGTCATGACAATAATAAGTAAGTTATGTTACTCGAAAAAACTAGAATAGCAAAAAACATTAAAATCAAAGATTTAGCAGCAAAACTGAGCATTGATTCTAGTTTAATGAGTCGTATTTTATCCAATAAAAGGAAGCCTTCAATCAAACAATTAAAGTTACTTTCAGAATTTTTAGAAATCGATTTTAATGAACTAATGAAAGAATTTTTGGCTGAAGAAATACTTGATGTTCTTAAGGAATACCCTCAAATTGCCGGTGATGTTTTAATGGTTGCAGAAGAAAGAATCCAATATCTATCGGGAAAGGATCGATTTAAAACAATTACGCTTTCGAACCATTTTACTAGCAAATTGAAAAAACTGGATGAGTTGAGTGAGAAATGGAAAAGTTTAAAACCTTTAAACGAAGTTCAATTGCGAAAAATGGAAGAGTACTTTTTTACTTCATACACCTATGAAAGCAATCGAATTGAAGGAAATACACTAACCTTGCAAGAAACGCATTTGGTTATCAATGAAGGGATTACGATTGGTGGAAAAAGCATGCGTGAACATTTGGAACTTGTTAATCACAAAGAAGCAATTGAATTGATTTTAGAATTAGTTCAAAATAAAATTCCTTTTAATTCTTTCAGATTGAAGCAAATCCATCAATTAATTCTCAAAGGAGTTGATGATCGAAATGCAGGAATCTATCGTAATTTACCAGTTCGAATTTCTGGAAGTTCGCATGTTCCGCCTGAGCCGTATTTGATTGAAAAAATGATGGAGGATTATTTTATTTTCTACGAAACACAAAAAGATATTCTTCATCCTGTGGTTCTTGCGGCAGAGATGCACGAGCGTTTGGTAACCATTCATCCATTTATCGATGGAAACGGAAGAACATCTCGCTTAGTAATGAATTTGATTCTTCTGAAAAATGGCTTTACAATTGCCAATTTAAAAGGGAATTTTGATGATCGCATGCGCTACTATAAATCATTGGAGCAAGTTCAGGTTAATCATGAAAGCGATATGTTTTATGAGTTGATTGCCGAACATGTCGAATCATCGTTGAGAGAACATCTGCATTTGGCAGGAGCCGATAATTAATTTCCTTTCTTTTTTGAGAAAAGTTTTTTCGCATCAAGGTAGTCGAGCCAATAAATTACTTTTATAGAAACACTGTTTGTTGGGCCATTATTAAAGGTCGAACGTAAGTTATAAAAGTAGTTCTCGGCTACCTTATCATCTGACGTGAAAATCGAATTTTTCCAAACTACATTGATTTCACTTCCGGGAAGGAATACCCAGCGATAAACTAAATCAATAGTAAAGGCATTGAAATTGATGTTGTAGGCGGAATTTCCATTTTCATCCAATCCGCTGTAATTATTGAGTTCTGAAAGACTTCCGTCCAAATTAAGTTTGTAAAAGGAAAGGTAATTGATCGATGAACGGTAATGTCTTAATCTGAAAGTCAATCCCATGCGATTGGTAATGTTGTAATCGAAATTAATAGCGCTTGTAATATCAATTCTATTTCTTCCTCCGAAGACGATTTCACTCGTTGTATCAACAGGTATTCCAAATGGAACGGCGTATCCTTGTGAATTTAGTTGAAAGGCATGTGTCCACTCAGGAATTACAAAAACATGATCTGATAACCTAAATCGTGGTTTAATGTAATAATCATACTCCTTCCAACCCGGACTTGAGATATAGGAATAATTGATCCCAGCATCGAGTGCAATCTTTTTTTGATAGTTTGATGAAATCCACCCACCAATTGTTTGCCAGGATGGATAATTGAAAACGCGTCCCCACGTTCGAGGTTCAAAATAATCTCTGTAATCGGTGAATGCACCATTCAAACGAACACCAGCAGCGTTAAATTTGCTCGAAACCATTACAAAATTTCCATCCCAATAAGATCCCGTATAAACGTTCGGATTATACAAACGACTCATTGAAATCGAGCCACTGTATATGATTCGAGTTAGTTTTGACCATTTTGGATTGAATATGCGATAAGCACTGGAAATTTCAATATTTCTACGATTATTCATCGCATTAAAACCCAGGTCATTTGGATCATATTTATCAGACTCTTCTAAATATCCAACGCCATAAATAAATGCTCCGCGTTGTTTATTAAAATTTAAATTGTAATTGTAACCCAATTCGATGGATTCTTTATTTAACTTGGCTGAAAGGGTTGTTTTTCCGTTGAAATTGAACTTATTATCATTCGTATTCACATTGAAATTGAACCCACTGACATTCGCGTCATAAAAACTACCTGCTCGCCAGACATTTGTGTTTGTAAAAGTGATTGAACTATTATTTTTTAAATTTTGATCAAAAACCAACACATTGTAGTTCGTTAGTGGAGAAGCCAAAATTTCACGTTCTTCTTTGGTGATTTTATTAACGGCAGTAGCATATTGTGGCGCTGTAATTCCGTTGAAAACGCCAACTCCTAAACCGTTTTTTAATCTTCCAGAGACCTTGCTCGCATTATATAATTGGGTAGTTGAGGCTAAGTTTGAAAGGTATTCATCATCATTCAATAAAGTTCTTAGAACCGATTGAGGTGCTTGAACACCAATTCTACGACTGTAAAACAATCCCGCTTTTGTAAATAACTCCGTGCCTTCAGTGAAAAACTGTCGATTCTCGTTAAATTGAAGTTCAAATGGACTAATATTCAGAACTTGTTGATCAAAAACAACTTGGCCAAAGTCTGGAACGAGTGTCACATCTAACGTTAACGCTTCGTTTATTCCATATTTGATATCCATTCCACCATTCAATGAGGTTGTTGTTCCATCTGCTTTTGAATGATTCAAATAGGATGAAACATAAGGCATGAGTGCCAATCTTAAAGGCGGATCAATGTTCTCTATTCCAACTACATCGCCAGCTTCAAGTAAATAATTTTCTAAATCAGGTTTAACTGGGCTCCAAGTTGATTCCTCTCGGTAACGACTAATTTGTCGTGAAAAATTGATTCCCCAATCTTGTACTTGTTTTTTTGGGAAACGAATTGCTGAGAAAGGAATTCGAATTTCCGCAATCCAAGCTGTGTCTGTAATTTTTACTGAGCTGTTCCAAACCAAATTCAATTGGTCATTAAATTCCATGCTGGAAATTTTAAAATCTAACTGAACACCTTTACTTGTGACACCAAACCCAAACCCATTTTGATCGTCGTTGTAGGTGTCCAAGAAAATCCCAAAAACATCTAAATTGGCGTTGTAATCATCCCTTAGTGATAATACTTGAGAAACAGAATCCTTCTGATCAAAGCAAACAGCAGAAAAATAAATTGATTCATGGTCATAGCAAATAGAAACTTTGGTATCACGTGTTGCAGGTTTACCAGGATAGGGTTTGATTTGGGTAAAGCTATTTGAATAATATGAGTTTGACCATGAAAGTTCATTCAGCTCTCCATCAATGGTTATTTTTTCATTTATGTGTTTGGCTTCCAGTTTCTTTTGTCCGAAAATGGATACGTAAACGAAAAACAATAACAAGGATAACGCTATTTTCACGGCTTCAAAAGTAATTCATTGCATTTAGATAAACCCAAAAAAATGACAAATGGTTCAATCCAATTTTGTAAGGAACTTATGTTGGAGATTATTTTTTAGCAACCACATGTAAACATTCCTCCCAACGTTCAAAGGTCACCCAGCAGCGTTTTTCATTTTTCAAATCCAATAGAATTTTTGAAATAGATTCTTGAAGAAACGTTAATTCGCAGTTATCAATCGCTCTTGGCGTATTGAAACGTGAAAATGAAAAATCGAAACTATTTCCATTCAAATGAGGACTTCGTTTAACTGCCGTTCGGTTGTTTTTAACTAGTTTTGAAACAGTGTAAAGCGTTCTTGTCATTGACGTTACAATTAGTTTTGTTCCTTCCAGTGGCGTTTTAATCAATGCTTTTTCAAAACGAATACCAATTGTATCGAGCAATTCCTTCGAATATGGTGTTAACACAGCATACGAATATTGAAAAGTATCCAATACAAAACCATTATTTGCCTCTACACCAACAAGTTTACTAGACTTTATTTTTCTTCTCAATTCACGCAAATCTGCGGAATGCTTCACCCCTTCTCTTTCAGATCTCGCAATGTAATCTTTCAAATAATTATTTAGTCGACTACTAAATTGATTCTTTGAATAAACGCTACAATCGAACTCAGAATTTGGTTTCAAATGAAAAAACCTGCGTACTTTACGGTTGATATTCTCCTTCTGCATCAAACCCATTGTGATGAGAACGATGGAAACTGCAATCGTAAGTCCGGAAAATAACTTCATGTTTTTGCAAAAATAATGAGAAGTAGATTAATTAGTTGCTTATTTATTATTTCTAGTGCTTTTGATCCCAAAATAATCATTTCCAATAAAAAAGGGAGCACTAACTCCCTTAAATATTTGCCAACAGATTTAGCTTTCTTTTTTGAGAATTAACTTAAAGCATCAGTGTTCGTAAATCTTCATAATTTAACTTTTTAGTAGAAAACGCACGTTTGTTTTCAAAATAAGGGCTAATATCATTTTTGTTCAATTGTTTCAAGAAGGAACTATTCGAAATATAAGCAAACGAACCGTCAGGCAATGAAGCGACAAGTTCTACCTCATCATCAATCACTGGTAAAGACTTCCACTCCGAAGGATAATAGGTTAAAACCGTGTTCTGATTTTTACAAATCATGATAAGCTTCATGCGGTTAATAGTAATATCAACGTCTTTTTGAAAATCAAAAGAGGCATTTATTTTTGCTAAAATTTGCGTTTGCTTCAATTTATCAATGTTATAAATCCCGAAGCCATTTGCTGTAAACGAATTAAGCATGGCAGATTCTTGCATGATTCGCTCTTCTTCCTTTTCTCTTTTTTGAAGTACAACAGTAAAATCTTGCAAAGCAGTTTGATATTGAGCCATCAATCTTTCCATGTCTTTTTTATTGATATCTGGAGATGCTTCTACGGTGATTGAATCTCTGAAAATATTGCCTTTGTGATCATTTTTATTGGAGGCAAATGTTATTCTAAATTGTTTTTTCTGATTATTAATGAGCTCAATGTTAATTTTATCCCAGTTGACTCTCATTGCCCGCATTATTGCATCTTCATCGTGACTGGATAGCAATTGCCAATCAACACCATCCCAAGTTCTCAGATGAGGCATATTGTCATCACTAGCAAGTTGGAAAACAATATCCTTTTTTGGTTTCTTTGGCTTTTTAGGTAATTTGGGCAAGTTGGCGAGCGCGGTATCTCTTCGTGTATTTTTTCGATTCACAAAAGTTCCTTCTTGCTCCCAACTTTGATTTTCGCTTAAATACCATAATTTAAAATTTTTATCGGGTTTTTCATTACTGGCAATGTCAACACTTACTTCACTGCCTTCTTTTAAACCCATCTCTTCGTCGCCATTGAAAACCCGCATTTCAACCATTCCCATAGATTCTAGGTATTTCGAACGATCCTCGCTCATCTGCATCGGTATGCCCGACAAAAATATTTCTTTTGCTTCATGCATTTCCCTAAAACGAAATTCTACCTCTCCTTCGACTTTCTGGCCGTTTTTGTCGACGATCGAATTTGCTGGAATTTCAACATGCGTTCCATTTGGTCGGTGATAAATGAGTCCTTCACTGGCGTTGAATTTCATTATTTCAAACGGAACTCCATTTTTAATTGGTTCGTGTATACCCAATTCGATTACTTCTGATTCTAGAACAGGTTTTGGAAGTGGAGCATTTAAAAAATGGTAAATTCCTATTGCAATCCCTACTGCTGAAAGCACTGAAAAAGAAGCAATTCCTTTTTGTTTATTACTTAATTTCATGATTATTTATTTAAAATTTTAATACCTGATTCCAATTCTATGCACGATAATTTATTTGAATCATCTGCAATTAACAAGTCTAATTTCCCGTCCTTATTTACATCTAAAAAAACGGGTGTAAACTCACTTCTTTCCTGAAAATCAATGGTCTTCATGATTTTTCCGGTTTTGACATTGTAGCAAGTAAATTCGTTTGAATCTTCATGCAGTATTGAAATACACGGTTGATTCTGATAACTAATCAATTGATTTGAAATAAAATGGGAATAATAATAATCTTCTTTTTTTGTCTTTTTCTCCAAGTCATTTTTTCCTTTCAATTTAATCTGATCATCAAATTGGAAAATTTTCTCGCCGTTGCAAAATATTTTTGTGTCTGGAATTCTTTTAAATCTGTGAAGTTGGATATCCTCATCAATTAATTCTGATTGTATCATTTTACCTTTTAAATTAAAGTGAACCATGTGGAACTTATAGCCATCTGTTCGATTCGAATTAGGGATAATTTTATAGCTATATGCCGGAAAAACAACTGTTTTTTCTCCAGATTCATTTGTTTTAAAAATGATCGATTCTGCCCCGCAAGCAATGTTCAACTTGCTCGGATCACGCCAATCTTTGGTTTTGTCATCGGTATCAAAACGGTATAAAATATTCCCAGTTTTTCCGTCTACAGAATAAAACTCATCAATATTAACGAAGACTAAATCTTTAATTCCATCAGCATTTAGATCCTCAAGTATTGGTTTTTCATTGAAGAGGTATCCTGAATCGAAATGGGTTTTAATCTTGAAAACAAGTCGATTATCTCCCATTTTCCAACCTTCAAACGAATCGTGAAAATGTTGCCAAATGGTTTCGCCATCAGCGGGATTAATTGCTCTCAACTCGCCTACTTCGGTTCCAAAAACGATTATCTCCTTGCCATCAACATTGATTACAACAGACTCACACTCAACATCACCAGATATGGGAAGAGAATATTTGATTTTCCCGTTGAGTTCGGCACAAATAAATTCATCATTGTCGTTTCCGAAGTAAAGGAGGTTATTATGAATTAATGTTCCGTTGACGTCCAAATCACCAAAAGATCCATGTGCGAAATTCCTAACTTGTTTACCGGTAACTCTATTTATGATATGAATGCCGTTTCGATCATCCGTAAGGTAGGGATCCATATAATTATCGCCATTTGAGCCTATAATTAAATAAGAAGGGGTTAACGAAACATTCGTTCTGTATGAGGTTTTTCCGATTTCTACAGACCATTTTAAATCTTTGGAATTGGTTATTTCAAAATTTTCATCATTCTTTAAAAAACTCATGAAAATTAAAAAGCCCGGAATTGTAATTAAAAATCTCTTTCGCATAACTCATCTTTTAATTTGTGGGTACAATTAATAGAAATGAGTTAGTTGGTTTTGGTTACGGATTTTTTTTAGGTGAGAAGGAATGTTTGTTTTACTAATCTTGACTTATAGAGTGCCCTTTTGATGAATTTGTGGTGGTATTTAGAGAAGGATTGCAAATCCTTCGAAGCCTGGTTTACTTCCCGATACAAAATCGTTCAAATATCGTCCCGAGGATATCCCGGTCGATTTCGATCTCACCGGTTATATTTCCAAGCGAACGCATCGCAGCGCGAATATCCAAAGCGATGAAATCACCTGTTGTTCCATTTTCGAGATCAATGCTTACTTTTTCAAGTGCTTCAGCTGTTTTTTGCAGAGAATCGTAGTGACGGGCGTTTGAAACAATCGTTTCATTTTGAATATCGTAATTTCCAACTACAAGATCAACCAATTTTTGTTTCAGTGAATCAATGCCGGTTCCGTTTTTGGCGCTGATTGAAATTTCCGCGGTTACTTGAGAGTCAAGGTCAATTTTGTTTGCAATAGCGATGACTTTCTTATCGGGATATTTTTCGATTAATTCCAATTGCCAACGTTTTACTTCCTCAACACTTGTTGGGTTGGATGCATCCGCCAAACAAAGCACAATCGTTGCCTGTTCAATTTTCTCAAACGAGCGCTCGATTCCTAATGCTTCAATTTCTTCAGCTCCTTCGCGAATGCCCGCTGTATCTATTAATCGAAAAAGAATTCCATCGATGTTTAACGTTTCCTCGATTACATCTCTTGTTGTTCCGGCAATATTGCTAACAATCGCACGATTCTCACCCAAAAGCTGATTCAATAACGTACTTTTTCCTGTGTTTGGTGCACCGACAATCGCAACTGGAACGCCATTTTTCAGTGCATTTCCAAGTGAAAATGATTGTGAAAGACGATTCACTCTTTGCAAAACGTCCGCTACTAATTTCTTTAATTCAGTTCGGTCCGCAAATTCAACATCTTCTTCGCCAAAATCTAATTCTAGCTCAATCATAGCAGCGAAATGAATGAGTTTTTCTCGCAATTGTTTCAATTGATTTGAAAACGTTCCTCGCAATTGCTTAAGGGCAATTTCATGCGCTTGCTTGGATTGAGAGGCAATCAAATCCGCCACTGCCTCCGCTTGTGATAGATCCAATTTGCCATTTATGAAAGCTCTTTTCGTAAACTCTCCTGGTTCGGCCATTCGAAAACCATTGGAAGTCAAAACGCTCAAAATTTCTTGCTGAATAAAGGTTGATCCATGACATGAAATCTCAACGCTTTCCTCACCCGTAAAACTATTTCCTTCGTGAAATATCGTTATCAGAACCTCATCAATTGGAGTTGCTGCTGAATCACTGAGAACTCCGAAATGAGCGGTATGAGAAAACTGCTTTTTGAGGTCTTTCGAGAAAAATGGATTAACCAGCGATATAGCGTCTTTCCCTGATGCTCGAATTACAGCAATTGCCCCTACTCCATTTGCAGTAGCTAAAGCACATATCGGTTCGTTTTCAAAAGACATGGAACAAAGTTAGGCAAATAAAAAAGGTGAAGATTAACCTCACCTTTCAAATTTATTTTCAGGTAACGCTTAAAATGGCAAGTCGTCTGAATCGTCATTTTCAGAGATTACACTTGACGTTGTGTTTGCAGTTGCAGCAGGAATTGGATCCAAGTTCATAGCTGAAGGGCCACCAGCAGGAATTGCTGAACCTTGACCAACACGCTCAATTCTCCACGCTTCAATTGTATTGAAATACTTCACTTCACCTTGTGGGCTCGTCCATTCTCTTCCGCGCAGATTGAAAGAAACTTCTACTTGCTCATTTGCTTGAAAGTTGTCCAACAAAGCACATTTGTCTTGAGTCGCTTGAAATGAAATCAACTGCGGATATTGATCTTGCGTTTCGATAACAAATTCTCTTTTTGAAAATCGATCGGAAACAACTTGGGTTGGGTTTATTACTTTAAGGGTTCCTGATAATTTAAACATGTTTACTCGTATTTATTAATTTATTAATTGTTGAAAGAAAGCAAGGTCATCCAAGCTTCCTCTAGTTTGTTTTCTTTTAATAATTCACTTGCTCGAACGTGTAGTTTCTGCTCGAGTTCGGAAGGATTCTCTTCTAAAGTTAAAAATAATTCACTTAATTCAAGCAATTTATATTCGTTTACATCCGTTTCATTTGGAAGTGACTCAATTCCGGCTAAATGCCCTAATTCATTTCCTGTTAAAATTTTACTAGTTCGAATATCAATAGGTAATGCATCAAATCCAATTCCGCAGGTTGTTATCGGTTTTTTAATTTCAAACATAGAAGAGTTATCAGCTCTACAGTACCAATCGCCACCCATACGTGAAACCAAATCAATTTTATGCTGATCAATCATTCCGTTGGCATCCAAAACAGCTTCATTGATGTGGATTTTAACAACTTCTGAAATAATCAAGTTACCAGCGCCACCTTGATGACCAAGTTCGATTACTTCATTTACCTTGCATTCAAATTGAACAGGAGACTCTGCAACGCGGAAAGGCTTTACCAAATCAGATTTAACCGCTGTAAAACCAGCTTTTTCAAATTCACTCACCCCAGGAGCATAAGGCGAACTTGCCAAACTCATCTGATGAACAATGTCGTAATTTACAACGTTGATGACCACCTCAGGAACAACTTTGACATTATTATAAGTATCCTTCGTTGTATTGCTTCTACCAGAACGAGCCGGAGAGAAAATCATAATCGGAGGATTCGCACTAAAGACATTAAAAAAGCTGAATGGCGCCAAATTCGCATTTCCATCCGCATCGACAGTTGATGCAAAAGCAATAGGACGTGGACCAACGGCACCAAGTAGATATTGATGAAGTTTTGGAATTGGAAGTTCTTTTGGGTCTAAGGTTAGCATTTTGCAAACTTTTCCTCAAAATTAAGTTTAATTCAGTTTCGGTTTTTGGCATTTTTATAGTATTTATTCACAGATTGTTTTCTTACCTTTAATTGTTTTTTTATAACTATGAATCAAGCTTATTTTATTTTTCTCTTTTTTGTTTTCGGATTTAATTTGATGCTTTTTGGTCAAAATAAGAAAGATCAAAATGAAAAAAAGACCGGGAAATGGATTTTTACTGGGGCAGACAGGCCTGAATCCGGGATTGCAAAAGATGGCAAAGTGGAGGAAGGGTATTTTGTTAATGGTCGAAAAGAAGGCGTTTGGATAAAATATCACAAGGATGGGAAAAGTATAAAATTGAAAGGAAATTATAACAATAACCGTCCAGACGGTGAATACAAACGCTATTTCAAGGATGGGAAATTAAAAGAATCAGGGTCTTTTAGTAAAGATCAGTTTAAAGGTGAATTGATTCGCTATCATGCGAATGGAAAAATCGCTTATCAGGGAAGTTACAACAATTCAGGGACAGAATCAGGCGTAATTAAATACTTTCATGAGAATGGAAATTTAGCACTAGAGTATACCGCTAAGAATAATTCGTTGGAAGGGAAAATTACGAGATATTATGAAGACGGATCAGTAAAAGAAAGCTTTGTAATTCAATCCAATGGGAAGATTCAAAATGTTCAGAAGTTTGAACAAAAAGAAAAACCGAAAACTGAAGTTAATGATAAGAAGGAAAAATCAAAAGTTATTTATCCTCCAAAAATCAAGAACCCAAACACAAAAGGTGTGCGATTTGAGCCCAATGGATACAATAAAATTTATAACGAAAACGATGATATTTGGATGGATGGTGACTTTAAAAACGGACAACTTTGGGATGGCAAAGTACGTGATTATGATAAAAACGGAATTTTAAATAAAATTAGGGTTTTCAAGAAAGGTGTTTACCATTCTGACGGTCAGCTCTAAAATCAATTCTATTTCATTGCTTCAACCCATTTAGCGACGTATTTTCCAATAATGTCAAATTCAAGATTCACCTGATCTCCTTCTCGAATAGATGAAAAATTAGTGTTTTCAAATGTATATGGGATGATGCAAACCGAAAACGTGTTTCGTTCTGAATCCACTACCGTTAAACTTGTTCCATTTACAGTGATTGAACCTTTTTCAACGGTTAACTGATGACTTTTATGGGAAAAAGTAAATTTCCAACTTCCGTTTTGATCTTCAATTTTCTCACATGTTCCAATTGTATCCACGTGACCTTGAACAATATGTCCGTCTAATCTACCATTCATTTGCATGCATCGTTCAAGATTAACTTTCGTTCCGATTTCCCATTGGTTTAGGTTCGTTTTATCGAGCGTTTCCTGAATGGCAGTGACTTTGTAGGTTTCATTGCTAATTTCAACTACGGTTAAACAACAACCATTGTGCGCAATACTTTGATCGATTTTCAATTCGGAAGTCATTTTAGCCTTCAATGTAAAATGAATATTACCACCTTCTTTTTCGATGTTTGTAACCTCAGCTATTTCTTCAATTATTCCTGTAAACATAAGTTAACTTTTAAAGCATTTCTCTTAAATCTTTTATATTGAGCTGAATGGATTTTTTACCATTAAATTCATTTGTTTCTAATGTGTAAGCCATTTCAAAAGGAACGCCACTTCCAACTTCATCCTCTTTATGTCTTAAATTAAAACCTATTGCCTCATACTGAAGACGTGAATTCGGTTGAACCACTTTAATTTTTAGGTGGGCATCCTTCAAAATCTTTGAATCTGTCGTAAATAAATTCGTGGTATGAAAAACAGGTTTCATATTTCCTGGACCGAAAGGTTCAAACGTTTCAATTAGTCTCTTCATTCTCGGAATTTCCAATGGTGATTCATCCCGGTGAATTTCATTCAATTCGATAGTCAAATCGATTGATTGAACGGGCGTTTTATCTGAAATGGATATTGTTTCAGAAACAATCTGTTCAAAACGTTCCTTGAAAACTTCCAAGTTTTCAGGTTTTAAGGATAAACCAGCTGCATGTTTGTGACCGCCATATTGCTCGAGAAGATCATCACATTTTGAAATAGCCTTGTATAAGTCAAAATTGTTAACGCTCCTGGCAGAACCCGTAATCATTCCATTTGATTTCGTTAAAACAATTGTCGGACGGAAATGCGTTTCGATTAATCTTGATGCTACAATTCCAACTACTCCTTTATGCCAATTCTCATTAAAAACTACTGTAGTTGACTTCGAACTAAAATGTGGGTCAGCAGCAACTTGATTCAGAGCTTCAGCTGTTATTTCCCGATCAATATTTTTCCGCTCCGAATTATCGGCATTGATTTCTTTCGCTAGTCGTGATAATTCATTCAAATCTTTAGAAATCATTAATTCTACAGCTGCTTTTCCTGTTCTTAATCTTCCTGCAGCATTTATTCGAGGAGCAATAATAAAAACAACATCTGTCAAATTCAACGGAAACTTCTTACCTGCTAGCGATAAAAGTTCTTGAAAAGCCAACCGTGGTTTATCATTGAGTTTTTTCAAACCGTGATAACACAAAATTCTATTTTCTCCAGTAACTGGAACGATATCTGCGCCTATACTAATTGCAAGCAAATCTAGGTTTGCGAATAAATCAGCTTGATCGAGTTTTTTATGTCGAAAATAACCTTGTAAAAATTTGAAGCCAACACCACAACCTGAGAGTTCTTTGTAAGGATAATCACAATCAGTTTGCTTCGGATCTAAAACGATACAATTTGGAATTTCATCCCCAGGCTCGTGATGGTCACAAATTATGAAATCAATTCCAAGGTTTTTTGCATAAGTTACTTTTTCGTTCGCTTTAATTCCACAATCAAGGGCAATGATGAGTGTATACCCATTTGAATGAGCATAATCTATACCAGCAATGCTCACTCCATAACCTTCCGTATATCGATCTGGAATATAAAAACCGAGATTCGCATTTTGTTTCTTAAGCACCTCATGCATCAAAGCGACTGCCGTTGTTCCATCGACATCGTAGTCTCCGAAAAGCAAAATTTTCTCATTTGTTTCAAGCGCTTGAGACAATCGATCAACTGCCCGATCCATGTTTTTCATCAAAAAAGGATCATTTAAATTTTGCAAGTCAGGCCTCAAGAATTCTTGGGCGCTTTCAATTGAATTAATTCCTCTTTGATTCAATAAAGTTGCGACAATACGATCGACCTTTAAGCTTTCTTTCAAGGCTAGAATTACATTTTCTTCAACGTCATTTTTCATTAACCACTTCTTCTCCATATCAACTTTTCTTATTTAAGTTAATGAAAATTATGCGTTAAAATCACAAAAACTGAAAAAATTATTCCACGTAACTTAACTTCAGCATATTGGAACTTCCTAAATCTTCAAGCGGGATAGAAGCAATATTAATTACAAGATCACCAGATTTTAAATATCCTTCAGATTTCATTAAGTATTTAATATCTGCAATCGTATGATCTGTGCTGATACGCTTGTTGTAGTAAAATGCTTTTACACCCCAAACTAAATTTAGCTGAGTTAGAATTTTATTGTTACTCGTAAAAACAAAAATATCGGTATTTGGTCTTTGGGATGCAATTTTGTATGCTGTATACCCTGAAAATGACATGGTAATAATTGCTTTTGCTTCAACACGTTGTGACAAACGGCATGCATTGAAACATATAGAATCTGAAATAAAACGATCTTGATTTTTTTCAGGAAGTTCTTCTTTATTATAAATCCCATCAAACGTTTCCATTTCCTTAATGATATTAGACATCGTCTTAATCACTTCAATTGGGTATTTACCAACCGAAGTTTCACCAGAAAGCATAACAGCATCCGTTCCGTCAAGCACCGCATTGGCAACATCGTTTACCTCAGCTCTGGTTGGTGTCATGCTCGAAATCATCGTTTCCATCATTTGAGTAGCAACAATGACTGGTTTAGCTTTGTGAATACATTTTGTGATCAACATTTTCTGAATCAGTGGCACATTTTGAAAAGGAACCTCAACACCAAGATCGCCTCGAGCGACCATGAGTCCATCGCTTTCTTGAATGATATCATCAATGCACTCTAAAGCTTCAGGCTTTTCGATTTTTGCAATTACTTTTGCATGTCCGCCATGAGCAGAAATGCGATGTTTTAGTTCAATAATGTCTCTTGCGGAACGAACAAACGAAAGTCCTATCCAATCTACTTCTTGTTCTAAAGCAAATTCAAGATCGAGTTGATCTTTTTCGGTTAATGAGGGGAGTGAAATCTTGGTGTTTGGAAAATTAACTCCTTTTTTCGATGATAAAACACCTCCTTGAATTACTTTACAAATAATTTCTGCTTTACCATCCGTTGATTGAACTTCAAGAACTAACTTTCCATCATCTAATAATATACGTTCTCCCGCCTGCACATCTTGTGGTAATTTAGCATAGTTAATTGAAAATCGTTCTTTGTTACCAACCACTTTTTCCACTAAAACTTTTATTTCTTGTCCTACTTCAAGGAGAACACCGTTGTTTTCCATTTCGTTGGTCCGAATTTTTGGACCTTGAAGATCTGCAAGAATTGCAACATTTTGCCCCAACTCTTCATTTAGTTCCCTGATTGTTTTAACTGCAGCTGCATGGTCATCGTAGGAACCATGTGAAAAGTTTAAACGACAGACGTTTAAACCAGCCAAAATCATTTCTTTTAAAATTTCTTTGTTTGAGCAAGCTGGACCGATGGTAGCAACAATTTTTGTTTTTTTCATTTAAAAGGTTTTTATCTTTTTTTATATGTAATCGATAAAATCGAAGTCTTCATTTTCAAGTTTAAAGGCTGCAACAATTCCGTTGGTATTTCTCAATTGATTTAAAAATTGATTGGTTTCGATTGTTAAATTATTTTTGATAATCAAGAAAAAATCCATGAGGTTATGCTCATTTGTAATTGATTGATTTCCTTGTTTATTTTTTAACAAATAGAAAGTAGAGTGGTTTTCTTCATCTTCAAAATGAAAATGCTGAAATTGTCTTTGAACTTTCGTTTTACGGTCCGTTAATGAAAATAGATCCAAGGATTTTTCAAATTTAAATTCAAAACGATTGTTTAGCTCCCATGCAAGCCTATAATCAGCAAAAGGGGAGGATAAACCGAATACCTCAAACTCAAGTTCTTCTTCAACAAAAAGTGTGTATTTTTTTTGCTTTGACATTCGATATCAAAATTAAGGAACAAATTCGTTCTATGTAACAAACCTTTCAAATTGTTGTTATCAAGAATTGAAAGTTTATAAAGTGAATAAATAATTGTATAAACATTATTTGAACTTTTTAATTTTAGTTAATTTTGAACCCATTTGAATAAACAACCAATGTCGTTAGCTTTTCGTTTTTCTCTATTCTTTCTTTTGCTTAACAGTCTGGCGTTTGCGCAACCAAATAAAATTATCACCAACAAAGACAACTATAATTGGATGCTTGGTGCGTCTTGGATGATGCTAGATGATGACGGAGTAGAGACCAATCCGTTTAATTTTTCTGAATATCATTCTGCGCCTTACCCTACTCGTTTTTTCGTGGACAAATACATCTATAATGGCTGGAGTGTTGAAGGCTCAATTTGTTTTCAAAAATACGATAGCACAAAATATGTAAATGATTCGTTGAGAATTAATGGTAACCTTTTTGGTTTTGACGTTCACTCAAAATATTCATTTTACAAAATGCTAGGAAGAAGTTGGATTGATCCTTATGTTTTCGCTGGAGGTGGAATTACAAGCCGTCAATTAGATGATCGTAATACGGCAAAAGCGATGTCAATTAATGCGAACATCGGTGGTGGAATTAACTTTTGGGTAGCATACAATATTGGAATACAATTACAATCTGTGGCAAAATTTTCTTTAAATGATTTTATGGGTCCATCTAATTACATGGCTCACACAGCAGGAATAGTTGTCCGCCTAGAAAAATCAAATGGTGAAGGAAATGATTTTGCAAAATCGAAATACAAAGTCAAAAAGTCCCGATCTAAAATTAAGGTTCCAAAAGATAAAAAGAAACAAAAAGAATCTTAATTATTCTTGATTCTGAATCTTTTAATCGTTCGCTGACTCGCGGTAACCAATCCAAAAAAATACTCCCCATCAGGTAACGATTGGCTATCGAAACGAATGATATGTCCTCCTTTTTTGAAGTAATCATTTCGTAATTCAACCATTTTTTCTTGATCTTTCCAAATTGAAAATTCCACCTTGATCATATCTGGAGACACGAAATAAAATTCGACTTCGCCTTCTACTGGATTTTTTTCTAAGCTGTAAAGTGTGCAAAACGATTCCATATTTACTTTGTCTTTACTTAACCTCTTAAGTAATAAACGATAAAGAATGATTACCACTATGATAATCAAACTGATAACTAAAACATCAATAATTCTTTCCATACTACAACGAAATTACACCCTTTATTTCGGATGCTTTTTGATATTTTTCAATGATTTGTTCAACGGAAACAGCTACTTCTTTCACACTAACGCTCACGTAGTTTCCTTTACCCGATTCGTGGTAGGATATTTCTGCTGTTTCACCATCAAATAAAGCGGTAACCTGAGCCAATTTTTCATTTTCGTTTGGAATGATAAACTTGTATAAATACAAATTTGGCCATTCCATTAAATCCAACTGCGCTCTTAGTTTATCAAAAATATCCATCAAACAAAGTTAAACTTCATTTTTGGAATTGAAGAATTGATTTGAAACTTTAACAAATTCGTTTAAAATGGACGAAAGACCAATTAATTCGTAACATTTAAAGCGCTTTCAACAACCATTATCACTCCTGTTGATTCATTTTTCACCACAACGTTGATTCCGATCGTTTTTCCAACCTCAATTTCTGAAATTAAACTAGCTGGAATAATATTGCCTGAACATTGTCCGTTATTAACTCCCAAAACTTCGATAGAAATCACGTTATATTCCATTGAAATTATTGGGCTATCAGCGCTTTGTCCAACCGTTATTTTTGATCCGCTCCCTTTGGAAACAGTACTTGTCAATACAATTGGATCAGGAATTGGCCGCACGAAATATTCAATGCTATCGGTTCCGATTATTTTTCCATTTTGATTAGACACCGGAAAATTAACAACTAATTTGCCGAGTTCCTTCGGTATAATAATGAAGCCTTTGGTTCCTTCTTCAAACTCAAATTCTTCAATTGATACACTTTTAGCAATTGGAGTAAAAACAATGCCGTCTTTTGATGCAGGTAAAACTTTGTTCTTGTAGCCTTGGTAAAGAAAATTATATTCAGGCATGGCAAGCGCCTTTTGCACTTGTGATTGAATTTTTATCCAAGAGTTGATAAATAGAAATAAAAGGGCTATTTTGATTTTCATAAAAGCATAAATTAGTTTGTAACTTTTAGGGATGAAACAATTGTGGAATCTGCTCCAGTTAGAATATCCTTTATTTTAACTGTAACACCAACATGGTTTCCCACTTTAATTGATTTAACGGCTTTGCCTGGAATGGTTCCGCCCGTATAATCTTGATCTTGTATATTTACACTTAGTACCTCATATGAGCGTCGAATAGGAGCACTGGTAGATAAACCACATTGAATGTTGGCTCCACTGGACTTTGAAATGGTTTGATTTTGGACTCCTACCATTGGGAAGGCTTTTACTTTGTAAAAGACAGTATCAAAAATAATCCATTCACCATTAATTTTTGCCTCCTGAACAATAGGAACAATCCTTGTTCCAGCACCAGGCTTAACAATATATCCTTTTTTTCCTTGAAAAGTAGTAGGAGTAGCAGTCGTTCCTTCTACTAAAATTCTATTCTCTTCAGCACCAGTTGCCTCAGGAATGATAACATTATCATACCCACGATAAAGAATATTTAGTTCGGGTTGTTCTGCAACAACTGTAACTTGAGCTTTTAGAAAACTAAAAGGGATAATATACAATATAACAAATAACTTTTTCATAATTTCTAGTATTGAATTACATTTTCATCTATTTCGTAGCAATGAATTAGTTCCTTAAGTTCATCTACCTTCATTTTTCTAACTTTGTTTGACATGATTATCTTTTTCCAGGCAAAATCTTCATTTTGATTAAAGGGAGCAAGCTCTTCCTTTAATAGTTCTGAGATTTCGTCTAACATTGGATCAAATCCGTCTCCAAACGCCATTAAAACCTGAGGTTTCTGACTATAACCTTTTTTATTATCTAAACGCTCTGTGAATAGAAGTTGACTAAAGATTGTTTTGAACTTACCAGTGGAATCGGAAGAAAAATTTCGTTTTAAATAAAGCGCTGGATTCGGATAATCAACCCAATAGGTTAATTCTAAATCTGGAAATCGCAATGATTGATTTTCTCCACAAGCCTCATATTGCGTTTTTAATGACTGTAACGATATTGTTCCTTTCTCAGAAATTCGAGACAATGCTCCAAATATTTCAGGATTATAATTTGGTGCATTACCTTGTGTCGTTAGTCTCGTAAACCAAGCTTCAAAAGACTCTTGCTTCGATTCTCTATAAAGAATTGATTTCGTGTAATCTTCATCATCTCCCTCTATTTCCCAACTTGCACCGGGCAAAATACGTTTAATTGAACTCGATTTGTTGTAGTATTTAAATTCATCTTCATTAAAATCATCGAAAAGATTTGAATAGCGATAAGGCTTCCAGTAATCTGATATTGCATATACTGGATATTCAGGTCCGTCAATTTCTCTTTTCGCTAATTGAAATTCACGTAACTTACTTGTAATTTTTTTGGATATATCTTCATTTAAATAATCGAACCTCCCTAATTGATTAATCTCATTAAGTGTTAACTGTAAACAGATATAATATTTGTTTTCATACTGTGACTTCTTGGCAAAATAAACATTTTCGGTATTCAGAATAATTAATTCGATATCATTAACATCATAGTAATTAATTAATGGCGGTCTTCTTACAATTAAACTAGCTGGAGCCAAGTTATATTGTTGTTCTAACTCTATTTTATTCGTTCTTGTCAGAGGACCAAAAACAGCCGGATCGAAATCGGGTTCTTTCCCTTGGGTAGTTAATCGATTGAACCAATCATCAAAGCTTTCGGAATCTGAATCACGCATTAAAATAGTTCTTGTTGCATTCTCATCATCTCCTTCTATTTCCCAAGGCTCTCCAGGCAATGCATAATTCTTCAACCCATCAATTGTATGAAAACTCTCAATTGATAATCCTTTTAATACACCATCTGAAGATCCAAGATTTGTAATTAAACCTTGATTTTGAACCAACATACTTACCAAAGAATTTGGATCATTATAGTCAAAGAGAGCTTTATTTTTTTTGTTATTTTCAAAAATTGTGAAAGTTTGCGCTTGAACGAAACTAGAGAATAGAATACTCAGTATAATTAGATTTTTCATGTTGAATATTTAGAGGTCGAACTCCTAAATAACTCAACTTTTCTTTGATGTTACATAAACGCCCACAAAGATAACGAGCATATATCCAACCTTTTCTAACGTAATTGTTCCGGTGTAATCAGCAGACCACCCTAACAACGCAAAAGTCCAAGCGAACAAGATGACCATTATCGGTTGGGTATAAATGTAAGAACTAGATACTGTCGGACTTAAATATTTCAAACCATACATTGTAAGTAAATAGGTAAGAAAAGTTACCCCAATGATTACATAAGATATTTTTAAAATGATTTCAGATGTGAATGTGGAATAATTCGTTGCTAAAAATTCAGGAATCGTTGGCGGAAAACACAACACGAAAAGTAGCCCAAATGTGAAAACCCATGTAATAACAGTCAATGGTTTGTAGCGTTGCATGAGTGGTTTTACAATTACCAAATAAATGGCATAACTCAATGAATTGATAAATAAAAATAAGTCACCAAGAGAAGAATCTCCCTTTGAGGTTGCACCTTTCAATGTCAATAAAATTGCACCAAGCGCTCCGATTATTATTCCAATGCTACGAACAAGTGTAATTCGCTCTTTTAAAAGGAAAAAAGACAAGATCACAACCATTATTGGATTGAGTGCCATAATAATTCCCGAATTGAACGCAGAAGATAAATTCAATCCATGAAAGAAAAACAATTGATTTATTGCAACGCCGAAAAGTCCGCATGCAATTAATCGAGCAAAATCCGATTTTGCTATTTTTTCTCTTCCATTAATGGAAATAACCAACCAAAATAATGCAGTTGCTCCCATCACGCGAAATAGAATAAAAACATTTGGGGATAGAAATTCTGGCATAACACCTTTTGCTAAAACATGACTAGCACCATAAAGGACATTCACAAAAAGCAGCGCAAGATGAGCTTTCAGATTATCTATTTTCATTTTGAAAAGAAATTCCAACGAGTTCTTAAAACGGTTTTTCGGAACTCATCAAGTTTTTCCGTTACGTTTGCCTGATCAAATTTCTTTAACAATTTCAAAGTGCCTTTACCTTGCTTATAATCCATTTCATCTTCAAAAATTGGAATTACAGCCAGGAAATTAATTGTTTTACCTTGAATTAATATGGGCGAAAGTTCCGTTCTTAATTCAATAGGTTGAGCAAATATGAAGTGATTTTGAAGCATTTTCTCTGACAATGACACAAGTGGTTTCCCTGTAGCCAAAGTATGACCATTTCCAAACCACGTATTTTTTTCAATTACATGTTTTTTCAATTTTTCCAACCAAATGAATACCCAATTCATATTCGGATTTTGAATGTCTTCTAGTTCCCAATAACTTGGTAGATAATAATATAATTCATTGAACTCCTCCCCTATATGTTTATCGTGAACATTCATTTTAAAATCAGACAAACCGATGGTCATTAAAATTTTGTTTCCATTTTTATTTTGAGGAGTAATCATTAGGAATTCTCCAAATTCATTGGAAATTTTAGATATCTCGCTGTCAAAGCGTTTGGAAAGTTCCTCGAGCAAGTGTTGCATGAAACAAAGTTAATTTTAATTCAGACTTCAGGCCGAAAAGCGTCGATAAGTATTCCTGAATCGCGGCTCATTTCCTCGGATGAATTGATTTGGAACTCGACACAAACATAACCGCAGGTTTTCAAATGAATTTCTTTACCTGAAAAATAGCTAGCGAGATGGGATAGACCATCATTGTGACCCAAAATAAAAATATCGTTTGAAATCTTTTGTTCCCAGACGAAGTTCAACAAATCGTTTAGTCCCGATAGATATAAATTTTGTTCAAAGCATACTTTTTTGAAATCGATATTTTTACAAACAACATCGAATGTTTCTCTTGTTCGCTGAGCACTTGAACAGTATAAGGAAGTATCTTCCCAATTTTTATGTTCAAGGAAAGAAGCCATTATTGTGGCTTGCGACTTTCCTTTCTCCATTAATTTCCGATCAAAATCACGCCCGGAATTTGAGATTTTTTCCGTTTTCGCGTGACGCAAAATATGGAGTTTCACAAGGCTAAATTTTTGACTAAATAATTTCCGATTTTATGGAAATAAGGTAAATTGAGGTGGTCCTCCAAAAGCATTAAATGCTCTATGCGATGGCAATCCGTTCCAACAAAATCGAATTCACCAGCATCTATTAATCGTTCTGCCTGCTTGCGAATGTCAGGGCCATAATGTCCTGTTAATGAGTTTAGATTAACTTGGATGTTAATGCCTTTTCTTCTCCAATTTTTTGCTTTTTCAATATCGCCCAAATAATACATATAGCGCTCGAAATGAGCAACAACTGGTCGATATCCATTGGTTTGAAGTTCAAAGAAAAGTTGTTCTAAGTATTGTGGTGGCGAGTGAAAAGCAAATTCTACTAAAACATATTGATCTCCAAAAGTCAATAATTCCTTGTTTTTGATTTTGGGCATTAAGGTTTCATCAAAATAATATTCTGCAGCAGCTTCTATTTCAATTGTTAAACCTACTTCTTTAATTGCTTTTCGAACCTCCTCAAGGCCATTCTTAATAATTTCTGGAGTATTAGGAAACCCATCTGTCATGATATGAGGAGTGGTTACGACTTTCTTAAAACCAAGTGATTCAAATTTTGTCAACATGGCAATCGTTTGATCCATGTCTTTCGAACCATCGTCAATTCCTGGAATGAGATGGCTGTGCATATCGACCTTTATTCGTCCTAAATCAAAAGGAGGTAGAACTTCTTTTTTTTTGAAAAACCGATCGAAAATACCCATCAAATTATCTGTTTGCGTACATGCTTTTGTAGTAATCTTTGTATGATCCACTCGTAACCTTATCCACCCATTCCTGATTTTCCAAATACCAGTCAACAGTTTTTGACAAGCCTTCTTCAAACGTAATCGATGGTTTCCAATTTAATTCTCTTTCAAGTTTAGAAGCATCTATGGCATAACGTTTGTCGTGTCCGGCTCGGTCTGTAACGTATGTAATTAACTCTTCCGATTCTCCTGCATTTCGTCCCAATTTCTCGTCCATTAAACGACAAAGAAATCGCACTAATTCGATGTTTGTCCATTCGTTTAGACCACCAACGTTGTATGATTCACCAACTCTTCCGTTATGAAAAATGGTATCAATGGCGCTTGCATGGTCTTCAACCCACAACCAATCGCGAATATTATCTCCTTTGCCGTAAATAGGCAGCGATTTTTTATGTTGAATGTTGTGAATCATCAACGGAATCAATTTCTCTGGAAAATGGTGACTGCCGTAATTATTTGAGCAGTTTGACATTTTAATCGGCAATCCATAAGTATGGTAGTAAGCCATTACAAAATGATCCGAAGACGATTTGGAAGCAGAATATGGACTTCTGGGGTCATACGAAGTTTCTTCTGTAAATAAACCTTCATCACCCAAGCTGCCATAAACTTCATCCGTCGAAACATGATGGAAAACGTGATTTGATTCTTTCTTCCATAGATCTTTGGCTACTTGAAGTAAATTCACAGTTCCAACAACATTCGTCATTACAAATTCCATTGGGCCTTCGATCGAACGATCAACATGCGATTCAGCTGCTAGATGAATAACATCCGAAATATTATACTTTGAGAAAACAGCACGAACAGACTCTGCATCGACGATATCTATTTTTTCAAAACGATAATTGGGAAATACATCAACATCACTTAAATTCTCTAAGTTTCCGGCGTAGGTTAATTTATCCGCATTTACAACCAAGTAATTTGGGTATTTCTTAAGCAATCTGCGAACGACATGAGACCCAATAAATCCAGCACCGCCAGTAACAAGAATATTCTTTTCAAATGCTGCCATATTATAAACTCCAGTATTCTAATTCGTTTATTTTCCCTTTGTAAATTCCTTTTACATCAACAAAAACTCCTTTTTCATCTTTTAGAATTTCTTTGAAGTAATTTTCATTTAAGTCAATATACTCTTTGTGATTAACTGCCACAATAATTGCATCGTAATCTTTTCCTGCATTTGAAACGAGTCCAACACCATATTCATGGAGCATTTCGTTTGAATCCGCATGCGGATCAATTATATCCACATGTACCTGAAACGACTGGAGTTCATTTACTATATCAATTACTTTGGAATTTCTAATATCACTAACGTCCTCTTTAAAAGTTGCACCCATGATAAGTACTTTCGCATCTTGAATATGTTTTCCCTGAGCAATGATCTTCTTAACTGTTTGCTTAGCGATGTAAAAGCCCATCGAATCATTTACATATCTACCACTAGTAATAACTTGAGCGTGATAGCCAGCCTGAAGAGCCTTGTGTGTTAAATAATAAGGATCAACTCCAATACAATGTCCACCGACAAGACCTGGTGAAAACTTCAAGAAGTTCCATTTTGTTCCGGCAGCTTCAAGAACGTCGAATGTATTAATTTTCAACTTATTAAAAATAATTGAAAGCTCATTTATCAAAGCAATATTAACATCACGTTGCGTATTTTCAATAATTTTTGCAGCTTCGGCTACTTTGATTGTTGGAGCTCTATGCACCCCTGCGGCAACAACTAATTCATATGTTTTAGCAATTTGTTCCAACGACTCATTACAACATCCTGATGCAACCTTGATTACATTTTGTAAGGTATGTTGCTTATCTCCTGGATTAATTCGCTCTGGAGAATATCCCACTTTAAAATCCTTTTTGAATTTTAAACCTGACATTTCTTCAAGAATTGGAATACAATCTTCTTCGGTACAGCCAGGATAAACAGTCGATTCGTAAACCACATAATCTCCTTCTTTCAGCACTGCGCCTACTGTCTTGCTAGCGCCGATAAGTGGCTTCAAATCGGGTAAATTAGCGTCATCAATTGGCGTGGGAACCGCAACGATAAAAAAGTTTACATCCTTCAAATCTTCAAGATTATTTGTGAATAAGATATCACAACCTTCAAAATCTTTCGATTCCAATTCATTGCTTGGATCAATTTTGTTTTTCATCATATCAACGCGTTGTTGATTGATATCAAAACCAACGACTTTTATTTTTCGGGCAAATTCCAAAGCGATTGGTAATCCAACATAGCCCAGTCCGATTACAGCGAGTTTCGCTTCTTGGTCGACAAGTTTGTCAAAAATTAATTTATTCATTTTATTTTGTGTAGGTTAGTTGTTCGTTTCTTAATTTGTAAATTCTCTCAATTATTTCAACAACTTTAAGTCCTTCTAGCGCATTTGTAGTTGGTGAAGTTCTTCCTTTCAGTGTATCTATAACATTGGAAATAACATAATTGTGATTCGCAGCAGAACCTTTGTAAGGTCCGTAGTCGTTTGCAGGATTGGATTCCTTCAATTTAGGCATTTCGTAACCCACAATGTTGCAAACTTCAACTTCGTTCATATATTGGCCACCGATTTTAACACTTCCATTTTTACCAACGATTGTCATTGAAGATTCTAGATTTTGGTTAGCCACTGCAGTAGAATAATTTATGCAGCCCATTCCTCCATTAATAAAATCGAAGCTTACAAAGCCCGAATCTTCGAAATCGGTTGAATTTTGATGATTGAAATCCGCAAATTTCCCTTGAATATTATCAATGTCTCCAAAAAGCCAGTACATAATGTCAATGAAATGCGAGAATTGCGTAAACAAGGTTCCTCCATCCAAATCTTTGGTTCCTTTCCAACCTCCTGCCTTGTAGTATCGATCATCACGGTTCCAATAACAATTCAATTGAACCATATATATTTCTCCAATTATACCTTGTGAAACAACTTCTTTAATCCATTCAGAAGGAGGCGAATAGCGATTCTGCATCACACAAAATACTTGTCTTGAAACCTGTAAAGCTTTAAAAATGATTTTTTCACAACTTTCTTTTGTTAAGCCCATTGGTTTCTCACATACCACATGTTTTTTTGCTTCAAGTGCTTTCAAAGATTGTTCTGCATGAAGTCCGTTGGGCGTACAAACATTTACCACATCAAAGTGCAATCCGCTTGTCAGAAGCTCATCAATCGACTTAAAAAATGGGACTTCGAAATCTTGCGCGCCACATTCTTCTTTTGATCGAACATCAACCATAGCAACCAATTCACCTTCTTGATCCCTACGAATCATTTCAGCATGTCTTTTCCCGATGTGTCCTGCGCCAATTACGGCGAATTTTATTTTACTATCTGGCATTATAATTTTCTTACAGAATTATTTATAAGTTCATATTTTTCCTTGCTTTCTGGACATTCAGCAATTCCTTGCTCATTGAAAACCAAACGATGCCCAAATTCACTCATCCATCCTATTTGACGAGCAGGATTACCAACAACTAATGCGTAATCTGGAATGTGTTTAGTTACAACAGAACCAGCACCTACAAATGCATATCGACCGATATCATGCCCACAGACAATCGTTGCATTTGCACCAATACTAGCACCTTTTTTTACAACTGTTTTTGAATATTGACCACGACGATTTACACCACTTCTAGGATTGGTTACATTTGTAAAAACCATTGATGGTCCCAAAAAAACATCATCTTCGCATTCTACACCTGTATAAATCGAAACGTTATTTTGAACTTTTACGTTTTTACCTAATATCACGTCTGGAGATACGACAACATTTTGTCCAATGTTACAATTTTCTCCAAGAATACAATTACTCATAATGTGAGAGAAGTGCCAGATTTTGGTGCCTTCTCCAATTTGACAGCCGTCATCAACATATGCTGATTCGTGTGCGAAATAACCCATTTTATTTAATTATGTATTTATCAAAATTATAGTGGTCGGTCTCCATTAACTCTTCTTGAGATAAACTCTTAAAATAATCATAAGTTAATTTTAGCCCTTCACTTCGATTAACTTTTGGCTCCCAACCTAAAATTTCCTTCGCTTTTGTTATGTCCGGCTGACGTTGTTTAGGATCATCAACAGGTAAATCTTTATATATTACCTTTTGTGTGGTGCCCGTAAGCTGAATGATTTCTTCCGCAAATTGTGAAATTGTAATTTCTGAAGGATTTCCAATATTAACCGGATAAGGGTAATTACTTTTAAGTAATCGCACGATTCCTTCAACTAAATCGTCAACAAAACAGAATGATCTAGTTTGTGAACCGTCTCCAAATACTGTTAGATCTTCTCCTCGCAATGCTTGACCAATAAATGCCGGTAATACACGTCCGTCATTCAATCGCATTTTAGGTCCATATGTATTGAAAATACGAACGATTCTCGTTTCTACACCATGAAAATTATGATAGGCCATTGTAATTGCTTCTTGAAAGCGTTTTGCTTCGTCATAAACACCACGAGGACCAACAGGATTTACGTTTCCCCAATATTCTTCTGGTTGCGGATGAACAGTTGGATCACCATATACTTCAGATGTTGAAGCGATTAGAACACGAGCGCCTTTTGCTTTTGCAAGCCCTAAGCAATTGTGAACTCCTAAAGAACCCACCTTTAACGTTTGAATTGGAATTTTAAGGTAATCAATTGGACTTGCCGGAGATGCAAAATGTAAAATATAATCTAACTTTCCTGGAACATGAATGAATTTTGAAACATCGTGGTTGTAGAATTCAAAATGCTCTAATTTGAAAAGATGTTCGATATTTTTTAGCCTTCCTGTTATAAGATTATCCATTCCGATGACATGGTAGCCATCCTTAATAAATCGATCGCAAAGATGTGAACCTAAAAATCCAGCCGCACCAGTAATTAAAACTCTTTTCATCTTATTTTTCAATTAAGTTTCGACCAATACTCGCGTAGAAAAATCCTTTTTCACTCATTTCCTCAATGTCAAATAAATTTCTGCCATCAAAAATCACGGCATCATTTAACAATGATTTTATTCGGTTGAAATCAGGATTTCTAAAGATGCCCCATTCCGTGCAAATTAATAGTGCATCTGCTCCTTCAAGCGATTGGTATTCATCTTTAGCAAATGAGATTTTATCTCCTAACAAAGCTTGAACATTTGGCATCGCTTCAGGGTCAAATGCAGTTATCTCCGCTCCAGCCTTCAGTAATTCTTCAATCATATAAAGTGCTGGTGCTTCGCGAATATCATCTGTATCGGGCTTGAAAGCTAATCCCCAAATGGCAATTTTCTTTCCTTGTAAATTTCCGCGGAAGAAATTTTTCATTTTTGGAAAAAGGACCGTTTTTTGATTTTCGTTCACAGTCATTACTGCATTCAAAATCTCAAAATTGAAATTTTGCTCTTTTCCTGACTTAACAAGTGCTTGAACATCTTTTGGAAAACATGAACCTCCGTATCCTATTCCAGGAAACAAAAATCGTTTTCCGATACGGGCATCTGAGCCAATACCAATTCTAACTTTGTCTACATCAGCACCTACCAACTCGCAAAAGTTAGCAATTTCATTCATAAACGTAATTTTTGTAGCAAGGAAAGAATTCGCTGCGTATTTTGTTAATTCAGCGGATTTTTCATCCATAAAATAGATAGGATTTCCCTGTCTCACAAATGGCCTGTATAGACTTTCCATTATTTTTTTTGCCCGGTCATCGCTCGTTCCAATTACCACGCGATCTGGTTTCATAAAGTCACTTACGGCAAAGCCTTCGCGTAAAAACTCCGGATTAGAAACGACAGCAAAATCGGTTTTGGCATTCTCAGCAATTGCAGCATGAACCTTTTCTGCGGTTCCAACAGGCACAGTACTTTTATCCACAATAACTTTGTAATCTGTCATTATTTTTCCCAGATGTTCGGCTACTCCTAAAATGTAGGATAAGTCCGCAGAGCCGTCTTCTCCTGGAGGAGTCGGTAGGGCTAAAAAAATAATCTCCGCATCTTTGATTCCATCCTCCAAAGAAGTAGTGAACGATAATCGATTTGCTTTTATATTTCTTTCAAACAAGGTGTCAAGATCTGGCTCATAAATCGGAATGATGCCATTTTTCATTTTTTCAACCTTTTTTTGATCGATATCGACACAAATAACTTGATTACCCGTTTCAGCAAAACACGTCCCAGTTACCAACCCAACATATCCTGTTCCAACAACTGTTATTTTTTTCATTCGTAGCGCAGTCTTTAAGTATTATTTATTCAAAAATTCAGCAACTGATTTCGTAATATATTCGAGTTGCTCTTCCTGCATTTCGGTATGAATCGGCAACGAAATTACGCGTTCAGTTAACCAGTCCGTTGTTGGTAGATTTGTCGAAGCACTACCAAAAGATTCAAACATCTTTTGGCGATGCGCTGGCACAGGATAGTAGATCATTGAAGGCACGTCTTTACTCGCTAAATATTCATTCAAGCCGTCGCGGTCATGTCCTTCCAAGATGAGTGTATACTGATGGAATACATGTTTTGAGTCATGTGATCGAAATGGAATTTGAACACCTTCCATTGGACCAAAAAATTCATCGTAGTAATCTGCCACATTCCGACGAGCATCGATGTAATTATCTAATTGACGTAATTTAATTCGTAAAACTGCTGCTTGAATGTTGTCTAATCTTGAATTACAACCAACCACATCATGATAATAGCGCTTACTTTGACCATGGTTTGCGATCATTTTCAATTTAACGGATAAATCATCATTGTTTGTAAAAATAGCACCGCCATCACCGTAGCAGCCTAAGTTCTTTGATGGAAAGAAAGAAGTACACCCAATATCACCGATTGTGCCCGTTTTAACCACAGAACCATTTGTTAAGTGATAATCTGATCCTATTGCTTGAGCGTTATCTTCTATGACATAAAGATTATGTTTTTTGGCTATTTCCATAATTGCATTCATGTCAGCTGCTTGTCCATAAAGATGAACGGGTACAATAGCTTTCGTTTTCGGTGTTATTGCAGCCTCTATGGCCTTGGCGTCAACACAAAACGTATCTTTATTTACTTCTACAAAAATAGGTTTGAGGCCGAGAAGCGCAATTACTTCAGTTGTTGCAATATAGGTAAAAGATGGTGTAATGACCTCATCACCAGGTTTGAGATCCAAAGCCATCATGGCAATTTGAAGCGCATCTGTACCATTCGCACATGGAATGACATGTTTAACTCCCAGGTATGATTTCAACTCGTCTTGAAAACCCGAAACCTCTGGACCATTTATAAATTGGGCATTTTTTAAAACGTCTAAAATTGCCGAATCAATTGCAGGCTTAATTTTCTCATATTGAGAAACTAAGTCTACCATTTGAATTTTTTTCATTTAAAGAAAATTTTGAAAGGCGAAGTTACGGAAATTCGTTCGGTTATAAGGTTGAATTGCAAAGAAAATTGAGCTATTTAGGTTCGAATTAATTCGCATAGCTATTTCTTAAAAAATAGGTAACATATAAAAATTGATTTTACCTTTGAAAGATGAAGTCATTTTGCATCCTATTGACGTTATTTATCTTTTCGGTTAATTACTCATTTTCCCAACGAAATGTTCGGGATTCAGCAATTGCCACTCCGTTGATAGGTGTTCATTATGGAGGGAATTTTACCGCAGCTAATTTAGCAGAACGCTATGGATATCTGAACCACGTTGGCATTTCTGCAGGATATAAAACAGCCAAGAACTGGTACATGAGTTTCGACGGGAATTTTATGTTCGGAAATCAAACACGAATGACCGGTTTATTCGATCATTTGGTTGACGAGTATGGAAACATAACAGATGTGAATGGTGATATTGCTATGGTTCTTGTTTATCCTCGCGGTGTAAATACAAATTTTTCTTTCGGAAAATTGTTTCCTGTCTTAAGCCCAAACTCCAACTCTGGAATTTTGGTTCATGTTGGAGGAGGTTATTTACTTCATCGCCTAAGAATCGAAACGAATGATCAGGTTGTTCCTTCGCTTGAACTTGACTACAAAAGAGGATACGATCGATTGACAACTGGTTTTAACTTTCATCAGTTTATAGGGTATTCATTCTTGGCCAATGCTGGTGCTTGGAACTTTTATGGCGGGTTTTACATTCAGGAAGGATTAACAAAAAACAGAAGGACTATTTTCTACGATCAACCGGATGTACCCGTATCAACCGATTTAAGACTCGATATTCAATATGGATTTAGAATAGGATGGTATATTCCTTTCTATCAGCGATTACCAAAGGATTATTATTTCGACTGATGTTGTTGATTTACAATATTCTTATTACAAGTTTTGTTCCTTTTTTAAAGCTCCTATCTCTTTTTGATCATAAATTAAGGCTAGGAGTTCGAGGAAGGGAAAACTGGCGTGAACAAATCAAGAAAATCCCCAAAAACAAAGAAATTTATTGGTTTCATTGCGCCTCGCTAGGGGAATTCGACCAAGCACTTCCAGTTATGAACTTGTTGAAATTAAAAAAACCAAACCTTCTGATCGTTGTTACATTTTTTTCTCCTTCGGGATTCGAACATTACAAAAAACGTAAAAATCAGGTTGATTTTGCCCTTTATCTTCCATTTGATTCGAGAAGAAATGCGAAACAATTCATAGAATTACTAAATCCAAAACTTGGAATTTTCGTGAAATATGAATTCTGGCCAAATTTATTGAATGAAGCTCAACGTATTGGAATTCCAATCATTTCCATTTCAACAACCTTGCGTCCCAATCAAGTTCATTTCAAATGGTATGGTTCACTTTTTCGAAATACCTTAAAATCCGTTCGATACTTTTTTGTTCAAAACACGGAAACCTCCAATTTATTAAACAAACTAGGACTTGAAAATCATGAAATTGTTGGAGATACGCGTTTCGATCGGGTTATTGAAAACAAAGTCCTTTTTGAGTATAACCAATCTCGATCAAAAGAATTTCAATCAATAGAGGTTTTCTTAAAAGGTAAAAAAGCAATTATTTTTGGTAGCAGTTGGAAGCCAGAAGAGGAAATATTATTTGATTTTTTACAGAAGAATGAAATTGAAAAAATCATTTTGGCGCCACATGATACTTCAGATTCAAACATTCAGCGCATCGAATCTAAATTTGGAGTTAAAGCCATTCGATTATCAGGATTTGAAAATAATTTCAAAAACCAGCAAGTTTTAATTCTTGATACAATCGGACATTTGGCATCAGCCTATTCGTTTGGAAAAGTGGCATTTGTTGGCGGCGGTTTTTCGGGAAGTTTACACAACATTCTGGAACCTGCTGTCTTTGGTCTTCCTGTTATTTTTGGTCCAAAACACTCAAAATTTCCAGAGGCCGATGCTTTTCTTCAAGCAGGAATTGGTTTTGAGGTGAAAAATGCCGAAGAATTTGGACAGAAACTATCAAAAATCGAAAGAAATTTAGACAAACTTACAAGTCAAACAGTAGAATATGTCTCTCAACATAATGGTGCGAGTAGAAAAATTATTGATAGTTCGTTTTTCGATTAATAAGCCCGCTCATTTCGTTTTTCCATCCAGTTTACGAAGGCTTTATTTACAACCTTATTTCCACCAGGTGTTGGATAATCTCCGGTAAAATACCAATCTCCTCTATTGTTAGGGCAAGCCTTATGTAAATTATCTACCGTTTGAAAAATAATCTCAACTTTGGCCTTGATATTAGGCGGAGTAAGTAATTCGGCAATTTTTGCAGAAATCTCCTCGTCAGAAAAAGGCTCATAGATTTCTTTTACAAAATTACGAACTTGCTCTTTCGGTAGATCCAATTGCTTTAAACACTTCTTATAAACATCGGTGATTACCTGATCTAATTTACGATCTTTCAATAATTGAATTGCCGCGTCAAAGGCGATAAAATCACCCATTTTTGCCATGTCAATACCATAGCAGTCTGGAAAACGAATCTGAGGTGCGGAGGAAACTACAACAATTTTCTTCGGATTTAGTCGATCTAATATTTTTAAAATACTCTGACGAAGTGTGGTGCCTCGAACAATACTGTCATCTATTACAATCAAGTTATCTGTTCCTGGTCGAACACTGCCATACGTAATATCGTAAACATGGGCCACCAAATCATCTCTGGAATCATCTTGTGTGATGAAGGTTCTCAATTTCGCATCTTTGATAGCAATTTTCTCAATTCTAGCTCGTCGATTGATAATTTCTGCAATTTGTTCTTCTGACGGATTTGATCCCAATTTTTGAATTTGCTTTATTTTATCCAGATTCAAATGCTCTTCTAATCCTTTGATTAATCCATAAAACGAAACCTCAGCGGTATTTGGAATGAATGAAAAAACTGAATTATCAAAATCGTAATCCACTGATTTCAATACTTGCGGAACAATTAGTCGACCTAATGATTTTCGCTCAGTATAAATGTCTGCATCAGATCCGCGAGAAAAATAAATTCGCTCAAATGAACATTTCTTGGGTTCCTTTGGTGAGTTAATTAATTCTTCGGAAACATTTCCGTTTTTCTTGATTATTAAAGCATGACCAGGTTGTAATTCGTTGATTTGTTCAACCTTCAAATTAAAAGCTGTTTGAATAACAGGTCGTTCGGACGCTACAACGCAAACTTCTTCGTCTTCATACCAAAAAGCCGGTCGGATTCCATTTGGATCGCGCAGAACAAAAGCATCTCCATGTCCAAGTAAACCCGCCATTGCATAACCGCCATCCCAATCTTCTGATGCTTTTTTAAGTATTTTGGTTAAATTCAATTGTTCAGCAATTCGGGAATAGATTTCCGGATTACTGTATCCTAACGATTTATATTGGCGGTAAAGCTCATCATTTTCAACATCTAGGAAATGACCTATTTTTTCAAGTACAGTAACTGTATCTGACTTCTCCTTTGGATGTTGACCAATATTGACCAATACGCTAAAAAGTTCATCAACATTTGTTAAGTTGAAGTTACCAGCAACAACTAGATTACGTGTAATCCAATTATTTTGTCGAAGAAAAGGGTGACAACTCTCTATAGAATTTCGGCCGAAAGTTCCATAACGCAGATGACCTAGAAAAAGTTCTCCTGTAAATCCAGCATTCTTTTTTAAGTATTCTACATCTTTTAGTTTCTCAGGATTTTCCTCTACAATTTGCTGAAAACGTCCATTTATTTGGTCGAAAATATCTTGAATAGGACTTTTAGCGATTGAACGAACACGAGAAATATAGCGTTCTCCTGGAGCCATGTCAAATTTGATATTCGCAACACCGGCGCCGTCCTGACCTCGATTGTGCTGCTTCTCCATCAAAAGATGAAGTTTATTTATTCCGTAGAGCGCGGAGCCATATTTCTCGACATAGAATTGCATGGGTTTTTTGAGCCTCAAAAGGGCTATCCCACATTCATGTTTAATGGCATCACTCATGTTTTCAGGAAATTTGACGCGAAGATAGTGATTTGAAAAAGAAGAAAGTAGGGAAACGAAAAACTAATTTCAATTTCTTTTTACGTTTTATGAGTTTTAGATGGGAGGACTAATCATTTAGTTCTTTAAATGATTTCGGAATAAAAATAAAGATGAGATGAAAAACAAAAGCACCAATTAAAGTCCAAACAATATCATTCCAGTCAAAGTTCAATTTTGTTGAATTTAATTGTATCAATTCCCAAGAAATAAGGCCGGTTAGTGAAATAATGTTTGCTGTTAAATGCACTTTTTTGTTTAACCATTTATTCGTTTGTCGAAGTTGAGGAATTAAAATCAAAAACAGAGCAGGAATTCCGATTGCAGGAAAAAAATTGGGTGCAACTCCAAGAAAATAGTTGATTATCAAGTTATCACCATTATAATTGGGTCTAATATTTTCTGATATCAGTTGATAAGATATAAAACAAACCGCGAATAAGGCAAACCAGAAATATATTCTCTTTGAATACTTCATTTTACCGATAGGGATTTTTAAAAAAAATATTTTGTTTGTCTGTCAAAATTTTTCTTTCGCTTTTATACGAATGCAACTAATAAATTTTAATGTCCACCTGGTTGACAGCATTTTGGTAGTTTCAAAACATCTTCCTCTTTTGCTTTTACGTCATCTGCGCTGTATCCAATACTGGCAATGGCTTGCTTGATTTCTTGCAGCGAAATAGATTTGGTTTTATACCGAACGGTTACCTTTTTAGAATCCAAGTCGAGTTCACCAAAAACAACTCCTTTCGTATAATTAAGCTTACTTTCAATTCGTTCTTTGCAATCCCCGCATTGAGCTGAAGTTTGAATCACGGCTTCTTCGATTTTCTTTTGACCAAATGCCAATTCGCTATAGAAAAAGAGAAATAGGATTAAAGAGGTTGTTTTCATGATTATTAATATTTAAAGTTAAAAAATTAGTTTTTCTTTTTTGTTCTGGGTATTGAGAATCTAAAACCGCCGTAGATATTGATTCCCATAATAGGACCCCAAATGTTTGTCGCATCAAACTTACTTCCAAATGGGTTTTGACTATCAATAATTGGATTTGGTTGTTTAAAGTTAGTGATATTTTCACCGCCAATGTACAATTCCCATTTTTTGTATGTGTGAGTTATCTGTCCATTTACCATTGGAAAAACAGGGCTGTATTCGATGATATTGCTCTCATTAAAAAGAGAATCTGCTGGTAATCTTGACTTTCCATAAACCGAACATGTTAAATCAAATTCCCAGCGCTTGTTTCTTGTTCGATAAGCCAAATTTATAAATCCTCTATTTTTTGGAATCATTACTTGCTGTTGCATTCTTCCGTCATAGATGGCCTTAACATCAAGGAATTTATAGGCTAAACGAATCTCAAAGTTTTTAATTGGTGAAAAATTGAATTCTGTTTGAAATGCATTCGAGAAGGAAGCATTGGTCAAATTCTTAAAGACAATGCTGTTGTAACTGGTGTCTCGGTCAACAATTAATTGATTCTCAAAAAATGTGTGATAGAAATCAAATGAAATTAATGCTTTTCGGCTGAATAATTTCATTTCATGAACAAGAGAACTTCCAATATTCCATGAAATTTCAGGTTTAAGTTCTGAAGGAGAAATCCATGTTTTTGAACTTGCAAGCAAAGAAATATTGTCAATCATATAATTCGGAACACGCCATCCTTTTCCACCAGTAATTCGCAAATCAGTTAATTCATTTAACGCATATTTTAAATGGGCACGTGGCGAAAATTGACCTCCAAAAAGGTTGTGTTGATCATATCTTGCACCAGCAACAGCGGTTAAGCGACTTCCCGTATAAGTATATTCCAAAAAAGCGCCGGGAACAAGTTCCATTCTGCTTTGCCTTAACGAATCAACTCGTTGGGCAATATCGAGTGCTACAAAGCTCAATCCAATCTTATAACGATGATCAGTTGTTCCGATAAAATCATCGTAAATCGCATTGATATAACCACGTTTCTCCGTGCCATCATAACTTCGATTTCCAAAAATCCCATCAAGTTCTTGGTATTTCAAATTATAAACAATTCCAAACGATTGATATGGTTTTTTACCGAAAAACCCTGTTTTCGCAAAAACATCAGCATGCCTCGAATTGATTAGCATTCCATAAGAAAACAAAGGCTGGATTAATTCATCTCCTCTTTTAAATGATGTTTGACCTCCCACTTTTCGGTCTTGATAGAGATTAAAACCAAACTGAGATTCCATTTTTTTGCCTTGGTAAGCCCATCTATTGAGTAATGCAAGATTATCCCCCATAGGCAAATCACGGAAGTTATCCATATTGTGATCGATGTTGCCATAACCGGAGGATGCATGAGCAAAAGTTCCGGTGCTCCATTTATCGTTTATAACCTGTCCAGTATTCAAATTGAGTTCTGAACGTCCAAAAATATTCTGGTATCCGTTTACGAATAACCTTTCCATTTCAGCAGGCTTTTTTAGCTCAAGATTCACTAATCCAGCCATAGATTCATAACCATTAATTACGGTTCCTGTTCCTTTTGTGATCTGAATGGATTCAATCCAAGACCCGGGCAATGAATTGAGACCAAAAGAGCTTTCCAATCCGCGTAAATAAGGAATGTTTTCCAATTGAATCTGGGTGTAAACACCATCGAGTCCCATCATGCGAATTTTCTTTGCTCCGGAAACAGCATCGGTAATGTTAACGTCAACCGAGGCATTCGTCTCAAACGATTCGGATAAATTACAGCATGCGGCTTTTCTTAATTCCGCACTTGTAAGTTCTTCGACGTGAAGTGTTTTCATTTTGGAGATTCCATGTGACCTTCTGCGAAATTCGATAATTACTTCTGGAAGAGTTTTCTCAGAAAGTAACGTAATATCAAGTGCAATAAAGCGATCAGCTTTATCGACAGGTATAGAATCAGAGATGAACCCAATCGCTGAAATTACTAAGGTATCAGGTAATGATTTTGGCAAGACAATTTCAAATGTTCCATCCTCTTGAGTTAGGACTCCGGTTTTGGCTTGTAGTAATTTAACTTTTGCCAATGAAATTGGTTTTTTTGTTGCAGATTCGAACCCTTGAACGAGTCCTTTTAATTGTGCATTCGACGTAAATCCGCAACATAGGATTAACATCGTAGCAACGAGCTTAATATTCATATGATTTTAAATTTAGGATTAGGAAATAATTTGTTTCCTTTTTCTAAATCCGAAAGACTTGGTTTTTAATGAGCATTCTTCGCCCATATATCAAAGGTGGTGGGTCGGTTCCTGAAAACTGCTTTGTTTCTAGAGCTTTAATTTGAAAATTCAATAAAGAACAAAAAGTCAATTTTTCCTCAATAATTATGGGTGTTTCAAAATGAATTTTTACACTTGAAAAGGAAAATTCAGATTGAAGTTTATAAATTTTAGATTCATTATGGCAACAATCTTTTTCCTGTTTTTTTCTGCAACATAGCGGAAGTTCTTGTTGTTTTTTCTCACAATGGGAATTATCTTGATAAAACAGAGAAATGAAAGATCCTTCCTCCTTACAAATGTGTGTGTACACAGGGACTCCAATGTTGCCCAAGAACAGCAAAAGCACTAAAAAACAAATTGTTACCGCCCGAATCACAATGCAAATGTATTGAAAAATATTAGTTTTTCAGCGGAGTAAATTAACAAAACCGGTAATTTGTTGAGTGGCATAAGGATTGTCACATGGTTTATATTTCAAGACGTAAATATAGGTTCCATCTTGACAGGGTTTTCCTTCAAATTTACCATCCCATCCCTGATCACATTGTTCGGTTTCAAAAATCAACTCACCCCATTTATTAAAAATTTGAAACTGCCACCCATTAACATCATATGCAGTCATCGGGATAAATAGGTCATTCAACTGATTTCCATCAGGAATAAATGTATTTGGAACATAAATACTAAAAGGTTCAACGAAAACCTCACGAACTGCAGTATCGCTACAACCATATTGATTTGTTACGATTTGAATTGGGTAATCACCACCTGACTGTGTATATTGATGCGTGAAATTTGCCTCTGTTGTTGTAAACTGACGATTATCAAAAAAATAAAAATACTCTGTTGCATCGATTGACTGATCAATAAATTGAACCTCTGAATCGCAGATGTCAACTTTGTTTGGATTTACCATAAATCCTGCTTTAGGACCAGGAAACACCTGCACGATATCTTGTTGCATCATATAAAGTGTATCAACACACCCTTTTAAAGTTATCATGGTTAAACCAACGCTGTAACTTCCGGGATTTATGTACATGTGACCTGGACTGAATAAATTAGAAGTTCCCCCATCTCCAAAGTCCCAGGAATAAATTGTTGGCGCATCAGATTGACTAAGATTTATAAATTGGGCATTCGATGGGGCACATTGCAATGCATTTAAATATTGAAAATTAATAGATGGTTCACCATATACAAATACATTAGATGAAATGGTATCCTTACATATATCGTATGATCCAACTAATAACACCTCATGATTTCCAGGATTGAGGTATTCAACACCCGAAACGTCTAAAGATGTTGCAGAATTAGGAAATGCATTCGGACCAAATAACCACTGAAATGTAGCCGATGGCTGACCTGAAGCGGAACCATCAAAATTATATAAGCCATCGGTAATACATAACGAATCATTATGCGTAAAGGACATGATAAGTGGCTCATTTAATGTAACTTGAATGCTCGATGTATCCTTGCAATTTCCCGAGGAACCAGCAATTAATTGAATGGTGTAATTACCTGAAGCAGGAAAAGTAAATGTCGGTTCAATTAAAGTACTTACATCGGTATTTATTCCAGAAATACCAAAATCCCATTGATAATTCGAGGCGTTTAAAGAATTATTTCCGAATGGAATTGTCAATCCATAACACTGAATTTCTGGTGGGATTTCGATACTACTTACAGGAAGATCAAAAATGTAAACTGAATCCGTATAACTCGTTGCACAATCGCCATCATCTCCATTAAGTGTTACTACGTGAAATCCGGGTTGAGTATAAGAAACATTGGGAACATTCAATGAAGATGAGGATTGAATTGATGCATCTGAATCGAAATCCCATGAAAAAGTTGCCGTTGTATTTGAAGAAATACCTGTAAAATTAAATGTGTTTCCTAAAATGCAAATCGAATCCTGGGAGGTCCAAGACAATGAAAAAGGATTATTAACAACAATATTCATGTATGCAGTATCAGTACAAGGCATTCCTGGATTAACAATTAATCTTGTCAAATAGCTTCCGGGAGTTGGAAAAGTGAAAGATGGAGCAAAACTTGAACTAACATCAGATGTTGAACCGGCTACACCAAAATCCCAAGCATAACTGGTTCCCCCGTATGATTGATTTTCAAATTGAACTGTCAAACCTTGACAATAGGAAACAAACGTAGACAGATCTTCCTGAAGGGGTAAAATTGCTTGCATTGTGATGTTACAATCAAAAACTCGAAATAAAAAATCACGCACAGTTTCTCCTACCAAACTACCATTTCGGAATTCCTGTACTCGAACACCTACAACAAACAGTCCAATCATATTGGGATCAACATTTATTATTCCTGTATTCGGATTGATTGTAACGGTTGATCCAGGTCCAAGTGGATTAACCGCTCCAAAACCAGATGCCCATTGCACAGGAAAATAAGGAGGAGCTGGGGCTTGAGCCGGCATTGGGTTGGACGAGTTAGCACCTGAATTTGGGGTAACTAAAGAATATACCAATTCATCCCCATCAGGATCGGTTGCTGAATGGTCAATCGTTTTCTGCTCATTGTTACATAGTAACATGGGTGGGTAATAGGTAAACCTTGGACTACTATTATTCGTGAAACCTGTTTCTTGACCAGGCACATGCGTTGTAAGAGTTAAACCTGTATCATCAGGCGAGATTAAATTAGTAATATTGGGCCCACGACAACAACGCTGATAAGACACATTATATCCACCACTAATAGGTGGTAAATTAACTACAATTGTGTAAACTGCTTTCTCAACACAAAGATTGTTTGGGGGTGTTGCGCAAGGGTTATTAAAAGGAATCGGAACATAAGTGCTTCCGGGAAACGGAACGTCTAAGTTTGCAAACAAACTCCCATCAGCCTTATAAATTGTTAATTTCATTGGGTCATCGAACTGTGCTCCAGTGGAATTGCAATCGCGATAAAGAGTTATATAAAATTTATATTGATTATTCCCTAAATAGTCGTAATAAATATCTCCCCCAATAATATGAGATGCATTCAATTTCATTGAGAAAAAAAGAATTACAACAAGAAGTATCAGGCTCTTCATTTCAAGTACAAAGTTATTTTAATTCTTCCGCAATAGAAAATTGAGTCCAATCATCCAAATCGAATTCATAATTGAATTGATACGCTTTCTCAAACTTTGTTCCAAGAACAAGTTTTCCTTTTTTACCCATATCAAATTGAGGTTCAAAACCATAGAGTTCATTCGCTGCGGCTAAATAATATTCTTTTTTAGAGATATGCTTTGGATTCACAATATTGTAAATTTCTCCAAACAATCCATTGAATAAAACTATTTTTATAGCTTGAATAACATCATTTCTACAAACTAAATTTATTGGTGATATTGCATTTGGGATTAAATTTCTCTGGACAAAGTACTTGACTGGATGTCTATTGGCACCTATTAGTCCTGCTAATCGCAGAATAGTAAATCGTTGCCCAAGTAATTTTGATAATTTTTGCTCAGCAAGAAAGACAGGATGCCATTCTATTTTTTTTGATTCTTCATCTACTTCCGAATTAACATCCTCGTAAACACCTGTAGAACTTGTAAAAATTATATTGGTACATTCAGGGAATTTAACAGCTATATTGTAGAGGGAAGTTGCATAATCATCAAATCCCGATGGAGGTAAACAAATGATTAAATAGTCAATTTCACTGATTTGATTAAAAAGTATTTGACAAGTGTTTGTATCGAATACGATGTTGAATCCATTTAATCCTAATTCATTGATTTTATTAATTTTATCCTTGTCTCTGGTACCAGCAAAAACCGAATAACCGTCATTTTTTAGCTGTAATGCGAGTTCCATTCCAAGCCAACCCAATCCGATTATCGCTACTTTTTTATGATTCATTTTAATATTAAACGAGATAATTCTAAAAGTGTTTGAAATTGAAGTTTTCAAATTAGACGAGAAAAAGTCCAAATAGATGTTTTAAATTTGTCAAAAAAATAGATATGAGTTCATACGACGTTGTCATTATTGGTTCTGGTCCTGGAGGATATGTTTCAGCTATTCGTTGCGCCCAGTTGGGATTGAAAACTGCAATTATTGAAAAATATAATACCCTTGGTGGAACATGTCTGAATGTTGGGTGCATTCCATCGAAAGCATTACTTGATTCTTCTGAACATTTTCACAACGCAACTCATAATTTTTCCGAGCACGGAATTGAATTAAAAGGTCTGAAAGCGAATATCAAGCAAATGATTCAGCGAAAGAATGATGTTGTCAGTCAAACATGTGCTGGTGTGAAATTCCTTATGGATAAAAACAAAATAGATGTCCACACAGGAGTTGGTTCATTTGTAGATAAAAACACGGTGAAAATTACTGCAGTTGATGGCAAAGAAACGCAAATCACAGGAAAAAATATCATCATTGCTACAGGTTCAAAACCAAATTACTTTCCAGGCATGGAACCTGATAAAAAACGAATTATTACCTCAACCGAAGCATTGAATTTACAAGAAATCCCAAAGAAAATGCTTGTAATTGGTGCTGGTGTAATCGGATTAGAGTTAGGCTCAGTATATGGCAGGTTAGGCACTGAAATCGAAGTGATTGAATTTGCTCCGACAATCCTTCCAACAATGGATTCATCAATTGGGAAAGAGTTCACAAAGATTCTCAAAAAAGAAGGATTTAAATTCCAAATGGAACACCGCGTTCAAAAGGTTGAAAACAAAGGGAAAAGTGTTATTTTAACTGCATTAAATAAAAAGAATGAGGAGGTTACATTTGAAGCAGATTATTGTTTGGTAGCTGTTGGGCGAAAAGCATATACAGAAGGACTAGCTCTAGAAAATGCCGGTCTTAGTGCTAATCAACGCGGACAAGTTGAAGTCAACGATCACTTACAAACTACCACTCCGAATATATATGCAATTGGAGATGTTGTTCGTGGGGCAATGTTGGCTCATAAAGCCGAAGAAGAAGGCGTTTATGTTGCCGAGTTAATCGCTGGGCAAAAACCACATTTGAATTACAACCTAATTCCAGGAGTAGTTTACACGTGGCCAGAGGTTGCGGCAGTTGGAAAAACGGAAGAAGAATTAAAAGCAGCTGGTGTAGAATATAAAGTAGGAAATTTCCCAATCAAGGCTTTAGGTCGCGCAAGAGCAAGTATGGATACCGGAGGGTTTATCAAAATACTTGCAGATAAAACAACGGATGAAGTGCTTGGAGTTCATATGATTGCTGCACGTGCAGCAGATTTGATAATGGAGGCCGTTACTGCAATGGAATACCGAGCATCAGCGGAAGATATGGCTCGAATTTGTCACCCGCACCCGACTTATTCAGAAGGAGTAAAAGAAGCTGCCTTGGCTGCAACTGAAAACAGAGCTTTACACGTTTGATTTACTAAAAAGTTTTAACAGAAAAGTCGATGTTTATCGGCTTTTTTTGTTTGTACTAAAATTATTTCTTTTATCCTCACATTAAACCGATTATCTAATTCACAAGGTTGGATTGGAAAAGAAGCTTATATTTGATGAAAAATAAATTAAAATCATGAAAAAACTTATCTTTTTATTCCTGGGCTTCGCTTGGATAATTGCAGTTAGAGCTCAGAACGTTGATGAAATTATAACAGCCTATAGCCAAACGATTGGTGGAAAAAATTGGGATGCAGTTAAAGGAATGCGCATGACCGCAAATGTTGAGCAAGGTGGTATGAAAATTCCCGTTGAAGTTGTTACAATGAAAGATGGTAGAATGTTTACGAAAATTACTTTCATGGGAAATACCATGACTATGGCAGCTTTTGACGGAGAAAAAAGTTGGTCAACAAACTTTATGACCATGGAACCAGAAGAAGGAACGGCTGAAACATCAGAAAATTCAAAGCGTTCAATGAAGGAGTTTCCAAATGCATTGATCAACTACAAAAACTTGGGTTATTCTGCAACTTTATTGGGAAGTGAGAAAATTGATGGTACTGATTGTCATAAAATTAAACTTGATAAAAAAACAATGCTAGTTGAAGGGCAAGAAGTTCCAAATGTTGAATTTTATTACCTTGATAAAGAAAATAATGTTCCAGTTTTGGTTGAATCCGAAATTAAAGAAGGTGAGATGAAAGGAAAAATTTCACAAACAAAATTCAGCGATTACCAAGAAATCAGTGGTGTTTTCATCCCATATTCAACAAGTTCGGGAATAAAAGATGGTGAATCTCAAGTAATTCAATTTGAAAAGGTTGAAATAAATCCAACTGTTGACGACAAAGATTTTAAATTTCCTAAGAAATAATTTCAAATATGATTCGGTTTTCATTTTGCGCCTTACTACTAGGGCTGTGTGTTCCTGCGTTTTCTCAAGAAAAATTAATTGCAGGAGAGTATTTTGGTGATTTAAAAGCCAGACATCTCGGACCTGCGTTGATGAGTGGGCGTGTTTCAGACATTGAATTGCACCCAAAAAATTCAAACATCGTTTTAATAGGCTCTGCAGGGGGTGGCGTTTGGAAATCACAGGATGGCGGCGTACGTTTTACATCCATTTTTGATAATTATTGTCAATCGATAGGTGTGGTAACGATTGATCCTTCTGATCCTGACAACACTTATTGGGTTGGAACAGGTGAAACTTGGACAAGAAATAGCGTTTCTGCCGGAGATGGAATTTACAAAACCTCAGATGGAGGTAAAAACTGGACAAAAATGGGGTTGGAGAAAACGGACCGCATTGCATCCATTCAAGTTCATCCGAAAAATCCAAATATTATTTATGTAGCAGCTTTAGGAGCACTTTGGGGTAACAGCGATGATCGCGGAGTTTACAAAACGGAAGATGGAGGAAAAACTTGGAACAAAATTTTATTTGTCAACAATACAACTGGTTGTTCTGAACTCGTAATGGACCCAACAAATCCGGAAGTTTTATACGCTGCTTTTTGGGAATTCAGGAGAACAGCATATTCTTTTAGTTCTGGAGGGATCAACAGTGCACTATACAAAAGCACCGATGGGGGTAAAACTTGGCAAAAACTTCAGAATGGTTTACCTAAAGGAAAACTCGGACGCATTGCAGTAACAATAGCTCCATCTAACCCTCAAATTGTTTACGCAGTAATGGAGACTGAAAAGAAAGAAGAAAAAGGTCTTTATCGATCAGATGACGGAGGCTCGAATTGGAAGTTTTTAAATGGCGATTTTGGTTTAACTGTTCGACCATTTTATTTCTCTCGCATCACAGTGGACCCTAAAAATCCCGAAATAATCACCAAAGCTGGTCTCAGTGGGTCAATTAGCCGTGATGGCGGAAAAACATTTAAGAATTTGGGTTCAATGCACTCTGATATCCATGATATCGCATTTGATCCCGCAAACTCTAGCAAGTTGTTTGTAGCAACGGATGGTGGGCTTTATCGCTCATTGGATGGTGGTTCGAGCCTAGAAATGGTGGAAGACTTACCATTGAGTCAATTCTATCACGTAAGCACGGACAATCGCAATCCATTTTACGTATATGGTGGTTTACAAGATAACAATTCGTGGTTTGGGCCTTCCGCAAGTCCTGGAGGTGTTGAGGCAAGGGATTGGGAATTAGTTGGACAAGGAGATGGTTTCCGTGTGTTCCCGCACCCAACTGAACCCAATGTTGTTTATTCAGAAATGCAAGGAGCTGAGGCAATTTGGCGATTCGATGTCGCGAAACAACAACTCAAAGTTGTAAAACCTTACCCAGTGGATGGTGATCCAAAACTGCGATTTAATTGGAATGCAGCAATTACAACAAGTAAACATAATCCAAACCGATTGTATGCCGGAAGTCAATTCTTACATATTTCAGAGGACCGAGGTGATAGCTGGAAAAAAATCTCACCTGATCTAACTACGAATGACAAAACAAAACAAAATCAAGAAGAATCAGGTGGTTTGTCAGCCGATAATTCTGGAGCTGAAAATCACTGCACGATTTTTACAATTGCTGAATCACCATTAACAGACCAAGTAATTTGGGTTGGGACAGATGATGGAAATATCCAACTAACGCAAGATGGTGGTAAAACATGGACTAATCTCATAAAAAATATAACAGGTCTTCCTGCCCATACTTGGTGTTACCACATCGAAGCAAGTGTTCACGGAAAAGAAATAGCTTATGCTGTTTTCGATGGACATGCTAAAAATGACTACCAAGCTTATGTATACAAAACCACTGATTTTGGAAAAACCTGGAAGCCCATTGTTTCGAATCAGATTGGAAGTTTTGTTCGAAATATTCAAGAAGATTACGTTAATCAAAATTTACTTTTCATTGGAGCAGAAAATGGTCTTCACATTTCTTTAGATGGCGGTGCCAATTGGTCTGCATTCACGAATAATTTTCCAAAAGTTGCCGTTCATTACCTCGAGTTGCATGCAGAAAAAAACTCATTGATCGCAGCTACTCATGGCAGAGGAATCATTATTCTTGATGACATTTCACCATTACGAAATATCAGTGAATCGTTATTGAAATCAAATTTGACATTTTTCGATACGAAACCATTCGTTATCAGTGAGAAAAGTAATTTCGGAGGAACCGCTTTGTCAAATCAATTTGTAGGAGATAATCCCACATCCAATGCCAAAATAAGTTATTTCCTTCCTAAGCGTCATACATTTGGTAAAATGGTGGCGGAAATAGTCGATATGAATGGAAACCTAGTTTCTAAGTTGGAAGCGGGCAAACTTAAAGGAGTTAACACCATCGAATGGGGTTTTAATGCACTCGCTCCAAAGGTAGCAAAAGGAAAAGGTTTTGCATTAGCAGGTGCCCCTACGGTAAAAGCAGGAAAGTACAAGGTGAAAATATCGAAAGGAACTGAGGTTTTTGAAAAGGAGATTGAAGTTCAATATGATCCATTGTCAACTTTTACGTTGAATGAGCGCACCGAACAGCAGCGTATTACACAAGAGTTGTTTAATTTCATTCAAGATTTAGCTTATTTCGTTTACAATATTGATCAATGGGATGAAAAAGTTGAAGAATTCCAAAAGAAAAATAGTGCTCCGAATAAAAATATTAACAAACTTGGTGAAGAACTTGACGCCTTGCGCGAAAAATTAGTTGTTACAAAAGGAGACAATTATGTTGGTGCTGGTGAGCCTCAGTTGCGTGAAAAGTTAAACGATATTTACGGAACGATTTCATCTTACTTTGGAGCACCTTCAACTACTCAAATTGAAAATATTAATTCGTTGAAAAAACAATTCGATACAGCGAAAGTAGATTTTGAAAAAATCAAGGCAGGAAATTTAAAAGCTTTTGAAAAGATACTCGAGAAGAATGCAACCGTTCAGAAGCCTGTAATTGTCAGTTTTGAGGAATTTTTGAAATTGTGATAAATTGATTAGTGAATTTAGAATTGTTTTTTAATTGTGTTTTCAAATATTGGTGAATATAACTTATCAAAGCTCTGATTCGTTGAAAACAATTTTATTTAACTTTGATTTAATGCAATTCTATTATTGCTTTTAAAATGATGCGCTTAGTCAAAATTGTTTTTCTCGTCACCATACCAATTTTATCTTTTTCACAATCTAAAAAGGAACTAATTGAACAATTAAACAAACGTCTTGACAGCATTACTTTACAATTAGATTCGGAAAGGGTTTCAAATATTCAAAGTACAAATGACTTCAAAATAAAAATTAAATCTTTAGAGGATAAAATACTTGAGTTAAACACTAAAATCGATAATCAATCCCAGGATCTTTCCAGCAAGGCTAATGAGATTTCATCTAATCAAGAAAAAATTAAATTACTTCAAGATCAAATTGTAGTCAAAAATGATAGTCTTGCTAATTTACGAGCAAAGAACGGAAATCAAAAAAACTTGGGTAAAACACAAAATAACCCTGTTTCTAAATCCAACAATGACGGAGTCATAACGCAAATTGATGGCTTCAAAGTTGTAAAAATATCAACGCAAATCTGGATGGTCGAAAACTTAAACGTTGACAAGTTTCGAAATGGCGACCTAATTCCAGAGGCTCGGACCAAAGAGGAATGGGAAAAAGCGCGAAAGGATGGACAACCAGCTTGGTGTTATTATGATAACGACACAAAAAATGGATCAATTAACGGAAAATTATATAATTGGTTTGCAATAAATGATCCGAGAGGAATTGCCCCGAGCGGATGGCATATTCCAAGTCAAAAAGAATGGGAGATCTTAAGCAATTATTTGGGTGATGATGCTGGAAAGAAACTAAAAACTTCATTTGGTTGGAATAGTTGGGATGAGGATGTTTCTTGTACGAATTGTAAAAATGCTAGTGTTGATTGCAAAGTTTGCAAAGGAACTGGCGTTTCTGGGAAAAAAATAAATGGAGGAAACGGACTGAATACGTTAAATTTCTCAGGGATACCTTCTGGTTCAAGAGGCGCAAATGGCATTTTCAGTGGAATCGGCAATCATACGATTTGGTGGAATGCAAGTGAAAATGGCCCTGAACATGCAGGTTACTTTGGATTAAACAATAGTAGCAATAGTTTGTCTGGTGGGACATACAATAAAGGAAGAGGATTGTCTTTGCGCTGTATTAGAAATTAATGTTGAAATAGCTTAATGCTGAATTTCAAAGGATTCATGTTGTTTATGCTCATGTTTGAACAGAACGCCAAATAAAATTGCAACCACAAACGAATATCCTGCAAAGGTTAGCCAAATGTTATACCAGTCGTTTGTCCCGTCAGGTAGGGTGAAATAATTTTTTATTAAAACTCCACTTAAGTAACTACCAATGATTGCCCCAAATCCATTAGTCATCATCATAAACAGCCCTTGAGCACTCGATCTTATTTTAGAGTTTGTTGTGGTCTCTACAAATAAAGAACCGGATATATTGAAAAAGTCAAAGGCCATTCCATAAACAATACAAGACACGATGATCATCCAAAGTCCTTCTGCTGGATTTCCAAAGCCTAATAAGCCAAATCGCAATACCCAAGCTAACATACTAATCAGCATTACTTTTTTAATTCCAAACTTTCGCAAGAAAAAAGGAATCGCCAAAATGAAAAGTGTTTCAGAAATTTGAGAGATTGACATGATGATAGTCGAATGCTCAACAACCCACAAATTGGCATATTCTGGCACTTTTTTAAACTCGGAAATATAAAGATCTCCATACATATTTGTTAATTGAAGTGAGGCTCCTAACAACATGGAAAAAAGAAAAAATAGCGCCATTTTGTATTGGGCAAACAAACGAAATGCATCGAGACCAAAACTACTCCAGAAAGTTCTTTTATTTTCAAACGCGGAATTATTTGTTGGACACTTTGGAAGGAAGGCAATTGCGTATAAACCAAGAATAATTTCGGTAAACCCTCCAATGTAGAATTGACCAAAGGTCGCTTTGTTCCCCGTTAAGTTCGTAACCCACATTGCCACAATAAACCCAATGGTTCCCCAAACACGAATGGGAGGAAAATCTTTTACAACATTAAAATTGTTGCTCTTCAAAACATTGTATCCAATCGAATTTGATAATGCGATTGTTGGCATGTAAAATATCATGGAAAGAAAAATCCACCAATAAAACGAATTTGGTTCTGAAACTTGCGGTAAATATAGGAGAACAAGTCCTCCAAAAAGATGCAAAATACCATATAATTTTTCAGCATTAACCCATCTATCCGCTACGATTCCCATTAAAGTTGGCATGAATAACGATGATAAACCGAGCGTACTAAAAATGGCGCCAAATTCAACTGGACCCCACTTCATTGTGTCAAACCAATAGTTGGCAATAGTAATAAGCCATGATCCCCAAACAAAAAATTGCAGGAAACTCATTAGGATTAACCTATATTTCAGGTTCTGATTTGGCGAATTACTTTCCGCGTCTATTAAGCTCATCTCTTATTTTAGAAGCTAATTCGTATGCCTCATTATCAATTGCATCTTGGAGTCTTTGGTTCAACTCATCTTTACTCGCGCTTTTCAATTCAGATTCCTCTCCTACTTCAAGTTCATCATCTTCATCAAAAAACTCTTCATCAGATCCATTCCCTTTTTCTTCTGTTCCATCAACCTCTTCCAACACCTCGTTCAGGGTGAAAATTGGAGAATTAAATCGAACACCAACAGCAATCGCATCTGAAGTTCTAGAGTCAATTTCTGTTATCATTCCGTCCTTCTCACAGATAATTTTTGAATAAAAAACGCCTTCAATGAATTTATAAATAAGAATTTCTTTGACGTTTACACCAAAAGATTTACAGAATGTTTTGATTAAGTCATGCGTCAATGGACGATTAGGAACCATTTTTTCGAGTTCAACAGCAATCGATTGCGCTTCAAAACCTCCAATTAAAATTGGTAATTTACGTTTACCCCCTACCTCTAACAAAGTCAAAACATAAGAACCAGTCTGAGTTTGACTATATTGAATTCCTGTTATATCCAGTTTAATTTTTTGCATCGCAACTGGTCCCTAAAATTAGTTTTGAGAAGCCTTAAATTTGTTTATCGCAGCCGTCAATTTCGGAACTACTTCAAAAGCATCACCAATTATACCATAATCTGCAGCTTTAAAGAACGGAGCCTCGGCATCCGTGTTAACTACTACAATTACTTTTGATCCGTTTACCCCTGCTAAATGTTGAATAGCACCAGAAATTCCAACTGCAATGTATAGGTTTGGACGAATAGCAACGCCTGTTTGACCAACGTGTTCATGATGAGGCCTCCAACCGATGTCGGCTACTGGTCTCGAACAAGCTGTGGCAGCACCTAAAGATTTAGCCAAATCTTCAATCATTCCCCAATTTTCAGGACCTTTCAAGCCTCTTCCGGCTGAAACAACTAATTCTGCTTCAGGCAAAGGTATTTCGCCTTCCGGTTTTTTGGTTGAGATTACTTTAATGGCTGCTGATCCTGCATTTCCACTTGTTTCTTCAATAGCACAAGCACTTCCTGATTTTTCAGGTTGGATACTGTTTGGAAGCAATGAAATTATTTTTGTCGAAGAATTCACTTTCACCAAGCCCATTGCTTTTCCTGAGAATACGTTCACTTTGATACTTCCATCTCCTTCAGGCAATGCTACAGCTCCAGAAACAAGTCCTGCATTTAAACGAACTGACAATCTCGGTGCAACAGCCTTTCCGATCAAGTCATGGGAGAAAACAATTGTCGAAGCGCCATTTCCTTGAGCAACAGATGCAACTAATCTCGTCAACTGCTGAGCGTCCTCTCCGTCAACTGAGCGGTCTACAATTACTTTTGAAGCGCCGTATTCACCCAAAGTTGACAACAAATCTGAGCTCGCACTACCATTCGTAATTACAACCACTTGGTCGCCTAATTTCTTTCCATAAGTAACAGTTTCAAATGCCGCTTTCGAAAGACCGTTTGCTGAATTTACATATACTAAAACCATGATTAATATCTTTAAATAACTTTTGCTTCGTTGTGTAATAAGGTAACTAATTCATCCATATTGTCGGGGCTAATCATCTTAACTGCTGATTTCGCATTTGGCATCGCGTATGAAACAAATGAAGTTAATTCTTCTACAGCTACAGGTGCAACAACCTGAAGCGGTTTTGTTCTTGCTGCCATGATTCCACGCATATTTGGAATTCGTTGTTCTGCCATTCCTTTGGCACATGAAACAACTGCTGGAGTTGAAACCTCAACGACTTGAACTCCTCCAACGATTTCTCGCTCTAAAGTCAACGTTGAACCATTGACATCTAGTTTTGTAGCTAATGAAACAAATGGCAGGTCCATCGCTTCGGCAATCATTCCACCAACTTGTGAACCGTTATAGTTGATTGTTTCTTTTCCAGTTAATACTAAATCAAAACCATTAGATTTTGCATAGTTTGCAATTTGCATAGCTGTATAATGAGCATCTTTTGGATCTGCATCAATCCGAACTGCCTCATCAGCACCTATCGCTAATGCTTTACGAATTACCGCTTCATCAGCAGCATTTCCAACAGTTATAATTGTAACTTGTCCACCACCTGCTTCCTTAATTTCCAGTGCACGCACCAAAGCGTACCACTCATCATAGGGATTTACAATATATTGCACACCGTTCTCGTCAAACTTCGTGTTGCCATCTGTAAAAGCAATCTTGGAGGTTGTATCCGGCGACTTGCTAATGCAAACCAAAATTTTCATAGCTAATTTATTTTTAAAAGTCTACAAATTTAGCGAAATATCTTTTCGATTGGTTGGAAATTTTGAGGAACTTTTTGCATGATTCCGAAAGACCTTTTACAAAGAAAAATTGATAAATATTCCAAAAAGAACTGCTGAAAAAAATGTAATCAATGCTACTTTTTTCAATTCAGGATCTAAATCTTTGGGGGTTTGATTAAGAAAAACTCTTTTTAAATGTGAAAAAAGCAGCAAGGAAGGAATCAAAGCTAACGGTAAAAGGAAATTAAAGGTATAAATCGTGAATATTCCAATTGTAAATAACCACGAAGTGAAACCAACAATAATTAAAAAGCCATGGTAATATTTTGCTCTTTTAAATCCAAGTTTAACAACCATGGTATTCTTAGAGGAACTTTTGTCGTTTTCATGATCTCTTAAATTATTTAGATTTAAAACAGCCGTACTCCAAAGTCCAATTGTTACCGCAGGAAAAAATACGAGCCATTCAAATCCATGTCCATATAGAGAAAAAACACCTAAAACGCTGACCATCCCAAAGAAAAGAAAAACCATTAAATCTCCGAGTCCGCGGTATCCGTAAGCGTTTTTTCCAACTGTATAGGTAATTGCAGCTAAAACACAGATAATTGCCAATATGGAATAGAACAAGATTAGTTCTGGTGTCAGGTTTTTTCTACTGAAATAGATAAGTCCAGCTGCAGAAATCATAGATAGGACAGCACATAAATAAATGGCCATTTTCATTTCCTTGTATGATATCAATCCTGATTGCACTGCTCTCGTTGGTCCAATTCGATTATTGTTATCCGTTCCTTTTTGGCTATCGCCGAGGTCATTTGCTAAATTTGAAAGAATTTGGAATCCAATTGTTGTGAAAATCGCAAGAACAAAAATCTCCCAGAAATTGATTTCCTTTTCAGGATTTATTGCTGAATGAATAACCTTAGCCATTCCAGAACCAAGTATAATTCCTGAAACTGACAATGGTAATGTCCGCAAACGAAGCGCTTCTAGCCAAGCTTGAGTTCTGGTCATGAAATGTTTTTTCTTCGTTTATAAACAGGCACAGTGGAACAAGGTTCGCCATACATGATTGAAGACACAACTGGTTGAATGTGATTTAAAAGTGAAACCATCGCAAATTCAGGAAAAGGAATATCACTGCATCCCTTCACAATTACTTTTCCATCTTTAATTGAATTCAAGTCTATTTTTTGAATATTTCGGTCAATGATTTCTTTCTCCAATTCACTTCTTGAACCAACTGTTACTATTGAAGTCACTTCATTCAACGAAGAAGCTACCAACATAAAAGCCCAAGTAGGAATAATTGCATCCGCCGAGCAATAAATATAAACAGCTCTATTGCGATATTGCTCCCAATTCTCCGTTTTGATCCAATTTCTGAAATCTTTTTCCTTCAAAATAAGTCCTTGCCAGAGTTGCTGTGCCAAATCAATTCCGACAAATTCTTCCCTTGGCTTAAAATCAGCAAGATCCAACTGAATTAATCCGCTTTCTTTAACTTTATTGATGATTTCAGACATACTACAAAATTAAATAGGATTTTGACTTGTAAGAGATTAAAAAAATAAAAGTTCAACTACTCTTATTTCAAAAAAACGCCACTCTGTCAGTTAATTTCAAAAGGCATACGATTTGGTGTAAAGCGATTATGCGAACTCAACCACAATTTGAACCTCATCTTCGAAATGCGATTCCTCCAGCAATTTTTGTTGTAGTTATCATGTGGTTGGTCTATTGGTCTGATTATTTGTTTCTTTATGATTTTCACAAACTAGGAGTTTTACCAAAAACCTCGGACGGACTGAAGGGGATTTTCTTCATGCCTTGGATTCATGCGCATCAGGATTTTAAGCACATCTTGAATAATTCTGTTCCAACGTTCCTATTGTTGACCTTGCTATTTTATTCTTACAAAGAAATGGCTGTAAAAGTTTTTATATTAAGCTGGCTTCTGACTGGTTTTATGCTTTGGATTTTCGCAAAAAATAATGGTGCATACCACATTGGTATGAGTGGAGTTATATACTCACTTGCAGCCTTTTTATTTACTTCTGGAGTTTTGAGAAAATACTTGCCATTGCAGGCGCTATCGCTTTTTATTGTATTCGTTTATGGAAGTATGATTTGGGGAATTTTTCCAACCGAACAACATGTTTCATGGGAAGGACATCTCTCAGGTTTGTTAGTTGGTATTTTCTTGGCATTTTATTACCGGAAACTGGGTCCTCAACGACCAAAGTATCAATACGAAATTGAAAAGGAATTAGGTATTGAACCACCTGATTTAGAAGGTCAATATTGGGAGCAAGTTCGTTTGGCCGAGGAATTGAAAAAAGAGCAGGAACAGGGAAAAGAGATGAAAATCATCTATGAGATAAAGAAAAAAGAATAACTGAAACTTTGTTTTCCAAAAATTATTTCACGAAATTTTGATCCCAATTAAAATATTTCGACTTTATTTCTTCCATATTTTGTTGCAAATATTCTTTGAAAACTTTCGCCGCTGGCAGGTGTTTTTTGTCCCTTAAGTTAACTAGATACCATTTGGATTGTATCGGAAGTTTTGGAGCTTTTAGTATTTCTAATTGACCCAATTGAAGTTCATTTTTTATTCCAATCAAGGGCATGATTGAACACCCCATCCCACTGATAACTGCTTGTTTTACAGCCTCGTTGGATGTTAGCGTAATGTTTTTTTCAGCTGCGATCCCTTGTTCGCTGAGATATTGATCCATTACTTTTCGTGTTGCAGAACCAAATTCGCGGAAAATAAAGGGCGTTTTTTCAAAAAATTGTTTCTTATTCTTAGTGAATTCTTCCATCGAGTTTTTGCTCCCAACAAGAAATAAACGGTTTGGCATCAATTCAACATGCTCCATTGCTATGTTTTCGGGTAAAAGACTCATTAAGACGAAATCAACTTCATTTTTTTCTAAATTACGAATGACACTATCTCTATTAGATACATCCAAAATCAACTCAACTTCGGGATTCTGCTTCAAAAAATCATTAATTAGAAAAGGAGCAATATATTTTCCGGTAGAGACAACAGCCATTTTTATTTTTCCAGTGAGTTTTCCTTGGTACATCGCTTTTTTGTATTGCATGGAATCTACTTCATCCAATATTAATTTTGCAGCTTCAGCTATTTCATAGCCAAAGTCTGTAACATATAATTTCTTATTGATGACCTCTGTTAGTGGAATATCAAATTGATCTTGAAAATTTTTTAATTGAATGGAAACAGCAGGCTGTGTAAGAAACAACAAATCTGCGGCCCGCGTGATACTCTTTTGTTCAACGATTTTAAGGAAAATTCGCAGTTGATTCAATGTATAGTTCATAAATATTTTTAATGTTTTCAATATTAACAATAAATAATAATATATGTTCTAAAACATTCAACTTTGCAAAAAAAAGATGGAAATACTAATCTCTTTCGGTTTAATGTTTTGTAGTTTTCTTTTAAACGATCAAATAATAATCTCAAACCTTTTGATGGCGTCGTCTATCGTTTTTTCTCTCTACTCATTTAAAACACTTAATAAAAAATAATATGTCTTCACAGCTAGAATTTAACTTAATCAATGGGACTTTTGATGCAAAAGAAGCCAAAAATCTTATGACAGATCTGTATGCAAGTAAGATTAAATATCACTCGCTAAGCGCATGGAGATATGAAGAAAGTACGGGGAAAAAAAGTGAATATCACGAGAATAAAATTAAAGAACTCAAGAAAGAACGTGATCGATTTTTGAACGAAATGAATTCTGTAGATGAAAATCAATCCATCACGATAGAATCGAAAGTAATAATTAAGAAATAAAAAGATTTAATATGAAAACGATTACAATTGCAAAAGGGGACGGAATCGGTCCAGAAATTATGGATGCCACATTAAATATTATCAAGGCATCAGGAGCTGACATTCAGTGGGAGGAAATTCAAGTCGGAGAAAAAGTATACTTAGAAGGAAACAAGTCAGGAATTTCAACTTCCTCTTGGGATACAATTCGTAAAAATAAGATCTTGTTTAAAGCGCCAATTACCACCCCTCAAGGCGGCGGTTACAAAAGTTTGAATGTAACTATTCGAAAAACTTTAGGACTTTATTCGAATGTGAGACCTTGTGTGAGTTATTTCCCATATGTTCAAACAAAACATCCAAAAATGGATGTTATCATCGTTCGAGAAAACGAAGAAGATTTGTATGCCGGAATAGAGCATCAGCAAACTGATGAAGTAATTCAATGTCTGAAACTTATTAGTCGACCAGGGTGTGAAAAAATAGTTCGCTATGCTTTTGAATTAGCTAAGGTTCAAAATCGGAAAAAAGTCACTTGTTTCTCCAAAGACAATATCATGAAACAAACAGACGGATTGTTTCACCAAGTTTTCAATGAAATTGCAGCTGAATATCCTTCAATTGAAACGGATCACATGATAATAGACATTGGTGCAGCGAAACTTGCTGATTCACCGGAGCAGTTTGATGTAATTGTTACATCAAATTTATACGGAGACATCATCTCAGATATTGCAGCTCAAGTTGCAGGATCTGTCGGACTTGCCGGATCAGCTAATATTGGAGAATCCTGCGCAATGTTTGAGGCCATTCATGGATCTGCACCCGATATTGCGGGAAAAAACATTGCAAATCCATCTGGCTTAATTCAAGCAGCGGTGATGATGCTGAATCACATTGGATTAAATGATTCAGCAACTAAAATTCAAAATGCTTGGCTTAAAACCGTCGAAGAAGGATATCATACTGCTGACATTTATAACGAATCAAGCAGCAGACAAAAGATGACTACATCTGAGTTTGGCGAAAAGGTAATTTCATTTTTAGGTCAAAAACCAAATCAATTACAAGAAGCCCATTTCCCAAAATCGAATGGAATACAATTGCCAAAATACGTCCGCAAGAGTGCAGCCAAAAAGGTGCTAAAAGGTGTTGATTTGTTCGTTCACTGGACTTCTGGATCTGTGGACTTACTAGCGGATAAACTTAAGAATGCGAGTATAAATTATCCCGTTCAATTACAATTAATTACGAATCGTGGGATCAAAGTATGGCCTGAGGGATTTGAAGAAACATTTTGCACGGATCATTGGCGATGTAGATTTTTTATTGATGAAGCAAACAGATCGAATGCAACTATAATTGAATTGTTGCACGGTGCAAATGCAGAAGGAATAGAAGTAATCAAAACGGAAAACCTTTATGAAATAAATGGTAAAGACGCTTTTTCTGTCGGACAAGGGCAATAAACGAAGTAATCGATGAACACAGACATTCTAATAACTGATTTCACAAATCCAACGATTTTATTTTTCCTATTGGGAATTCTAGCGAGCATCATAAAAAGTGATTTGGAAATTCCTGAAAATTCATTTAAGTTCATTTCACTTTATTTACTATTCTCAATCGGATTTAAAGGAGGACAAGAGCTGCAACACGGGGACTTTGGTTGGCAGATGATTATCGCCTTGCTTTTTGGTATTTTAGTCTCAGCAACTATACCCGTTTATACCTTTTTTATACTTAAAAGAAAACTTGCGATTTGTGATGCCGGTGCAATTGCTTCCTCTTACGGATCTGTGAGTGCTGTGACATTTGTTGCTGCCGTTTCATTTCTTGAACTTCAAAATCTCAACTACGACGGGCATATGGTAGCTGTTATGGCCTTTATGGAATTTCCGGCAATAATTGTCGGGGTTCTGTTGATGCGAAAATACGAGACAAATGAAGTGCAAGGAAGCTTCAAGAAACTAATCCACCATGCTTTTTCCAATGGCAGTGTTCTTCTATTAATGGGGAGTTTGTTTATCGGAATCATTGCCGATTCAAAGCAAGCAGAGGATATAAAACCCTTTACTACGGATATTTTTAAAGGATTCTTGGCTCTCTTTTTATTAGAAATGGGAATCACTACTGCAAAAAGGTTTTCTGGATTTATGAAGCATGGGTCTTTTCTGTTAATTTTTGCGATTCTTATTCCATTGATAAATGGTTCAATTGTGGCTCTTATTTCGAAATATTTCCTGGATGGCACTGGAAATCAATTTATTATGAGCATCCTGGCCGCAAGTGCATCCTACATAGCTGTGCCGGCTGCGATGCGTCTTGCCGCTCCAAAAGCTGATCCTGGAATTTACATTCCAATGGCTTTGGGTGTTACCTTTCCTGTAAACATCATGCTCGGTATACCACTCTACTATTTCATTCTGTCATCTTGATCTATTTTATCAGATCTAGGTATTCTAAAATTTGAACTTTCGATTTTGGAATGAATAGTCTATTAAAAATTGCGTTGGCAACTTGTTTTGAAGTTATACTGTGATACTTTTTCGATTGACCAACTAAAAAAATATCAAAAAAAGGTGCACATTTTTGTGCGATTAATTCTCCCAAACGAAATTCATTTCTCTGACCGATTAAAAGTGAAGGCCGATAAATAGAAGTACTTTCAAAATTCAAGTTTATTAAATCTCGTTCGGTTTCGCCTTTGAGTCGATTATAAAATATTTTAGACTTTGTATTAGCACCAACTGCACTAATTAAATGTACTTCAGAAATATTACTTTGTTTTGCAATTTTTGCAACTTCGAGCGTAATACCATAATCAATTGATTTGTAAACATCCAAATCAGGTGTTTTTTTACGCGTAGTTCCGAGACAACAAATGAGTGCGTCCCCAGAAAATTTGAGTTCTGTTTTTTTAAAATCAGTAACAAGTTCAGTTAATTTAGGATGATTTAAATTCATCGACTTTCTAACAAGAATCGTAACTAATTTTATATCCGGATTGGCTAAACAAAGGTTAAGTACTTCTTTTCCAATTAGTCCGGTGGCTCCTATAATTATTACTGATTTGTTCATTCTTTATTTTGTTTACGAATATACAAAACAGCAGAACAATTTAGTTTCAAAGAAAACTACTTAGTTAAATTAAAATCCTATGCGAGAACCATTGTTTTTTAAAAGTTCTTCACGCTCGCAAAAAGCAAATACTTCCTGAGCGTTCGCTTGTCGACCACTTAAAATATGCTCAATCTCACATTTTCTGACTACGTTGTCAATTTGACCGCCTGAAAACTGAAAAGATTCAGCCAAATTCATGCAATTCTCCTCCGTCAGAAATGGTAAATTTTGTTTCCAAATTTGAGCGCCTGTTTCTATACTTGGAGGCATGAAACACATTTTATAGATAAATCTGCGATCGAATGCCGTGTCTAAATTCTGAATTAAATTAGTTGTTGCAATAAAAATCCCTTTAAAATTTTCTAATGCCTCTAACAAAATATTCTGAATTGCATTTTCAGTCTGTGCTACATTGGAGTCGCTATTCACTTTTCTTTTCCCCAGAATGGCATCCGCTTCATTAAAAAACAAGATAGGTGTAATGGAAGATTTTTGGCGTAATTGTTCGTAGTTGTTAAAAATGCGTTTCATAATTTTTTCGCTTTCTCCAAACCACATGCTTTTTGTCATGGCTACATCTATTTTCATAATTTCTCTTCCGGTCAATTTTGCCAATTGCAAAACAGACTCCGTTTTACCTGTTCCTGGTGCTCCATGAAATAAAATTGTAAAACCTGTGCGCATTCCTTTTTGCGACATTCGATCATGGATTAACTTAAAATTTTCTTCATCTAGGAGGCTATGAATTCTTGACCATTGTTCTTGTTCATTTTCATTGAAGAATAGCGATTTATCAATTATAGAATCAGGTTTAATCGTTTCAAATCGGTTGAATTTTTGTTCTTTGATTTGAATATTTTCTTCTTCAAGTAATTGGATTGCCTTTTCTGTCAAAGTGGCTTCTAATTCTGAACTAAATTTTCCTTCTTTTGTAGCAATCCAATCACCTTTTGTCAAAGGATCTTCTCCTAGAGCAATTTCTTGAATCATTCTAAGTCTTGAAGCAGTATTACTCGAAACAGCATCACAAGGATAATCTAAATCGACTGACTTGCATCCCGTCAGCGACTTCCATATAATATGAGAAAAAACTATTTTATATTCAATTGAAAAATCCATGGTCCAAATATGGTTGGCAACAAAATGTTTTTTGTTTTCTTCCAATAATTTTGAAACATCTGTTTTCAATTCAAATGAATTCAACTCATCATCGCTCGCTTGATTTAGCCAATCATTTATCTGTTGTAAAATTTCAATAGAACCAAATGAATCTGAGACTTCTAATTTAGGTAAAGGTAAATTTCTAACAATGTTGTACATTACTTCCTCATTCACTTGATAAACTTTATTTTTCAAGCTTTCATCAGCAAATCTTCTTCTCGATTTCTTTTTTCTAAGTAATCCTTTTTGAAGTAAAAGTTCTAATTTATCAAGATTGGGTAAGAAGTCTATTACCTCCATACCAATTCGCTTGCTAATTTGAAGAATATCCGGAGCTTGTTCATTAATTTCGGCTACAAGTACTATTGCAAATAAAGGGCTCAATTCTTTGTCTACTCCAAGATACTCGGATAAGCTAATAATTTCTGACTTTACTAATCGTAAAGATTTAGAGTTCATTCCCTGTTGGTTGACAACTAAATCAATTTTTTTAATCTGATTTAAAACACTTTGATTGTTTGTTATTGTTTTCTGTTCGTTCATGGTTACGAGAGTTCTAAGTCTAATAACGCAAGAAGAAAAAATAATAACATAATTTTTATGGCTAATTTAGCTTCAATCTAAAAATTCTTAAAATTTGTGAGATGGCTAATTAACTTTCTACTATTGGTTTTAAGGTAAACCAAGATAATGCCGGAATGAACAAAAGAGGCATGATGAAACCTTTGTAATAATCAATAAAAAGTTGCGCGTCCTCATTTTTAAACACAGGATCCTTCGTTTTTAATACGACAAAAACCAATGAAATGGTAACTAAAGAGGTCAAAAAATTAAAAATGAAATTCAAAATTGCTTCCTTTTTGACAAGCTTCGACAAACCAAAATAAATTGTTCCGGCAGTAATAAAAGCAATTGAATTATACATTAAAAGGACTTTCATATTAACTGATTCCGAGAAATCTGCAATTGAAAAATCTGCGATCAACTTTCCATAGTAGAAGGATATATACAAAATCGAAACAAAGGAAGAAAGTATTGCAGAATAGATTGATAAAAGAATTATTCTTTTCATTTCACAAACTTGAAATTATTTGAACCAAAAAAATAAAAATCGAAAACACTTTATTCTTAACTTCGATTCAAAATAAAATTTCGGGGATTCTCAACTTGGCTGCATCAAATTGTTTCCCCGAAATTTAAAATTAACTACTCTTTTTCTTCTCTCGAGATTTCTAAATCAGCGATAAGCTTAACTTCATCGGATAGTCCTGGACCTACTTCACCGACACCATAATCAGAACGTTTAACCACACCGGTTAACTTTAAACCTGCTACTTCAGAACCTTTCTTTGTTTTCGCGCTTCCTGTGTGAATAGCTGTTAAGGTGACTGTTTTAGTTACTCCGCGCATTGTAAAATCTCCAGTAACCGAATATTTATTTCCTTTCGCTTTTTTTACTGATGTACTCTTAAAAGTTAGGTTTGGAAATTTCTCAACACTGAAATATTCCTCTGTTCTCAAATGCTCATCACGGTAAGAAATTCCTGTATTGATTGACTTAGCTTCCGCAGTCATTTCAATTGTGGCTCCCGTAAAATCGCTGTTCGGGGTTGTAATACTAACATCAAATTTACTGAACTCACCATGTACATCTGTGATTCCCATGTGGGTTACCGTAAATCCAAGTCTCGAATGAGAAGTGTCAAGAGTCCATTTGGATATTTCATTAATTATAAAAGCCGATGCAGTGATAAAAACAAGTAATGCAATAAATAACTTTTTCATGATTTGATAAATTTTTAAAATATAATTTACAAATATTAAAAATTCAATCCCTTCGAAAGTTAACCTATGTCAAGAGTTTACTTTTTATCAGGAGTGGTTCCGAAAACTTGATCCCAAAAGATGTTTGAAACGCCAAAGGCTTTTCTTGAATTAACAAAATGATGTTTTCCGTGATGTAACCACAATTTACCTAAAATTCCTTTGCTATAAGGTTTAAGATGAATGGCATAATGAATTAAGGAATAAACCAAATAGCCTAGTTCAAATCCCGGAAAGAAAACAAATGTGTACTTATCAAGAAACAAATAAAAGAATGAAAAAAGGAAAAATATAATGAAAACCAGCGGTAGTGGTGGCATAAATAGATGCTGATCATCTGTTGGATTTTGGTGATGATGCCCATGTAAAGCATAATGCACTGACTTAATAAGTTTGTTTTTACCAACCCAATGAAAAACGTAACGATGTATCAGGTATTCGGCGAAAGTCCAAGTAAATATCCCAGATGAAAAAACAATGCAAAAAATAATCGGATGTAGATTTATTTTCAACCGCCAAATCCCAAAAGAAAAAATCGAAAAAATTATCCCTAGATGAATAATAACTATTAATACTGGATTACTTTTTGCGAAAAATTCCAAAAATGGATTTTCAAACATTTTGTTGGCATTGTTTTGAGGCATGTTTTTTTGATGCAATTTTAAAAAGTGCAATCAAAGCAGTCCTTACAAAAAAATAACTCAATTTTACAACTTTTGCTTTAAACAAAATGTAGATTGAGATTTTCAGATTTTTTAATTACTGAAAAACATTATTAGCGAACAGAGAAAGAATTAGACTATTTCAGAAGATTCACATGACCTATTCTTCTAATTTTCTCTTCATTTACAGGTGTCGAATATATTACCTCCCATGTGTATGTCCCATCTTGCGCAATTTTTTTACCATAAGGAGGGCTACCATCCCATGCTCCTTTTGTATTATATTTAGTTGTAGGAATATCAGGAATCTCATTGGTTTCAAATGCAATTTCACCCCATCGATCATAAATTCGAAAAACATATCCTTTTTTTGATATTTCATCGCTGAAAAATGGAAAAAACAGATTATTGTTTTGGTCACCATCTGGCGTAAAAGTATTTGGAACATAAATCAATACATCGGGAAGTATGGCAATACTAAGGAAAGTTGAATCTGAACAATATCCAAGATTGGATGCATACAACGTCACCGTATAGAATCCTGGAGGACATGCGTAAGTATAATCTAAAATATCAACACTTGTTGGGTTATATCCAAAGGATGGTGTTGCAAAAAGCTCACTAATTGGCAACTGTGGATCACATTCACCCAAATCCCATATAAAATCAGTTGCGTTTTGAGACTCATTTACAAAACTAAATGTTGGATCATAAAAAGATTCTGTTGTTGAAGACGGTCCGAAGGCAGCAATTGCAGGAATAAGCCCTAGAATTGTAATCGTATCTGAAGCAATATCACAACCGAATCCTGAATTATCTAGGTTAACAAAAATCGTCGTATCTCCAATCGATATGTAAGAATACGTGTTATCAATTGAAGGGTTCTGCACTAAAAGTGGATTAATAGGACCTGATGGATTCAATGCATACCATGTATAAAGGTTAACGGAATTTGGGGTTCCTCCAGTTACTTGAGCTTCGACAAGCATATCTGTTCCGATGCAAGAATATGGATCGGCAATCAATTCTACAACTGGATCTTGAAACACATTAATTAAATATTCGTCAGAAGCATTACAACCTTTACCTGTTTGCGTAATATTTACATTATAGGAAATATCAGAAAGTAATGAGGTTGTTAGATAAGTTGGTGAATTCGAATTGAAAATATTAATGAAAGGAGCTCCCGGAGGAGATGAGAATGCCCACTGGTAGTTTGATACGCTTCCCGTTCCTCCAGTAATTGTAGTTGATAACTGCACTTCAGCACCGATACAAACTTCATCAATTCCATTAATTGTAATTACAGGATCAGGAATAATATTCACAATAATTGAATTTGTTGAATTTGCAGAACAACCCACACCAGTCTGATTAACAGTAACATTATAGGTCGTTGTGCCTATTGGTGAAGCCGGAGGACAAAACGTATTAGAGTTACCTGATCCTGGATTCCAACTGTAACTATTTGATCCGAATCCTCCAGAAACAATAGCAGTTAAACAATTTGGTGTTCCACCAATACATAAAATTTCATCTTCACCCAAAATTAATACTTGAGGATCTGCTACAACATTTACCTGACTTGGATTTGAAACAATGAAGCCACAGCCAGAAGGAGAATAGGATACTCGGCAATAATAGAAATAGGTTCCTGGTGAAGTAAAAATTGGCGGAATATATGACGAGTTGGTTGCTCCTGCAATTGCCGTCCCACCTGTATTTGAATTAGAAGTATTTTGGTACCACTGATATTGAGGGGTACCGGCACCACCACTAACTTGAACAAATAATGGAACTGTACCACCGACACAAAGTGTAGTATCATCATAAGGCTGCGAAATGAACGAGGGATCAGGATTAACATTAATTGTAATATCTGATGGTGAACCTGCGCAGTCGAGCAGATAGGCTGTAGCAGTATACTGAGTAGTTGACGTTGGGCAAACAACGATTGTATGAGGTGCAGTTGTTGTAGTTTGACCTGTACTCCAAACGACGTAGTCAACTGCTGTACTCCCAGTAAAGTTTGCTGAAATGGTTGTACAACCACCATCACAAATTGTTCCTTCTAAGGCTGTAAATGTTGAAATATCAGGTGGGTTTTGAACAGTAACGGTTACAGGAGTAGCTTGACTAGGACATCCTGAAAGCGTATAAACAACTATAAAGGTGGTAGTTGATGCTGGTTGTGCCGTAATTACTGAAGAAGTAGATGTTCCTACTATCGCATTTAGAGGTGTCCAATTGTATGATCCTGGAACGTTTGAAGAATTGACTCCTGGATTCCCAACAGCAGTTAGAGTTGTAGAAGAGCCCGCACAAATAATCGGATCAGCAGCAGTTGCAGATACAGTTGGAATAGGTCTTACTGTTACCGTAACTAAGAAATCTTGCCCTACGCAAGTTAAGGAATTCGAAACAACATAAGTAGGTGTTACAGTGTAGGTTAATGAGGCATCTGAAAGAGTTGAATTAGATAATACCTGACTTATAATTGTCTGATTAGTTTGAGGCGCACCTCCTGTAACAGCACCATTAGGATTAGAAACAGGATTCAACCATGAATATAGTGTTCCTGCAGGGGCTATTTGTGAAGGTAAAGTGCTTGAAGGACTTACATTAAATGGGGTTCCCGAACAAACATCATCAGTCTGATCTTGAATTTGTGGGGTTGGATGAACATCAATGGTTACTGTAAAAAGGGTACTTGAACACTGTGAAGTTGTATCAATCGCTGTTACGTTATAAACCAAGGTTTGAACTATTTCTGTATTATTTGTAAGGGTCTGAGAAATCAAAGATAAGCCTGTTCCATTGTAGTTACTATAACCAGTTACATTCGCATTTGGCGTTACCGTCCAATTCAAAATGGTATTAGTGTTTAAAATAGATCCAGGCTGAGGATTCGCAAACGGATCGAACGTAAAATTTGTTCCACTACAAATAGGTTGTAAATTTACATTTTCAACATTCGGCGTCGGATTCACTACAATGCTTACCTGAAAAGGAGCCCCATTGCATTGAGGTTGCAGCGACGACGGTCCAATAGGGGTAATAGAATAAACTACAATTTGATCAACATTAGTTGTGTTTATTAAGTTCCCAGTATTAAATGTTGATGAAGGAACATTATTACCAGTTTCACCGTCTACGGAACCATTTGCTGCAACATTCCATGAATATTCGGTTCCATTTGGAATGATATCGCCAGGAGATCCCAAAATCTGATTTGTTAAACCATTTCCACTGCAAATTTCATAAGTTGCATCCACTAAACTTGGACCTGGGTTGACTGTAACTATCAAATTAAAAGGCTGGCCCGGACAAGGACCAGATTGCGGTATTAGAGTATAAGTAATTGTTTGCGGACTAGATGTGGTATTGACTAAAATTTGATTATTTAAATTGGCAACTGGGGTTGATTGTACCGATTGACCTGTAATATTGCTATTATCCGTTAGAATTGTCCAAGTATAAAGGGTTGTTGGTGGCATAATATCATTTGCAGCAGCTGTAATAGCTGGAGAATTACCGCTGCAAATTGAAACAGATTTATCTGAAATTTCAGGAGTTGCGGTTATAGTAATATTCACATTGAAATTTGCACCTATACATGGCCCAGCTGAAGGAGTCACACTATAAATAACGGAGGTGTTAGAAGGTAAAGCATTATTTAATGGACCTCCAAAAATATTTGTACTTGCAATTGCGTTTGCAGCTTCTCCTGTTACTGAAGTATTATTTGTAAAATTCCAGGTGTATAAAGTGTTAGAAGGAATAACATTTCCAAGTGCATTTGGATCTGGTATTGTGTCAAATGAACCGCCGCTGCAGATAATTTCGTTGATGGGATTAACAAACGGATTTGGATTTATTACAACATTTACTGTCTGAGGGGTTCCGGGACAATTTCCGAAGATCGGTGTAACAGTATAAACAACATTTTGTTGAGAGGTACTTAAGTTACCTAGGGTATTGTTGATTGTTGCAGAAGATTGAACAATGGTACTTTCTCCATTGATATTGATATTGTCTGCTGCGATCCAATTGAATGTTGAACCTATTGCATCTGCTGTAAGTGTTATATTTAGTGTTTCTCCAGAGCAAATTGTCGCAGAATTTGAACTGGTCAGTGTTGGAATTGGATTAACTGTTACTGTTGAAGTAACTGTATCAGAGCTGCAACCATTTAAAATATACCAAGAATCATAAGTGAACAATGTCACTTCATTAACTGGATTCGTTACATGTGTAACAGTTAAAAGGCTATCAATTGTACCGCTTAATCCAGTGGACCAGTTATATTGACCACCCGGTAAATTTGGGTTCGCCTCAATAGTTCCGTTATTTCCACTGCAGAAAACCAAATTATTTACGGAAACAGTCGGTTTTGGATTAACCGTCACTGTTGATGAACTCGGTAAACTAGGACAGCCGTTCAACGTATATACCACTGAATAGGTAAATGTCTGTTGAACCGTCGGATTCGAAAGTGTCGGTGTAACCGTCAGAGATGAATTAGTCCCCGATGGCGTCCAGGCATACGTGCCATCTGGTGATGATACCGTCGTTCCTATTGTAGTCGACTGACCATTACAGATCGTTGCCCCTGGTGCGGCTGTCACAGTCGGTATTGGATTGACCGT
>CANMHB010000015.1 GCA_947497485.1 Flavobacteriales bacterium
CATCGTTATTGATTTTTATTCCATGTTGCAAATAACCATCCACATGATGGTCTAACATTCTTGCTTCAGGCTTGCGTAAACAATGAATGGGTGTCCCATCTGAAAGTGTGGTTTTCATAGCTCAATTTTATCTTCTAAAAATAAACAAAATAAAGAACAGAAATTCACTGTTTACAAAAGTTTAATTAGAAAGAAAAGAATCGTAAATCTTGAAGTTCACTAATTGGCGAAAAATAAAATTGATTAATTTTCGATCAAATATACGTTCATTGATCTTATCCTTGAATGAAATAAATATTATTGAATAACATGTATAAATCCATGCCTTTCTTCATTCTCAATTCTCAATTTATAAAAATAAATACCTTCAATTAATGCTTGTCCTGAGGTATCCTCCCCATTAAATTTAGCTCCATATCTGTTACCTGAAAATACTAATTCTCCCCATCGATTCATGAAGAGAAGTTCAAAGTCAAAACAATTTTGAAATAGTTCATTTAAATCCCAATAATCATTTATTTGATCGCCATTAGGAGTGATGACATTTGGTACATTGAAATCGCTTGACTTAATTAAATTTTGTAGTTGTAAGGAGATGTCACTTGTGTCCGAATGACAACCATTTAAGTCGATATAGGCTGAATAAGTGCCCGATTGAGCTATTGTACCCGAAATAAAATTGACCCATTCATTTGATGAATAATTTGAAGGCCCTGTCCAATGTATTGTGCCTGGAGAGAGATTCGAATACAATTTTATGTTGTCATTTTCACAAATAGGGATTTCTGAAGAAATTATTGGTTGGTTAGGTTTTGGTAATAGATTGACTGTTAATACAATAGTACTATCACACCCTTCCGATGACTGTAAAGGAATGGTATACGTGCCAGGATTAACATAATTGACCCCATTCAAAGTCACTTGTTCTCCAGGACATAAATTGGTGGTAATGGCAGTGGAATAAATCGGGTTAATGGTCAAATCTAATTGAAGAATAGAATCACATCCATAGATTGACTGCAGGATTATTTGGTAATTTCCACTTGTATTAAAGTTCTGTCCTTCCCATGTATATTGTTCACATGCACTAGCGGATGATACCGTTGGGATAATTGATCCGAGAATAAGATTTAAGGTAATCGTGCTATCACAGCCTAGAAGTGTGGTATAGGCCTCTTGGTAGGTTCCGCTTTGATTTAGTATTTGTCCGTTCCACAGATAAATGGAGTCACATTCTTGTACATTTATGGTGGTATGAAAACCAGCGGTGTCCAAATTGAGATTGTACACGACCGTATCTGCAATACATTCAACGTATTTAATCAAAGTAACCGTATAGTTTCCTGCGTTCGGGTATGTGTGGTTAGGAGAAGTTAACCCAGAGAAATTTAAAGACCCAGATTGAAGATCCCCAAAATTCCACAAAATTGAATCAACCCCTTGGATGGGTGGGTCCAAAGTAAATGCAACGCTGTTACATGTCGCCTGTGAAATGATATTCGCTTGTGGAGTAAAAAAGGATTGAACAAATGGAGGGAGTCCTAATTGTGCATTACGACCTAGTAAATCAATGGCTGCATGTTGTAGATTGCAACTGGTGCCAACTTGATTAGGATTTTGAATACAAGAAAGGAAAGGTTGACTAAAGTGTGGGATATATAGTTTTCCATCAAGTCCCTGTTGAATCGCACCACCTTGATAGCCGGCACCTTGCCCTATGCCAATTGTTTGCATGGAGGAAATAATTGCAGCGGTTGTTCCCGCGGTTAAATCCCATTGATAAATTTCACCACCAGAAATTTTACAACCGTAAAGAAGTTGATTATTAGGTGAGAAAGATACACCATATGCTTCACTAGGATTTAGAAGAAGGATGGGGTTCGAAACTACTCCTGTTAGATTATTGAAATCAAGTAATTCAAAACCCTGATTACACATAGCGCTGGCAAGTTTTGTTCCATCCGAACTTGATGCTAGATATCCCCAGCCTGGATTGCCTTCGATCTGTCCGACAGCTGTCGTAACAGGAGCGTTAATTCCATTGCAATCTACCAAATAAGCATAGTATGTGTTGTTATGTAAACCATGTCCGATAACCCAATAATATACGCCATTAGCATGTGCGACCGCAGCAACTTTTTCAACGGAAGGTGCAAATAGCAAACTATTTTTAGTTGAATTGATAACATCACCTAATCCACCATCTAGCGTAATATCTACTTCGGAGTAGCGAAATCCATTTGGACCACCTTCTGCATCAACGGTGAAGATATAAAAATCGGTTTGACTTCCTGGTTTTGGCACAATGACACCAGATTGCGCCGAAGATGGATTTCCAAGTAATCCAAAGCCATTTGGCATTTGTTGATGAAGTTTATTGTAAACAAACATCCCATCGGTATAGAACAATAAATTTCCTTGTGCATCAGAAAAGGTAGAACTACCTTCAAAGGTAGATATGGCACCATTCAACAAAGCTGTGGGTGGTGAAGTGGCAAAAGAAATTCCGGCATTGTTGCCAAAATACCAATTTTGAGTTTCAAGTTGTGCAAACGCCAAAATAGAAGCCCAACAACTGAATAAAAGAATCAAATAGCGCATTCAAACTAATTTATGTAGAACAAAACTAAACAATTATGATCAAAAACACATTAGAGCTTGGGAACTTAGGGTTGTGAATACAACGCTCTAACCCTTGCCGCGGAAGAGGTTAGAGCGTCGTAGGTGAGAATTAGTTTTTTACAATTTTAAACGAAACATTTGAGTTATTTCCATTCTTCAAAAAATACATTCCTGAAGCAATTTGCTCCAAATTTATTTCTTCTTTCAGTGATTTATATCGTCCAGATAAAATTACTCTACCAAATCGATCCGTTAAGTTAAAATGTTCACCCAATAAATCTGCAGTTACTTCTATAGTGATAAGGTTGTTAGTTGGATTCGGGTAAATAAGGATGTTATTTTTATCAAAATCATTGAGGTCATTCATTCCATTGAATACAATATTTGACTTGGAATCACTATAGTTGATTACTTTCAGAGGGTTACAGCTATTGGAATTAACAATTTCAATTTGGTAATAGGTAGGTCCTATGGGAGGTGTTAAATCCGTGTAAGAATTAAGATTGCTTTGAATGGTTGTCAATAAACTAATATTGGTAGGGTCTGATCCTCTGTAAATATTATAACTACCAAAGGTTAAACCCTCATATTGACTCCAAATTAAATTCCAAGCTCCACCAACTCCAGCATTGATAGTCAAGTGTATTGTTTTATGAAAATCACCTAAATTTGTTTCTGTACCACAGGTATCCAATATGGCTAACTTATATCTATAAGCTTGTACCGCAGGATTCGAATTTTGATCCAAGAATACAGCTAAATCGTTATAATCCGTTGCTCCAATTTTAGAATAAACATTTGATACATTTGTTTCTTTATACACATAAAAAGAATCAATTCCCGCTGTTAGTGGTTTTTCCCAAACAATTCGATTTTGATTCGTTAAAGAATCCATACCAACAATACAAATGGAAGGAGATGACATAAACGAAGCATTGACAGATAAAAGATTTGAACTTCTTTCACATCCGTTTAAATTCGTAACTGACACAAAGTAATTACCTGATTGTGTTACTTGAATGCTCGCTGTTGTTTGCCCAGTATTCCATTCATAACTATTGAAGCCAATAGGAGCGGTTAAAGTTAAGGCACCACCAGAACAAGAGGTGATACTTCCTGTGGAGGTGATTGTTGGAATTTCAGGAAGTGAATTTATGGTTATGGAGATTCCACTTGATGTAACAGGGCAGTTATTCTGATAAATGCTTACCGTATAATTACCACTTTGCATGGCAAAAATTGAACTACTCGTCGCACCTGAAATTGGCACGCCATTTCTATTCCATTGGTAGCTAAAAGATTGGGCTGTATTGCAACTCAAGAAAATGGAATCTCCTAAACAAGCACTCAATGGTCCTGTTTGATTAATCGTTGCAGAGTGCGTACAAATAACACCACCTATGACAAAGATCATGTCATTAAATACACTCGAGGAGACGCATCCGGTTGTATTATTAACCGCAACAATTGTCACGTCAGAATAGGCGTCTTGAGTGTATACGTGACTTAAAAACAATGAATTAGATTGTTGTGTGGATCCGTCTCCAGAATACCAGGTAAAATTGTAATCAGATAAATCAGGAGTTTGATTGTTAAAGGCTACATTCAATGGCGAATTACCAAAGGTGGGGTTCGCTTGAATTTGAATGCTGTTATTTGTGTTCACAGTTAAGTCAAGCGTAACAATACTATCACATCCATTTACTGCTGGAAAAGTTTGCGTGAACATACCAGAAGTTGTGTAATCTTGATTATTCCAAGTGTATGCGTCTCCACCGCAAATTGTTTCGCTAAAATTAGTTTGTACAGAGTTTGTAATTGTCAAATTTGTCGTAATCGTACTATCTCCACATCCATTGGCAACAGGAATGACATCTGTGTAAACACCTGAAGAGGTATATATATTGCCAGCAGGAGAAAGGTAATTATCACATGCAGTAACCGAAATGGAACTGCTTGCATCGTATATGTTGCACAATCGCATTCTGACCATTGGGGTGTATTGATTCAGGTAATACCAACTATTATTATAATTGGAAATATAACTTGTTTGTAAGGGTGGAGAAGAAACAGCATATGAAATGTTACCTCCATCCCATAAATCCACAACAGCCAAGTATCTTTCACCCGCATTTAAATTTTGTGGTACAATGAGCGGTATGGAAACTACATTTCCTATATCTGAAGGATTTAAAGAGTAAAAACCATCAGAATCTAACATATAAACCCAATCAAGGCTATTGGGGTCCCATGAATATAACCTAACCCCTATTTCTGAACCAACACCTGAAGAGGGCACGATGTCAATTGCAGTTAAAATGGCGTCATTAAAAATGTCATAGGCATTACCCACTTGGTAATATTGTGTATTATCGTACCCAGCGAAATTCGAGTTTATTATCCCGTTATCCAAAGAGTAAATGACATCCGTAACTTCAACAGATGCAAAATTATTTATGGAATTATTTGTCGGATTTTCATCAGTAACTAGAGAACTGACATTTGCAGTTAAATTAAAAGTGCCCACACTTGTTGGGGTGTATTGACAAAGTAAGGTATCCATTTCTCCACTGCTTATTGATTCAGCCGATGAATTAACAGAAAAACTTGTTGAATTAACATTAAAAACAATGTTGTTTTGATTTAATCCAAGGTTCGAAATAAAACCATCAAATTCTATCGGGACTAATTGGGAATATGGTATTTTGTAATAAGGTATTTTTATCCCTAAAGAACCAATTGATCCCCAATGAACATTATTTAGAATTAAATCGAAATTAGGTCCCGTTTTAATTTTGACATCATCGACCATCCAACCGATCCCATAAATATCAACAAATCTAAATCGAATTAAAACATTTGCTTCACCGCCCGCAGCAGGTTGACCAGTTACTAAATCGTTTGAAATATTTACAGAAATAGTTTCCTCGTAAATTGTGCTACTCAATTTATCCAAATTTACTGGAAATGATGACCAAGATACTCCTCCATTATTACTGACTTCGACAAATGTTTGAGTTGTTAGTATTTTTCTTAACCGTTGAGCAAATTCTATAATAATATTTGGTTGACCTATTAAATTGATAGGTGTTGAATTTGTTATTAAGGCATCTTGAGACACCCCGTTTGAACCAACTCCATCAGCATCAAATAGGGCATATCCGTTTTCATTGGAAACGGTAATATTGTTTTCGGTCCAGGTACCTGTGGCCCAGGGAATATAAGAATTATTTAATGTTGTAATCACCCAATTTTGATTATCGGAGGTGTTATTTGAAATACTCCAGTTTGTTGGATTTGAGAAATCATCTTGCCATAATATTACTTGACTAAAGCCATTCATTGAATGAATGAAGATCAAAAGAAAGAAAAGTTTCGAATAAAATTTACTCATATTATTATTTTTAATGTAAAAATACCATTCATAAATAAAATATATAAGTAAAACTAAGATATTTATATTTTCTCCAACGTTCTACTTTGTGTTTTCATGGTGATTTTTATCTGAACTAACATTCGAGTTGCAAGCTATCTCGAAAAATAAAGGCAAAAAAAAACCTTGACAGTATCGTCAAGGTTTCTTTTGTAGCGTTTATCCTGGTAGTCGAAGACTCATCAGGGAGACCGAGAGTTGAATGCTGACGCAAGGTCAGCATTCTGACAACTTTTGAATCATCAAAAGTACGTCAGAGCTCGGGATGCCATGATTGTATTTCAGAATAAACTCTAAAGTTCTTTTTACTGATAAATTCTTTAGTTTTTTTTCTAAAATCAAGGCCTCGGATCGGGATTCTTTTTCCATTTTCCAAATCAATAACCATGGAACACCAGTTTTTGTGGCTTTTTCATATCCATTGTTATGTCGTTTCATTCTTTCAGTAATGTTGGATGTTTGTCCCTTGTAAAAGGAACATTTCTTTTTTGAATATATGATGTAAACATGAAACTTCATAATACAAAGCGAACGAATTATTGAAGCTTTTATTGCTTTTTATTGAATCCTACGCTCTAATGCCGGCTCTCCAGAAAGCTATCCGAAAAAATGAACATAAAAAAAACCTTGACAGTATCGTCAAGGTTTCTTCTGTAGCGAGACCGAGAGTTGAACTCGGGACCTTAGGGTTATGAAGGCTGATTTTAAATGTATAACTCAATGATATCAAGGGTTTTACAAGTTGAAAAAGTGACTTTTTGGCATGAAAAAAGCAGAAACTGGACTCCAAACTGGACTCCAAATGATGGACTCCAAATGAGTGAAATTGAGGGTAATTTTCAAAGGATAGCATCGATAAAAAAGTGCCTTTGGAAATGAACAAAAAACAGAAGAGTAAAATAGAATTGATGGTTAGAAACCATACAATTTTCAAATCTCCAAAAAAGTAAAGATAATGAAAAAAGAAATTTACACACATTGCAAATATCACGAATGCGGTAAAAAACTACCATTCCCTAGCACATTCGTTCACTTTTGTCGAAATAACAATAAGTGCAAGAATGATTACCACAACTCACTAAGAAAAGCAAAAACAGATCTAGCTGATTTAGTAATCGAGACAAAATTAAATTCGTACGAATTGGAGCAAAAGCTTGATAAACTACTCAACAAGAGAAAAATCAGAATAATTCCAAATCACGACCTAGAACTAATGGGCATCGAACTAAGTTCTCCGTTGATTTCATTAATTAGATATGATAAAGAAGATTTGAAGTTTATGGAGTTTGAATTTGTAAACTATCATTTCTTCTATTTTGTTTCGACAGATGAAGTAGGTATTTCGAGGAACAAAGTTGCTGCTTAGCTTTTATGATCGAGTACAAAGTGCCAAAAAAGATCACAAATACTAGGTTCTTTGTATTTGCAACTTAAGTTAGATTAAAGATGGTTTGTTTTGGGATTTGTGGGGTATTGTTGTACAAATGTGCAATTGAAACGTTTTTTTGTGATAGTCAACGAAGGAAAAAAAAGTTGAAGCTATTGTCAAGAAGAAAATAATGTCAACAAGAAATTTTAAGTCAAATTTTTAAAAATCAAAATAAAATAAATAGTTTTGAATCAGCACGAAATTCCAACTAGTGAAAAGTTCACTTTAGTTTGACTACGTACAATTTAGTTTGACGACGTACAGAAAATTGAAAATCAAGCAAAATTGATTGATTTATCCATTCCCAACTGCGTCATATTTTGGCGGTTAAACAAGATAAATTCGTACTTAAAACAAAAAATGGAGGGTGAAATGGAGAGTAAATTCGAAAATATTTTAATGCATGTCAGAAGAATAAAAAACGAATTCAATGAAGAAGATTTAATATCGGGTGAACGATTCAACATATTTGAAATTCTTGGGATAAGTGCAAATGAACTTAGTCATTCTAGAATGTTAGCTGATTTTCTTAACGTTAAAGGCACACATGGTCAGGGAGACATTTACTTAAAGCTATTTATTGAACAATTAAATAACCTTCCCGCGGAAAATAAATTTCATAAGGATAGTCCACATCTGGATGTGATTAAGAACTTTAAAACAAACAAGAGTAAAGTTTGTATTGAAAAACATGTCGGTAAAATAGACTATGAACAAGGGACTGGCGGACGAATAGACATCTTGTTAACAGATGGAAAAGAGTTCATCATCATAGAAAATAAAATTTATGCGGCAGACCAGCCACAGCAACTTTTGCGCTACAAGAACTTTCAACTCACAAAAGACACGCCAATTTTATATCTTACTTTGGATGGCTCTGATGCTAGCATTCAATCCAAATCAAACAATCAAGAAAGTCTGAATGAGAAAATAGATTACATATGTATTTCGTATCGTTTTTTCATTAAAGAATGGATTGAAACGTGTATTCATCATTCGGAGCAGCATCCTTCAATCTGCGAAATATTTAAGCAATACCTAAACATCATAAAAAAACTTACAAATCAAACAATAAACGATAAAATGTCAAAAGAACTCGCGAGCTACCTTTCTTCAAACTATGAAGAATTTGACTCAATCATAAAAGTTAAAAATGATGTTCATTCATTGATCATCGAAAAATTCAAGTCGGGAGTTGAATCCATTTGTAAAGAGAAGGAGTTACAATTAGAATTTTATATGAATCCTGGTATTAATTACTCTGGTTTCAAAATAGTTTCTTCACAATTACGATCGCAAAATCTGCAAGTTTGTTTCGAATTTCAGGGCTCAGCATTTTCTTTAGGATTTGTTTGGTTAAACAAAAAAGAATCAAATGACAACTTCAAAAAAAGACTTCAAGAACTTTTTATTGCTGAGTTCTCCAAATTTGAAGAATCTGATTCATGGCCAGCCTATACGTTATTCAATGAATGTCTTGATTGGCACCAATTTTATCTACTTTCTTCATCGAATGATGGTGAGGTAAGATTGATTGAAGAGAAGATTAATCAACTAATTAAAATCTCTAATTCTCTAATCGATTGAATTTTGATTAAAATAATTCCCAATCCTTTTAAAACAACAAAACGAACGAACTATCATTTCAAATATTTGAAATTTATTCAATGTAGACCGTTTTCAACGACACTATTTGGCGGTCTCGCAATCTAATTTTATCAGCAAAAGGGGTATAAAAGAGCCCTGAGAATATTTATAACTAAAAAATAGAAGAAATGATTGCAAATGTTCAAGAAGAAGGAAGCTGGATAAAGGTCTATGATCAAAACAGTAGAAAGATTTCCCAAATGTCAAGTAATAAAGTAACTATTGTTGGCATAGCCTCAGACTTTTTTGTAGTTGAAGAAGGTTCGTGGATTAAAACTTATGATGAAAATTGTCGCAAGATTGCGCAAATGCCAGCCCAAAACATTGTTGTGCGAGGCGCTGCCGGACAAAATTTTACTATTATGGAAGGAAGTTGGTTAAAGGTTTATGACAAGAATTGCAGGAAAATCAGTCAAAAATCAGCGAAATAAATGGCCGTCTACACAATCAAAAAGGGAAATGAATTTTATCTTTTCCTGAATGGAAATTTGATCTACAAACGGTGGATAAAAGAACAATATTCTTTGATTTTTGACGTGATGGCCTATTCCAAGCAAACACTAAAATCTTATAGTGAAAATTAGAGGTGTGAAATGTACAGGATTTGAGTCATTTACAACACTAACTTCAATCATAATTTAAACCTGCCATCTGAATTCTTTTTTTAACATGGTACCGAAGCCATTCTGGTTGAATGACGGTAACTCGTTCACCTTGTTTTAGGATCTGTTCTTCCAATTCATAGTTAGGGCAAACGGTGAGTTCAATGCGCAATTCATTTTCGTTGTCGATTAGAATTTTTTGACTCGTGTGTAATGGTTGTGATTTGATGTACTTTCCTTGAAAGGGTTGGTAGCTTAAAACAACTTGTTCGAGTTCGTTTTCTGAATAAAGTCCGATCACATTATAAAACAACTTTTTCGGGTTTTTAACTTTAGGTCGAAAGGTTTTTGCTAGTAACTCAAAATGCGCTATACGCTCGAGTCCATAGCTTCGGAATTCGCCATTTTCGTTAGTGCCTACAACATACCATCTATTTAGATACTCTTTTAAGAGTTGTGGTTCTAATTCTATCTGAGTTGGTTTATCCTCCCAAAATCTAGTATACGTGAACTTTATTTTTCTTCGTTCAATAATGGCATTCAGTATTGTTGGGAACATATGTTCATAATAATTACCGACAGATTGATCAAAATCAATATGGTCGATTGCCCCAGGTTTCTTTAACAATACTTCATTAATAACATTTGAACGGTTAAACAACTCAAAGATTTGCATCCATTCATTAAAGTCATGCTCGCTATCTCGGTCGATGAAATATCCATTATGAAGACGGCTGTATTTGATGTCGATGAAGCACATCTCTCGAATGGTTTTGAGATCGCGCTGCATCGTACGTTCGGTTGGGAAATAATCTTTGTTGGATAAATTATCCATAATGTCTTGCAATTGACAATACGGATGCTGGTGTACGAAATTGAGTATGCTACTTAGTCTTTCGATTGATTTTACCTGTGACATATATTATGTTTGATGCGAAAGTAAAAAACCAAACCGACAAGTCGTGGCGGTCAGCTATTATTTCTTTGTAATCTAAATGAATTTCTAATTTTAGAACCCAATTACTTATGAAATACGTCATCTCCTCAACTGATTTCCCGAATCATCCACAACCGCAAGAAACTTATATTGCTTTGGTTTTAATCAAGCATGACACCCTAATCTCTTTCAATCAGTATGGGCAACGATTGGGTAGATTAAAACTTTTTGATTTCGAACATTTTCGTGTATATTACAATCAAAAAGAAATTGTTTTGATCAACGGTTTACATGAAATTCAACGTTTTCGTTTTGATTTTAGAATGTTACCCAAGAAATCTGGCTATTTTGAAGTCCATTATTCCAGTGATGAAACATACCAAATAGCAACTACCTTTTACGACAAATTATTTTTCAGGCGAAATGAGCAAATCATCTTTGATCACTTTGATTTTTTAACAGCACAATGGAACAGATTGCTTCAGCTAGATTTGATCTCCAAATACAATGAGGAAAACTTCCTCGACATCTTTGCCATCATTGAAATAAACCGCTTTGAACTGACTTCAAACCGTTTGATCTTGAGATTTTATGACCGTCTTTGTAAGGAAATGAAATATGAAATAGAATCAGGTGAAAAAAACAAAACTTTCATGTCCGTGGGCGATTTTCTCTACAATGAATTAAATCAAGTAACGATGTTTAAGCAACTCAATCAATTGAATATTTGAACACGAATGAATAAATATTTTGTATTCGTCAAAAATGAAAGTCAACAATTCAAATTTCTTTAATTGAGTAGTGTCAACAATCTAATTCTTGAAATTTATTTTGGATTGTTTTACCCTTCGATACAACAATTAATTTAGCAGCTGAACCGCCAATTTTGGACCAAGAATTAATACGTAATCTTTTGATTTATTCTTTGAATTCATTCAGAAGGAAATACGGCAAAAAACCACTTCAATTAAGTATAGAAATATCAGAGAATCTAAGATATGTTTTTGAAGAAAAAGCATCAATTACTGGCTTGACATGGAGTACTTATGCAACTTTTTCTGATTACAATTACGTTCAAAATACCAAAAGTAAGGAAGCTAGATTCTGTGATTTTTTGATGGATAACATGTCGGTAACTTCTGACTTATTTCTCGAATTAATCAGTGAACATGTGAAGGAAGCTGGGTTTTATTTCAAAGAAAATCCAATCGATCGAACCTATGATTTCGCTATTTATGTGAGATAGCACCACTCGTATAATTGAAAAAAAGAAATGGTTTTTTAGTCTAATTTGCAATTCGTAGAGCCGTCGGGCTGTACAGTCAAACCATATTTATAACATAACACAATGAAGTTCCCTATTTATAACATTCCGTAAAAACATGATTTAAGAATTGCGCCATATAATTAATTGGATTAGAATTTCTTTTCAATAAATCCTGTAATAAATATGTATTTGGAATTTTAATTATGATGACAACTAAAAGCAATTTTATCGAATTCAAATCAAAGTTCAATTTTCTAATTTAATATCACTGATACTCTCCTTTTTGTAAATTTAATTTATAATTAATATGTTGTTTTAAAAGTTTTTAGAACATTTGTTTCGCGGATTAATTTAAATCATTAGTTGGGATGAAAAACAATGAAAAATATCATTCCTATAAAACAGCAATGAATTTGCTTGAAAACGCTGTCGAAAACAGTGATTTACATATGAGTATTGCAGCTATTGCAATAGCGGAGAGTATAATTTCGGATAGATGTCAATCATATCTATTTTACAAAGAAAAAGTCTTCATGGAAACGTGTGAGAGAAATAACAAATATGTCTCAACTAAACAAATGCTTGATAAATGTTGTGAACATTTTTGCAGTTTATCTATAGTTATACATTCAAAAATTGGAGTTAGTTATAGCTCAGAAGAATTATTTGAAGATTGTCTTAAATGGTTAAAAATGAGAAATATAATCATTCATGGATTCGCAAAATCTAAACCTGGATTGGGAACATTAAGTGTTAGCGAATTTCACGAACTTGCTTTAAAATTGACACGAGATGGTCTTCGATTATCTAGGCTAGTAATGAAATGGCATAATCAACAATTTCAGTTATCGAGAAAACAAAATTCAACTTCTTCGAAAATTATTTAGTGAAAATTTTTAAACTCATATTTATTCTAATAGCGAATTCAAGTATTTTTACTGAAGTTATTTAATTACTTCGGTAATTCGGTATTCAATTGATTATTGTTAATTTCCATCTTTTTATTTTTTCAATTTTATTTTATGAAACTGTTTTCGCAAATTGTCTTGGTTTATTTTATAACACTAAGTTCATTGAGTCTAAATTCTCAAGTTACCGATATTAATGGTAAAATATACAAAACAGTACTTATCGGATCACAAACTTGGATGGCGGAAAATTTAAATGTCGATAGATTTAAAAATGGAGATTTAATCCCAGAGGTCAAATCAAAAGATGAATGGGACAAAATGAAAGATGAAGGTCAGCCTGGATGGTGTTATTTAAATTTTGACCCAAATAATGAAAATAAATATGGGAAGTTATATAATTGGTTTGCGATAAACGACTCTCGGGGTATTGCGCCATCAGGTTTTCATGTTCCTGCAACGGATGAATGGAAATTAATCTTTGAATTTTTGGGCAGCAATGAATTTAACAATTTGTCTTATGAGCAAAGAAATGAAATTTCAGGAAAATTATGTTCAGCACCTATTTATGAAACAAAAACAACTTTTGTTGATGAAGGAGGTTTTTATGAGAAAAAATGGATAGTATGTCAAAATTGTCAAAATTGGAATAGTGAATATAGAAAAAAAGTTCCTTGTCACGTCTGCAAAGATGAAAGGGGTAAATATGTACAAGGAAAGTACATTCCAAAAACAAAAAGAAAATTGGAAGAAAAAACACAAATAGGAGGTTGGTGTGGAACCAATTTAACTGGTTTTTCGGCGTTGCCGGCTGGCAGTATAAACATGACAGGAGGTATCGATTCTGGTGAATGTGGTTTTTGGACATCAACTGATAACCCGGAAGAAGAGCGTTTTTTTTATTATCGTACGTTTAAGTTTGCATATCGCATCTCACTTTCTTGTTCTGGCTTAGAGGTCAATTCCTGGAACCAAGAAGCTGGATTTTCGGTTCGATTAGTAAAAGATTAATGCTAGCTTCGTTTTGCTATATAATGACATGTCAAATGATGAGCAAGAGGCTTTAAGTCAAGCATTGAAGAAATACTGTGAATTAGATACCCTTGCGATGGTTATGATATGGGAAGGATTTAATGAAGTAACAAGTTAATCGAAATAGTAAAATAAAATAATGGAAATAATTGAAGATTTGGAAGGATTCAACAACCTAATTGACAATATAAGTTTTCACCATGTTCCTAGCATTGGAGATAGAGGAAGGATATGTTGCAACGTGAATAATTTTCATATTCACATTTTTCAACGCGTTTCTGGATTTGGCATGGAATTAAGACCTAGAAGTGTTAGAGAGCGCAGAGCTTTGGAGAAAAAAATGAATGAATTCAATTCTGCAAAATTGATGAGGAAGGATGGAGTATTTTATCCTTGGCCAAATAAAATTACAGATGGAAAAGCGGAGAATCTTAAACGATTAAATGTATTGATCGAAATAGCAACTATTTCAAATTTCAATGATTTAAGTCCGGCTGCTACGCGAATTCTCCATACAAAGATTTAATCTTAACGTTATTGTACGTCGTCAACCGAAAGTGTACTTACTTAAGTTAAAACTTATAACGGTTAACCAAGTTCAAAAAAAAATCCACCCCCAAATTTGGAAAATCCAAAATAAAATAATATATTTAAAATTATTCAAGGTCCAAAAAGGAATGTATTAAAAAGATAAGTTTTATTCAAAAAAAATGATTAAGGAAAATAATTTTTATAGGCCATTTGGACATCGGAACATCAAAAAAGAAGGGGTAATCTGAGTTCCTTCTTATAAAATAAGAAACATTTATTGACAAATTTTTTTGTGCTCAAAAGCGCCCAGGATAGCTATGCTTTATTTATAATTAAAAAATTATATATGTGGATAGTTAAAACAAATTACAAGGAATTTTTTCCAATTTACGTCGCAAGAAATGAAGTGAGCGACCCGCTTTTTTATGTCGAGTTTATAGGTGATACCTATTCTTTGGTGGAGACTTCTTTTTTCAATGAAGGCACTGATAATCATTTCAAAGAATCTATTGGTTACGCCCAAGAATGTGTCATTGTAGATGAGCCGTTTGATGAAGTGAAGTTTAGAACCTTGTTTGATCGAGATGTTTGGGTTTATTTGAACTTCACACCGAAAGAAAAACGCGATGACATTCCTAAAAAGTATATCAAGGATGGTTACCTGTTGATTGATCATTTTAAGAATGACAAAAAATTGCTACATCATTTTTTTTGGAACGAGGAGCTATTCCATGTTCGTCATCGAATGAAAATGGAACGCATATTTAAAACCTATATGGAACATTTCGGTTGGAATATTTTTCTGAAACAACTTCCCTTTGAGCTAAACTTTATTTCGGCGGAGCAATTTCTTAAAACATGGGTATTTCGCATTTCGGAAAGTTCGAAACAGGAATTGCTTGAGACGGTCAAATGTCGGGTGAGAATAGGACAGAAAACGAGCACGTACTTTGTCATGTTAGGAGGTGAATCATTTTGTTGGATTAAAAGGAACTAAAAGATGCCATACCTATTTTTATTTCTAGCGCTGCTTTTCCTGATTGGCTTTATTCAGAATACCACGGAGAAAATTATTGAATTGTTAAAAATGCATCCAAATTTAATTGTGCCTATCGGAATAGGAATGTTTATCGGATATTTGGTATTCTTCTAACAGTTTTTGATGTCGCAAAACAAACAACAAAGTTTTATTTTGAATTTATTTGGTACGGGAGTGCAACTATGGGATCTTGATTTGCCACAAGAAGCAATGTTTAAATTAGCGACACATCAAGCGAAATTTAATTTGACATGGGAAGAACTGATTTTTAACCTGGAAATCGTTGAAAAGTTGGGGTATCACAATTGGACCGAGTTTGCGAAACCACTAACTCCAATTCGATTAGCAATGGACGTGAATGCGCGTATCGAGTTACGAAAAAAAGGAAGACTGGTTGAGTTAATATCAGCAAAGGAAGTTTGTGCACCAACGTCGCTTTTTTCTAGGTATGAAGTAACGAACGACGAAAGCGTTTTTGAGCCACCAAAACAACTTAGATTGATGATTCGCTACAAAGGACTTGTATCGAAGTTTAACTTTCAGGATGAATCTTTCCGAATGGATACATTGGAATTCAAACTGGATGCACAGAATGTAAAAAATGAAATACTACTAAATCAGATTTCACTTCAAGGAATTCCGCTCATTTCAGTGCAGGATGACCTATTGCATGTGAGGGGTGAGGTAATTAAAGAAAATTAAAATGACAGAAAAAAGATATTTGAGTAAATCAAAATTTAAACTAGGATTGGAATGTCCTACCAAATTGTATTATGCTGCTCAACCAGCAATCTACGAGAATCAACGATCGAACGATCCATTTCTGATGGCATTAGCTGATGGTGGATTCCAAGTGGAAGAATTGGCAAGATTGGAATTTCCAGATGGCGTGTTAATCCAAGCAGAACATTGGCAATATGATGAGGCGGTTCGACAAACAGAAGAATTGTTGGAACGTGAGAATGTCGTCATTTTTGAAGGGGCCTTTCGATTCGAACATTTGTTCATTCGCGCTGATGTAGTGGTGAAAAAAGGAAACAATATTCAGTTAATCGAAGTCAAAGCAAAGTCCTTTGATCCTGAAGTGACACAATTTGTTGGTAAAAGAGGTGATTTGGACAGCAAATGGAAACCGTATTTATTTGATGTTGCTTTTCAGCAATTTGTCATTCAAAAAATGTGTCCAAGTTTTTCGATAACTTCCTTTTTAATGTTGGCGGATAAAAGTAAACACGCCAAAATAAATCAATTAAACCAATGTTTCCGAATTTCTAAGAGTGGTGACAAACGCAAGGATACCATTCGATTGGTTTCCAGTATAGCAGAAATAGGAGGGGAGTCCGTTTTGTCTAAAATTGATATTTCAGATTTGGTTTTGGATATCCAACAAGGGAAATATAAGTACAGCAAACAATCGACAACTGACTTCTCTGAGTTAGTCGAGCGTTTTTCCGAGGCTTACGTAACACATACAAAATTGGAAAGACCATTTGTTTATTCTACGTGTAAAGCATGTGAGTTTAAATGTAGTGAAGGAAGTACGAAACAATCGGGTTTCAAAGAATGTTGGACATCGGCCTATCAATGGACTGACGAAGAGTTTCAGAGACCGAAACTATTTGATGTATGGAATTTCAAATCGGGAACAAGAATCCTTGAAAATTTTGGAGTCATTCACATGGATGAACTAACGAAAGAAATTTATCCGCTTAAAATGGAAGCCGGTAAAATGAGTGGCACCGAACGTCAATGGCTTCAAATAGAAAAGACCGTAGAACAAGACGATTCCATTTTCGTTATGAAGGATGAACTAAAAGCTGAAATAGCAAGTTGGCAATTCCCACTTCATTTTATCGATTTTGAAACGAGTACTGTTGCGATACCTTTTAATGTAAATCGACGTCCATACGAACAGATTGCTTTTCAATTTTCTCATCACAAGATAACGGAAGACGGGACTATTTTCCATGAAACAGAATACATCAATGTCCAGCCGGGGATGTTTCCGAATTTTGAGTTTGTCCGAGCATTGAAGGACGCTTTGGGTGAGGTGGGTACCATTTTTCGTTATTCGACCCATGAAAACTCTGTCTTAAATGCCATTTACAATCAATTATTGGAGAGTGATGAAGTTGACAGAAACGAACTATGTGCATTCATTCAAACGATTACTCAAAGCACAAAGAATAGTGTAACTGAATGGCTGGGAGAACGAAATATGGTGGATTTATGTGAAGTGTATAAATCTTTTTATTTTGATCCAAACACCAAAGGTTCGAATTCCATCAAAGCAGTTTTACCAGCATTGATGAAGCGAAGTGAATTTTTAAAAACCAAATACAGTCAAGAAATCGGAAAAATTGGGCTGACATCTAAGAATTTTTCACCAAGCCACATTTGGTTAAGCCTTGATAAAACAGGTGAAGTGAATCCCTACAAATCCTTACCACAAGTGTTTAACGAATGGACAAACGATGAACTAGATGAAATTTTCAGCGACATGGAAGACCTCAATAATGGAGGCGCTGCATTAACTGCTTACGGGTTCATTCAATACACCGACATGAGCGAAAACGAACGGAACTCACTTGCTAACGCTCTACTTCGTTACTGCGAACTGGACACCCTCGCCATGGTGATGATATATGAGCATTTTTTGGAGGTTGTAGGTAACAAGAAATTTAAAGATTCGTAATAATTCCACTTTTTAAATTTAAAATTTTGAAACCTAAATTATTTAAATAGTCAACTGCCATTTGTGATTGGAAATTATTAGGAGAGTTATCAATATAATTACCATTCGCAAAATAATTAGCTTCACTTAAAATGCGTTTAACAGGGTACAGAAAATCTTCATATTCTAATGCCCAAGTTTGTAATTTATTCGTACTTGGATGATTTTCAAGGTTTAATTTTATAATTGCTTGAAAAATGTGTTCTCTAGTGATGTTAGTTGGTACAGGCATAATTAATAAATATTATTTTCAATAAAAATAGAATAAAAACGATAAATAGACTGATTATGAGCAATGAAGAATTTAATTATGTTGAGAAACCAATTGATAAATTAAAATCTAATTTTAATGAGAGAAAAAGGAAAAATTTGAATGGTTTTATAGATTTTGAAGATTTTTATAATTGGTTTGTAAGCCAAAAAAAGACTTGTTTTTATTGTGGAATTGATGAATATATTGTGCAAAGAATCGTTGTTACATCAATCCTTACTTCAAATAGATTTCCGTTAAATGGAATATTGAAACAAGGCAGGAGTAGAGGTATGTGGTTGGAAGTTGATCGTCTTGACCCTAAAAATAATTATTCAAGAGAAAATTGTGTGCTTTGTTGCTACTTTTGTAATAACGACAAAAGTGATGTTTTTAACGGTTTAGAGTACAAGAGATTCTTCCAAAATAGAAATCAGTACCTTAGGGACTTAATAAAATAAAAAGTATGAATAAGAAACATTATGTAATTTACTTTGAAAATGGAAGCGTCAAGACTTTAAAATCGAAAGAATGGGCGGACCAAAACCGTGATTGTTTTAAGCATTCATTTATTGGTAATGATATTCCAACATCAAATGAGATTGATCGATATTTAGTATCGGAGCAAGGGTTTTCTCTAGTTTCTGACAGTGAGAAATTTGTTTGTTTCAAACTCGTCAACTAAGGAATAGTTTAAAATAGAGGTTAATATTTTTCTTAGATTAATAATATGTTTCAGAGGACGAGTGTTCTGCTGAGGTTCACTATCAACTTAAAATAAAACCATGATAAACGTTATTTTTTATACAATAGAGGAGAATAGTACAAGTGATCTTATTGATCGATTTCATTCAGATTACCCCAATTCAGTGAGTGAATATAATTCTGAAGAAAGCGAGTTGGTATTTAAAAATGTCGCTGACAAAGTGGAAGACGTAGACACTTTTCTATGTGAAGAGATTTGTCATGAATTTGAAGTGTGCTGTTACATTAAAAACCTTGAAAATAATACATCTAAGAATTATTATTACGACGAGGAAGACGAGTGGTTCGAAAAGTAAATACTTTTAAAAACCTCATTAATTAAGCTTACCGCTCTATTAACAATTAGTGAATTTTGTAAATAAATACTAAGTATTGACGTATATTTTTTATATTCGTCCAATGACCCCAAAGATTGAACTTAATGGCAGTGCTTCCGTGAATTATCTCATTCATGGACAAGATCTGAACTTAAGTTTTAACTTTCCTGATGCTTGGTTTGTTTGTATTCGGTATAATCCAGTTCCCGCGACCGAGAAATTCCGAAAAGGTTCCTTTTGGTGGTTTCAACAACTGCATTGGTTTAAAAGAACGGGTACCTTTCAATCGAAGGTCAATGTGTTTTATCCTCAGTTAAGTGTATTTGTTTTTGGATGGGGATTGAAAAAAATCACCATTCCACTAAAGGTTGATACGGTTCATTTGAAGAATGAGCTTCCAGTCATTCAACTACCAAAGATTCAAAGGGAGTTTCCTCGAGTTCCGAAGATTCAAATCGCGGGATATCAAAAGATTGCATATCCCAAATTAAAACAATTCGTACCAATTAAAAATATCGCATCCATTCCATCCATTCATCTTCCGTGGATGGAATTGGAACAACGTCTAATCGCTAAGAAAATTAAATAAAACAAGCCATGGAAAATCCTACGTATCTTCAATCAGTGAGTAAAATCACAAGAACACTTTGGTGGTGTGCTGGTGCTGATGAACATTTTTTAAGTAAATCTCCCATGCAAGACCGTGTAAAATATGCGGGAATTGGTGGAATCGTATTGTGCACTGGTTTATTGGCTGCTTTCTCGGGTGGATTTGCATTTTACACGATTTTTGGACCAAAAAACAATGCCATTCATGATACGTTTAGTTGGGGTGCATTGATTGGTTCGGCTGTATTTGCTGTCGTTTGGGGTTTGATTATTTTGAACTTGGATCGATTTATTGTTTCCTCAACAGGAAAAGGTGATGGAACAGATAAAGTGACTTTAAAAGAGTTTGGACAAGCGATTCCACGAATCATCATTGCCTTAATCTTGGGCCTTGCCATTTCTGCTCCTTTGGAAATTAAAATCTTGGAATCGGAAATTGATTCTGAACTCAGCGCCTACCAGAAGGAATATGCGGAGAAATTGAATCAGCAAACGGACATTCTCTTCAAGCAAAAAGTTGCCAAATTGGAGAAAGACAAGGCTGAATACGAGAAAAAACTTCAGTCTTACGAGAAGGAGTTAAAGGTGTATGATGACGAAATTGATCAATTGGTTACCCGTCAACAATTAGAAATGCAGGATAAACGTGCTTATGGTTTTGGTCCAGTTGCGCGAAAAATGCAAGCGGACATCGAAACAAAAAGAACGGAGAAGGACAAGTTTATTAAACTGAAATCTGCTGAAGTAGGATCTTGGAGAAAACAATTGGATTTTGCAGATGGACAAATCAACCGCAATTCAGATGACTTGCGCGAAGCATACAAAGAAAATGAAACACGTTCACATGGTTATGATGGGTTATTAAAACGCATCCAAATTTCACATGAGATTGGTGGGTGGATTCCTTGGTTGATTTTAGGTGTTTTTCTTTGCATCGAAATGGGACCTATTTTCTTTAAAATGATGTTAAACAAGGGTCCATATGATTACATGGTTGAAAACTACAATAAACTGCGTCAAGTGGAAGCTGGAGTTATCTCTGAAACGAAATTATATGAGAGTGCAAATGGCGTGCTTCACATGGAGAAATATACCTACCTCGATTATGAAAGTGCCAAAGCCGATCGCGAGGAGAAAATGAAGAGTCAAGTGAATTTAAATAAGCAAGTAATCGAAGAATGGGAAATTGAAAAAATGAAGGAAATCAAAGCCGACCCTAAAAAATTCTTTGACAACGAAAATCCAACAGCTTAATCCACTTGATCGATTCATTTGCCATATCGTTATTGGGCTTAGAACCGCAATGCTATCAGCAAGCAAGTGCGACCGAAAAAGGCAGCATTAAACTGGTGTTATACGCGTTTGTGGGTATTTGTATCTTGTCTTTAACATCAACCTTTTTAATTGGATTGTTTGTTTCGGGGAGGTACTATTACGCCATACCAATTTCCTTGCTTGGAACCTATATTTTGATCAGTATCTTTCGATTTTCATTGATTTTAATTAAACCTGAAATCAAATTCATTAGCCGTTTAAATGAAGTGGTCTTGAAAACAACGTGGAAAGAAAAATGGACCAAATTCAAAGCGAGCATCAGTGGTATTCGAACTCGATTGAAAAACATCCGATGGAATACCAATGTGGCGATTCCTGGGTTTACCATTTTTTTTCGTTTGCTTTATTTGGGCTTGTTGGCATTCGTTATCATTTTTCCGATGACCGTTCTTTCGAATTGGTCAGATGCGATTTCGTACAACGAACAACTGAGAGAAAAAGCTCTTTCTACCTATGAGAATGCAGAATTGTCCTTTCAAAAGCAAACGCAACAATTTTATTCTTCCAGTGATTTGACGGAACGAATGTCTTGGTATGAGGAAAAAGTAAGTCATGAGTATTTTACCATGAAGCTTTTCGTGAGAGCATTGAGTTATTCCTCCTTTGGATTAATCTCACTTGTGGTTTTTGGACTTTTTATCATTCCTCATTTTTTATTGTTTCGACTGATGCGAAAAAGTGATTACCAATATGTCCCTTCAGTAAATGCTTATTTTGAATCGATTATTACGAGTGACTTTAACTCTTTACAACAAGATGCGAAACACATTTTGCAATCGAAGGGATTTCAAGTAGATGCATTGAATCTGAATTTCTTGACGAAAAATCATCCCTATTTAATTCATGAGCAAGAAGTGAAACCGCTCGAAAATGTCACTTGGAAATCTTGGCAGGAGAAAATAACTGTTCCAAACGAGCCTAAAATTGAAGTAACTCCTTGAAAACCATCATTACATATTATAAAGGGGTACTACGTTCCCAATTCTCCACTCACTACAATAAAGAGTTGGGCAAGGAACACCGACGAATTTTAAGTCACATTCGCTTGGAGCCAACGTTTGAACTGCATGCTTCTGAGCTTATTACCGAAGAAGAGTACCGCGCTTTTGAGCTGTCCTATCAGGAAGCGCCATATATTCGCTTAGATGAGCGAATTGTTGTGGAGTACTTTAATCAAACGGATGCGCAGGATGGCAAACGCATGTATGCAGATGCTTTGTTTATGGGCTTGGAAAAGGATCCAACGATTATCGATGAAAACGAAATCGATTGGAAAGAATTAACGTTAGATCAAGTTCCTCCTAGGTATTTGCATGAGTGTTTTATTGCGTATGTCAATGGAACAAATCATGGTAGAATCTGTGGGCCTGTCGTTTTAAAGCGTGTTCAACAAATCGATGAAAAAGGAATAGAGGTTTTTGAAAAAGCGGATTCGGATGCCAGCCGTGCTTTAGCATTGGAGCGACAAGGTTGTTTTCAAACTTCTAGGGGATGTACATCTAAGTTTTTCGGATTTAATTCCTGGTTGAAAAATTGGATTAACTCCATCACGAGAGGAGTGTTTGGTGCTAATTTCATCGGGAACGAACCAAACGGTTGTTTGCCATCTCTCTTCCCAAGTGGATGTTCAGGAGCAGGATGTCAACGTTTTGGATGCGGTATTCTCAGTTTATTAGCTGCATTGGCATTTATAGCGTGGTTGCTTAAATTTCTATTCTTTGGTGGAGTAGACACTTCCAATCTGAAACAAGATGAGGTTGTGGAACGCATCGTTCACGACACGATTTACATTGAGAAAAACTCGAAGGTCGATACCGTCACTTATGTAGATGAAACGACGAATACAACGGTGAAGATGTTGAGTTTGCCAAATGTTCAATTCGAGAAAAATAAATCCATTTTATTGCGTTCATCCATCCCTCAATTGAATCAATTGGCGGCATACCTAATCGAAAATAAAGAAATTAAGGCGGAAATCATTGGTCATACCGATAGCGATGGTGATTCGGAAGCAAACCGAATTTTATCGCAGGGAAGAGCGGAGGAGGTGAGACAATACCTCATTCAAAATGGCGTTCAGCCATGGCGCATTAAAGCAACAGGAAAAGGCGAGACGGAATCAATTACAGAAAACAAAACGGCTGAAGGTCGCGCAATGAATAGGAGGGTAGAGGTAAAACTTTCTCAGTCCAATTCAACAAAAACAACGCGTACTAGAGAAGAAGGAAGGATAGAATAATGGCAAATCCGTTTATAAAATATTACAAAGCCGAATTTACCGGAATCTTTCACACACGTGAGCGAGCAAGTCTTCCGTTTCATCATTTTAGTGAAATAGAATGGGAACAACTGAAAATTACGCAGGTAGAAACGATTGAACCCTACGATTCTTGGGAACATCAAACCAGTAACAGTTGGTACCGTAAAAAAATGAAGCCAAACAAGAATTGGTTCCAATCCCGTCAATGGGTTTCTCGTTGGCCAAAATTGATCACGCAAAAGGATTTCCCGTGGATTCGATCCGTTAAATGGCAGTTTCCTGTAAGCAGAAAGAGAACCCATTTGATTATTCCGCTCAACGAACAATTTCAATTACAAGAGGAATTACATGAAGTGGTTTTAAAGCGCATTCAATTAATAGATCATGGAAAGGAATGGTTTGGAGGAATGCGAGAAGCGAAGGGAATCATTTATTTTCAAATCCACCTTCAACCGGAAAAACCAAAATCTATTCCAGCTGCGGCAGTTCCATTAGCTACAACCATTCAAGAGACCATTACTCCAGCAGTTGAAAATGCACCTTCGGTTACGAATCTTTGGTCCATCAATCAAGACTTAGATACGTCGAGTGCGATTGCTCCCATTCAACAACCATTAACCATGAGTCCGAAAGGAAATCGCAAATGGCGTTGGTTCATGTTGATTTGGTTGCTACTATGCTTGTGGAAATTCCCAGTACTCTTCGTTCCAAGTCTCATTATTTTCGGAGCTATTGCTTTTTACCGTTATTTCCGAAAAGCATGTCTTGGACTCTTAGCGTCTTTATTTATTTTTGGATTAGCTGGGTTCTTATTATTTCAATACTTGCCAAAATCGCAGGATGATAAGCGAACAACAGATAAAAAAGATGGAACGATTAAGATTTTACCACCGAAGAAAACCGATGGAAATGACTTGCTCACTGAAAAACAAGTCGATTGGTGGGATTTCTTTAGTAATTTTTACCAAGTATCATACAACACATCAAGTCTATCCTTTTTCGATAGTGAGCAATTTCATGCACAAGCAGTTCAAGAAATTTCTACTAATTCAAGTGTGGCGTTTTTTACAGAACTATATCAGAAATTGGAATCAAATGATGCAAGCAAGTTGGATAGCTTAGTTGAACTTTTCAAAAACAGAATAGAAGAAAAGCAACTTTCACCGATAAAGAGCGCGGAAATGGTCACGACCTTCATTCAGGAAATTCCTTATTTCTTGGTGCATGATTTGGATTGTAAGACCGCAGTTGCTACGTCTAATTCAGATTTCATGACGCAATACCACAGTGAAAACAAGCCTTGTCTACCGAATATTCCAGGTGGTGTTCAATCGCCTTATGAGTTTGTACATAACTTGAAAGGAGATTGTGACACTAGAAGTCTATTGGCATTTACCATCTTGAAAAAACTGGGAATTTCCGCATCCGTTTGGGTGAGCGAAACATACGGACACAGCATTGTTGGCGTTGGTCTGCCAGTTGGCGCAGGATCCTACAAAGAAATCAATGGGGTCAAGCATTACGCAACAGAATTGACAGCAAAAGGATTCCGTTTGGGGATGATTTCACCCGAAAACCAAAACATGTCAAATTGGGATATTACTTTATTTTATAATCGTTAAACTATGAGCACAATTATCATTTTACAGTTAATCATTGCCTTTGTCGTAGGCTTTGCAGGATTATTTTTATTGCACCGAATCATCACTGGATTTTTAAAACGCAATTATCAGATTGATGACACGGACAATACCTCCTTGAGTATTTTTCAAGTTGGTGTCATTTTGAGTGGCGCCTTAATTCTTTCATCAGTTGTGGATCCCGCCGTAAATGCCATCCGACTATTGAATCCAAGTGGAGAAATTGAATTAGCGAAATTAGGGTCTTCGTTTGCTTATATTGGATTGTTTGCTTTAATCGGTATCATGGCAACGATGCTTGTCGTTGTTGGTGGATTATTGACGATTTTTCAAATGACGAAAGTGAATGAGATTGAGGAAATGAAAAACAAGCGCATCAATTCGTCCCTAGTCGCAGCAGCCTTAATTATTGGTATTTCCTACATCGTCTGTGACTATTGTGGGCATTTATGCGAAGCATTGATTCCTTATCCAGAAGTTTTACAAATCAGATAATAAGAATGAAAATAATTAAATTTAATTACAACGGTAAATTGGTTTTATTGCCGTTAAACCAAATTTCGTTGATTCAATTTACGGAAGGCGATGGGACCTCTGGTTATGGTTATCAAATGACTGTATTTACCACGTCTTCTGAGAAAAATGTAGCATTGTTTTCATTTTACTTGAAGAAAAAGAATAGAGAAGAGATTGTTTTGGCAATTGAAGAATTTTATTCCAATGAATTGACAGTATGGAATATAGATGATGCATTACCATTTATACAATGAGCATTTAATGCTTAAAAAATCAGTTCGCTTGAATAAAAAAGTACAAGATTCCGAAACCATATTAACAGAGTTAATGATCCCAAGTTTTGCCAATTTTGGAGGCAAAGTACATGGAGGCGTTTTACTTTCGTTGATGGATAAAGTGGCCTATGTGACGGCGGCCAAACATTGCAGTGCATATGCCGTGACAGTAGCCGTTGAGGGTGTGGAATTTCTACATCCTGTTGAGGTAGGTGATTTAGTTTCGTTGAAGGCTTGTGTGAATTATGTTGGCAACACTTCTATGATTATCGGAATGCGTGTGGAAGCATTGAATCCACGCACAGGCGTTGTAACCCATACGAATTCTTGTTATTTCACGATGGCAGCAAAGAATGAAGATGGACAATTAATTCAAGTTCCAGGGCTAATTTTAGAGACCGATACACAGGTTCGTCGATTTTTTGAAGGAATGAAATTGAAGGAGTTTGCTTTGGAAAAAAGAAAAATGATGAAATCAGATTTTGCACATATTTCCATTCAGGAAATGAAAGAGACTTGCAAAACTCAGCGCTGTCAACTCTTGTAATCTACGCTTTCTCCTCATTCGCGAATTTATACCCAATCTGCTTTTTGTATTTCACTTCGATTTCGCTGAATTCTGCCGTGTCTGCTGATAGAATCATTGATTTCAATTCTTCCGTTCGCTTCGATTTCTCCATGTTTGCTAAGCGCAATTTTTGATTTTTCACAACTTCGTTGACAATCTTTCTGATTTCACGGGCATTTCCAAATCCAGCTTGACGATGACTAGAAATGTGGTTAATGTATGCCTTTAAGATGTTTTCAGCATCTCCTTCCAATTTCTTTCCAAGTTCAGCAAATTGAGCTAGGCAGACAGTCCAAAGTTCTTCTTGTCCATGGTCTTCAAACTGGAAAATCTTATCGAATCGGGATTTAAGTCCAGGATTTGATGCTAGAAAGTGCAGCATTTCCTCGTCATATCCCGCAACGACTACAATAAACTTCCCTCTAGAATCCTCCATCATTTTCAGGAGTGTATCAATCGCTTCAATCCCAAAATCACTATTCCCTCGACCAACAAGGTTATATGCCTCATCGATAAATAAAAGTCCACCGAAAGCCGACTCAATTTTGGATTTCGTTTGTTGAGCTGTATGTCCAATGTATTGTCCAACTAAACTGGTGCGATCTGCTTCAACCAAGTGTCCTTTTTCCAAAACTCCAAGTCCTTTGTAGATATCGGCAACAATTCGAGCAACCGTTGTCTTGCCGGTACCAGGATTTCCCAAAAACACCATGTGTAAGGCAGCGTTTCGATGATCGAATTGACCTTCATCGATATCGTATCGGATCAGTTTCACCAATTCCTCCACCTCAGCCTTCAAAGCATCAAGCCCAACAAGTTGCTGCAGTCTTTTCAGAGCATCATTCAAAATTGTTTCATCGTAGCCTTGTTTTACTGGTTCAGCGAGTGATTCAGCTAAAGATTTTTCGAAGGCAGCTGCGTCTATTTTTTGCTGTTTGTATTCCTTGTAGGACTCAAATAAATAGAGCGCAAGAAAAAAGATAAGTGTAAGGGAGGCAAGAATACCAATTACCCCCATAATGATCCAAAAAAGTCCCATATGTAAATTTTGAATGAAGATACATGGATAAACTTTAACCCCAAAGTAAATCACCAAAAAGTTAAGTTCTGATTAACTTATCTCATTTCCACTTGAATGAACCAAAGAAATTTAATATATTCAACTTTTTACATTTAACATGCAAGAACTCAAACCTTCATACTTACGCTACATCTTTGATGGACTTGTTAAAGGAAACATCCATCCAGAAAATGCTAAAGAATTATTTAACTCAAACGATAAGAATAATTATAATTAACAAAGTATATTCGATATCTAAATATTTAACCCTATGGAAAGACGCTTTGAGGGATTCCCAACCGAAGGAGGCCTAATAATACTTGATACATTTACTGGAGAGGTGAAATTAGTGCCGATCAATGGGATCACTGTGTCCTCGGGGAGTACAGTAAAATCGGTTAATCCTCTAACTCAAGGAAGCGCTCAAATCAATATGTCTGATTTCGACAGTGAAGTGTGCACCACTTTTCCTTATCCTATCGCTAAGCCATATGCTGAATTAATTGGGGAAACTGATCCCCGTCAGCAATGTAAACTAATGGTAGATACCTTTACCGCCGTATTAAAACTAATGGCCTTACAAGTGGCAAGTGAGTATCTACGTGTAAAAGATCTCAAAGATTTGAGAGTAAACCAGACTTTGAAACGTGACATACAGCGTCCACTGATCTCAGCTTGGAACAATGTGTTGATCGAAACCATAGCTGTTTTAAATCAGAATAATGTTCCATTTTTCTCCCCTGAGTTGGTAAGAGCCTACGAAAACCTTGAAACTAAATGCAAGGATAAGATATTCGTGGAAAAACATTACGAGGATGAAAATGGTCAAATGGTGACAAAGAGATCACCATTGGCTAAAATACAGGCCCTTATTAAATATCGAAATAGCCTGGCTCATGGATTTAATCAATCGAAAGAAAGAGCTATGAAGGAACTTGAACTTTATCTGCCAGTTTTAAAAGATATTTTAGAAGAGGTACGCTATATGTCACGTTACACACTTTGGCATGTTTCATCCAAGGAAGATAATGTAGAAGGGATACGCTTGATGGGTAGCACGCCTGCGCGGCAAAAACTAAAGGTGAATCGCGCATTACTTGATCCCGGAATCTCTCCGGTTTTCCTAGTCAATGAATCTACAATGGAGGTGTTACCAATGTTTACATTTCTTGATTTAGATATATCCGAAGGGCCAGGAATTGCCGAGACAGGAAAAGATATTTTCATTTTTGATGGAAATACAGATAGCACGGTCATTTACCTTTCTACTTCGAGTGGCCAACACCTCGAGAAAAAGTCCCGAATGAAGCATTGGAAGGAAATATTGAAGACAAAGGAACTCCAGCTAAAAGCTATTTCAGAAAAGGATCTGGACCTTGCAAAAATCAACACTATGACTTCTCTGGTTACTGAGCAGACGCTGCAGACTTTGATTAACAGCGGAAAATTTATACCTGAGGTGACCTTAAAAAGAGCTGATTTGGAAATCTACCTTGACCAATTCTTATTGGGTGATTACAATGCAATTGTCGTAGGGGGAGAGAGCGGAATAGGAAAAAGCACTTTGCTTGCAGATAAAGTGAGAGAATGGTCTGAGCAAGGAAATTCAGTGATGTTCTATAAAGCAAGCGCGTTAAATTCGCCTGAGATAGGACAGAAATTCATTAGTGACCTTGGTCTGAAAGTGAATTTTCCGGAAGATTTCCTCTCTATGGTCTCCGAGATTATGACCCAAAGTGAAAAACATTTCTTTTTAGTCATTGATGCAATAAACGAATTCAGTGGGGACGTGAACATGCTTATCAATGCAATAGAATCTCTGGTTGCACAAGCTTCCCCTTATCGATGGTTCAGAATCATCATAACCGTTCGTGACAGCTCTTACAACCGCACTCACGCCCGTTTTGGATCTCGTGTTGCTGATCGCTATTTCTCCATAGAAATTGATCATGCCGGAGATAAAAAAAAATCATTGATTATACCATTGAGCCGTCTAAATGAAAACACGGTGGAACGAATCTATGAGAAGTACAGATCATATACGCTCAAAGATAGTGATGATCCTACGGATTTGGGATATCATATTTTTAAGCCGCTCAATGCTTATAAAGATTTGGACAGTTTCGGAACAACTGTTGATTTGATTAAAAGTCCGCTAATGATGCGCTTGATACTACAGGCGTTCAACAGAAAGGAACTCCCTTCGAACCTAAGTACTGATAGTGCTATGCAGATCTATCTCGATGAAGTTGTGGTAGAAAAAAACAATCCGAACGGTTCTTTTCCCGCTCGTCGTAATTTCCTTTCTGCACTTGTTAAAATTCTAGATAAAGCGGCGACAGATACCTATAAAAAAGACGAATTACTGGAAGTGATGTCTCTAAAGGATGCCTTGATGAATCCTCAGAAAGACAGCCCTTATGTTCAATTACTCGAGTTAGGGGTTTTGATGGAGGAATGGGAAGAAGGTGAATGCTACGTGCGTTTTTCTTTCGATCGACTTTTTGAATTTCTGCTTGCAGAGGAACACTTCAAGCGAACCACTAGCGTCAATGTCTTGAAAGAGCTCATGGATCGCAGCAAGTTATTTCGCAGCATGGAGGGTGCAGTTCAGATAATAATGGTCAGACTAACTCTTAACGGTGAGCAACAAATAATTATGGGGCTCATTGATAACTTAGACCCTAAAGATGAACAATTTATTCAGACGGTAGTCGGATTCCTTAAGACACTCTTTTATGTTAATCGTGGGGTTTTCCAAAAACTGATAGAAAATCTACCATCAGACCCGACTCAAACTGACTTAAAGCTACTTTCTGAACTGATTACTAGTGATTTAGTGTTTACAAACGAGGAAAAGGAAAGCTACATTAATCTTTTGTTGGATGTATCTAGAGCATTGAATGATGTTTATTACCAGGCAGATGCCTTGTGTCTTTTAAGCGACCATCTGATGTTTCTAGATGAAGCCCAAAATGCCCTGATTAAATCGGAAGAGGCAATGAAATTATTTGAAATGGTAAATGATTTAGATGGTGTTGCACGTTCTTATAATTTGATTGGGAACTGTCAAAATAAAATTGAACCGTATCTATTTGGAGATTATCCAAAAAATTCACTTATAGAAGATATATTGTTAAAAATGGTACCCGAGAACCATTCATGGCTTGAATCCTATAACAAAGCATTAGAAATCAATTCAGCCATTGGAACAGAAAAAGCCAAAAAAAGAATTGTTTTAAACCTAATCAACAAGGCTATGGGTTATGCTAATGCGTTGAATGAATTGGATTATTGGCAAACGTTTTCAAATGATAACGATTATGATAAAAAAGCAGTTTACAATAGTTTTGAGAAATATGTCACCTCTAATTATCTTACAGCACTCGGTATTGCTGAAGAAATAGATTTTAAACGAGGCATGAGTATAATTTACAATAACTTGGCTACCAAAGAAATGGATCAAGCTGATTATCAAAAAGCAGCGGATCACCTTTTGAAATCTATTGCAATCAACGAAAAAATTGGAGATTCAAGCGGTCTCGGATATAATTATTGGAATCTTGCAATATGTAAAATAAATCTTGCACAAATAGATATTATTGAATATTTCAAGTTGCGAATGAAGGCAGCAGAATTTTTTAGACGATCAGGGTATATTTCGGGAGAAATAAGGCATCTAGAAAATTTCGTTTATGATATCAAGGGCGCTCATAATAAATCAGAAACAACACCTAATGAAGCGAAGCAACTTATCAATCAAACTTTAACGCATTCAATTTTCGACCTTTCTAATCGATGGTTCGAATTAATAAATACCAGTTCACATAAATCAGGTATTTCCAAAGCAGACGGAAGAAAAATATATGAATTGTACGAAAGTATTTTGAAAATTTCTTGGTACGATTTAAATTATTTTCGAAAAATACTGCTACAAAATCATTCTATTACACAATTATTGGGAATATTAAGTCTATTTGATTGCGAACGGGTGTCAAAAAAACTCGAGGTATCTGAAGCTGACCTACATTTTGTTGACGTATTATCTAAGGTGAGTATTGAAACTTTTAATGCCATTTTTGAAGAAACATCTGAAGATGAATTCGAAGAGATAAAATCTCTATTCATGAAAGGAAAATTAACAATTAAAGCGATTATAGACGATAATTGGCAATATCTATTCGAGATTTCAAACAATGACCTTTCTTCAGAAGAGAAAATTGAAAATGGAGAACAAGCAGAAAATTTATTAACAAAGTTGACTTGGTGCCGTGAGGTTGAAACAAGCAAGGAGCTTTTCCAAATTTATAAAAAGAAGGTTCTTGAATACCTGAAAAAACTCAAAAAAGATAAAGATAAGTCGGTTAACTATCGTTTTGCACCCGAAGCCATACTGATTCTTGATAAGCTTTTAGAAGACAGCAAAATAACCGAAAAAGAAATTGGGGATTGTATTAGTCATTTCAGCATTATATATGTCGAAGAATTCCCATTTGCCTTTTTCTATCTGCTTATCGTTTATTTAAATAAACAAAACGATACCGAATTGCTTAAAGTGGTATTCCAAAAATTGGAAGAACAAAGGGTATGGTTCCCAGAAGTGTGGCCCAGAAGTGTGGCCATGAACAAGATCAGGGAGGATTTGCAGTTAGTTTAAAATCTTTATTATCAAAAAATATCCCACACCGAACTCATATACCTCCAATACATCTACGATGGACTTGTAAAAGGAAGCATTCAGAATTTAAATAAATAATGTAGAAAAATCATATAATGAGCGAATATATCTGTAGTACTCCAAGCTGTGCCATCGCATTATCAAAGGCAGCTTTCCCTGTTAGTATGAATTGTCCAGTCTGTCAACAAGCGTTGACTGAACTAATTGAAAAACCACTTCTGTCAGAAGAAGACGAACAATTGATTTCAAATTTACCTTATGTAATTGCTTATCCTTTGAAGCGTACATTATTAGAAAAACATGCATGGACAAAAATCAATTTGCTTAAAGACACATTCCTGAATTATCTCAAATATATCGGATTGATTGCAGCGTCTGAGTTTTTTAATAGCCCATTAAAGGATAAAAAAATGGTTGCGTTGTTTCAACAAGCATTGGCCGAACCTTCTTTTGGATCTTGGAATCAATATATCAGAGAAACCTTATCTTATCTGAAAGAAAACAATCATTCGTTTTTCTGTCCAGATTTGCTTAGTTATTATGACTTAATCGAGTCTGGAAAAAAAAGAAAGCTTTTCAAAGGCGAGATTGAAATTATGGATGCGAATGGTGATATTCAAATAAAAAAGCAAGAAGCAACTGCAATAGGCATGTTGATCAATTTCAGAAATCGTTATCTTGGTCATGGACTTACCCTTGATGAAAGTGATGCTGTCAATCATTGGGAAATGTATTTCCCTATTTTCAGAGAACTTTTAGTGCAATTGAAATTCTCGGCAGTATATCCCATGTTTAAATGTGAGCATGGAGAATCCTATTTATTGAAATCAGCAGAAATCAGTTTGGTGGAAAAAGGGAACCAAACTTCTTCTCGAGTTTGGATTGAAAACCCAGAAGGCAATTCTATGGATATATTGCCATTTTTTGTTGTTCCTGGCGAAGTTTCAATAGGAAAGGAGGACAAAGAGCAACTATTAACCTATGAATCTTACACAGGTAAAACCATCAAGTTTTTTAGTCCTGAAGGAACAGAAAAGCAAACTTCTGGTAAAATTCTTGAAAAATTAAATTTATTACTTCGTGATAAACAAAAGGAAACTCCATTCGCTCCAGAGGCTTTTACAAAAGATGAATTTTTAAAGCGAATTGCGGAAGAAAATAAATTGTTACTCGATACACTTATTTCTGAGAAAAAAATTATTCCGGGTATTTACCAACATCGGGAAGAAATGGAAATCAAGTTGCGAGAATGGATTGGAGCAAGAGCAAATATCTTTTTTATTGTAGCAGAAGCGGGCAGTGGCAAAACAAACTTGCTTGTAGAGATGCAAAAACAATATACTGAACGCGATTTACCTAGCCTTCTCATTCGAGCAGGGCGAATGGAAAAACAATCCTTGAAAGAGCAGATTACCTATTTACTCAATATCGATTTGCAACAAGGGTTAGAAAATTATACATCTATTGCTGGTACACAATCACAGCCGACTTTTATTTTAATAGATGGATTGAATGAAGCAAATAATGCAGAAGAAATTTGGCGGGAAATTATTGACATCTGTAAGGTATTTGTTCCGGGGAGTATAAAGTTTGTTGTGACGAATAGAGCAAATACAAAATCTGAATTAAGACGTTATTCACTTTCTGAAAAAGACTATAACTTACTTTATGGCGAAAACAAGGACAATGAAACAGAATTAGGGGCTTATACCTTTTGGTTAACATCCCTGAACATGAGAGAAATGAAAGGCGCTTGGGAAGGGTACATTCAAAATAATAAGAATAATTATAAGCCACAATTCTTGTTTGATGATTTAGCCGTATTCGATCGTACAATTTACAACTTGATTGGCAACCCTCTTGTGCTGCGTATATTTTTGGAAACCTATCATGGTAAATCTTTACCTAAGAAAGGAATTAAACACTTAAACATCTGGCAAGACTGGCTTGAAACCTTTTCAAAAGCTGAAATTAGTTTTTTGAAACTTTTAGCCCAAGTTGTTTGGGAAAAGGGTAAGAATGAATTGCTAATGGATGATTTACTCAATCATTCTAGTTTGAAACTATATATAACTACTGATTTGATAAATGCCCCCTACCCACGATTTAAAAACCTAGGATGGGTAAGTCGCTTTACGAAGGATTTAAATTCATATCTTTCTTTTACCGTGGAGGGGTCTTTGCTTTATCTTTTGGGAATCTACTTAAATGAACAAGAGGGAAGCAAAGTTTTAAATTCTATTACAAGTTTACTAGACAAGGGCTCAATGATTCAGAAATCTGCTGTTGAAGCATTCTTAATCCAAATTGCCCTTGAAGGTGATTTTTCATTGGTTTGTGATTTGATAGATGCAGGCGATAAATACCACAATTCATGTAATTACCCGATGCTGTTCTACATTCGTAACTATGGGGTGAATTTGTTAATAGAAAGGGTGTTTTCTATGCCTTCTGAGAATGACTGGAAAGCAATATTGATGTTAATCAAAACCCTAAAAGACGTCCAAGAGAATATGCTACTTAAGGAGCTGATGGAAAAATTGATGCCGTTGAATACTTTTAATTCAACTCCTGCACTAGAATTGGGTTTAAAGGCGTGTTCAATTCTGGATAATAAGCCAGCACAAGAGTATCTTTTAGAAATTGACAAATATTCTGAACTTTTTAGAGATGATTATTTAATCTTGGAAAATTATGGTGATGTATATTACAAATTTGCTCAGTTCGATAGAGCTTTAGATTTTTATCAACAATGCCTTAATGTTGAATTAGAAATCCGAGCTAGGGAGAATCCAGAATTGGCATCTATTTATTCTAAAATTGGGAGGGTATTTAGTAATAAAGGTCAAAACGATAAGGCCCTTGAGTATCATCAAAGATGCCTAGAAATTGAATTGCAAACATTGGGGTCGGATCATCCATTATTGGCGGGTTCATATAGCAGTATCGCGGGTGTGTGGAATGATAATCGCGAATATGATAAAGCCCTTGAGTTTTATCAGAAGGGATTAGATATAAATATAAAAACACTGGGTGAAGAACATCCATATGTATCCACTTCGTATAATAATATTGGACTTGTTTGGTGGAATAAGGGCGACCATCACAAAGCCAATGATTTTTATCAAAAAGCATTGGACATAAAATTAAAAACCTTGGGTGATGAACATCCTAATGTTGCTAGCACATTAAGTAATATTGGGATTATTTTAGATTCGAAAGGGGAACACGACGAGGCTTTAGAGTTTTATCAAAAAGCTCTAAACATTGAATTGAAAACTTTGGGTGAGGAACATCCAAATGTGGCTAGTTCTTTTGCTAATATTGGAACAATATGGCACAGAAAAGGAGAGTACGATAAAGCCATAGAGTATTATGAAAAGTGTTTAAATATAGTATTAAAAACTTTTGGTGAGGAGCACCATGATTTAGCTACCACTTATAATAATATTGCGGTGTCGTGGTCATGCAAAGGTAATAATGTAAAAACCCTAGAGTATTATGAAAAGAATTTGGCAATCACTTTAAAAACTTTTGGTGGGGAACATCCCTCCGTTGCTTTGTCGTATAATAATCTTGGAGTTGTATGGGAAAATATTGGCAACTACGAGAAAGCATTAGAGTATCATGAAAAAAGCTTGAAAATCCGTTTAAAAACATTGGGAGAGGGGCATCCAGATGTAGCTAGTTCCTATAATAATATTGGAGATACATGGGGAAGAAAAGGAAACATAGACACTGCCTTAAATTATTATGATAAGTGTCTAGAAATTCGTTTGAAATCTTTAGGTGAGAATCATCCTGACTGTGCGACATCTTATAATAATATTGGCGTTGTATGGGATGGTAAGGGAGAATATGACAAAGCCATAGAGTATTATGAAAAGTGTTTAAATATAGAAATAAAAAACTTAGGTGCGGAGAATCCTTCTATCGCTTCCATTTGTATTGACATTGGATTTGCGTTGGAAAATAAAGGTGATTACATCAAAGCTATTAAATTTTATCAGCAAAGTAAAGATGTTAATATAATTGTATTTGGAAAGGAACATACTTCAGTTTCGCTTAATTATTTTTATATAGGTCGTTGTTTTAAGAGTCTAAGTGAATACAAGGATGCAATAAAAGCATTCAAAAATGGATACAAATATTATAGGAAAGGTGGTTTTCCATTTAACATGGCAGAATGTTATGAAAAACTAGGTGACGGAATTAAGGCGTTTGCTTTTTTTCTGGAATCAGCGGAATTGAGAAAATCCGACCCTGAGATAGGCATTGACGCAGAAGCAACAATAGATACGGTTAAAAATGTTGTTCGTTTAGCAACTGAATTGGAACGAATGGAAGATGTACCAGACTGGATAAAAGAGTTAAGATTAGGATAAATCAAATTTTGTAATAAACGCTAAATAAAAGAACTTATATATCCATTGACATGAAAGCAAAAACATATCAAAGCAGAAATGACTTTACTGCACCTCAATCAATTAGTACTTTTGGCATTCCTGTCAGAGTAAAAGGTGATCTAAAATATTTAGGTTTAGAAGAATTTAATTTCTGTAAAATTCTGAGAGATTTCAAGTTTAATAATTATCACCTTGCTTACATACCATGTTATAGCACTTGTGGACGACCTAATCTTAACAAATTAGACCTGTTTTTTAGTGCTGGAAATGGAGTTACGATTCATTACGCAACATTATTTCATGTTGAACAACTATCTATTGAGGAAATTAGTGAATTAAGAGTTTCGCTTTTAGCGGCGAGATTTCCGAATTTCGTAGAAAATAGTCCCGATTTTCAAAACAATTATCAAAATTTGTTTGAGCCCGCTTTAGCAATATGGAAAAATAATTTCAATCAAGATAACATACTTGCAAGGGGGCATGATCCCAGATTTGTATTAAACGTTAAATATAAGTCAATTCAATTTCATTCTATGGGTAACATAGTTCCTTGGACAAATTTTAAACGCGCTCGTGCTTTATATGCTTAAAATCAAACTAAAATAATTAATTATGAAAAAAATGAATAGAGAATTAATAGAAAATACTCAATCCCAAATAGAATCATATTTGGCCGATGCACAGTCAATTCTTTCAGCATCGAATTCTGATGAATTGTCAGCATGCATCGAAAGTAGTCAAACTGGAATTTCCGAGGTCTATGAAAATGGAATCGATGAAATCAAATCGAGATTGAAAGAAGCCGGACTGAAAACAAATTTTGATGAGCAACAAAATTTCGTTTTATCTCAATACATCGGATTTAACCTTCAAACGATAATCTTTGATGAGTTCTTTCCATCCATCGAAAATGAAGATTATTCCCTAGATAAAATCCCGAATTTACTGGCAGGAGGAGAACAAGGTGATGAATTAGTTAAATGTGCGCGATTCATTAAGTTTATTGGTTTAGTTGGTAAATCTATGTTTGCCGTTTCGAATGTCGCAGCGTCGACGGACATAACTCCGATGGATTCATTTATCGCAGATTTGAATGAATCAACAATCATAGGACATTCTTGGGATTCTCCACTAATAGGGGTATTCCCCCCAAAAGACGCGGCGTTTTTCACGAAACTCTATTCAACAAAAGATTGGAAAAAGAAATTTCATCAGCGTTGTGTGAATGTGGGGAATGAAATGATCTCGAACGCACAAAATTTAAACCTGAACAATTAACTCAACTTTGAAATAATACCTCCATTATTTTGAAGGTATTGTTATCCTTTTTAATTAAAAATATTAACACAAAACACATGAAAATAATTAAAGTAAAAGATCAATATTACAATCTCAATCATTATCAACAATTCAGTATTAATGATGGCATTTTTATGTTGAGTAGTTCATTGAACGGCTCTTTATCGAAGTCTTACAATAGTAGTTTGGACGATAACAATGACATTAATTTAGATTCAGAATTAATCTTCCGCGTCATTCATTCAGCGAATCAAATGGAATTCATGAAACAATTTGATCAATTCCTGAACGGCACTAGTAATCTAATGGATTGTTCAAGTCTGATAGAAATATACACTTACGACGAAGCAGTGGAAAATTCAATAGAAGAGGAAATTTTGGATATTGACCCAGAGGCTTGGAATGCAGCTAAAATCGTTATCGAAGAACAAAATGCTTCTTCATCTATCATTCAAAGAAAGTTGAATTTGGGATACAGTAGAACCGGGAGGATAGTAGATCAACTTGAACAACTGGGAATTATCGGCCCATTTGCCGGCAGTGCTCCAAGAGAAGTTAATTTCAGTTCATATGGGGATTTGTTAAATCATCTAAACGCCAAAGGAATTAAAACTGGCGATTAGTGGTTTCTCATCACCCTATCCAAGTCCCTTTAGACTCCAAGCAAACCCATTTGTTATGGAGTTGACCCCATGTTTCTTTTCGTCCAGAACCCATTCGTGGCGATTTTGAATGGTCAACATAAACTGTACGTAATTCATCAGATGAAACGGGAATCGTCAATCGGTTTCCGAGGTGACTTAAGCGCTTTATTTCGAAGGAATCCGTCATCACTAAATCAATATTTTGTTGTTGGGTGATTCGCCATGTTTCTATATGGATATTTGGATCGTGATACAAAACGAGTTCAAAAGACGAAATTTCCTTTTGTTCAAAGTAGGGGAGATGTGCTTCGAAAATGGCATCAAAAAATGATGGGTCTTTTTGATAAAAAAGAAGTTCGTTTAGTTTATGTCTCATGACGCTTACCATTTAAATTGAAATCCAAGATTCAAGTTGTAATAATAACTGTCGATGGGTAAGGGTCGATACGTATCGAAGTTATGGTCGTAGTGAATGTTCATTCCAAGGTGACGGCTGATTTCAAAGAATAGATTCATATCGAAGAACCAACGTGGATTCATGAAATGTTGAAATTGATCATTCATGGGGAATTGAACGAAGGTACTTGCGCTCAAGTCGATTCCTTTTTTCAATTGAACGGCAGTTTTAGCGGAGAAATTCAAACGTGGGATTTTCCTCGTGACGTTTGTCAATCCTATATTTTCAAACCCAAAACCGGATAAATTTGGATTCCATTTTTCCACTTCGTAAAATGCACCAATACTCATATATAGGTCATCCGTTTTATCGTCCCAGAATTTGAAGCGAGCGTTGCAACCTGCCAATCCGCGGTTTTGTAGACCAAGGACTCCATTCCATTGATATTGTGCAAAGTAATCGGGAGCGACGCGTCTTTTATCGTTGTCTCGCAACCTAAATTGAAAATACCCATTGTTTTCTAGGATGGCTTTCCCATTAAAGGATGCATCCGTTTGTCCGAGTAAAACGGCGATTTTATCCTTCTTCAAAAACACATCTAATTCCGTTTGATTCGTGAATTCAATGAGGTTCTTTTTTTGCTTGTCGCTACTAAACGATACATTGTAAGAGAAGGCCACCTTGCGTTTGATGGAATCTTGTCCATTCTCACGATCCACATTTAATATTTGCGTGGTGCCCAAAAATGGCAATACAGTGATGATCAAGCACAGTAGTTTATTCATGTGTACTTCATTTAATGAATACATGGGTATCCCAAAAAGCGCGTGATTGATCAAAATCAATTTTAGATTGGTCCCAACTAGGAAGTGCGGGAGCGTAACATCCTGGAAAAAGGGTAATGACCTTGCTGGTTTCAGAATCTACGATAGCAACGATTTGATTGGTTTGAGGAGATTCCGTTCGTTCAATGGTACGAATGGTTTGATCTCCACGTTTTTCTTCTTGAATCTTGGTCAAATCATCTTGAGGTAACTGATTCACATCCAGAATAGAATCCCAACCAATGGATTCTTCGAAACGATAGATATAAGCCGTCCGTTTATTCGCTTGCGGTACCACTTGATGAGGTGAGCGATGATTCAATATTTCGATAATTTCTCTCGGACTCGAAGCAAATTGCACATCGAATTTTGATCCAGCAGTCGTCAATTTTTCTTCAATGGCTTTTTTGGAAAAACCTTGATGTATTAGTTCGTCAAAACATGTTCGGTCAATTTGAGTAAAATGACGAATTAAATAAAAAACGGAAGAGGATAAAATTCCTATTTTTTTCGATTCTTCCATTTACGTAGTAATTGTTTTTTCTTTTCCGGGAACAAATAAGCGAGCAAAGGAATTGCTGCGGAGATGGCGATGATTCCAGCGAGTGAATAGAACAGAAATCCATTCAAATTGATTTGCGATCTAGTATTCTCAAGAATGTCCAAAATCGGTTTCACACTGCTGATGGAAGTCATGGCTCCGACAATTCCAAGCAGTAAGTTGGAACGTTTTTGTTGTTCCTCTTGAATGGCTTGGGAGATACGGTTAATGCGCTCTTGGAATTTTTCTAATTCTTCGTCAATCTGAAGGCTTTTTCTATGTTGGTGAAAAATCAGATTTGGCAAGAAATTATAGGAAATATGGCTCAAGTTATACGTGTTCAGGAAGGATTCAAATTCATCGCGAACTTTTACTGAATCGTGTTCCATATCCAAGTTGTATCGGAATAAATTGTATTTAATAAATAAATTGTACAGATAGATTCTAAAATAGGTTTGGGTCCAAGATGACCTCTTTGTTCCGTATTGATCGAAGTTTAACAAGTTGTATCCCACTACTGTAAACGTATCGAATAAAGGCAGAATCGTGTAATTATTAAACACGGATATTTTGTCATTCAATAACTCTTCAAAATAAGATTCACTAGGTGTAAAGGAAAAATCACCTCCAGCCGTTCCGATTGGACTGACACATCCTAAATCATAAAGTAATTCATCTCTGACTTGTGGATTCTTTAATGCGTCATTTTCTTTAAAATCGACAAGCGTATACAATTTAAACTTCGAACCAGAGAATCCATCGGTATGTACCACATCGTTCACATCGTTAGAAGTGATTTGAATGCCATTTAAACAGTTCGTTTCAATCCAATTCACCCAAGACATTTCAGGTTGCTCCAGAAGTTCTTTGTTAAACTCACGCGCACAGAAGATTAAATCCGCAATTTGCTGAATCGTATTTTCCTTTGGTTTAATCTCAATCGAAAAGAAATGAAGGTCATTCGGAAACAAGATTATTTCCGCTGCGATTACTTCTGCGTCGATGCATATAAGCGGATTTTTCGCTTCGTCCTTTGTCTTAATAAACGAAAGTGATTGGTTGATTTCCTTTCTTAAGATTTTAGAACTGCTTTCATTTTCCTTGAAGAACAATAAATCCCTAAATTCTGGATACCAGTAATCTTTATAGAATTTCTTAGCACCATCTGATAAAACTTCAGGTACATATCCATTTTTCACGAACTCTTTTGCGAGTTTCGTATGCTTTTTGGCTTCAAAAATACCGACAATCCGAATTTCGGAATCATTTACTTCGAAGGATAATTTGTCCATATTCTATCATTTTTAAAGATGGAGTTGAATATATAAATAATAAGTCAAACCCTTGTAACGAATCATGTTTTCTTTAGTTTACATTTAAGTTACTAGGAATATTAAATTAATTTTTATATATTCTTCCATGTCGAACCCTTTAAATCTTGAGCCATGAAAAAGATCAGCAAAACGGAATTAAAAGAATTGATTGCGAAATCATTCTACGATTTGAATCAAGAAGAAGCACTCATTTTAATCAAGTATCACAAAAGAGCGGTTCTGAAGATTGAAATCGCCTTTATTTTGGTTTTACTCATGCTCATAGCCGAAATCACCTTCACGTGTTTATCCTACCTGAAATTTGATGTTATATGTGTTTCCACATGTTTGTTCTTTCTTGTACTTCTTTACCAGTTATGGTTTAGTGGCGACCCACATTCACTGAAATTGTTCTTCTTGGAATTGGTGTTCACGGATAAGATGCAGAAGAAGGAGTGAGGGTGAAATTTAAGTATCGCTCCTAAATTGATTTAAGGAGCGATACTTTAACTAAGGGAAATTCCACTTTATGTTGACGATTTACATTAAAAAACGATCCTTATCAAATATACTAACAACCCTAATACACTTCCAATTAAAAACCCACTGCCGCATTGACTCACGGTACTGTCCTCGCCGTAAGGTTCATAAAGTTTTGATGTTTTGCGAAGTAAAATGACCGTTACTATGGTATTAAAAATAAATCCTGGCCAATAATCTATTCCCAAAACAGAATACATACCACTCCCAAAAGAAAATCCCAAAATGAAGTATAGAAATGGAATTCTGGTTCCAATCAATCCAAACGTCAACATTAATAATAACAACCGTATCCAGCCGCTTAATAAAACCAAAACAAGTAATAGGAATCCGAATAATAAACTAATTACCATAGTAAAGAATATTTAATAAATTTAACTGAATTCAGATTCTGAATCATACCTCTCCATAATCATATTCTTCAACGCATCAGCTCCAAACTCCCAATCATTGATGTCCTCCTCTGATTCGTAGAATTTGAACATATTATTCAAATGGGCTTCCAAGAGCGCCTGGGCGATGTCATAATAATTGTCGCTATCGTCTTCAATGCCTTCAGGGAAGTTTTTGCGTTTCATGAGTGAAATCCAGTCAGTGACTTCTTCCGATGGGCCGTTGGTTTCTTCGTCTAATTTGAGCGAGATGGTTACTAAGTATTCGTGCTCTGTGATACACAGGTAGTAATGTAGATCACCGCTGCAGCCAGGCATTCCATCCATGGCATGAGGATGCTTCATGTAACCAACGTGGAGGTGTTCATTAATTGGGCTAAAATCAGGCTGAGAATGGGTTCCATTGAGAAAAACCTTGAAACCGTTTTTGGTAATATTAGGTTCAGTTTCAGTTCCCTCGTCGGGCCCTGAGCCAATACGCAGAGGTTTCCCAAGAATGTTCTGCTGTAGGGCAAGGTAGTTCATGTGCGTTGCGGACTTCATTTTTTCTTGTTTTTAAGTTGCTCAATGATTTTCTTTCTCGCCTCGGGGGGAAGCGTATGAATATGAAGAAATCCTTCCACGTCGTCTAGTTCTTCTTGGTTTTTGATTTTTGGATTGAGGTCTTTAAATTCATTTCGGATCTCCATCATTAAATTCTTAAGTTTTCTTCTTCCACTAGGCTCGTCGATTTCCTCGTCTGAATCGCTGTTTTCTTCTGGTTCTAGTTTGATCCCTTTGGAATTTCCCTCCAAAGGCCAACTAATTTTAAAACAATAGTCTTTACCATCAATTTTAATTTTGGGCCAGATGCCAAAGATGCCACCACCTAGGGATGAGCGACCAACCCCGAAAGAGTAAGTTTGGCCGTCGACCTTGCAAACCATGCTGTGGACGCGTTGCTTGGGAGCGATTTCGAGCGTATGCTTGAGATAAATTTCTTTTCCTTTGAATATAAAAGTACATTCAGAAGAATCGAGGTCTTTACTACAATCGAGAAAGACCTCGTCTTGAAAAAATATGGCCGTCATGGTTTACTTACTAAAGTTGATCCAAAACTTGTGAATACTGTACTTGAATTTTTCTGAGGGTCGTAAACCAGTTCATACAAGTCTTTTCCTTCGGTGTATTCAAAATGATGCGTAAGCGTATTCACACAGTACAAGAAATAGAGGTCGTAGCCTTCGCGTGCGCGTTTCGCATGGACCACGTACATATAGCGATCGTCTGATGGATTTACGAAGTACGACGCGAAATATAGGTTCTTTCCTTTGTTGAAAACGAGGTTCTCTGTTGGAAAGCGGTTGGACTTGATCACGGACAACACCGTTTTTCGGACTTCCGGTTCTTTGTCCAGATGGATAAAGTAATTTCCTGCTCCTATTTCAATGAAATCATCTTCCATGAATTGGAACTGGTATTGTGCGTTGAGCGGACTCCCGATGATCCAAAGGAAGCCAACTAGGACGATTATTGTTTTCATGTTATTTCGTTTTAAAGATGGATATTACTTTTTCTTGCTGCCGTTCGGTGATACAGACAAAATTGTTGGGTCGAAAATCACGGAGATGCGTCCGTCTGGTTCGGTGATGTCGTAGAAATAACGGTACCGGTTTTCTAGGTAGTAACAGAAAATGTGGTAACCTGGTACTCCGTTCTTTTGTCCGCGGATGCAATGGATAACGTACACATATTCACTGTTTTGCGCATCCTGAATCGCGGTATTCACGAACAAATTAGCGCCTTTGTGGAAGTCGATTGTTCCTTTCATGTCATTGTCGTTCAAGGTTTCAGCAATCAATCTTCTGGCATCGACTTCTCTAGAAGCGAAGAGGTAAAAGTTACCGATTCCGAACTCTTCGAAGCGCTGCATGCTGCTCCACTGTGCGTGGGCATAATTGCTCAGGATCAAGCAAATAAACACTAGTTTTTTCATGGCAGTTTGTTTTAGGTTGTAAGTAAAGGAGAAGCTTCTTTTTGATAATGTACGCCACATTCATTGGTTACAAAATCAAACGTAACTGACTCATATATTGATTGTTAATTCCGTTAAACGAATGTATTTTTCGCTTCCTGTTAAGCGTAGTGCATTCGACTTCAAATGTGCGATGGTATCGAGCTTTCCTTCTTGGATTCGGTACGAGCGGAGTCCATCGTTTGGACAAACACCATCTGGGAAGGAGGCCCACCATTCCGCGTTGCGTACTTCTGCACACCAGAAGAAGAGAGGGGAAGAACCGGATAAGGTTTTGCGGGCAATCCAGGCCTTCATTTCTTTCCCACGCCATTTCAAGTGAAAGTGTTTGCAGAATTCACCTTCCAAGTCCCAAGAAATAGTGCTTTCGCTAGTGCCAAGAATCAATTGGAAGGCGCTATCTGGTGCATCACTTAAAAATTCGATGAAGTGTTCCGTGTCTGAACAAGTTAGGAACTGTATGTCGATGCGCGTTTTCATGGCTGTCAATTTTCTCGTTCATAAGTGATAATGAGTTCTTCTTTGTTGATTACGCAATCTTGATTTGTTCTGTAATCATACCAAGCTTCGTAGCCATTTCGTGTTCGAAGTAAGTAGAACAAATACACATGTTTTGGATCGCTTGGTCTAACATCATAGATCACATACATAATTTGATCTTTTGGCGTAAAGGCCTTCTTATCAAACTCGTAACCATTGATGGCCAACATGTTTTTAAAACCGAGAAGAGCAGTTTCTTCATTTGGTTCAATTCGAAAGAAAGAAGTATCGCCAATGTTTGTGAATGTTGGGAAAACCCATTGCGCTTTTGCACTTCCAGTAGTAAGAAGTAAAATAAAAAGGATCTTTTTCATGGTCAAAGTTTTAAAGGTGAGTAATTAAGAGATGCTTATAACTCTTAATACCCAAACTTTAAAAAGGTAACCCTGAAATTGAAATTATTTTGAAAAATAAAACCAAATAGTAGCTAACGCCATGATAATCAATGCTATGTATATGATTATTTTTCTGGTTTTTTGTTGTTTAGATTTTCGTTGTTCTTCCAAAATATGTGATGAACTTCTGAATTTGAATCTGTCATGACTAGATGAAGATTCTTTTTGGAATTTAATTCCTTTAATGGATGGAACCCTTGGTTTTGAAATGCGCTCGATATCACGTTCCTCAAATTGCAGTCTGCTTCTCATTTGCTTGCGCTTTTCTCTAAGGAAACTGAGTTCCAAGAGTCGCTCAAATTGGTCCATTTGATTCTGTTCCATTTCTTGACTCATTTTTCCTCCAAATAAAGTTCACGTAATTTCTTCTGACAGCGAGCCTTCTGATTCTTGGCATTGTCTGCATTGGTATAGCCCATTACTTTTGCAATGAGGTCAAAAGACTCTTTCATGTAAAAGAACCGATAGAGCAATTCGTAGCATTTTTGAGCAATGCTTTCAAAATGGTTTAAAACGCTATCAAGTTTGTCGAGCTGACTTTTCTTGCGTTCCATTTCGAGTTGATCAGTCAACCAATCATTGTAATTGGTTCGCTCCCCTTCTATATTGACGATTTCAGGTGTTCTTCCAGCCCTCTTGAAAATTTGATTTCTGCAAATCGCAATCAGGTAGGTCCGAATCGAACAGGTCAAGGTAAACTCATGGTCCTTCGCTTTTTCAAAAAGCACAATAATGGCATCCTGGTACAAATCGGCTAGATAGGCCTCATCCTTCGTAAACTGCTTCAAATGCTGAAAAACAATCACCCGATGCTGTCTATACAGACTTGCATAATAGTGATGGTTCGTTCTTAGTTCTTCGAGTTCGTTCATTAGGGTAAAGATAGTGAAAGCAGATTTAGCTTACCAAGTTAAAGGATTAAAGTCACTTGGTAGTTGTGGATATTAAGTTAGAGTGGGTTCATTAACATAGTTTTAGTTAGTTTAATTCAATCGATTTAGTTGTCCTTTAATTGTGCAATAAGTGTTCAATTTTCCGCTAAAATTTGTATTTTCATGAAAAAAAACATGAAACTTTTATCCATCGGAATCGCACTTTTACTCCTAGGTTGTCTTGCCGACATGCCTTACGGTTATTTTCAGTTTGTTCGTTTCGCTTCAGCTGCTTTCTTTTCCTATACGGCCTATCACGAAAATGAAAAAGGAAGCAAAGAATTAGCGGTTGTATTTCTTGTGCTCGCCATTTTATTTCAACCATTCATCAAAATATCTCTTGGCAGAACGCTTTGGAATATTGTGGATGTCATTGTGGCGTTGGGATTGTTTGGGTATTCGCTTTACAAAAAGAAATAATCCTAATATCGAAATCACTCAAATTCCTTTTTTTTCTAAATTGAAATTTAAACTTCAAAAACTTTTTGTTGTTTCGAGGTAATATCTAGACACGAACTTTCTTAATGCTTAAAGTAATCTAAATAGCTAGTTTCAATTTTAATATTACATATGATATATAAACAGAAAGAGCGAGTAAACCGGGAATTACTCCAATTGCAGGTCCTAAAAACAAAGCTCCCGTTTCCATCATATCATCACTAATAACATTTAATGATGTTAGGATTGTAACAATAACCAAAGTAAATAACCAAACTATTATCCATGCAAGAATAATAAAGCCAATTATCGACCAAAAATCAGGTTTTAGATCAATATTAGTACCATTGATTTCTTGAACGTAACGAAGGGAGCTTCCAGCAATTCTATGAAAAATTACCATTCCAATAATAAAAATTGAAACTCCAGGTGTATTAGTAGCCATTTGCCCAATTACTGGTATAAATGCAATTAACATAAGGATAACAAATCCAAAAAATCCAGCTTTGACAATTCTCCACCATTCATCAGATAAATATGTAAGCGGAGTTAATTCGTCTCCACCCATAAATAGTGGTAATAAAAACACAACCAACATAGAAATGAAAAAGACCTGTAATAATGAGGGTAAAATTGCTCCTCCAACACATCCTAATACTACTGTCTTTTGATTTTCCATTGTCTTGGATAACCCAAAACCTAAAAGTAAAAATGTTATAATGAAAATTGCAGAAAATATTATAGAGGCAACCCAAAATTGCCAGTGTCCAAGTATTTCCAAACCTGTTTTAATTGCTTCCCAAATCATATTTTTTAAATATTATTTCTGTTTAATTTAAATTTCATCAAACTAAAGTGGAATTTTCCTTAGTTGGAGTTTCGTGTTGATTCAAAATTATTTATTTTTCTTTGATTTTCATAGGGATTTAGTTTCACTAGGAGTGAAGTCAACATTCAAATCGCTATTTTCAGGGTACACTTAATCAGAATATTGTCATTTTTTTACAAATCCGTTTAAAACTAAAAGCACTCCAAATGTTAAAGTTGACGCGATTGTTGCTGCTTGGAAATTAAACTGAAAATCTGAATTTACACTATATCCATCACTTTTAATTTTAATAACGTCTTGTCTTGGTATAAGTTCTCCAGCTTCAAATCGCCCATAAGAACTACTGTAACCAGAAATGAATTCTTCAGCAAAATATTTTTTCTCTCCTGAAATATAGCCAATAGTTGTCCCAAGAATTAAAGCGATACCTATCGCAAAGGTAATTCGATTAGTTTTGGAACTTAAGTCAAGTTTATATTTCATTTTATACCTTTAATTGTGTTATAAATTTAAGAATAATTATTGTGAAAATGTTGCCTTTTATAGTGACATTTCAAAACATTTTATTTGCATTCTATCTTCAAGTAATATAGGTTGTCGATTGTAAATCGTCAGAATAAATTGAGCCGATAATATGTGTAAAGTTAGTTGGGGCGTAATTTGAGTTGTATAGTGTTCTAAACTAATGAACTCATGACTATTCATGTGAATCATCCGAGCTTATTCCAGATAATATCTCGTCCATTTCTCTCGCTTCCTCATCTGAAACCTCTCTGCCAAAAGCCCGCTCTAGGCTCATCTTGAATAGATCCTGATACTCAGGTTTAATCTTTGATTCCTCAGGTTGATTTTTTGGTTGTGTGACTTTCTTCTTTGATTTTTTCATAGTAAAGTTTTAGAATAATTTTTGTTTCATAATGAATCAATTTCGAATGTCTTAAAATATTTTAAGACTTATCGCACCTCATACACCAACACCGCATAATGTCCTTCAAGGGTTTCCACATTGATGTGGATTTCACCATAATTGTAGGGAATGAAATTCAAAACATATATGTTGTCTTTTTTCTCAAATGGAATCCATTCGTCGAGTTCATTGACTAGATGAAAGTGTAAGTCTTCACTGGATTTAATTTCAAAGGTCACGCGTGCTTTTTGTTTTAATGTTCGCGTTTTAGGTGCGTTGACAATCTGAAAGGTGGGTGAAACCGCATGTATTTCTGGCAAGTTAAATACCTTTTTCGTTTTGACCTGCGCTAATAGTTCATCAGCAGAAAGGAATCCATATTGAAAGACTTTCGGTTGGAAATCCGGAAGGCGTTCAAATTCGGTCAAACTGATGTTTTGTGGAAGGAAGTTTTCGTATGGAATCTCTGCCAAGTGCGTGAAAACGGAATGTTTCGGGTCGACATTGAACCACTGTTCGTCGAACTTTTTGGTGGACTTCATCCGTCCTCGGCTGTCCTCTGATCCGCCTCCTTGTCCCCAAGTTGCATCGTAAATTTTCCAAGCGCCATCGATTTTAACGGCGTTCCACGCATGATTCGAATCATCAAATGAATCGCCTTCTGAATAGCTATAACCTTTGGCGTATCCGGTGATGGTTACTGCTTCAATTCCTGTTTTAACAGCGATTGCGGTAAACAAATCCGCGAATCCTGCGCAGACTGCAATACGCGTTTTAAGCACGTTTTCCGCTGAATTGTCGCCATAATTTCCTGAATTGTAACCAGCGTCGTTGTAGGAAATGTTGTCCGTCATCCAAACATATACTGCGCGTGCTTTTTCGAGGTCGGTGCGTGCGGAGCGATTGATGTAATACGCGATATCAGCGATGCTACGCTCCGAAGCCGCTGGACAATTACGCATGTAGGCATCAATCACATTGAAAGGGGAGCGTACTGTTTGACATTGTGCGGCATTGACCAGGCTAGGCGCAACGAGAAGTACGAGGAGTAGGAATTTCATAGGCGTCTTTTTAAGTAGAATGAAAAAGTGAGAATTGGTAACAGAGTTGGTTGGGGAAATCATTTCCCCTCCGTTTTTTCTCCCCGATTTTTCTGTATGTTCAATAATTCACCAATAATGATTGCAGGTTCTTCACGTTCTTGCAAATATTTCTCGAAAGCCCAATGGACATCCCTTGTGATGTAAAAATGTCGACTTAAGTGTTCTTCTATTTTTTCCGGATAAATGGCATAAAAAGAAATATCGTTTAAATAACTAAAAGTAACCGTGCGATGATGAACATTAACAACTACTTTTCCAAAAGTCAATAAATTGTTGAAATGTGCTGCTAAAACGAACAAATCGGTTGTCATTTCAACTGGAAAAGCCTGTATCACATTTACGTCAAAATGCAACTCGTTATCGTGTAACAAATAACGGTAAAATCCATCCTTGTTTTCGGCAATTGTGAACGTCGATTCCACATATTTCTCTGTTTCGTAAACGCCATGTCGCCACGAATTTACTTTGTGTAACTGAATGAGTTCGTCCCAGACAAACTTTTCTTGTTTATTCGGTTTGCGAAAGAAAGCACTAAGTTTCTTAAAAAAGATCTTCAGTTTATTTAGGGAGGGAGCTTCTTTTTTCATTTCGTCTGTTTTGTTCTTTTTTGGGTTAAATACGCTGTTGATCCAAATGGCGATAATTGTTAGAGGAATGATCGCATCTAAAATAGTACTATCCATAATTTATGTATTTTCATGATTGACATTCTGGATTATCCCCGCTTCCTCCAATTTTTTCTCTAATTCAATCCAATCAACCATCATTCCGTGCTCCAAAACGATGTTGCGTCTCATGGGAATCCCTGTTGCAATATCATCAATGTACAATTGATTACTTTCCTTCGCTACATCTAAATCAAAGGACTGTGGTTCTAATTTTTGAGGAAGAAATTTTTCAATCGGCTGTTGGATTTCATCAAACGAGCGAATAAATTCCAAAGCTTCGTGTACATGTTGAACGTCGATATCCGCGCGATAGGTGTTGAGTACGATTTCGTGTCCTGCAGCTTGAAGGCGTGCAATGACCTTGATCGCATGTGGATTCTCCTCACCAATTTCCGGGAAATAATGCTCGACAACTGTTCCGTCGAAGTCAAGGTAGATTTTCATGTGTTAAAATTAAGGAACATCCAACACAAACACTTCCCGATTACCTGCCTCACTGAGTTCTTTCATTTTCTTGGAAATGACACCCCACAATGGATCATTCAGCGTTGGTTCAAGCAACTCCAAACTACGTTCAAATCTTCCTGCGAAGCGATTTAGTTCGGCGCGGAATAAATGACCGTTTTCATCCTCCTTTATCAAGTTTAAGATGGCATCTATGTTCTCCAAGTAATCCAAGTCTTCGTTTAGTACTTCACGTGTTAAAGTTCCATCTTCCAACTGCTTGTGGTAAGCCCACAACAATCGATAGCGCAAGTATCGTTCGTCATCGTCATCCCTTTGGACATTCATAAATAACGCGTCTTTGATGTCTTCACGGTCTAGTTCCTTGGCTGGATCTAGTTCAAGCTGATCTCCAAAAGCTGGATTTTTGACTTCGCTAGGCGTGAAATCGTCGTCGTAAAAATGAGCAATCTGTGGCATAATTGCTCCTTCGACTTGCGTTGTTTCGTCCAGCCAAAAGGTGCATTCACAGCGTTCACATTTAGTAATGCGTGGATAGGATGGCATCATCGGTGCATCGACACGCATGTCGGAATAATGTGTGGCGCCGAAAGTATTTCCGCTTGCTAAACTGCGTTTGGTGACGCGGTATTGGCAATCGGGACAAGCGTAAACGTATGTAGGTCCTGGCATCATGGTGTGTAGATTTACAGTTGAATAAAATGATTAATAGCTCATGGCAATCATGCTCGAACGACTGACAATCAAGCAGGCTGCTTCTCCTTGGTAAACGCAAGCGGAAAGTCCTTTGAGGTAGTGCTTCGTTGGATGGTAATGTTCCCGTTCCAAGGCCGATTTGATGTCCATTGTTTCTTTGGCTTTGAAACGAAGAAAACGCTTGTTTACATTCTCGGAAGCCACATGGATTTCATAGGTTCCTTCCTTTAAGGAAAGGGTCCAGCGGTCGATTTTTATGAACGAGGGACTGTAACGCGAAAAATAGGTGTAGGGCTCATCGTTTCCGTCAATGCGGTAATGTTCGAGGCGTCTAAGTTGACTTCCAAACTGTTTTTGCAGATCGGATAACGGAGCGTGAAGTAAATCGTAAAATAAGTGGTCGCTGAGAATTTTCATAAGTTATTTCGGTTGAAGGGATTGTAGTTTTTCGGATCCACATACACGCGTTTGGTCAAGTGTCGAAATTTGAACTGCGTTTTGAAATTCGAGCATTCGAACAAATCGGTGATTTCACCTTTTTCCAAATCGAAGAGTAAATTCATGTAGCGCTTGCTGTTGTTGCCGATAAACATATACCCGGTTTTTTCTTTGTAGCAATCGCCACAGCGTCCTTCGACTGCGTTGAGAAAGGTGTCGCCGTTGGACTTAAAATCCTCCATCAAGCGCTCGAGTTTCAAAATGAATTCATTGCGATTAAAATCCTGGTAGGTGATTTTGTCGTCGAGCAAGGTGTACAGCATGTCGGTGTCCATGCTTTGGATGAAATAACGCGCGGCATCCGCAAGGGTGCGCAAGGGTGGGTAGGACTGTTGTTCCTGGGAAACTGTTTTTTGTTCGTTCATATGATCTAGTTTAGTGGGAAGATTTTCGTTGAATGAAGGGCATTAGTTTTGACGGATTTGGAGAGACAATACTGCCGTAAATTCCTTGGAATGCATCCGTTCGACAAATGGAGATTTTCCACTCTTTTCGTTTTGGAGTAGAATGAATCTTTGTCTTTTCTTGTGTTGAGTTATTGGTGAACACATGGATTTCCCCCAGTCCATAGCCTATATTTTTCAAACGTGACCTTTCAAGTGAAATGCACAGCAATTCAGGTGAACGTGAAATGGTACTAAAAACCAAATCGATCGACTCATTTTTAAAAAATGAAGTATCTGCTTCCGGATTGACAATGTGAACAAGTTGGGCTTTAAATGTCATCCGATTTAGTTTTGATTTACCATTGTTTCGATGCTTTTAATCACACGTTTCGGAAAGCGCAAGCGGATGATTTTTCCGTTTTGAAAGCGAAAAGCGAGTCGGATGACCAATTCATTGAATTCCTTGCGTGGTGCTTCCCCAAATTCGAACTTATCTACGTTGGGATGCGTGAAGGGGTCCGTTTCCATGAAGCGAAATTCGATCACATGTTCACCTGGAAATTCATCCATGCTATATCCATCTTTGAACTCTGGCCAAAGTCGCTTTCCAATGCTGTGTTCCGAGAATAAAAATTTGTGGAAATGGGCCAAAGCACGTGTCTTGTTCATCCCCTTAAAAAAGACGCCCTTTGCATCCATCAGCTCCTCCATCTGCTCAAAATTTCCAGCTAAAAACGAATAGCGAAATTGATTCAAGGCGTGTTCATTCTTCTTCTGTTCATCAAGGGTGATTTTGGACAATTGTTGCAGCATGGGTTCGGGTGTTTTTTGTTTGTTTCACCTCTTTAGGCAAAGCATATGCCAAGAACTAAACTGCAGTAAAATGGATGAAAATATTCATAAAGGATATCAAAATCTGAAAAGGATATCAAAAAGAGATATTAACCTAGTTTATAGGTTTTATTAGGAATTGAACAATCCTACTACTACGAAGGATACGAGAAATCAGATGAAGAGTAAACTAAAATTTCTCCGCATCCACCCCATACTTCTCCATCTTTGCCACCAAGGTATTGATCGCCCAGCCAATCGCAATTGCGGTTTGACGCTTGTTTCCCTTGAAGTGTTTCAAGACGCGGATGATGTGTTCCTTTTCGATGTGCTCCATGTTCATCGGTTGGTCGGATGGGGCTTGTTTGAGTCGATTGGGTAGGACTTCCGCTGTCACCGTTTCTTCGTTGAAAACGTAGAGTCGTGAGATGATGTTTTCCAACTGGCGGACATTTCCCGGATAGGAGTAATTCAAGAGGATTTCCAAGGCTTCTTTTTCGAGTTGCAGTTTCTTTGGACGGTGTAATTCCTTCTTTTTCTGCGTGAGAAAATGTTCAATCATTCCTTTGATGTCGGCTTTTCCACGTTCGGATAGGGTAGGGAGGTCGAGTTCCACGACGGATAAGCGGTAATAGAGGTCCCAGCGGAATTTCCCTTCCTCGCAGCGTTTTTGTAAGTTTTGGTTGGTGGCAGCAATCACTCGAACATTCACTTTCTTCGCTTTTCCGCCCAGCGGCATGATTTCCTTCTCCTGTAAGGCGCGCAAGAGCACTTGTTGCATGTAGGGAGAGATATCACCGATTTCATCGAGGAAAATGGTTCCTTTGTCGGCTAGTTCGAATAATCCAGGGGTGTCTTTGTCTGCTCCCGTGAAGGCGCCTTTTTTGTAGCCAAATAAGCGGGATTCCAACAAGGTATCGCTAAACGCCGAACAGTTCACCGTCACGTAAGCCTGCTCGTTCCGAATGGAATTCCGGTGGATGTACTTCGCTAAATTTTCCTTTCCTGTTCCACTCGCACCTAGGATCAAGACCGTGACACCATCCACATGCGCTACTTTCGCCGCATTTTCGTAAATCTTCTTGATAGTTGGCGTAATGAAGTAATCATCTCCCGTATTCTTCAGGATTTCCTCCTGATGGTACATCGCCGTCACTGGAAGCGAGGATTTCTCAAACGCGATCTTAATGAGTTCTGGCTTGTCCTTGGTTTTCGTGTGACGTGCCTCCCGCATCTGGAACAAGGTCGTATCCAAGTTCAGGGACAAATGGCTCAAGTACCAAACCACCTGCATGGCTGGACTCCCTGGCGATACGAAAATATCGAGTTTGTCCTCCCGCAATTCAATCAAAAAGGGATTCACCTTTCCCTGAATCTCCCGGTGATCAATCGGATCCTGGATTCCCATGTAGCGCAACTCAAAGCTTCGCTCTGGGTAACTTCTCCTAAGAAAATTTACTAATAATTCTGATCGTGTATCATCGCCGCTCGCAGAAGACAACAAGATATGTCGGTCCGACTTATAAAAGAACTTATGGTAATTCGCTGTTGGCCCCGTTTCCAGCACCTGTCCAGATTCAAAGTCATTCGTATAGGCAATCCAAGAGATAAGCGTTTTCATGTGTCAGAAATTGATATACGAATGTACGAAATGAGTGGTTTAAATCGAAGATTGTCGAAAAATATTGTGATTTACAAATTACCCTCAGAATGTGTTTTTATGAAAAAAAACATTAGTTGGTATTGTTTATGTGAATACCTTTTAGAAATGCAAAATGAAGGAAGAATAGGAATAATCATATATTTGTTTCAAAATATATCTTATGGAATTTAAATTATTTAATAAATCATTCAATATTATTCACATACTAATCTCACTGGGAATTTGGACATTAGTATTGCAAAATGCAGGAGTTCTTGAAACCAATAATGGGGTTGAAGTTTTAAACAAAGTTGATGTTGAGGGTACAGTTGATGCGAACATAGAAAACACAGTTGATATAAATGTGTCTGAAATAAATGGTGATCAAAATGCTTTTCTAGATCAAGATGGTGAAGGTGAAAATAAATCTAGATGGGGTAATTGGGAGAAAAAATACAACAAAATTCCAATTTCATTTGGTAAAGAGTAATGATTTTCTAAAGAACTAATCGTTTAACTCATTTCACAAATAAAATTTTGAAAAATGGTTGATGGCTTAAAAAAAATAAATAGAATATTTTATTCTGATTCATATCAGAGTAGTGTGAATGATGAATGGTATGTTGAAGCAATTCAGGAAATTAACACAAAATTCTTATTGGAAACCCCAATAAATAGTGATTCTGTTAAACGTTTAGTAGAAGAGGTTTTTAATAACGATAATGTTGAGTTATTAGAACTTCTAATTTGTGGCTCTCTGGGTTTTGGTTGGGATGAAGGTATCTGTGAATCTGATTTCGAAAGTGCTGACTGGGTTGAAGACAATGAAGACAGACAATACTATGATGAAAACTATGGTGAGCAGGGTACTGATTACTTCTCTTTTAGAACAAAAAACAAAACTGTTATTTTCTCTCATATGCGTCATTTTGATCTCCCACATGAACTGTATGAGGTAATTGATAAATGATGTTGAACAAAACTGTGGAAATTATTTATTGATAAAACACCACCTTAATTCCATTTTCACTCATAACATCTTCATCAAATTCATCAAAATTTGTTGAGATCTCATGGCATTTATCTTTGAACATTTCAATAACGCCTTTTTCCTCCAATAAATCAGAAGTTGTTTCAAAGAAATAATCATCATCCCAAATGTCATTTGCCAAGTAACCTGATTTCTCTACCTTATAGTAGTATTTGTTTTTTGAATTAATTCGGCGAAGAGTAAAACTCATATCTAACATGCTGTTATCATGTTCAATGCTACCCTGGAGTATTGTTTTAGAAAGTTCGGAATTCAGGAATACCTCTTCCCAATATTCATTGTAAAAATCATGAAGTTTGTCGTTTTCAAAGGCCCACTTAATAGCAGTTTCAATTTGAGGAATTTCAGCTAGACCTTCAGTAAAATTGAAACCGTCAATGTCAATTAGGCCGTCTATATCATCAACTGTTTCGATCAATTTGTTTTCCAAACAAAGAGAGATAAGTTTTTTAAGATAATTTTCATGTTCCATAATTCATTTGCTTTTTATTATGATTTAGAAGTTTTACCTGTATTAGAAATCTAAAAACGATTTGAATTAAATCATTTCGTTAAAGTATACAATCATTTATCTCAGCGGCAAATTCGTTTTGAAGATTAAGAAGTGCATCTTTGGCAAATTCAAGATCTCTGCTTTTTAACAGGTGGTAATCAACTTTTTTCTTTCGGATTTTATCTTCATTATCTCTTTTAAGTCTATGTTTGGTATTATTTAAATCCTCATATAATGCATTGAAATAGGTGCCAATTTGACGTCTGAAATGGTTGTTTGAATGAACAAATTCTAAATGGGTAAAAGCCGCACGATCATCCGAAAGGTCATAGTTTTGTGTGGGGTGCTTTTTGATTATAGTTTCATTTAAATTTCTTTGGACGTAGTCAATGACAATATCTGAGAAACAATCCATAATTTTTTGTAGCCAATTTACAAGATTGTACCCGTGAAGTAGCCTGCATTTAAGTTGAATGTTAAGGCAGGCTTTTGCCTCTTCTGTAGCATCTTTATATTTGAAGTGATTGAGAGCCCTTTCTAATGAAACTTTCAGCCCCGATTCGCAAATATCCTCCATCAAATATTCTAATGGTCTTAAAAATGCTTCTTTTCGAAATTCCTCTGCGTCTACTAATGAGCGCATTCGTAGTTGGTGAGCACTTGATTGCTCATTATTTTCACCGCTATAATCCTTATTCCAACTCATAACAGGCCTATGGTTTTAGCTATGTCATATTTACTTAACTGCCCTAAATTCTTTTTATGATAATAATGAAGCAATGTTGTTTTTAGAAACGTATTTTTTTCTGACTCAATACTGTGTTTCACTGTGGAATAAAGCTGGTGATTTGGCTCAACTTGTAAAATCAACAGTCTGTAATATGCCAATTTTACATAAAGTGAATCTGTTGCCTTAAGTTTCTTAAAACAATTTCGTAGTTCTTCAGTCGTTAATTCTTGACTGATAGCAAGAGTAACTATAAATTGGTGCTGAATCCACTCGTAAAGACGAAACTTTTCTATATGGTGTAGTAGCTTACCTTTTAAAGATGCATTGGGCTCGTACTTAGCTAAAATCCAATTGAATTGATTTGCTTTTGCGATAAATTTCCGAGATAATAGAAACCAAATATCGATATATTCTGTATTTGGTTTATAATCAAATTCTAAGGATTCAGATAACGAGAAAATGCTTCGGTATTCAAATCCAATTTTCAACCACTCGTTTTGATGTTTTCTTAAATCAGATGAAATTTCATCTTCATTCATAAATTCAATACTATCTCCAACCTTCTTTACTTTGCTCCAAATTAATTCATCAAGAATTTTAAGTTCGTTTTCAATGTATTCTCTGGCGTCTTCGTCTGATTCGAATTCAAAATCTCTTGTAAAATATAAGTCACCTTGACTTGCTCCACCAAATTGTTCAGTTAAATCAATTTGGTTGATAGAATCAGAGTCTGCTTTCGTCTTTTTTGGTTCAATTTCTTCTTCAAATGCGATTGCCAAATAGGCCATAATATCAGCATTGTCTATTTTTTCTTTTTCTCGGTCCTCATCCAACTTCTCAATTAAAGTTTTTTTGGAGTTTATACTCAGACCATTTGATTTCAGAAACTTATCAATTTCAACCAAAACTTCAATCAATTCATCCTCACTAGAAGAATAAATACGGAAGTCATCCATATAGCGATAGTAACTCAAACCTCTACTTACCATTTTCTCATCGAGATCACCCAAATAAACATTGGCAATAAAAAATGAAGATTGAGGTCCTTGAGGAATACCAACTCCGGGTGTCGCAGATTCAGATGTGCCAGACCAAGTATTTAAACACTCACTGAACAAATCCAACACAGTGGGATCAATATCGAATTTCTTAAATAAGAGTTGTAATAGTTTGCTATGAGGGATACAGTCAAAAAAGCCAGTTATATCTGTCTCCAGTTTGTATGTCATGGAATGGTCATCAACTTCTGCATTAACAGATTCAGCAAATTGATTCCACTTTGACATCCACAATTCGAAAAAGTAAAAATGAGGATTTTCAATATTTAAAAGGTCAACACCAAGTTTTACTTCTTCATTTAAAACACTACCAAATACGAAGTTTTCATATTTTTCAGTTGTGTCATAAGCTCTGTATGCAATCGTATCGCAAATGCATTGGTAAACAATTGCATCTTCAATGCAAAGTATTGTTTTTGCTCGTTGGGTTCCTGTTGCTTTTGGCTCGTAAAATTTAGCTGGTCGTGATGGTTTGTATTCACCAGCAATCAAAAGTTCGGATAGGTATTGCAGGTTATTATCAATATTTGCCTCAAATAACTCAATACCAGCATAGTCTTTTACATCACGATTACTATCTCTAATTGTGCGCTCCCATGCGATGGTAAGATTCGGTATGTCGAAGTAATTTTTCAGAGTCAAAATTGTGAGATTAAAAGTACATTATATTTAAATAAATCTAATATTTAAAAAGAAAAAATATGCGTATTTTTCCATGAAATTTTATTTCGTTAAATTATACCATAATTTTAAAAATAGGTTAGTCAACAAAATTCAATTTTATTATAGTTAGAATAAATAAGTTTGTGTTTAGATCTTATTTTTTTGTGGCAATAAAATTAGATGGAAAGACACTTATTTTTCACCTGTGAACTAAGATCAAATACAATTGAACTAAAATGAAAATTACCCTTTCACAACTTGAACAATACCTTTCAAAGGCCGCTTGGATTCTTAAAGGACCAGTGGATGCCTCTGATTTTAAAATCTATATTTTCCCTTTACTTTTCTTTAAGCGAATTTCTGATGTTTACGATGAAGAATATCAAGAAGCATTGAAGGAGTCCGGAGGTGATGCTGATTATGCATCACTGCCAGAATTTCATCGATTTGTAATTCCTAAAGAATGTCATTGGAATGATGTTCGAGAGACAACGACAAATGTTGGATTAGCCATTGAAAAAGCCTTGCGTGGAATTGAGCAAGCAAACCAAGAGTTTTTATATGGGATTTTTGGAGATGCTCAATGGAGTAATAAGAATAAACTTTCGGATCGCTTATTAATCGATTTGGTTGAGCATTTTTCCCAATACAATTTATCTAATTCCATGGTTGACCCAGATATGTTGGGACAAGCCTATGAATACTTAATCAAGCATTTTGCAGATTTAACGAATAAGAAGGCGGGTGAATTTTACACGCCTCGTTCAGTTGTACATTTATTAGGTCTTATTTTAGATCCTCACGAAGGTGAAACCATTTATGATCCTGCGTGTGGAACGGGTGGTATGTTGTTGGAATGTGTTGGACATTTGAAAGAAAACAATGAAGATTACCGCACTCTAAAATTGTTTGGACAAGAGAAAAACCTTACCTCCAGTTCAATTGCCCGAATGAACATGTTTTTGCATGGAATCGAAGACTTCTCAATTATGCGTGGCGATACATTACGCAATCCTGCTTTTTTCGAGGCTGATGGTTTGAAGACCTTTGATTGTGTGATTGCAAATCCTCCATTTTCTCTTCAAGATTGGGGTGAAGAAAATTGGGTAAATGACCCATATGGACGAAACATTGCTGGAGTGCCTCCAAAAAGTAATGGAGATATGGCTTGGGTGCAGCACATGATCAAGTCGATGAACAGCACTGGTCGTATGACAGTTGTATTGCCTCATGGTGCACTATTCCGTAAAAATGCAGAAGGCAAAATTCGTAAATCATTAATTGAGCAAGATTTATTGGAAGCAGTAATCGGTTTAGGAGCAAACATTTTCTATGGAACTCAATTAGCGGCCTGTGTGTTAATCTTTAGACAAAATAAAGAATCATCTAAAAAGAAAAAAGTACTATTCATTGATGGTTCTAATCAAGTGCGAGTTGGACGCGCACAAAATTATTTGGAAGAAAATCATGTAAAGCAAATATATGATTGGATAACAGCATTTGAAAACGTAGAAAATTACGTAAAACTAGTTGCCTATAATGAAATCGCTGAAAACGATTTCAACTTGAACATTCCTCTTTATGTTGAGAAAATTATTGAGGATAATCTTCCAAGTCTGGAAGAGGCTTTATCTGATTTGAAAAGTGCATGGGAAGAAAGCCAGAAAGCAGAACAGAGATTTAAACAGATTTTAAAAGAATTTACCGAATGACCCAACAACAACTTGAAAAATACCTTTGGGGTGCAGCAACACTATTGCGAGGAACCATTGATGCAGGAGATTACAAGCAATATATTTTCCCATTGCTTTTTTTTAAGCGAATTTGTGATGTGTATGACGAAGAATTTGAAAATGCCTTAGCAGAAAGTGATGGCGATTTAGAATATGCTGCTTTTGCTGAGCACCACAATTTTATTATTCCAAAAGGAGCACATTGGAAAGACGTACGAGAAACGACAGTTAGTGTTGGAATGAAATTGCAAGATGCGATGCGTTCCATAGAGCAAGCAAACCCAGATACCTTATTTGGAATTTTTGGTGATGCAAGTTGGACCAATAAAGACCGTCTTTCCGATGAAACATTAACCAATCTTATTGAGCATTATTCTCAACACAAACTCAACTTAAAAGCCGTTGCCGATGATAAATTGGGAAATGCTTACGAATACCTCATTAAAGAATTTGCAGACGATAGCGGACACACCGCAGCTGAGTTCTATACAAACCGAACAGTTGTGAAACTTATGACCATGATCATGGATCCACAGCCGGGCGAGAGTGTATATGACCCAACCTGCGGTTCTGGTGGTTTGTTACTGAACTGCGCTCTGCATTTGAAAGAAGAAGGAAAAGAATACCGCACGCTGAAATTGTATGGACAAGAAATAAACCTTCTAACTTCTGCCATTGCCCGAATGAACATGTTTATGCACGGCATTGAGGAGTTTAGCATCGTGCGCGGTGATACTTTGGCACAACCTGCCTTCCTTCACAACGATGAATTGAAAAAGTTCAATGTAATATTAGCCAACCCTCCATATTCCATTAAGGCCTGGGACCAAAAAGGTTTCTCCAGTGATCCGTATGGAAGAAATTTATGGGGCGTGCCACCTCAAGGTTGTGCAGATTATGCCTTTCAGCAGCATATACAGAAAAGTTTAGATTCTAAAAATGGTCGATCATGTGTGTTATGGCCTTACGGAGTATTATTTCGTGATAGTGAGGCTGATATGCGTAAAAAGATGATTGAGGAAGATTTAGTAGAGTGTGTAATTGCATTAGGAAAAAATCTATTCTATAACTCTATCATGGAGTCATGTCTTTTGATAACTAATAATTGTAAAAAGAAAGATAGGAAGGGAAAGGTTTTATTTATTGACGCAAGGGAAGAATTAAAAAGAGAAAAAACTATAAGCTATTTAATGCCCGAACACATTCTAAAAATCCACAGAGCGTTTGAAAATTTTGAATCTGTAGAGCATTTCACTTATGTGGCTGGAATGGCTGAAATCATTAAAAAAGATGCAAGTCTTAATATGCCTTTATATGTTAAAAGTGCAAATCAAGACTTAATATTAAAACCAACAGAAGCATTTTTACAATGGACTAATTCTAGTGAGGATTTAAAAAGTTCTATGAACCAATTATTGAATATTTTATGAGTAAAATAATGGAAATTGATATGACAGAAATTATAGACAGCGCTTTGGATCGGTCAAAATGGATTAAATGGAAATTTTCTGAATTATTTGAAAACGTCGTTGAAAAGGTTGTGCCAAAAAAATCTGGTATAGAACATTATATAGGATTGGAACACTTAGATTCAGGTTCATTGCATATCAAAAGATTTGGAGAAACGGCTTCACTAATTGGAGATAAATTAAAAATATATAAAGGTGATATCATATTTGCTAAACGAAATGCATATTTAAAAAGAGCATCAATTGCACCATTTGATGCTGTTGTATCGGCGCACTCATTGGTTCTTCGATCTAAATCAAATAATGTACTGTCTGATTTTATACCATTTTTTTTGATGTCCGAGGAATTTTGGGAAAGAGCAATAGAAATTTCTGTAGGGTCCCTTTCACCAACAATTAATTGGAAAATATTAGCAAAACAAGAATTCCTCCTTCCACCCAAAGAAGAACAAGCGAAATTGGCAGAGTTACTTTGGGCAATGGATGAAGTGATTGAGAAGGAGAAGGAGGTTTTGGAGAGACAAGAAAATGTTTTTTTATCCTATTCAGATTTAATATTCTCGAATGGAATTGGGAATTTTATTGAGCTAAGTAAAATAGGCACCCTAATTATGGGTCAATCACCGGATGGAGGAACTTATAATGAAGATAAAAATGGAATGCCATTTCTACAAGGAAATGCTGAATTTGGAGATATAAGTCCAAAATTCGTTAAATACACGACTGAACCTAACAAAATAGCACCAAAAAATAGCATATTAATTTCTGTGAGAGCTCCAGTAGGAGATTTGAATATTGCAAATCGTGAATATTGTATCGGACGAGGTTTAGCGGCTTTATTTATTGAAAATGAATCATTAAGAAATTATGTTTTTAATTTTTTAAAGTATTCGAAAACCGAATTAGATAAAAGAAGTACAGGCTCTACATTCAAAGCAGTGAATAAAGATGCGCTATCAACTTTAAAATTGAGGTTGCCTACTGAAAAAGTAATTCAAGAAAATTCAAATAAATTATCTGTAATTCTGAGCACAATTGAAAATTCAAAATCTCAAATAAATTCATCACTATCCCTTCAAAAAAGTTTAATTAATCAGGTGTTTTCTTTCTCCGTTAACACTTTGGCAGATAAATAGGGTATGGATCGAGAGAAATTGGAAAAGTTAAATAACGCAATTGCTTCTCTTCATGAGGACAACGATGTAGCGAGTTTACAAATTAATAAGACAAAGCAAATTAAATTCCCAAGGAGATTTTTGAGAACATTCGACTACTATAGAGACTACTTTCCGTATATCGAAGATCAAGCGCTTTTAACTCGAATTGTTTCTCATTTAATGCATAGGGATACATTGCATTGGTTGTGGTTGAAAACAGACATTTGTTGCGAAGCTGAAACAATGGTAATTAAGTTTCAACTCATTACACTTGCTTCAGTTTTAGAAGGGGTGGTGAAAAACTTAATACCAAAAGCACCGAAGAATGATGATTCTATGTATTGGAGAATAGATCAGCTGCAATCAAAACGATTAATTACCAATGGAGATGATTTGAAGCAATTGTGGTATGATAGAAAATCAATCCATCTTCATTTGAATGAATTTGAGGCAAATCCAGTGAGTTATTCAGATGAAAACTATCGTAAATGGCATGAGGCAATGAGGTTATTTATGTTGGATTTAAGAAATAACGTTAAATAAGAATGGATCAAATGATGAGTAGAGACGAGGCAATTGAAAAGTTAACCGAATATTGGGAAACGGAAAAGTTTGTTTTTCAAGCAGATTTTCATGTGCCTCAAAATATAGTCTTACGTGAAGGAACCAAGCCTTTTGGATATTTTAGAAACATTCGATTAGATGGCGAAATTATAGAATATCCATTAGAATCTAATGAAAGAAGGATTAGTATCTATCACGTCCTAAAAGAAGGATTAGAAAATGGCAAACAATATGAAGTTGAATTAGATTTAACTAAAGATCCATATAGAAATAAGAATCCATACTCGATGATAGTGAAAAGGTTTAAAAAACTTGAATCTATGTCGACTGATACGGATTTTGCTCTTGAAAAAACGATCATTCAAATTTTTGACGAAAACATTAACATTAATTCCCCATTTCAGGCCGTAAACCTTGCGAATTCAGTAGAATCGCTTGCCATGGATATTTATTCTGAAGATAAACGTTTCATTTACGAATTAATACAAAATGCAGATGATGCAGCACTAGATGAAGATTCTGATTTGTCTATTGATATATTAGATAACTATGTCGTTATTTCTCATAATGGAGCGCCATTTAATTCAAGGGATATTAGAGGTTTGTGTAGTATTGGATTAGGCACTAAAACTAACGATGCGACAAAAACAGGATATAAGGGAATTGGTTTTAAATCGGTTTTCGGTCAACCCGAAGGCATTGTATACGTTAAAACAGAAAACACGCTTTTTAGATTTGATAAAGAGTACGCAAATTTAAAAGGGTGGAATCCAAACTGGGGCAATCAAAAGATTTGGGAAGAAACCTACGGTGCTTTCAATTGTCCTTGGCAAATGATGCCAATTTTATCAATCAGTTCCAATGATATTGACACGGACGCGGTTTTAAACAATAAAATATATTCAGTCAAAACTGCCATTAAAGTTAATGATAGTCAAGCCCTTTACAACAATATTAATTCCTTTTTCGCGGACGCTAAATTTTTATTGTTTTTAAGAAAGATAAATAAGGTTTCTTTAACGTTTAAGCAACACAAATTAGAATTAGAAAAAACAAAAAATGTAACAATTGAAAACATGGTTACACTCCGTAGTAACCAAAAAAATATTTCCAACTGGTATGTGAAAAATTGGATAGAATTCATTCCAAAAAACATTCAAAACGTATTGAAATCTGATTCTAAAACGCCAAAGAAAATTCAGGATATGGAAAAAACTGAAATTTCTTTTGCGTTCAATGTTAATGAATCATTCGATAAAATTCACTTGTTGGAACCTGGTTTTAGCCTGCTCTATTCCTATTTACCAACATCAGAAAAAGAATATAACTTCCCGTTTATCGTGAATTGTAATTTTCTTTTAGATGCAGGTAGAGAGAAAATACATAAAACCCGTAAATGGAATGAATGGTTGTTTCAAGTAATTGGTTATAAAACTGTTGAGTGTGTTGAAGAGTTTTTATCCAATAATCTTTTTGAATCAAACTATCTTTCCATATTCCGAAATGGAATAGTGTCCGAATCGGATAAACTTCGTGAAAAACTTAATGAAGGATTAAAGATTGGCCTAGAAAAATTTGCAATCATTCAAGATAGAAATAAAAATTTTTGCAAGTTGAATGAGGTGATACTCGATCCATTTGATTTGTATAAAATAGATGATGAGTTACCAAATTCATTCGCATCTTTTTTAAGTGATAAAAAAGTTGGATTCTCTATGAATGGAAGCAACTTAATTGTTTTGTCAGAACAAAATGAGGTTTTAAAGAAATTGGATGCAATAGTTCTCAATGAAATCCAATTTCAGGATTTTCTTTACTCTAGGCATTTGAACTCCTTTCTTACCCTAGATAATAATGGTTCCTTTCTTGACTACATTAGACCATTTGAATTAAATGATGCCTCTGGCAAATGGTACACAGCAGTAACAAATAATAAATTAATTATTAACCAAAATGGCGAATTAGATTTTATTAAAAAAGTTTGTTTTCCAATAACTATTGATACTGAAAATGAATTTCAAAATACACTTATCCATAGTAAGGTATTTGAATCCATTGAATCGAATAATGAACTAATTGAATGGTTAGGAAAATTGGGAGTTACGGATCCTGGAAGTATAGCGTATCTTGAAAAAGAAATTATCGGTCGTATTGATAGTTGTGTCAACAAGGATAATTATTTAACAATAACAAAGTTCATTTTTGATCTCTACACGGATAGAAAACTCACAGATAATCATTACGTCCATCTGCAGGAACTTCCTTTGGAAACAAATAAAGGATTAAAAAAGGCAAACCAAACAGTGTTATCTTTGGCTTATAATCCAACAACTGATTTTAGTAAAGTTCTTCCAAACGAAGCTTATTTGTCAGATGTGTACTTATCCATCTCAAGTTCTCAAGAATGTAAATCATTTTTTAAGCAACTAAATGTAGTTGATGACATTGAATTTGTTAAATCGTCAAAAAAACTGTCAACTGATCTACCTATAGAGTACATCAATACATCAAATAACTTTGCAAAAGTAGGACATAGTTATCCTCACTTAATAGGTGTTTTTTACCCAAACCTACCATCATTAAAAGTTTCATTTTATTTACAATCATTTTCATTTATTGAACAATCTATTTATCTAGATTTTTCACAACTCTTTTGGGAGAGAATTTTTATTAAGTACAATTTTATATTGGGCAGTGTCGGTGTTACTCCTATCAATCACGGCCCAGAAAGGGAGTTTTCAATTTATAATCTTGGTAATGGGATAACTATATCTTCCTTGGATGAAATGAATTGGGGAAGGCAAATTAATAATTTAACGAAGATTCCTAGTTTCATTTTTTGGTATTTTCAAAATGTGCGGTGTATTCCAACAACAACGGGTATACAACTATCTAAGGAGACATTTACTAATTCTGAATTCGTAAGAGAATTAGCAGGAGATTATCTACCAGTATTTAATTTAAAAACATCTGTACCTGACGATTGGTGTAGACTTTTACAATTAAAGACAAAATTCCAGTTAAATGACCTATTATATATCCTCGAAAAAATCTCTACTAACTTAGCCAACAAGGGATTTCTTGCGAAAGAAGACGAAAAGAGATTAGGATTAGTTTACAACGAGTTGATATCAAGGTTGGAAATAGATCTGGATAACACGGTAAATGTTATCAATAATTGGGCGCATCAACACGATTTAATAAGTACTTCAAAAAAGAATAGCCCACCTAATAAATTACTTTATATCAATATAGTAGGGTTTGAGAATTCAAGTAATGGAATTGAAACAATTTTTATTCCTAAAAATGTAGATACTAAACATTCCTATTTCGAAAAATTACTTAATTGTTTTGAGGTTAAAATTATTGATAGTTTTAGTTACCAAGCAAACAATGAAAAAGTATTTTACGATTTACAAATAAAACTATTAAAGCTGATTGGACCAATTACTCTAATGCTAAAAAATAAGATGGTCATTAATGATTTAGATAGAGCGCTGTATGAACGCTACTTTAAAATTTCAAATACGCACTTCATTAATTGCGATAATATTCGGCCTGTTTTTGAACATGAAAAAGAAGAGTTTGAAGGTGAAATCGTAATATATCATTATAACGAAACTCAAAATAATTTTCTTATTTCTGAAAGTTGGAGAAGCCCAAGAATTATTTTAAATATATCCTATCATTTGAGTAAGTTGCTAACCGCAGTAAGATTAGAAAAAGAAATTATGATGATGTTGACTATGAATGATACTCATATTCTTGAATATTTAAAGAGTTTAGGAATTGACATAGAGGAATATAATATGTCCAATATTTCTGAAGAAATTATAAACCAAATTCAAGAATTAGAGAATAAATCCATTACAAAAGTAAGTCCATCAATTGTTCATTCGTCAAGTGATATCGATAAAAACCCTCTGGCAGAAAACACTCATAGTGAAATTGACAATAGAGATACAAATTCAGTTGAAAAGGATAATGAAAATTCATTTATAAAGGAAGTCGAAGATTTTATTGCTCATGAATTAGAAGGAACCGAATGGAGCCAACATATAATTGAACTTAAAGAACTTCTTCAATTAAATACTTCACCTGGTGAACAAAAGAAAAAAGTTTATAACCTTCTTGCAAAGCTTAAATTGGCGAAATCAAGAAATATTCAGTTTGAAAATGTTGATGAGAATGAACGTCAGTATAATTACTTAGAAGGTAACGGTGAAAAATACATTGTACATAGTGCAAGAGGTAGTTTTGCATATATAGCGCCCCTTGAACTTATCAAAATGAGAGACGAAAAATTTAGAATGGCCCTTGATTTTGGTAGTAAAACCCCCATTAAAATTTATAATGAAGCTGAAGAAATCTTGAGTTTAAATACAAATCACCTCTTGTTATATCAGAATGAAAAAACGTTGAATGAACTGTTTGCATTTTGCGAAAGCAACCAAAGTGCGAATAAACGCTTGCTAATTATTGATAAAGATCATGCAAGTACCAAATCAAAAGAACTTTTAAAACTCATGATTCCAGATGAAGAATATTAATCAATCAAAGCATATAGAATTATTGCAAGCCGAACTGGATTATCAAGTTTTTGAGTTTGAAAAAATACTTGCGACACAGGCGGCTAAAATGTTTATTGAAAAGAAACTTTTTATCTGTCGTTATCAAGGTTATGATGAGGTTAGAGGCAATGTAATTTTAAAATTTGATTCAGCGATTTGTCAACCGCCTAGAAAAAATGAAAATTTACTTTGTTTTATTTCTCGTATCCAAGATCATAATGTTCGCCAATGGGGAGGAATTACATACAAGGATTTAAGGTCTGAATGTTTAATACAATTCGAGGCCAAAACTGTTTTCTACAACTATGAAAAGGATCACACCATAGTTGGTATTTCTGGAATAAAAGAAACGGATGTTGAAAAATTTGAGCGCAATGCCTTAGTTTTTCTTGGTCCTACAGACCCCCCGTTAAAGTATCTTATGAATCTTGTAGATTTTATTACATCGGCAAGACCGGAAACAAATCCCTACATTAATATTTCACTGGAAAATGAGAATTGGAATCCAGAACCATTAATTAGTGTTGATCCAGTTTTTGAAATTCAAACAGCACTTCTTGAGAAGGATACTGTCATAATCCAAGGTCCACCTGGAACAGGGAAAACGTATCTAATGTCGCAAATTTGTGCTGCTTTGTTAAAGGCAGATTTCAGAATATTGGTTACGGCATTGACTAATAGAGCACTGATTGAACTGGCAGAAAAAGAACATCTAAAGGATGCGCTGAAGGACGGTAAAGTATATAAATCTTCACTTACGGCTGACGAACAGAAAAATAAAAAAATAAAAGGAATAAAACCATTAAAAAATCTAAAAGAGCAAAGGCCTCCAATGCTTTTGTCTTCATATTATGTAATGACTCAAATTGCGACCAAAGTAATGGAGGAAGAACATTTTGATTACATTATTATTGAAGAAGCAAGTCAAGCTTTTCTCTCTACTATAGCAATGGCGAGGAAACTCGGGAAAAAGTGTATTGTAATTGGTGATATCTGTCAGTTGGAACCAATTATTCAAAAAGAATACTCTTTAGAAGATCCAAATAATTTTCACTACATGGTTTGTGGATTAAAGGCTTTGAGTTTTTTTTATAAGAATTCAAAAAATTACATTCTGACAGATTCATATCGATTAACACCAAATTCAGTATCTGCAACAAATGCATTTTATAATGAAAAGTTGGTTAGTAAATCAAATGCAATTTTACCTTTGCCATATACTCGAGGTTCATATGCAGAGAAACTTTTAAATTCAAATGGAGGTTCTTCCATTAAGAGAATTACAATGGATAATGGAATTTCTCCCTGCAAAGAGTGTTTCGAAATCATAGAGAAACTAATGAATGATTTAATTCTCATTAATCCAAAAGTTGAAATAGCAATTCTGGCTTTTAATAGAGAAACTGTTCGTTCTTTGCAAAGTCGAATTTTCTCACAATTTAACAAGGCGGAAAATCTTTTAATAGAGACTGTAGATAGAATTCAAGGTATGACGGTTGATTATTGCATTTTCGTAATTCCTCAAGACAGTATTCCATTTTCAATTCAACCAAATCGATTCAACGTAGCCACTTCAAGAGCAAGGTTATGTACGTTGATTATTGCAGATAAGGCTATTGATAACTTTATTCCAAATTACCCAAATGTTGCCGAATACATAAATAGAATTATATAATTATGTCATTTAACGAATTAAACAGTGTAGAACATTTCATCGTCCATCAATTAACTGGGTTGGATTTGAATGCAATGAAAGTGAGTGAGGCAAAAGCCACTTATGGTTTGCAATGGGTTTACAAATCAGCTGATGAATTGCAACGAAGTGTAAATGAGGTATTAATTGAGACAGAACTTAAAGATGCATTGATTCGCTTAAATCCTGAAATTGCTGCAAACCCAGAATTGGCGGATGAAGTGATTTATAAATTAAGAGCGGTATTGATTGCCGTTAATCAAATGGGTTTAGTAAAAGCCAATGAAGAGTTTTTCAAATGGATGACCGGAGAAAAAACGATGCCCTTCGGGGAAAATAACCGACATGTTCCCATTCGTTTGATAGATTTTGAAGACCTAACAAATAACCGATATATTGCTACGAATCAATTTCGGATTCATCACAGGGAAACCAAAATTCCAGATGTTGTTTTAATGATAAATGGAATTCCTGTAGTAATTGGTGAAGCAAAAACACCTATTCGACCTTCTGTAAGTTGGTTAGATGGCGCTTATGAAATACACGATGTGTATGAAAATAGCGTTCCGCAATTATTTGTCCCAAATATTCTTTCTTTTGCTACAGAGGGTAAAGAACTGTTTTTTGGTGGTATTAGAACCCCGTTGGAATTTTGGGCTCCATGGAGAATGGAAAATGACGATGATGCATTAGCCAAACGATTAGGATTGAGTGAAATTGGTAAAGAACTTTCCGATTTATTGAGTCCAGTTCGACTATTAGATATTCTCCAAAATTTCTCCTTGTTTACTTCAAATAAAAAGAAACAACGAATAAAAATTTTGTGTCGCTTCCAACAATATGAAGGCGCAAATAAAATTGTTGAACGAGTAAAAGAAGGTCGAGTTAAGAAAGGTTTAATCTGGCATTTTCAAGGTTCTGGGAAATCGCTATTAATGGTTTTCGCTGCTCAAAAATTGAGAAAGTCTGCTGAATTAAAAAGTCCGACAGTAATTGTTTTGGTGGATCGAACTGATTTGGATACTCAGATCAGCGGAACCTTTAATGCCGCAGAAATACCGAATGTAGAAACGACAGAAAGCATCAGCGAATTACAAAGATTGTTGGAGCGCGATACTCGTAAGATTATCATCTCAATGATTCATAAATTTCGTGATGCGAAGCCGAATATGAATGGCAGAGACAATATCATTGTTTTGGTTGATGAAGCGCATCGAACTCAAGAAGGCGATCTTGGAAGACAAATGCGTGCAGCTTTGCCCAATGCATTTTTGTTCGGTCTAACTGGAACTCCTGTAAATAAAGCGGATAAAAATACCTTTTGGGCATTTGGTTCCGAAGAGGACGAAGGTGGATATATGTCACGGTACACTTTCCAAGATTCTATTCGTGATAAGGCAACACTACCATTGCATTTCGAACCTCGATTAGTTGATGTACATGTCGATAAAGAAACGATAGATAAAGCATTTGCTGAATTTAAAGAAGATGCAGCATTGACGGATGAAGAAGCCGATGCTTTGAATCAAAAATCTGCGAAGATGGCAGCCTTTTTAAAGTCGCCAGAACGAGTTGCAAAAATAGTAGAAGACATAGCACAACATTTTAAGGAGAAAGTCGATCCCCAGGGATTTAAAGCCATGATTGTAACACCTGATCGTCATGGCTGTGTTCAATATAAGGAAGAACTTGATAAGCATTTTCCAACAGAGGCAAGCACAGTCGTAATTTCCACAACTGCAAATGATGATTTTGATTTCAAGCAGAAATGGGGAATGGATAAGGCTAAACAAGAGAAAGTAGTCGAAGAGTTTTCTGATCCTCAATCAGATGTAAAATTTATTATAGTCACAGCCAAATTGTTAACAGGTTTTGATGCTCCTGTTTTGCAAACGATGTACTTGGATAAATCTTTGAAAGATCATACCTTACTTCAAGCAATTTGTCGAACTAATCGTCTATATCCAAGTAAAACCTTTGGACGAATTGTAGATTATTTCGGAGTTTTTGATGACGCAGCCAAAGCACTCCAGTTTGACGAGCAAAGTGTAAAACAAGTTATTACAAACTTATCTGAATTAAGAGAGAAGTTACCTACAGCCGTAAAAGATACCTTAAGCCATTTTAATGGCGTTGATCGCACTATTTTCGGTTTTGAAGGATTAGAAGCCGCTCAAAATGCCATTAAAACAAATGAGCAAAAAGATGCGTTTGCCGCCGATTACAAGTACCTATCAAAACTTTGGGAGTCGCTATCTCCAGATAATATTTTGGACTTGTATCACACCGATTACAAATGGCTTTCACAAGTATTTGAATCTGTAAGGCCAGCATCTGACAACATCGGAAAGTTATTATGGTTTTCACTCGGAGCACAAACAACTAAACTCATTCACGATAATATCCATGTAGGTGACGTACATCAATTGGATGAATTTGTATTGGATGCTGATGTTATCGAAGATATTTTTAATAATCCAGATCCAAAAAACGCCAAAAAACTTGAAAAGATTCTCATTAAGCGTTTCCAAAAACACGAGGGGAATCCGAATTTCAAGAAATTAAGCGAACGATTAGAGGCATTGAGAGATAAAGCCGAGAAGGGATTAATTACCTCAATTGAATTTGTGAAAGAACTATGTAAAATTGCGAAAGAAACCGTTCAAGCAGAAAAAGAATTAGAACAAGCGATTCAAGAAAAATCTCCAAAATCGGCGTTAACTGAATTGTTTTTGGAACTAAAGACTGACCAAACTCCAGCAGTAGTCGAGCGTATTGTAAGCGATATTGATGCGATTGTTCGAGTATTCAGATTTCCGGGTTGGCAACAATCCATTTCAGGTGAAAGAGAAGTACAGAAATCACTTCGTCAAGCACTGCTGAAGTATAAATTACATAAAGACCAAGAACTCTTTGATCGAGCATATGCTTATATTAAGGAGTATTACTGATAATAAAAGATTGTTTTAAAAACTCTAAATGAAATAGTAGTTATGATAACATACCAGGAATATGAAAAGGCCGTTTACGATTGGCTTATGACTAAAAATAGTGACGATCCCACTTTTACCTTTTCAACAAGATTAAACGGGATGAAGGGGTCTGAATTAGACTATTTTATTGGGACTGAAAAGTCAGGTTATTTCGGTTTGACTTTTTGGTCAATACCAGTAGGATTTCCTGGCTCCGCAGCCGACTTAATTGATGTATTTTTTGAGCAGAAGGAGGATGGTTTTAAATTCTTTTTTGAGTTTAGCCAGACTATGTCCCCTTCTGATGATCAAAATAGGTCAGCATTGAATCTACTGCGTATTATTAAAGAAAACGTAAGGAAGATAGGTGATTTTACATACGAAACAACAGAGGATTTGAAAATGTTTAAGTATGCGCTTGGATCACCTGAACCGAGGTATACTGGTTTAAATGATTTATTTATTGATTTAGAGAAAGTGCTTAATGCACTTATTCCTATAGTGGATAAAGGAATAAGTGAGGAAAAGAAAATAAATAGGAATTTCAATGCTCAAAGAATTTTGCCATCCCAATTTCTGGAAATTCAAGAGAAATTAAATAAGCGCTTTTCAAAATATGAACATATCAATGAATTTGAACTTAATTCAGAAGTGGATTTCGAATCATTTATTAAGCGTTTTAAAAAAGATGATTTTGATAATTTCATCGGTTTTCTGAAAGAAATTATACACAGATTTGGATTACAATCTAAAGATGATCGGTTAGTATTCAATGTGCATAATAGAAGAGGGCATCTTAGTTTTACCGTTGGTCAACGTTATTGTTTTATGTTAAGTAATAATGAAAAACGAGGAAAGTTTGGATTCTTATCCAAAGACAAACTTTTTGATGAAAGTGAGCAATTTGATGGGAATTATCCAAGACCATGGTTTACATATTCGAATGAATTTCAGATTGATAAAACTCAAAAAGAAAATATTTTTGATGGAATACAGGTTGAATTGAATAGATCGCCTAAATCTGGTTTTAGAAAATATAATAAGCCGGAATTCGAAAATTTTGTAATGAATAGTGAGGTGAAATTTGAAAATGTTGAAAGAACTATTTCGACAAATAAACCACCATTGAATCAAATTCTTTTTGGACCTCCTGGAACGGGAAAAACATATAATACAATAGATAAATCTGTTTCAATTGCATCGCCAATTGAGTATTCTGAAGATAATCATGCAAGTAATAAATTAGTTTACCAACGGCTCTATGGCTCTGGAGATATATTTTTCACAACATTTCATCAATCAATGTCTTATGAAGATTTTATAGAAGGAATAAAACCCGATTTAAATTCAGAAAGCGGAAGATTGACATATAATATTGAACCGGGGTTATTTAAAATTGCTTGTTCAAAAGCTGCATACAATTGTTATTTGAGTTCAGATATCCCTAAAACAAGAGAAATTGATTTTGATTTGTTGTACGAGGCTTTTGTTGAATATATTAAAATTGGAATCAATTCAAAGCAGTTAGTGAAATGTAAAACGATACAAGGTTCTGATGTCGAAATATTTAGAGTTACTAGAAATAATTCATTACAGGCTAGAGCAGATGGCTCAATTTCTACCCATGTTGCTCCGTTAACTAAAGAGAATATTCAGAAACTTTACGATCGATTTAATAAAATTCAGGAGATTGAATCTTTACAAGACATAAGAGATACGGTAGTTGTAACTCCGAGAATAACTGAGTTCTATGCTGTATTTAAAGCACTTAAGGAATTTGAAGAGACTTTCAAAAAGGAAGAAACTGGTCTTCAATTTACCGAAAAGGTTGGAATCGATCATAAGGAAATGGTATTAAAGTTTGAGGCAGGCGTCTATGACAAAGCGGTTGAGAGTAATTCAGCTTTAGCAAAGCCAGTAGTAATTATAATTGATGAAATTAATAGAGCAAATATTTCAAGTGTTTTTGGTGAGTTAATAACGCTTATTGAAAATGATAAACGTAAAGGTTCAAATGAGGAAATTACCGTTAAACTACCATATTCAGGTAGTAATTTTTATGTTCCAGGTAATCTTTACATTATTGGAACTATGAACACTGCTGACCGTTCAGTAGAAGCGTTGGATACTGCCCTTCGCAGAAGATTTTCATTTGAGGAAATGTTGCCAAAACCGGAGCTCATTGCAACTAATGGAAAAGCAGACAAAGGAATGATTGGTACAATTGATTTGGTTGAATTACTAACAACAATCAACGAACGCATTGAAGCACTAGTAGACAGAGACCATACTATTGGTCATGCTTTTTTTATGGAAGTAAATTCTCATGATTCTTTAAGAAACGTTTTTGCCAACAAGGTAATTCCATTGTTACAAGAGTATTTCTATGGCGATTATGCTAAAATGGAAATGGTCATTGGCCCAGATTTCTTTAACAGCGAAAAGCGCAAGAAAAAAGTAACATTTGCTATTCAAAACGAGGATACCGAAATTCCAACAGGTAATTACGAATTGTTGAATATTTTGGATCCAACATTTAATTTAGTTTCTGCAATAAACAGATTATTAAATCGAAAAGTAATTGAAGTTGAAGTCAATTAATGTCTTCGAACATGGCCGCTTATTGATCGGTGAACAAGGTTTTAAACAAAACCATTGGGATGCCTTTGTGAAATTAAATACCGTCCATAATAATGAATACTTTGATGTTTTGCACAATGGTTTGCGTTTCAAACAATATGTTGGTGTAATCCAAGTAGATGGTTTGTTGGTGAACATTCATCCCAAAGCAGACAAAGATGATAGCAATGATAAATGGAAAGATGTTTTACTTCAAATGCTCAAAGCGTGTGGTAAAATAAAGGCCGAGACAGCTGGAAATGCCAATCTCAAAAAACAACACATCAACTTATTAGAAGTTTATTTCGAATACTTTTTAAAAGAACTGGATCAACTCATTCATTCGGGATTGGTCAAAAAATATCGAAAAGAAACTAGTAACGTAAAAGCATTAAAAGGTAAACTTGATTTTGCGGGAAATATTCGACAAAACCTCATTCACAAAGAACGTTTTTATACGACACACCAGATTTATGATGCCAACCACAAATTGCATCAAGTATTGTCACATGCTTTAGAAATTGTAGGTCAATTTACACGGGCAATACGCTTAAACGATAAATGTAAAAGAACACAATTGGCCTTTCCTGAAGTGGATAGTATTAAGCCAAGTCTACAATTGTTAGAATCGATTAAAATCAATCGAATGACCGCTCCATATGAACGAGCACTTGAATTAGCAAAATTGATTATTTTAAATTATTCGCCAGATATTAATCACGGACAACAGAAAATGATTGCACTTCTTTTCGATATGAATTTATTGTGGGAAGAATACGTTCTTAAATCGTTAAAAAAGTATTCCATAAATCACCCAGAAGAAGATTGGTACATAACAGGCCAAGAACCAAAAACATTTTATAGTTCTCAACGCAGAATACGACCAGATATCGTTTTAAGAAAGGGAGGGAATACAATTATCATCGATACAAAATGGAAACGTCCAACGAACAAGGTTGCAAGCATTGAAGACTTGCGACAGATGTATGTCTATGCAAGGTTCTGGAATACAAACAAAGTAGTTCTGTTATATCCTGGAGATCATTTTGACAGTGGTTATAAACCTTACCCAAATCAAAATGATCACGAGGTGGAGTTTCATCAATGTAAAATAGCAATGGTGAATGTATTAAGTAATTCTAGGTTATCTGAAAAGTTAGCTGAGGACATAATAGAATTAATCTAAAAATACAGTTAAATGATTCTTTTCTTCGACACCGAAACAACTGGTCTACCAAAAAACTGGAAAGCACCCATAACCGATTTAGACAATTGGCCACGTTTAGTTCAATTGGCTTACTTGATTTATGACTTTAGAGGGAATTTAATCTATTCGTGCAATGAGATAGTAAAACCGAATGGATTTACAATTCCCAAAGAGGCATCAAATGTTCATGGCATTACAACCGAGAAGGCAAATGAACGTGGATCAGATATCAATGATGTTTTTGAATTATTCAACATTCATTTGAAGCGGGCCAAAGTTATTGTTGCTCATAATATGTCTTACGATGAAAAAATCATTGGTTCGGAATTGATTCGATTAGGAGTAGAGAATTTAATTGATGACAAGGAGAAGATTTGTACGATGGAGTCAACTGTCGATTTGTGCAAAATAGAAGGTCCCTACGGCTTTAAATGGCCAAAACTTGAGGAATTACACCGCTTTTTATTTAACTGTGATTTCGAAGGCGCCCATGATGCCTTGGCAGATATTCAAGCAACTGCAAAGTGTTTTTGGGAGTTAAGAAAAATGAAAGAAATAAACTGTGAGTACATAAATACAAAAAGGGAAATTCAAAAGATGGAATTGAGTGCAAGAATAGCAAACTTAATAACACCCAAGAACAATCAAAAAACAGAAGAAGATTCAAAATCAATTATTAAATTATTAGAATCAAACCCCGAATTTACACTTTCACTCTTAAGTTTACATTATTCCTTTAGCACCAATGAAATAAATCTTTATTGGGATATTTTAATTAAAGGAGATGCTCATTATTCCTATTATATGAGTGACAATTGGACTTTGTTTAAACCGAAATATGGACTCTGTTTTAATCGTAATATAAATTGGACTAAAGAATTAACAGATAAATGGACTTTAGGTATTTGTGACCCCTTTATCGGCGTCATAGCAGGAACAAACATTGGCAACATTAATATCGGAGAAGAAAGTAAAATTCAGAATTTAATACCTTTGAATATTAAAGAAGAATTCGAAATTTTAAATAATTGCATAATTCTTAACTGGCAAGATACTTTAGATCTTGGCGATATCAATGAAAATCCTGATGAATTTGAAGGGCCCAATGTAATAAATACTGATATATATAATCAGCACTTAGTTCAACTAGATTTCAGCGAATTCGAATTGATTTATCAAGAAAAAAAATCAAAAATTCTATATAATGAGAGTATATGGGAAAATACCTTAAAGGAAATATTGACAAAAGAATGGGTAACGCAATTTCTAATCAGTCAATTAAAAATCTTCAAAACACGAAATTTAGATAACCCAATAAATTACCAAAAAAACAAATTAATTGAAGATGCTATAAATTTGAATAAGAGCATTTTAATTAGTTACATGAACTACGACAATGAATTGACAGAAAGGATTGTTAGTGAAGTGAATTTCTCACCTAATGTTCTGCCTGAGGAATCGCTGGAACAATATAATATTGATTTCTCATATATTTCTGGTAAATGTTTGCTTAGAAATGAAATGAGAACATTTAAAATTGAAAGAATTAAAAAAATTGAATTGATTGATAATGATCAAAGCATACAAAATGGTGAAAATGAAGAGTTCGTTGATTTACCATTTTGAAACTAATTTAATTCTATCAACCTTTCAATCAAAGACATAATAGTCTAATAAATTCATCTTTTTAGCTTTATTCAAACAATTTTCATAAGAGAATTTATAGTAATCTTGGGTCTCATATAACCATTCATCAACACCACCATGCCATGAACAAGCACCACTACCAGTAGCGTAGCTTGACGATCCATCTCTGCAAATTGCACCAATTCTATATTCATTTTTTCTCTTAGACTTTTCATGAAGATAATTGGCCATTATTTCGTTATCCCTTGGACCAAGAATGATTCGATTAAATATTCCTTGAGAACTTGAGAGCCAGATTAATAATAATACTAAAGTTGCTTTGATTTTGAATGATGATATGTTTTGATTTTTCGTTTCTCTATTTTTGATGAGATCAAGATTGTGAACGCATCTTTTAATACTTAAAAACAAAAAAAGTCCTAGGATAATATAAATCCCACTGGCAAAATGGAACTTTAGATAAGTTACTTTCGATTGAATTGGAAGAATAAAATCTGTAAGTAAAGCGATATTTAAAAGGCAAACGAAAATAACAGAAACATTAATCCAAATTACATTTGATTTCCAACTTTCCCCTAACAAACCAATCCCTCCAGCAACATAACATGCACTTGAGAGAATTTTAACAAACGTGTTATCCTTCCAAATGATAAACGTTAGGCATGCTAAAATAGAAATTACGAAGCTAGAAATGAATTGGTCTTTTATCTTTTCTTGTTGAGATTCACTTGTTTCAAACATTTTTCAATAGGTTAGACAACCAAAAGGTTAAGGTGCCTCTAATCAATGTAATCAAATTCACCTTTGCGGTAATTATACCAAATACCACCAATGCCAACGATATTTCCTACAGCTAGTGAAATTTGGCTCGCAAATATCTTTCGACTTCCTTCCAATCTAATAAATTCATTCCAATACTCATTGTAAACGTAGAAAATTATTATAAACAATACCACATAGAATAAATTGAATAAAATCAATGGAATTAATTTGTTTTTTAACGGGTAGACTAAAAGACCAATGGAAATACCACTGTAAGTTAAAAGTAAAGACTTTAGAAAATATTCCCAAATAAAGGATAATTGAGAGTCTTCAATAGATTTGAAAAAATTTACGATGTAAATGAAAAGATCAAACAATAAGTTCCCAATTATTAGTGTTAGAAAAAATGCTGGGATAAATAATACTAATCGAAGTGCTTTCATGAGAAAAAATTCATTCTTGACTAAATAAAAAAACACAGATTAACTAAAAAATGCTCCAAAAACATCCTCCCTCAACGCATAATTACCAAATTCCCATTTTCTTGAGATCTTCCCATGATTTGTGGAAAATGAATCAATAATTCAGATAAACTTTTATGTATGTCGTCAAACGGCAGTGAACTTTTCACTAGTTGAAATTTAGTGCTTACTCAAAAATATTTATTTTATTTTGATTTTCAAAACATTGACTTAAATATCTGGTTGATATTCTTTTCTTCTTGCCAATATCGTCAACTTTTTGATGCGTTTTCTTTTCGTTAAAATGTTATTACTATGACCGAAACGGACATCTTCAGGTATCCATTTATTTAATTATTCGTCATATCGTACTTTGTCGTAACGTTGATGAAACTTTTCAAGTGCTTTTTCGAGCTCTGCTGTTGCATAATATTGATGGTTAGTTCATTACAATTCGAGTTCATTCATTTGAGGTAAAGATAGTGGAAGAGGATTTAACTTATTATTAATTGTTCCAATACCCTCAAATCATTTACCTCAACTTCCAATACATATTTATCTTTTCCAGACATATACTTCACAAATGGAGCAATCAATGGATATTGGTCCTTAAGTAATAGGTATTCCTTCATGGACATTTCCAACTGAACAGGGAATTTCTGTCCAGCATAAGCAAAGCCAAATACATCTGTTACTTGTTGTTCGTGTTGTGAATCAAATTGAAAGGATTGTGCACTGAATTCCACGGAGCCTATGCGGTCAATGTTATAGGTTTTGTTCTTTTTCGAGGCTGGCTCGAAGGCCATGACCGTTTGATAGTTTTCAGTAAAGCCAAATGGTTCTACCACGCGATCAGAAATCGTTTCGGTATTAATGGATTGATACTTTTTCAAAGTGACTTGCTCCTTGTTCATCATGGCACGAGTCAATCGTTCAATGATTTTTCCATTCTTTGCATGGATGAGGTGTCCTGCGACCAAAGACAATTCTGAACCAGTATAGATTTTACTTAAGACAACATCCTTTAATTTTGAGTGTTTTCCAGCACTCAGCACCAATTCTTTCAAAAATTGCGCTTCTTCATTGGAGAAGTGGATTCCATCGCCATCTTCTTTTTCTATGTAAAATCGTTGATTGGCATCTTTATGTAAGTCGAATCCACATTCTCGAAGTAAATCTAAATAACGATACACAGTTCGTTCAGTGGTTTCTAGGAAGGTGGCTAATTGTCCGACCGCCTTATTTGGCTTTTCCTGTAGGTAAGTGATGAGTTGAAAGACCCGAAGTATCTTATGTTGGTTTAACATATTCGTCGTTTAAAGGACAAATAACCCGAATTTCAAGGGATTACACAAATTATTGACCTGAGTTGTCAGGGCAATTTGAAGCGTAATGTTTGATTGACCTGAATTGTCATTGGCACTACTCAATTTTGTAAAAATTAAAATTTACTAAAATGAATATGATTAAACTAAATTATTTACCGATACTATTAAGTTGCTTACTTCCGATTTTTGCTTTCGGACAATGGACCATTAAGAAGGTAGACAATGGTTTTGACGAACCGTATAAAATTGCTTATTCAGCTACGAATAGTGGAGCAATTTTGAAATTAGAAAGTTTAGTAACGGAAAAAACCGTTTACCCCAAAATAATTCAGGATACCTGTCTAACGGTTTCAAAATTGAACTATCAAGTACTAGTTTATGATTCGATAACATCAAATTATGTTTTGTCAAAAGGGTATTTCTCTTTGTTTAGTGATGAATACTTTGTTATTTATGATGTTCTTTCAAATAGTACAAGCAATGAAAAGTTTTATAGAGTTTATGCTGATGATAAATTTGGTGTCATCCGAGCAAATGACTTAACACTTAATCTAACTGAAATCCAGGGTAAAATATTAAAACAGCCAATGGAAAGTAATATTGCAAAATCCAAGGCGATAGAATTATTAGATGTAAATAAAAAACAACAACCTTATGATAAGAAGGTGCAAGAAATCGCCTTTTATTTATCAGGCGGCTATCATTGTGATGACGAAATACCTGTGGATATTTCATTCCTCATTGGAAACGAATACAAAAAATATAATGTCCAGGGAACTAAATCAGAAAACAGTACAGTTGTTTTTCTTGTGGATGACTTAATGACTGATCCGATGAAAGCAGACTTTCTAAAAGCAAGTTTAGTGAAATTGAGATTCAATGAGTCGCATTGTCAGAGCGACTATTACGAATTCAAAATGACGGGGAGTAAAGCGGCATTAGATTTTATCAGTAAACCTTAGTAATCTAGGATTTTTTCACCCTAGGAATAGTTGATGCCTTTCTAAGTACTGAATGTTTCCTGTATGGATTTGTTGAAGTTTTTCGGTCCCGTTAATACCAATTTTTAAGAATGCTTCTTTTTCGATTTCGTCGGACAGAATGATTTTCCCATTGTTTTCGAACGAAATAAAGTGTTTGTCGAAAAGAGCGTCAAAAGTAGGGGAGAGAAGAATTCCGTTGTCGACGTCTAGTCGTTCATCGTTCGTAGCTTCTTTCCATGGGACAATATGTGAGGCAATCAGAATTCTTGGATCGTTAAATCCCGTGACACCACATTGGTAACGCCAACGGTGAATAATACTTTTGCGATATGCACCTTGTCCAATCCGAGATTTTACTTGACTTATTCTTTCTGTAGTTTCGGGTTTTATCATGATGTAATCGGCATATGGCTCCATGACAAGTCCTTGGTTGAGTAGTTCTGGTGTTATTTTTATTTGAGCGCCCACTCGTTTGAAGAAAAACTTAATCCCTTGGCGAAGTTGACCATCCGTATCAGGTGTTTCAAAATAATCCGCATCAAAAAATTCTACTTCGCTTTTGAAACGGACAAATCCGTTCCCCTCGGCTTCAAATAGAAATACTCTTTTTCCTTTGTTTAAATGATCGCGAAGGGCAAGATTTCCTCTCGTGAATTGCATATCACCTTTTTGACCTTCTCC
>CANMHB010000016.1 GCA_947497485.1 Flavobacteriales bacterium
GGTTTATTTGACGAATATAACCGCTGAAATTTGTCAAGGCGAAAGCATTTTGTTAGGCGGATCAAGTCAAACCACAGCTGGAATATATTACGATACACTTTCCACCAACAAAGGCTGTGATTCAGTTCTACGAACAACGTTGACCGTAAACTCAGTTTATTTGACCAATCTTACGGCCGAAATCTGCCAAGGTGAAAGTATATTGTTAGGTGGAGCAAATCAAACCACAGCTGGAATTTACTACGACACACTTTCCACAAACAAAGGCTGTGATTCAGTTCTACGAACTACGTTGACCGTAAATCCGGTTTATTTGACGAATATAACCGCTGAAATTTGTCAAGGCGAAAGCATTTTGTTAGGCGGATCAAGTCAAACCACAGCTGGAATATATTACGATACACTTTCCACCAACAAAGGCTGTGATTCAGTTCTGCGAACAACCTTAACTGTAAATCCAATTTATATAACGAATCTTACTGCCGAAATCTGCCAAGGTGAAAGTATATTGTTAGGCGGATCAAATCAAACGACAGCAGGAATTTACTACGACACACTTTCAACAAACAAAGGCTGTGATTCAGTTTTAAGAACTACGTTAACTGTAAATCCAGTTTATTTGACTAACCTAACAGCTGAAATTTGCCAAGGAGAAAGCATTTTGTTGGGAGGAGCAAATCAAACAACTGCTGGAATTTACTTCGATACACTTTCAACGAATAAAGGATGTGATTCAGTTCTAAGAACAACCTTAACTGTCAATCCAGTTTATTTGACGAATCTAACGGCTGAAATCTGTCAAGGAGAAAGCATTTTGTTGGGAGGAGCAAATCAAACGACAACTGGAATTTACTTCGATACACTTTCAACGAATAAAGGATGTGATTCAGTTCTACGAACTACGTTGACCGTAAATCCGGTTTATTTGACCAACTTATCTGTTGCAATTTGTTCAGGAGACAGTATTTTCCTTGCAGGTGAATATCGCAATGAGGCAGGAATTTATACGGAGAACTTAACAACTGAAAAAGGTTGTGATTCAACAATTTCAATTAATCTTACGATTCTACCTACAGTAATTGCTAACAATTATTTGGCAATTTGCGAAGGAGATAGCATTTTAATTGCTGGGGTTTATCAATCAGAATCAGGTGTTTATATTGATTCATTAGTGAGCAATGATGGATGTGATTCTATTATCTACAATGTTTTATTGGTAAATCCGGTTGAAATCATTGATTACAATTTGATGTTTTGTGAAGGAGATAGTGTCTTTGTTTATGGTCAATTCCAATCATTACCTGGAATCTATTACGATACATTGACAACAAATTTAGGTTGTGATTCAATTATTCGAACCACACTCGATTTTTATCCAGCAGAAATCACGACAATTCATACATCGATATGTTCAGGAGATAGTATTTTGCTTGGTGGAATTTATGTAATGAATTCTGGAGTTTACTTCGATACATTAACATCTCAATATGGCTGTGATTCGATAGTTAAAACAACCTTGATTGTGCTTAAAACATTCAATAGTTTCCAAGAAATCACTATTTGTCAAGGAGATAGCATTCTTATTGCGGGAGAATATCAAGATCAAACCGGAATCTATATTGATGAACAACAAACGATCGTAGGCTGTGATTCAATTACAACGTATTCATTAACCGTTAATTCTGGTTTCCACAAAGAATATTCTGTTTCAATTTGTGAAGGCGATAGCGTTTTAATTGGCAGTGTATATGAAGAAGCGTCAGGAGTTTATGCTGAATTCTATTCATCAGTTAATGGCTGTGATTCGATTGTGACGACAACATTAAATGTTAATCCATATCCTGTTTCAGATTTTTATATGACAGAGGATGGACCAGGTGCATTGAACTTCCAGTGTTTTAACCTATCTCAAAATGCGACGGATTGGATTTGGGATTTTGGTGATGGAGCCACCTCCAATGAATCTGACCCAATACACGACTATGAGACTTTCGATACATATACAGTTACATTAGTCGCATCGAATGGTTGTGGCGTCGATACCTCTATCCAAATTTTAGCTCTTGAATTGAATGTTGAATTCTACAATGCGCTTTCTCCAAATGATGATGGTAAAAATGACTATTGGTTAATTCCGATTCTAGACTATTGGCCAGATAATGTTGTGACAATTATCAATCGATGGGGAGTTGTGGTTTGGAAAACGGACGATTATAATAACGAAACCAATCATTTCATCGGTGAAAACATGAATGGCGATAAGCTCGGCGATGGAACCTACTATTACATTTTAGAATACGACCGAACAGAGCAACGCGGTTGGGTTTTCATCGAACGGTAAACGAGTTTCTACTAATTAAAAATAAAAGTTATGAAAAAGCTAATTTCAATTTTGTCAATCCTGATCGTTTTTGAAGGGTTTACGCAGCAGGATGCCGGATTCTCAATGTATTTCTTCAATCCGGTGTATATAAATCCTGGTTATGCAGGAAGTAGGGAAGCTATCTCTGGAACGATGGTGCACAGAAGTCAATGGGCGGCGATGAAAGATGCTCCCACAACTCAAACTTTTTGCTTGCACAGCGCGATTCCAAATAGCAAGATCGGTCTCGGATTTCAACTTTATAATGATAATTCAGGTCCAATGCGTAATACAGGATTAAATCTAACTTATGCTTATCACTTGACATTGAATAAGAAGTCAAAACTGTCATTTGGAGTTACGGGCATGCTTAGTAATTTGAAAGTGGACTGGGATCGGATTAACGTTCCAGATGAAAATGATCTTGCATTTACACAGACAAGAACGACCAATTGGGTTCCAGATGCAGCGGTTGGCCTGTATTATTACCAAGAAAGGTTTTATGCAGGTTTCAGTATTAATCATTTGATGGAATCAAAATTTGGTCTATCAACAAATGTAGGTTCCGATCTTTCAAGGTTTTATAGGCAATATTATCTCACATCAGGAATCGTTGTTCCAATTAACCCTGCGATAAATTTGCGGCCATCAATTTTGGTTAAACTCGTTAATGCCAATTCTGCGGTCTTTGATTTAAATGCAGTTGGGATTTATCAAAAGAAATATTATTTCGGTTTGGGATATCGATTCGCCGATAGAATAAATATTCCAGGTTCAGATAATATGCTCGTTGGCATCTTTCAATATGAATTCAACAGATTTTTCAGGTTGGGATATTCCTTTGATTATTTTCTAAATCGAAATAAAAAATACAATAGTGCAGGAACCCACGAATTTATGATTGGCTGGGATTTCAATCCGGTTAAAACAAAAATGTCAAATCCACGATTCTTTTAATACAAATTAATATGAAAACAACAATTTCAATTTTTATGCTGTTATGGATTTTTAGCAGTGTAAATGCTCAAAAGAGTAGGGCGGACCGACTTTTAAATCAATGGAATTATTCGAAAGCGTCGAATATTTATCAACGAAAAATCAATCGTAAACCGACCGCATATCTGTATTATCAACTTGGGACTTGTTATCGCAAAATGAGTTCGCATTTTAAGGATGAAGAAGCAGCATTTGCGAAAGTCGAAGAATTTGGGACTTATTCCGATCCAAATTATTATTTAGAATATGCTAAATCACTTCGCACGAATGGGAAAATTAACGAGGCACTTTCAACAGTAAATAAATTCCTAGAAATCAGACCTGAGGATCCACAAGGGTTAAAGCTGAAAAAATCAATCGAGTTGATTGAAGCAGATCGTATTACAGATCAACCCATTTCAATCAAAAATATGGGGAACGTAAATTCTACTGCTTCGGACTTTTGTCCTGTTCGATATAAAAATCAAGTCATTTTTTCATCTTCTCAAAAATCAGAAAAGCATCGAAGAAAATATGGATGGACGGGAAGTTATTTTCTAGATCTCTATCAGGCTGATATTACAGATCGCGAAACCAGATTGGACAATTTGCGACTATTTGAAGTCCCAGAGATAAATCAAAAATTTCATGACGGTCCAATTTCGTTTTCAAAAAACTACGATATGATGTTTTTTTCGAGGGTTGATAAGTATTTGAAAGGAACCGATAAAGAAACGCTAAATATAGAACGAAATAAAATTTTTATTCGCTCATTTAAAAATGGTTCTTGGCAAAATGAAACTCCTTTCTTTCTCAATAGTGATTACTATTCCGTTGCCAATCCATACTTAACGCCAGATGGAAATAAAATCTACTTCGTTTCAGATATGCCTGGTGGATATGGTTCAACTGATATTTATTACTGTGAAAAAAATGATGGGGGATGGGGTAGTCCGGTAAACCTGGGTCCAGGAATAAATACAGCCTACCAAGAGAATTTTCCGAGTTTGGATCAAAATGGAAATTTATACTTTTCATCGGATGGATATTTGGGATACGGTGGGATGGATATTTGTGTGGCAAAAGTAGATATTCATTCATTTTTACCTGCAAAACCGCTTAAAGCTCCAATGAATTCGAGTTATGACGATTTTGGAATTATGATTTTGCAAAATGAAAAAACCGGCTACATTTCTTCAAATCGCCCTCTAGCCAATCGTGGGAGCGATGATCTTTATCATTTTAGTTTAATTAATGAAAAAATCGATTCAACACTTTTGCTATCTGATTACACAATTGGTTGGACTCCCAAACTTCCAGAATTGGAAGTTGTGAAAGTTGAGCCCGAAATAAAAGATGAGGTTGTTTTAGAGAAAATTGATTACAACGCATTCCCTTATAAACCCTACGAATTGACAATCTATTACGATTTCGATCGCTCTTTTATTCGAAATGAATATTTCAATCAGTTGGATAGTTTGGCCGATCTAATGAATAAATATCCCGATTCCAAAATCTTACTCGGAGGACACACAGATAGTCATGGGAAGGGTGACTACAACTTTACGCTTTCTGACAAACGGAATCAATCAGTAATCGTTTTTCTCGTTCGACAAGGAATTGACAAAAGTCGAATTTCAGCAAAAGGTTATGGTTTTACGCGTTTAGTCAATCGTTGTAAAAAAGGAGTAATGTGCACCGATGACGAAGATCAAATGAATCGCCGTGTTGAAATTCAATTATTGCCTACTAAAAACAAACCTACTTTTTATCAACCTTAAAATCAATCGTTATGAATCTTACACATCTTCATTTATTGACCAATCACATTCCAGTAATTGGAACAGCAATCGGAATATTCATTTTGCTTGCCGGAATGTTTCGTAAATCACTTGAGCTGCAAGTTGCTGCCTATTTAATTTTTGTCTTAAGTACTTTTGGCGTAATCATCGCCTATTTCACAGGTGATTCGGCAGCAGAGAGTGTTGAATACATTTATGATGTTTCTGAACGATCCATTGAAGCTCATGCAAATGCGGCTAGAACTACATTTTTTTGTATGATGGTTCTCGCGGTTTTATCTTTAATTGCATTGCTTATTGCAAATAAGAAACCTGAACGTTCGGGATCTGTTGCACAATTAATTTTATTGGTTGCAGCGGTTTCAATTGGTTTGGCAGCATATACGAGTAATTTAGGAGGGAAAATTCGTCACACCGAAATCGATCAAAAACAAAATCAACCCCAAGAAGATGAATTAAATGAGATCTATGAATAAAATTTCGAATTATGGGAAAAAGAGAAATCGTATTGTTTTTTGCCGGGGTAACCGCTTGGGAGTCATTTACCCATTTGATGCTCTATTTATTGGGATCCGTGCCTTTTCAAATTAACGGATGGACGATTGATGTTCCGCTAAATACCATTCAAATTATATTTCCAGGTTTAATCTCTATAATGCTTCTGCGCTATGCTATTTGGCTTCGGAGTAGTAAGAATCGGTAAAATGGATTTGTTTAACAACAATTAAAGTTCATTTTGTAATTTATTCATGTTATTAAAGCTAACTTTGTGCGTCCTTAATTGGTAACGTTCTTTGGGGTCGACATTGGATTTGACAGCGATAGCGGTAGTCAAGTGTCAGCATGCAGAGGGTTGTGGTGAACCTCTATAATATCTTGTCACGAACAATAATTGACAATACGTCATACGCACTTGCTGCTTAATTTACGGAATGTAAATAAGGCTTAATCCGACTGAAGCACAGTAGGTTGGACAAGTACTTCCGGTAAACTGCCGCTCGTTCGGTTTACCATACGGGAGTTCATCCCATCGAGCTAGTAAATGTGAGGTTACTAAGCATTTGCGAAATCACAGTAGCTAAGTTGCAGGTTTGGGTGTTCTTGTCCGCCCTGCAATCGAAAATCAACCGAGAAATAAGCATGTAGAAAGCTTGAAAACTCGTCGTTTGGACGAGGGTTCGAACCCCTCCGACTCCACTCTGATAAAAGCACTGGCTGATAGATCGGTGCTTTTTTTTATGTTTGAATGGAGCTCGCTCAAATGAGAACAAGAAAAAAAAGTAGCGCATGAACAAAGTGAATCAGTGCTTTTATCCACTGCACGTTAGTCACAAGGGCTCAATGAAATTAACCCCTCCGAATCCACTCTAATTGAGTTCTAAATAATTGATATTCAAAACTTTAGAACTCTATTTTTGTAAATTGTAAAAACAAAAATAAAAACAAATGTTTTTCCATTGTTTTTCTCGAAATAGCATTCAATCTAAGATTTTTCGTTTAAATACTAACCTTTATGAATTAACGAAGCAAACAGATTAAACTTTTTCATGATGAATCACTATAATTTTGTCATTTCCAATCGAATCAACCCAAAGAAATCCATTTTTCCATCGTTCTTGTCGAACCGCATCCCATTTTATCTTGTGATTAAAGTGTTTTTGAATATCTTCAGGAGCGTTAAATTCATAGGGGTTAATTTTTGTCTTGTTCGGATTTGAACAGCTAGTGATCACTGAAAACAACAAGATCGAGCCTAAAATTTCTCTTTTCATTTTTTTTAGAAATTAAATAATTTGGCATTATAAATTAAAAACAAAAAAAATAATGTAATGCAAAGTTGACTTCTCATTGGATTACGTTAAAAAATGGTGCAGTAACTTTGGACTTTAGTTTTTTTTTGAAAAATACATTTTTAAAATTTGGTTACATAATTCCTTTTGAATTGTAAAAAAATATTTAATCTTTGAAAAAAATAGTTGTGTCTTAAATGGAATCATTTCTGGAAAAATTTAATCAAAACGAATATTTTAATAAGTCTGATAAATATTATTTGTTTGATGACTATCAAAAATTAATAATTTGGATTAAAAATGATGTTATAATTGATCCTCAAAATATTATTCAGCTTTTACCACTTGAAAGAGCATCTATCTCTGAGAAAGATAATAACAATGAATTGGCTTCAGTAATAAAAAAATATATTTCTGAAAATCAGAAATTTTTTTCTTCGAAAAGGGCCCAATGGCATTTGTTTTTGCAGAAAGAATGTTTACCACAGCTTATTTCTCAAAATAAAAGTTTTTTAGAAAAACTAATTCGCTTTGATTTCAGTAAAGATTATAAGTATGTCATTAAAAACATAAGTTATGAATGCACCAACGGATTATGTCTTTCATTGAAATTTTTAGACTCAAATTATTTTAAAACTCAAACTCCAATTTTTAAGAAAAAAATTGTCGAACAAATATCTGAAAAATTGCTTAACGAAGATTTAGTTTGGAGTTCGATTCCGAATTTTATTAAAAACGAAGCTAAATTTTTAATTCATATATCCTATTTTGCCGCTACTATTTTAAAAGTGAATGAATTCAAGGAGTATCAAAATTTTATAGTTCGTGGTAAATTCAATAAAGATTTAAATTTTTTATCACAATTGAAGGATGATGGTTACTTGGCTCTTCTTTTAGCTCATAATGAATTGAAAAAGTCCTATAAATTCTGGCTAATAGTAGCAAAGCAGTATGAATCATATGAAAGAGAAGAAACCCTGCATCAATACGATTATATGAATTTTTACTGGGAGTTTGTCCCTCAAGATGTAAAGTGTAACAAATTTTATAAAAAAAGTTTAAAACGCACTTTACCAAACTTTAATATTCCAGAATAAAACATACCTCATGCTAATTTCATATAATTCCAAAAATAAAAAGGCTATATCCAAAGCAATTGCTCTGATATTTAATCCCAATAATCAGATTGACGCTTACATACAATCCATTCTGCTTGATAGCTTACTTTGGGCAGTTACTGAACGAAATGATGAAGGTAAGAAAGAAAAATATGTAGGTCAGCCATATTGGTCAATTGGGGCGCTGAATCAACTTCTTAAAAATAAGGGAGCAGGCATAGAATTGTTCAAAGACCTTCGTCATGAACATGCTGTTCCAAGAAGTATTATAAAAGATAAAATTTTAGCTTTATCAACAAAATCAGAAATTGAAATTTATAAAATTATTGACAAATTCGGCCATGCCGTGATTCTCTCAAGGGATGAAGATGAATTGTTGAACAAAAAACATAAAACAACATCACCAAACTTGGAGGACGTTTTATCCCGCTATAAAGATCAAAAAATAAGCGTAAGTAAAATTCCCAATAACTTGGACTTGAAAAAAATAGCGGAAACAGATATCTGCGATTTTGAAAAAATGTACTGATTAGATATCGAGATCATTTAAATTGATATCAGTAAATATAGTAGGGCTTCCCAATTCTCCCATGGTTATTTGAGATTCACTCGTTGGCTTAAAAACAGAACCTGTAAAAATTTCATCGTCTAATTTAATAGACTTAATTCTTTGATTCAAAATTCTCGCTGTAGCATGTTTATTCGAAAAATTGAACTTCTCGTAATATTCATTAATGTTTTTTGAATTTGAACAAAGAAAAGCCATCATTTCTTCATCATTCAGCATCCAATTTCTTCGGAGTTCATTGATTTTGCTAATTATCGAAGTTGATTTAAATCGCGCCAATAACTTATATGCACCATAGGGGTCTTGAGTATTTACTTCCCCATTTGCATGTTTTGGAGTAAGAGTTTCGAAGGCTTTTTTGACATTATTTATAAAAGAAGTATCCAAGAGCTTATTTAATTTACTCTTGTTTAGTGTCCAATGTACGCATATATTAGCTAAAGCTTCCTCAGTTCGTCTGTTCTTTAAATTATAACCCAAGAACCATTTTTTATTCCATTGAATAAATTCATCTTCTATTTTCAAATTATGCACTTCTGAATCAGCCCAATGGCAAAACCAGTGCCCTAATTCATGGATTAATACAATAAAATTGACTGCGTCTTTGTCCAAATTAAATCGATGTGCAAACTCTTCAATTCGCTTCGAGTAGAGTATAATAGTTCCTTCTTGAGTGAAAATTTTCTTAGAAAACCGTTTAATACCCTTTGGTTTCTTTGTTTTAACGAAATCAGTATACACGCCGAGAATATCAATAGAAAAATCGATATTCCTATTTCTTTCATTGTAAAAATTAAAATTATTTGGGTTGGCGTCATCCACGTATATTTCGGGGAGCCGATCAATCGTGAAATTTCCTTTGTTAAAAATTTTGGTTAGTTGATCAATTCCAGCCAAGTCGTTAGAGCTAAGTCGATACGGTCTTTTCATGATAATTTAATTTAAAAGATATTGTTCTATAAAGAATTCAGAATCAGAACTAAAATTAACAAAAATAAATAATTTATTTCATGAAAAATTCAAACAGTAGGCAAAAAGAGAATCATTTCACATAGGTTGAATTGCTCGCTAAAAACTCCCCAATCGCCAAAATCTGATTTTGAATTTCTGTAGCATCCGCGAGCCTGTTATCCTTTTCGTAGTTGTTTTTAATTTCATTCAGTAGTATCAATTTATTTCTGATATCAATAACGAATTCATCGCGCAAAGCTTTATAAGCCGTTTTATCCGGATTGATGGCGCCGATTTCGTAAAGAATGGACAACAATAATTCGTGTTGCTCCATGTTTTCAGGGGCAATTGGTAAGTTTCTTTTTTGATTTTGAAATACTTCGACCTGATTCAGAATAACATCTTGCAGTTTTTTTTCCTTTTCGCGCAAATCAGCTGCTTTTTCATAGTATTGATTCCGGATGACTTCTTTCTTTTCAATCACCAATTTTGCTAGTTCCAGTTTGATTTCTAGAATGTGCTGTTTGATCAAATATAATTTTTCTAAGTCGTTCATGGTTTTATGTTTAAATTGTTTTTCTAGTTATTCGATCTTTCAACGTCCATTGGATGGGGAATTTTCATCCACTTTGAGTAATCCACTCCGTAAAAATTGAAATAGGTTCCAGCAGCCTCTTTTTCGATGATGTCAATCGTTTTTGTATCCATTGGCAAAGCAGGAAATATGAGCGAATAAGTGTAGTATTCACCTTGGTGCTTGAAATAATGCTTTAATGGAGCAATTGGAATTCCGATGGCGCGGAGTAGGGTATACTTTGTCGTGGAACCAGTCGGACGAATGAATGCGTTTCGTTCCATCTGAATCCAGCCACCGTTGATGTAAACCATAGATGATCGAAAGATGAAATCAATGCGTGTGTAATCATCCCCGAATTCAATACTTTTCATTCGTAAGTCTTTGGTGTGATCCAATGCATCTGGATTCCAAAGTTTAATCACTTGAGGATCCGTTTGCTCACGAAAAACCTCAATCTTTTTCTTAATTGTCGTGTCCATAATTATAATTTTTCGTCAAAGCTATAAAAACAAAGCGCATTGAAAATACGGAATGAAAAAATAATGTATATTTGCCTCATAATTTTTCTTAAAATTTTCTGATTTTAACCATTTTAAATTCGAAATATGCCCGTAAACAACAGTGCCTATCGACGTTACAAGGTGATTGATATGCTCTTGCGAAATAAAATGAAACCATTTCCAACGATGGATGATCTGATTGACGCTTGTTGGGAAAAGATGCAAGTTAAGACTACGTTGGAAACGATTCAGAAAGACATTGCTCGTATGCGCATGTCGCCGCCCGATGGTTTTGATGCACCGATTTATTTCGACCGAAAGCACCTTGGTTATGCTTATCGCGATCCAAATTTTACCTTAACCGGAATTAATCTCAATCAGAGTGAAATTGATTCGATTAAGGAATCCATTGACTTGTTAAATAGTCTTGGAGGCACACGCGTGAAAGTCAAACTAAAAAATGCCATGGAAAAAGTGCTTTCAGCCGTGCTCGAGGAATACAATACTGAAAATGTTAAAATGCCTGTTATTCAAACGCATTTACCTCCACCGTCCAGGGGTTATGAACATGTGGATTTACTGTATCATGCTTGCCGCGACCGAGTACCTGTTAGTTTTATACATTATCAGTTCAAAAAACGTAAATTTTCAACCATACTTTTTCATCCGTTCTGCATCAAAGAATTTGAAAACAGATGGTTCGTTATTGGTCATTCAGAAAAGGAGGGTCGCACGAAAACCTTTAGACTTGATAGCATTTATTCACCTGTTTTATTGAAAAGGAAATTCATTCAAACAGATGCGAATGAGGTGGAGAGTGCGTTGAAGGATTATTATGGAGTCACACTTATAAATGACGAAAACATAACAGTTCAAGAAATAGAAATAGAGGCAGATGCCGATACCACCTATCAATTTCAGGCGTATCCCATCCATGAATCTCAGGAAATTCGAAAAAATGAAAATGGTTCTTCTATTATCCGTTTTAGACTGATTCCTACAGAAGAATTGATTCGGTTATTTCTTTCATATGGAAAGCAGATCAGCGTGAAGAAACCATTAGCACTTAAGAAACACATTCAACAATTGAAGTAAATGAAAACAATGAATAAAAACCTACTATTAGATATTTCGGATTACAAGTCAAATACTGACAATCCGCAACTTTTGCGTTTGTTTGTGAATTCCGAATTTACGCGCATTGATCTCGGTTACAATGCAAAATGGTATTACGAAAAAGGAGGTTGGATAGATATTTCACCGCAAACTTATCTGCATGTTTTGGGTAGTGAAAAAAAGTATATGTTTAAATCAGCAGAAGGGGTTCCAATTGCACCAGAAAAAAATCATTTTGAATCAATTAAAGATTGGACATGCTTTTCCTTGTATTTCGAGCCTTTACCAATTCAAAACTTGCGCTTTCACATAATTGAATCTGAAAATCCAACTGACGATAATTTCAATTATTACGACATTGATTTGGAAATGGAAGATGCAATGGCAATTATTGAATTGTCATAAGCTTAACTAGTATACGAAATCCAAAACTAAACTTTCCTAAAATTTAATCTATGAACAATATACTTGACAACGACCATTTCCGCGAAATTCTCCAAACTGTTGATGAAACCAAATTGACAGAAACAGCCATTTACTATGTTCCCTTTACCATGCAACAACAAAGTTTGTTGAGCAACGAGGAATACTTTTATGATTGGTTGATGGGGAACTACGAAGATTTTGGTTTCAGCGAATCAGAAGATCCTGTACTCATACAAAGTGAAATGCAACTCTTCCTAAGTACCCAGACACGCGAAGAAAAATTCCACATCTACCGAGATTTCATGACGTCATATGGCATGATCGAAGATCTTCTTTACCTAAATCTAGACGAGCGCCAGGAATTGTTGATGGAGTTGGGGGTGGGTTAGAGGATCGCTTAGTAAGACGATTCGCTGCTAAGTTTGAGGTTCGCTTTTTTTGCTTCGAAAATGCGTGATTAGCATTGTCATTTCTGATGTCAAAAAAGAGTAAATGTTGGTTTCCAATTCAGGAGAAATATCATTGTAGAAGGCTTCGGCTATTCCACCTGCGATACAGGCTTGCGTATCCGTGTCGCCATTCAAATAAACTGCTTTTCGAATCGCGTCTTCGGTACCAGTACTTTCAAGAAAACATATTATCGCTTCAGGAACTGATCCTTGTGAGGTCATGTCAAATTTATAATTGATTGAAATTTGATTTAGCGTCCTATTCAGGTCAAATGAAAATTGACTTTGAATGTAATCCTTGATTTCTTGTTTGGAACGGTTTAATCGAGACATATAGACCGCTGCTGCAACTGCCTGTGCTCCTTTAATTCCCTCTGGGTGATCATGTGTGACTATAGCACTATTTTTAGCTAATTCAAGGCAATGCTCAAGTGATTTTGAAAGCCAACCAACTGGTCCGCTTCTCATTGCAGCACCATTTCCAAAACTTTGATAGGGCTCAGGGTTGGAGCAAGCTAACCAATATTCAAAGTCCTTACTGAAACCAGCTCTCGGGTATTTCCTCCCCCAATCTAAATAAGCTTCTTTAAATGTTTTATTATTGATTAGTGCATCGGCTGTGGCAATGCTAAGCACTGTATCATCTGTAAACTTTGCATTGGGATGAAATAAATGAAACCCTTCGATTGCTCTATGAAAAGGTTTTTCATAAACTGAACCAACAATATCTCCAAAAATCCCTCCTAGCATTCGACTTAAAATTTAAACAATTTAAGAGTAAATATTTTAAAAACTTGGAGTCCCAATAAAACGGTAATTTTTAATTGTATTCAAATGAAATCCTAATCCTGCAGAAAAAATAAGTTCATCCATTCGTTGAGCTCCAAAAACAAGTCCTCGCGTGGCAGAATTTACATAGGTTACATCGGCAAAAAAATGAAAGTATTTCCAAATATAAAAAGTGGTTCCTACCTTTAAAGAAAATGATGGAGCAACGGAAAATTTATTTCCTTGATTGTAACTATGATAGTATTGCATAAATGTCATTCCGTGTTGTGCACCTAAATAAAATTTAAGATTTTTTTTACCAAAATGACGGAAAGCGCCAAAATACAATCGATTCATAAAAAGTGGTTCAAGCAAACTAGCATCCGAATAACTTGCATCGACGAATTGAAACACATCACCGCGCAAGCTATATCGATCGTTTAAAGCGTACTCTAAAAAACCGGAAATATAAATGGAATTTGCTTTATTCTGAAGCATTTTACCAGGAGAAATAGTTGCTGAAGCTTTAAGCAAACCACGTTTAAAATAGTCTTCTTCTGGTTTTTCATTTTGAGCAATTACCACACTTGATGACAAAAGAAACATCAGACAAAATGTTTTTACCATAGTTCTCCAATTTTATAGTTAATGCCAAATGTTAATAAAACATGTCCTTCAAGGCTCGCGCCGTGTGATTCAGTGATGATCAAATTCTGTCCATCTGCCTCCGCGTGAATATGATTACCCAAATGAATCATATATTGAGCAAGCATCGTTAAATCAAGCTTTTGAGTCAAATTCAAATGTGTTCCAATTCCACCTTGAACCGCTGAGCTCCATCGCTCATCGAAATTAGCAGGATTAAAGTTTGATTCAAACCGCGTATAATCGAAGCAGTGTCCAGCTAGAAAAAATGGCTTCAATAAAATTGATCTTTTGTCATTTAGATATGGGTAGAACAAAACACTCCATCCAATGTGGTAGTCCGTTCGATTGCCAACTGTTCCGATGTCACTAGTCAAATAATCGAAGAACCAATCTGAATTTACGCGATCTGCAAATTGCAAGCGAAACTGCCCACCAAGTCCGGTACCTAAATTATCAGTTCCTCCATCATTGAATAATGAAACGGTTGTTCTTCCGCCAAGTGAAATCATTCCAGACTGAGCAATGGAGGCTGTCAGCGAAAAAGTTGTAAGAATGCAATAGATTAACTTCATCCAATTAGTTTTTTATGAAGAAAAATGAACGCGAATTTGGTATGTTTTTCTGAACTAAATAATACAATCCAGATGCAAAATTCGAGGTATTCAGAATAAACTCTTTGTCAATTTTTAAATCTGTTATTTCTTTCCCTTCGATTGAATAGCAAATTAATTCAACTGGGCTGGAAGTAGAAATATAAAGATTCTCTTGAACAGGATTTGGGAAAAGTTTTATTTCCAATATCTGCTCTACAATTTCAACATTATCATAAACTGTAATTAAAGATGAGTCGGACGAAATACACCCATTAGCATCAACAATCGAGTATACAATATAGTGATCTCCTGGTCCAGCTAATCCCGGATGAAAACTCGTTCCAATGATTCCTGAACCTGAATAAGTTCCGCCATTTGGATTTCCGGCTGAAACATTGAATGCTAAATCTTGGGTTCCAATAGTTGAAACGGATTCACTGTAAGAAACAGGTTGTACGGTAAAGAAATCGATAAAGCAGGAATCTTTTGCTGAACATCCGTTGCTATTTATTCCTGTAACGGCATAATATCCAGAATTAACAGGTAAAAATGGTGTGTTGTTCTGAATACCTTGATTCCATGAGTATGTAGTTGCTTCACCTGTGCCGATGAGGGTGATACTAGTTGCTGGACAAATGATTCGATTTGGACCTGCATCAACATAAGGTAAAGGATATGAAGTTAAATTTTTTGTAGCTTTCGTTCTACATCCCAAATTATCAGTAAGTGTAACTGAATATCCACCTGGAATTGCCGTATTTATTGAATTCGATTGAAATCCGTTAGACCATAAGATAGATACTGGAGTCATTGAAGTTGTATAACCCAATGAAACGGTAGTTCCTGCGCAAATTCCGGAAGGTCCAGAAATAAATACAGGTTGATGTTTTTGCAAAATAGCTTCATGTGCGTTGACTTTTCCATAACCGTAACCAAAATTGGGAGTAATCCCTGTTTGGAAATCAGACATAGCGCTGTTTGAAATATCGGTTTTAAAATCCGCATAAGTTGCCTTATGACATTTTTGTAAATACAGGGCAGCTATCCCCGCTACGACTGGAGAAGCCATAGAGGTCCCACCATTTCTTGCATGAAAACCACCTTGATCAATAGAAGGATTATTGACAGCATTCGATAAAAATGCCAAAGGTGCTGAAGCCAATGTAAGATCTCCACTTGCCGAAACATCGGGTTTAACAATTCCATTTCGACTTGGTCCCTTGCTACTTGATTCAGCTAATTGGCCAACTGCAACAGTTGAACTTGGTGTGTAAACGTTGTTATTTTTATCTAGGTAATTTAAGCGATTTCGAATGTTTCCAACTGAAATTACTTTATCCGAACAATTCCATGAAGAAACAATTGACTGCAGGCTATCTGGCATTACATAGTTTTCAATTTCAGGCATAATTTGAAGGGAAGGAATTGTGGTTTCAAAATCGCTCAGTTTTTGCCAAGAACCTCCCCATACATCGAACGAGCCTGAACCAAAGGTTTCAAAGCGGTATAAAAAGTTAAGGGAATCGATTGTTCTAAAAACAACTTGCATGTGAAAATTGCTTCCTTCAAATTCTCTGAAAGTCTCTATCAAAGCAAGTCGATTTCCAGATGAACTATAAAGTGTATCGTAAATCATTGGAAATGTCTGGGAATCCTCTAAAAAATGATGAAAGTTTGTGCGACCTCTAAAGCCGTAGGTCGGATCAGGTAAATCAGCTCCGAATGCAAAATTTACATTAGCTTCCGACGAATCGGCCCATAAATCAAATAGAATTTTATTGTTTCCAACATAGGTTACGCCTGGATTGTTTTTGTTCCAAAAAAAGGAAGTGTCTTGATCCACATTAACTTGAACATGAAATTTACCCTTGTCTCCAGCGTTTCCAGCAGCACAAATCACAATACGCCCTTCTTTAGCTTCAAGCAACGAGTCAATATACTCCGCAGCTGGATCTTTTCCGTCATGACTTCCTAGGTAGCCACCAAGGGATAGGTTAATAACTGCAGGTTTTCCCAGTGAATCTGCTACTCGAAATATGTAATCGCAAGCATCAGCTATGGAAAGACTCCAATTTTGTAGGTTGAAATTTGTCTCAACAATTATAATATCGGCTTCTGGTGCTACACCTTTATTTTTGTTATTTGCTCTTCCATTTCCGCTAGCAATACCAGAAACAGTTGTCCCATGAATAGTTCCTGATTCAAGCGCCGTACAAGTGCCATTATTTATGGATGAACTATCCCAAACGACACCGTAATTGTATGGTTGAGGTGGATTGGTACCATTTGTTGTATGATCCCAATAACGAAGCACTCTTGTTTTTCCGGATTGTAATTTAAAGTCAGGGTGATTGAAATCAATTCCTTGATCAACGATTCCAATAATTACTCCTTTCCCAGTATAGGAAGTGTCTAGATTTACTCCTTGATGCACGAGATTTATTTTATGTCGAACAATTGAAGAATCGGATAATGAGGTTGGATTCGTAAACTCAAAATAAAAGTTTTTTAGCGCTTTTTCGCTTTTATTTTCTCTCAGCCAAGTTGAATTTGCAGTGAAGTATAACCAATTTTTTGTTTGGTATTTGATGGTAATATTCTGTTGTGTTAAAAAGTCTCTTGTTTCTCTATTATTTGGAAGACAAGAGCTTATTAATTCATTTGTTTCACCATTCAAATAATCCCTTAAATTCAAGAAGTTGTTTTGTCCAATTGCAGGTAAACAAAGTGAAAAAAAGGCAACAATAAAGAAAATTAGCGCTTTCATAAATCATTTTTAAAATGAGAAACTACTACGAATTTAAGAACTTTACTCGGTTTTTTAGTTATTGATTCTGCAACGTCTTTCAACTTTTTGGTTATATTTGAAAAAAACTAATTTATGAAGAAAAGAATCATCTCAATAGGGCTTTATTTACTTACCTTTTCAATTTCCTTGAATTTATCAGCTCAAGCAATACCTGGCACGTTAAACTGGTATAACAAGGATGGAGCAGGAATGCAAACAGATAAAGCTTATGGCTTGCTCAAAAAGAAAAAATCTGAATCTGTAGTTGTCGCCGTAATTGATTCCGGTGTTGATATTGAGCATGAAGATCTACAAGGTAAAATTTGGGTGAACACCAAAGAAATTCCAAATAACAAAATTGATGATGATAAAAATGGATATGTTGATGATATTCATGGTTGGAATTTTTTAGGTAATAGCAAAGGAGAAAATCTCGATGCTGCTCGACTTGAGAAAACAAGGATTTTTGCAAAACTGATGGATAAATATGAAGGAATAGATCCTGCAACCATCAAAAGCGACGCTGAGTTTGAACTTTATCAAAATGTTAAAAACGAAATTGAAAGTGAGCGCGCACAATACGAACCATATTTAGAGATGGTAAAATCGGGCGCACTTGATGAAGAAACTAAGAAATATATTATCGATCAATTGGATTACAACTTAAATGTAAATTACGATGATCGCGCTTTAATTGGCGATAATCCAGATGACTTTACTGATACAAATTATGGAAATTCAGATGTTGAAGGTCCGGATGCTCTGCACGGAACGCACGTTTCTGGAATTATTGCTGCCATTCGTGGAAATAACAAAGGTGGTGATGGGGTCGCAGACAATGTGAAAATCATGTCTCTTCGCGCCGTTCCAAACGGAGATGAACAGGATAAAGATATTGCTTTGGCAATTCGTTATGCGGTTGATAATGGTGCTAAAGTAATCAATATGTCATTTGGTAAAGCATATTCTCCGCACCAAGAGAAGGTTTTTGAAGCATTTCAATATGCTGATTCAAAAGGAGTTTTGTTGGTTCATGCCGCTGGAAATGATGCGAAAGATATTGATATTGAACCGAATTATCCTACGTCACTTTACTCGTTTCAAGAAGCTCCTTTGGATCACTTCTTAACAATTGGAGCGTCAACGAAGGATAAGGAAGAACTAGTTGCTTCATTTTCTAACTTTGGTCAAACTCGTGTTGACGTTTTTGCTCCAGGATTTGAAATTTATAATTCTGTTCCGCAAAGTGATTACAAAAACCTTCAAGGTACATCTATGGCTGCTCCAATGGTTTCTGGTGTTGCTGCGATGTTGAAATCATACTTTCCAACGTTGTCAATGAAAGAAATAAAGGATGTAATGCTTTCGACTTCAACAAAATATAATGTTCAGGAGTTCGCTACGAAATCAGTTACGGGTGGTGTTGTGAATGTTTATAATGCGGTTAAGGCTTGTCAAAAGCTAGAGAGCTCTAAAAAGTAATTCCCAAAATAATTTAATGCAAAATCAAGCGAAAAATAATTCAATTGGTTTTGCATTTTTTTTCGAGAAAATGAAAAAAAGGTTCAATATTCTATTCCTGTTAATTTTTCTTTGCCAGTCGTTTATATCATGGAATCAGAAAAAAAACAAGCTCAATTCAACTATTTCTGATACGCTTTATCTGAATACATTGATTAACCAATGGCACTTGGATGCTGCAAATACTAAATTGGGTGATTATTTTGGAGTCATGACCGATAATTTTGTATTTCTCGGAACTGCACCCGGAGAAAGGTGGAATAAAGATCAATTTTATACATTTTGCAAACCTTATTTTGACAAGGGAAAAGCTTGGGATTTTAAACCGACTAAAAGAAATTGGGTTTTTACCAAAGATCGAAAAATGGCTTGGTTTGACGAAGATTTGGATACATGGATGATGGGTTGTCGTGGAAGCGGAATATGCATACTTGAAAAAGGGGTTTGGAAAATTGCTTATTACAACTTGACCGTTCTTATTGAGAATGAAAAAATCCAAAAATTCATCGATTTAAGGAAAGAGTGATGTTTGTGAAGGATAATTCCATTGAGTCGGCTAAAGGGTACTTTAAAGAACGATTGACTTTACTATTTTCTGAATCAGAAATAAAGTCGATGTGGAAGCAATTAATATGCAAACGTTTCGAATGGAGTAAAACTGATTTTCTTTTAGTCAAAGATTTCAAATTATCCGAATCTGATTTACTCTATGTTCGTTCATTCGTTAAGCGACTTCAATCAAATGAGCCATTTCAATATATTTTGGGTGAAACATCATTTTACAATCTAACGATTCAATGCGATAAGCGTGCATTGATTCCGCGTCCCGAAACAGAAGAATTGGTTTCATGGATTGCAGAAACGAATAGTCCTGCTAAAATTTTGGATATTTGCTCCGGATCTGGCTGTATTGCTTTGGCATTGAAATCTGTATTTAAAAATTCGCTTGTTTTTGGTCTTGATATTTCAAATGATGCAAATGAACTTGCAAAGTCAAATGCGTTAAAAAATAAGCTTGATGTAACATTCGAATTAGCTGATGCACTGAATTCCTCTCATTTTTTTTGGAACTCTGTTTCAGAAATTGATGTTATTGTTTCAAATCCACCATATATTGCTCATTACGAAAAAGCTGAAATGTCTCAAAATGTTTTGAAATACGAGCCACACCTCGCTTTATTCGTGGAGCATGAATCCCCCATTATTTTCTATGAACGTATTGCGGAATTGGCTTGGTTAAAGTTAAATAAGAAAGGGCATATATTTTTTGAGTTAAATCCACTTTATTCTCAGCAAATTCAAGAAATTGTTAGTGAAATTGGTTTTGTCAATATTGAATTGCGGAAAGATTTACAAGGTAAAACACGTATGTTGAAAGCGCAAAAAGCGTAATTTTATACTATGAATGCTGAGCAAGCAAAAATAGAGATTGAGCGCCTATCCGATTTATTGAATCGACACAATTATTTATATTACGTTGAGAGTAATCCAGAAATTTCGGATTACGAATTCGATATGTTGTTGCTAAAGCTTCAAGAGTTAGAAAAGGAATTTCCACAATTTGCATCTGAGAATAGTCCAACAAAGCGAGTAGGAGGGGACATCACCAAAAAATTCGAAACTATCGTTCATCGTTTCCCAATGCTTTCGCTCTCTAATTCTTATTCAGAGGAAGAAATTACCGATTGGGAAAATCGCATCAAGAAAACAATTGATGAAGATATAGAATTTGTTTGCGAATTGAAGTATGATGGAGTTGCCATCGGAATTCAATATAAAAACGGAGAACTTGTAAGAGCTGTTACACGAGGAGATGGAGAAAAGGGAGAAGACATTACAAACAATGTTCGGACGATTCGTTCAATCCCATTAAAACTAAAGGGTGATTTCCCTGCTGATTTTGAAATACGTGGCGAAATTTTCATGCCTCAAAAGCAATTTCAAAAATTAAATGCCGAACGAGAAGAAATTGGTGAAACTCTTTTTGCAAATCCAAGGAATACGGCTTCTGGAACGCTTAAATTACAAGATTCGAAAATCGTTGCCGATCGTGGTTTGGATTCATATCTCTATGGGCTTTATGGCGTAAATCATAACTTGAATGGACATTTTGAAGCCGTCTCAAAAGCTGGAAATTGGGGATTTAAGGTGCCGCTTGAAAAAAATCGATTCATCGAGCGAACGAATTCCATCGAAGGAATTATGGATTTCATTCATTTTTGGGATAAAGAAAGAGAGAATTTGCCTTTTGAAATTGATGGTATCGTAATTAAAGTAAATTCCTACAATCAGCAACAAAAACTTGGTTTTACAGCTAAGTCTCCACGATGGGCAATTGCTTTTAAGTTTAAAGCGAATCGCGTAGAAACAAAATTACTAGAAGTAACTTATCAAGTTGGTCGCACAGGTGCCATAACGCCAGTCGCGAATTTGGAGCCAATTTTATTAGGCGGAACAACAGTTAAAAGAGCATCTTTGCACAATGCAGATCAAATTGAAAAGCTAGATCTGCATCAGGGAGACTTTGTTTTTGTGGAAAAGGGCGGAGAAATCATACCAAAAATTGTTGGTGTGAACGATGAAAAACGTGAACAAGCTAGCCAGAAAATTGAATTTATTGAAAATTGTCCGGAGTGTCAAACAAAATTAATTCGTAGAGATGGAGAGGCCCAGCACTATTGTCCAAATGAAAATTATTGTCCACCGCAAGCTAAGGGCAGAATCGAACATTTTATAAGTAGAAAAGCATTGAATATCGATGGTCTTGGTTCCGAAACCATTGAATTGCTCTATTCTAAAGAATTAATCAAAAATGTTTCAGATTTATATGTATTGAATTTTGATCAACTCATAAACCTAGAACGTATGGCAGAAAAATCTGCCAACAATCTCTTGAAAAGCATCGAAAATTCAAAATTAATTCCATTTGAACGCGTTTTGTTTGGACTTGGGATTCGTTATGTAGGTGAAACGGTTGCTAAAAAGTTAGCTCGACAATTCAAGAATATTGATGAAATTATAAAGGCGAGTTATGAAGAGTTAATTGAAACCGACGAAATAGGTGAGAAAATCGCAATTTCAGTTCAGCAGTTTTTTCTAGATGAATCAAATCTTGAGATCATTAAAAAATTGAAAGATTTCGGTTTGAAATTTAAAATAGAAGAAAAAGAAAAAATATCTGCTAAATTAGAGGGCAAAATTGTGGTCGTTTCAGGAACATTTGAAACATTTTCGCGTGATGAGCTCAAAGAATTAATTGAACAGAACGGTGGAAAAAATGGGTCATCTGTTTCAGGTAAAACGGATTATTTGATTGCTGGAGCGAACATGGGACCAGCCAAATTAAAAGCCGCAAATGCATTGGGAATTAAAATTTTAAGTGAGGATGAATTTATAAAACTCATAAGTTCATGAAAGAAAGAAACATATGGAATGCGACACGTTCTTTGTTGGTCGTTTTCAATTACGAAGATGAGGATCAGTTGAATGGGTATCGCAAGTCTCTTGATAAAATGTTAAATGACAGTAATGTGGATCGATTGATTATCGTCGTTAATATTGATAAAGAGGTTGATAAAAACACGTTGCCGCCGCATTTTTTGATTTATTATAATTCACCAAATGATTATTCATTTTGGGGAAAGTTGAAAGATATTCAATTAGAGTCAGAACTTAAGCGTGACTATGATGTCTTAATTTGGTTTGGAAATGTCGATCGACCGGTTTTTAAAGAAGTCAAATCAGCACTTTGTAAACGAAAAATATTGGTTAATGAACATAATGACCATTTTGATTTACAACTAAACGCTGAGTCAACAGAACCAGCTGAAATGTTGAATTTTGTCATTAATACATTAGAAAAAATAACGATTTATGAATAATCCCTTCACAGGATCGGGTGTTGCTCTGGTAACGCCTTTCAAACAAGATTCTTCAATTGATTATAATGCCCTTGCAAGATTAGTTCAATTACAAATCGATGGTGGAACAGATTTTCTTGTTGTTCAAGGAACAACAGGTGAATCACCAACTTTGTCGCAGGAAGAAAAATTACGCGTTTTACAAACAGTAATTGATACCAATAAAGGTAAATTGAAAATCGTTTATGGTGTAGGTGGAAATAACACCGTATTGGTTGGTGAAAATCTAAAAAAGTTACCTGCTGGAGTTGATGGTATTTTATCTGTTTCACCCTATTACAATAAACCAATTCAAAAAGGTATTTTTGAGCATTACAAATACTTAGCATCTTGTACGGATTTGCCAATTATTCTTTATAACGTTCCAGGTCGAACAGGTTCGAATGTTTTACCTGAAACAACCTTAGCGCTTGCAGAAATTCCAAATATTGTTGCAATGAAGGAAGCCTCTGGAAATATGGAGCAGATTATGGAAGTCATACGCTTGAAAAAAAGCGGATTCGGTTTATTGTCCGGAGACGATGCAATCACAATGCCTTTGATAGCAGCTGGTGCAGATGGTGTTATTTCAGTTGTTGCGAATGCTTTTCCTGAGAAGTTTTCAAAAATGGTTCACTCCTCTTTGAGAGGCGATCTTGATACAGCGAGAAAAGAACATTATGATTTATTGCCCGTTACAAAAATGTTTTTTGAAGAAGGTAATCCAGGCGGAGTCAAGGTTGCGTTGAATACACGCGGCATTATGGATGAAACAATGCGTCTTCCATTATTTCCGGTTTCTGAAAAATTAAGAAATCGAATTACCTCTGAAACAAAAACTCTTTTAGGTATTTGAATTTTAAAAATTCCTATTTCAGTTTTTCAAAAATAAGTTTTTAGCGATCTTTAATTTCATGAAATCAATTATCTTTTTTTTAGTAATAACTGTCTTACTATCTTGTCATTCTCAAGTTAACGAATCAAAGCCTAAGCCAAAATCAATAGAAACCAACTTGGTAAAAAATGAAATAAAAGAAGATTCGGTTTTTGTAGATAGTAATATTCTGAAAGTAAATAACTTGGTCGACATTCAATTAATAAATTCATCGATTTTGGTTGAGCTAAAATATGCCACAGAGGATAATTTTATGAAGATGAAATTGTATTCGCGAATTAATAAGGCCTATCTTCAGAAGGATGTTGCTTTGAGGTTATCTATTTGCCAAGAATACTTATCCTCAATTAAACCCGGTTATAAACTGCTTATTTATGATGCTGCCAGACCTGTAAGTGTGCAGCAAAAAATGTGGGACGCCCTCGATTCACTCCCTCCTCGTGAAAGAGGAAAATTTGTTTCCAATCCAACAAATAGAAGTTTACATAATTTGGGAGCTGCTGTTGACATTACAATTTGTGACGAAAAAGGTAAACCCTTGGATATGGGAGCTGGTTACGATGATATTCGAAAAATCGCTTATCCCGAGATGGAATCTTTTTTTCTTAAATCTGGAGAGTTATCAAAACAACATGTAGAAAATCGTGAATTGCTAAGAAAAGTCATGCACAAAGGAGCATTTCGAAATATTCAAACCGAGTGGTGGCATTTCAATGCCTGTTCTCGAAAAGAAGGTTTGAGAATTTACAAAGTGTTACTAGTTGAGCCTTAAAATACAAAAAAAATGAATTTTTTGTATTTAAAATATGTACATTTATTATATTAATTTTATTTCTAATGATTTTATTTTTATCTGCTGTTGCGCCCGCTCTCTTTATAATGTATTTAATATACAGGCATGATTTGGAAAAAGAGCCAATTAAAATGTTGGTTAAAGCTTTTTTTGGAGGCGTGCTATCTATTCTTCTTACATTAATTATAGTTTATCCAATTTCTCCAATTGGATCCTTTTTTACAGGAGGATTTCTTCAATCTTTTTTTTCTGCTTTTTTTGAAGCTGGTATTCCGGAAGAGTTATCCAAATGGATTATTTTTTATTGGTTGATAAAACGTGCGCCACATTTTGATCAGTATTATGACGGGATACTTTATGCGATTTTTATCTCAATGGGTTTTGCTTTAGTTGAGAACTTAATGTACGTATACGGAACATCTGTTAAAGAAGGTTATTCAGCTGGGCTTTCAGTCGCTGCACTCAGAGCTATAATGTCCGTGCCAGGGCACATGCTCTTTGCAGTTCCAATGGGTTATTTTTTATCGCTCAGCAAGTTTGAACAAGGTAAAGAAGCATCAAAGCACATTATGTTAAGTCTTGCAGTGCCGATTCTTCTACACGGATTATTCGATTTCATTTTAATGTATTCTTCTTCTATTGGAGAAACGAATCCACTTTTTGCATTACTTTTATTACTAATTTTCATCTTTTTCGATATTTATATTTGGAGACTGGGGTTGAGAAAAATAAAAGAACATTTAAATAAAGATAAAGTCATTAATTAATTTAATTCAACTTTCTTAAATATAATAATTCTGCCATTTGTAGTAGTAGCAAAGATCGAAGTTTCATTCGAAGATAATGCAAAACAATTTTCTTTTGAAAGTGAATTCCAAGTTTTTCCAAAATCTTTTGAGAAGTCAATTCCATTCGTTCCACAACAATACAAAATTCCGTTTTCTTCTATAACACAAGAGCGATAGCCATTGGGTGATTTTTTAGGTTTTTTCCAGGTTTTTCCGCCATTCAATGAATAAAAGCAAGTGTTTTTTGATTCATTTGGTTTCTTGTAATCGCCGCCAACCACAACAATTCTTTTTGAATCTTTTACGAAACTCGTTGATTTCTTAGGTAAATAACACATCGAGTAGGGACCGCATGATTCACAAGATGGGAAAGGGATTTCAAAGGATTTCCATGAATTGCCCATGTCAGAACTAATAAAATAGCGCGATTTCAGACCTCCACTTACAAATGAAAAATCACCGTTGATTATATCAACCGTTGAGCCACTTGCCGCAAATGCAGCTTCGCCTGAGTAAGCTTTTATTTTACCTTCGCAAGAAGTCCACGTTCTTCCGAAATCCCTCGTTTTGTAAAGAGAAAAATGACTGTTGACCGGGTCGCCCATCAAAAAGCCGATATTTCCTGCAAAGGACATTCCATCTAGAAAAATCGATTTGGTCGTATCATTGTTTTCGTAAAATGGAACTCGATTTATATTTCCTTGATTATCAATGTGAATAACAGCACCTTTATCGCCAGTTTGCATCGCAATGATTTCATTTTCTATAGTTGAATGTATGTCTCTAATTTCAGGAAAAGTGTCGAATTTATTTACCACTGCAAAATCGGGTAAACGATATATTTCACCATTATTAGTTCCAATGTATTGATCGTCAAAGGCACGGGCGTGGATTGCTTTTTGGGAGTATTGAATTATTTTATTTTGTTGACTGAATGCTGTTGAGTTACTTATTCCATTTATTAGGACGATAAAGTAAACTTTGGAAACAACAATAAAGGTTTTAAACGAAACTAATTTTGATTTTCTTACTTTTTTCCAAAGCAAAAAAAGTAAGTCAAAAAATGCTTTTTCAACTTTCATAAGGCGTTTTCTTCGAATCACTTGGTTTTTCGCTTCGTCCTTTGGTTCTATTACTCGAGCATAGCTCTCGCGAACCGCAACTTCGCTTAACCCTTCGTTAACGCTTGATGAAAGTTGTTGCTTAGGAACATAACTTTTGTGAATGATTGAAATCATGATTTACGAAACCGCTTATAAAACAACTCCTTTTGCTTCTGCTTCAATTCTTCCAAATTATCAGGAACGGCTCGTTTCCAACGTTTGTGCGACCATAACCAATATTCTGGTTTTGATTTTATCTCCTGTTCCAATAACCGAGTATGCATTTCTGATATTTCGCCGTAATTCAATGCTTTAGGATTTTCAGTGATTGTTTGCAATTCAAATTCGTAATATCCTCGTTTTATTTTTTTTGTACTGAAAAAGACCACCGCAAAGTTATATTCATTGGCCATAAATTCCGTTCCAAAAAGTACAGGTGTCGGTTGGTTTAAGAAGTTTGTCCAGTAGCTTTTTTCGGCGTCTGGAGGAGCTTGATCACTTAAATTTAGGACAGCGAAGGGTTTCTCTTTGAATGCTTCAAATGCTGCTTTGTAATTTTTGGCATGCACGACTTTCATTCCAAAATGTTCTCGTTGTTCATTCACTTTTTTGTCCCAGAATTTGCTAGTCATTGGCATACCAATCCCAAAAGCCTGATGAGGAAAAAGGAAATTTTGGGCGCTGATAAGCCATTCCCAATTGTTGTAGTGACCTGAAACAAGAATTACGTTTTTCTCATTCTCAAACAGCTTTTGCATAAGTTCAGGATTCTTAACAATCATTCGTTTTTGAAGTTCTTTTTTTGAAATCGTTAAGTTTTTTACGCCCTCAACCAAAAGGTCTGCAAAGTGTTTGTAAAAGTCTCTTGCAACTTGTTTTTGTTGTCGAACGGTCAAGTCAGGAAACGATCGTTCAATGTTATTTAGGATGACTTTTTTTCGGTAAGGAAAAACATAAATCAAAATCACTGCAAAAAAACTGCTGAATAAATACAATATTGACAGCGGTAATTTTGACAAGGGATAAACAAATAAATAATAACCTGTTCGTGCCATTTTACTTGTATTTTCCTTTCCAGAGGCGTTCGATGTTATTTCCAATTTCCTGCTCCTTGGAACTGCTTCCAGGTTTAAAGAATGAAGTTCCTTTTATTTCATCTGGCATAAATTCTTGTTCTGCGAAATTACCTGGGTAATCGTGGCTATACAAATAACCTTTCCCATATCCCAATTCTTTCATAAGTGCAGTTGGAGCATTTCGCAAGGGGAGAGGTACTCCCAAATTTCCTGTTTGCTGAACTACTTGTTGCGCTCGATTAATTGCCATATACGCACCATTTCCTTTTGGTGAAGATGCCAAATAGATGGTGCACTGGGCCAAAATAATTCGAGCTTCCGGCCAACCAACTGTATCTACGGCTTGAAAACAAGAATTAGCCATCAACAATGCATTCGGATTAGCCAAGCCAATGTCTTCAGATGCTGAGATGATAAGTCTGCGCGCAATAAATTTTGGATCTTCACCGCCTTCAACCATACGCGCTAACCAATAAACAGCAGCATTGGGGTCACTTCCACGAATGGATTTAATGAAAGCCGAAATAATGTCGTAATGTTGCTCGCCGTCTTTGTCGTATCGCGCCAAACTTTGTTGGGCATTTTGAAGAACGACTTCATCTGTGATCACTATTTTTTGTTGTCCTTGAAACGTTCCAATGATGATTTCGAATACATTCAATAATTTTCGTGCATCGCCGCTGGAAATGGATAAAAGCGCATTTGTTTCTTGTAATTCAATGTCTTTTTTACTCAAAATGACGTCATCCTTGATGGCCCGATTTAATAGCAACAACAAATCATCCTTCGTGTGATCTTTTAAATTGTATACTTGACAACGCGAAAGCAACGCTGAAATTACTTCAAAAGAAGGATTTTCCGTAGTTGCACCGATTAGTGTCACAATTCCTTTCTCAACAGCGCCAAGCAGAGAATCTTGCTGTGCTTTTGAAAAGCGATGAATCTCGTCAATAAATAAAATCGTTCCTTTTGGTTGAAACATGCCGCCATTTTCTACTCTTGAAATGATTTCCCGAACGTCTTTAACTCCCGATGATATGGCTGATAATGTATGAATAGGTCTATTTAAATGCGCAGCGATTAATTGAGCCAATGTCGTTTTTCCAACGCCAGGAGGACCCCAAAAAATCATTGAAGGAATTACACCAGCGTCCAATGCTCTTCGCAAGGAAGCTTCTTTTGCCAGCAAATGCTGTTGACCGATGTATTCATCCAATTTTTTTGGACGCATTCTTTCGGCAAGCGGAGCACTGAGATTCATAATGTAAAGATAAGTTGAATTCATTTATTACAAGTCAGTCTGTGTCTTAATTCACAATTGATGTTGATTAATCCTCATTTATTTGAGAATCATTTCGAATAGTAATACTTATTTTTGATAAAAAAATTAATTATGGGATTACTTGACAATAAAATTGTTTTGATAACAGGAGCTTCACGAGGAATTGGAAAAGCAATTGCTGAGGAATGTGTGAATCAAGGTGCCACAGTTGCTTTTACCTATCTGTCTTCAGAAGAAAAAGCGCGAGCATTGGAAGCAGAATTAACTGCAAATGGAGGAAAAGCAAAAGGTTTTCGTTCAGATGCCTCTAAATTTGATGACGCTCAAAAACTTGTTGATGATGTTGTTGCTGAATTTGGGACAATCGATGTGCTAGTGAATAATGCAGGAATTACACGTGACACTTTATTAATGCGAATGTCAGAAGAGCAATGGGATGAAGTGATTAACACGAATTTGAAGTCTGCGTTTAATTTAACCAAGGCTGTTCAGAGACCAATGCTGAAGGCACGAAGTGGTTCGATCATAAATATGTCATCGGTAGTTGGAGTTAAAGGAAATGCGGGACAAGCAAATTATGCTGCGTCAAAAGCAGGTTTAATTGGTTTTACGAAATCTGTAGCAGCCGAACTTGGTTCAAGAAATATTCGTTGCAATGCGATTGCTCCTGGATTTATTGAAACTGAAATGACAGAAGCTTTGGATCAAAAAGTGGTTGAAGAGTGGAGAAATGGAATTCCATTAAAAAGAGGGGGACAACCGATAGACGTCGCAAATGCCACTGTATTTTTAGCATCTGACATGTCAGCCTATATTACTGGTCAAACGTTGCATGTTTGCGGCGGAATGTTAATGTAAGTAGATGAATATACGTCCGAGAAGAAATAGAAAATCAGCTGCCATTCGAAATATGGTAGAAGAAACGAAATTAGGTGTTGAAAACCTGATTTATCCCATTTTCCTCAAAGATGGAAGCAATATCAAAGAGGAAGTTTCGTCCCTTCCTAATAATTTTCGTTGGTCTATTGATCGTTTACTACCTGAATTGGAAGAATGTTTGAATTTAGGAATCACAACGTTCGATATTTTTCCTGCTGTTGATGAGTCCTTAAAAGATAAAATGGCTTCTTACAGTTATGCAGAAGATAATTTCTATTTGCATGCTATTCGGAGGATCAAAGAAACATTTCCTGAATTAACGTTGATGAGTGATGTCGCTTTGGATCCATACTCCTCAGATGGACACGACGGTTACGTGGAAAATGGAAAAATTCTAAACGATGAAACCCTACCAATTTTAGCAAAAATGGCGTTGGCTCAAGCGCAGGCGGGAATTGATATCATCGGTCCATCGGATATGATGGACGGAAGGGTAGGAGTTATTCGAGAAATGTTAGATTCGAATGGATTTACCGATGTCAGTATTATGTCATATACGGCAAAATATGCCAGTGCTTTTTATGGCCCTTTTCGAGATGCATTGAATTCAGCACCGAAATCAGGAGATAAAAAAACTTATCAAATGAATCCGGCAAATAAAAGAGAAGCTTTGTTAGAGGGTCAACTAGATTTTGAAGAAGGTGCGGATATGTTAATGGTTAAGCCAGCTCTTTGTTATTTGGACATCATTCATGTTTTGCGCGAAAATTTTTCAATTCCAATTACTGCATACAATGTGAGCGGTGAATGTGCGATGGTTTATGCAGCCGCAAAAAATGGTTGGCTAGATTACGAAAGAGCGGTAAGCGAAATGCTTTTAAGTATCAAAAGAGCTGGAGCAGATGGGATCTTAACCTATTTCGCAAAAGACTTCGCTAATTTTAGTAAGAAATAACTTTAAATATGAGTGTTTATACAATTGATAATCAATGGGTAAGTATTGATGATTTTGAATCAATACTTTCATTGAATTATAAAATAACACTTGGGGAAAAATCAAAGAAGGCCATTGTCGATTGTCGTAATTTTTTGGATAGAAAAGTTGCTGAATCGGATAAATTAATCTATGGTATAAACACTGGATTTGGTTCACTTTGCAATACGGCTATATCCAATCAAGATTTAGAACAACTTCAACGTAATCTTGTTTTGTCTCATGCTTGTGGTATGGGAGAGGCAGTTCCAACGAAAATCGTTAAACGAATGTTGCTTTTGAAAATCATGGGTTTGGCACATGGGAATTCAGGGGTGCAACTAGAAACAATAGAACGATTAATTTTCTTTTACAATAATAACATTTTTCCTATCGTTTATGAGCAAGGAAGTCTTGGTGCCTCCGGTGATTTAGCGCCACTTGCCCATCTTTCGCTTCCATTAATTGGAGAGGGTGAAGTTTTATTTGAAGGAAATAAAATGCCATCAAAGCAAATCAATGATCGTTTTAATTTGAAGCCGATTGTTTTGAAATCAAAGGAAGGATTGGCGCTTTTGAATGGAACGCAATTCATGAGTGCTTATGCAACCTACACCCTTTCGTCTGGTTATGATTTATGGAATAAATTCAATCAAGTTGCTGCCTTATCACTTGAAGCTTATGATGGAAGAAAAGAACCTTTTCAGCAAAATGTGAATGAGATTCGAAATCAAGCTGGACAAATAGAAACGGCTACGTTTTTTAGAAATATTTTACAAGGAAGTGAGCTTATTGATCGCCCAAAAGTTCATGTTCAAGATCCTTATTCTTTTAGATGTATTCCACAAGTTCATGGAGCGACCAAAGACACCTTGGATTTTTGTAGGCAAACGATTGAGCGCGAAATAAATGCAGTAACTGACAATCCAACCATTTTTACAGATGAAGATGATGTTGTTTCAGCGGGTAACTTTCATGGTCAGCCACTTGCACTTGCTATGGACTATCTTTCAATTGCGATATCAGAGCTTGGAAGTATTTCTGAACGAAGGACATATAAATTAATTTCAGGAACACGCGATTTGCCAGCTTTTCTAGTTGCCAATCCGGGGTTAAATTCTGGATTAATGATCGTGCATTATACATGCGCGTCGATTGTTAGTCAAAACAAGCAACTTTGTACGCCAGCATCTATTGATACAATTGATTCAAGTAATGGGCAAGAAGACCATGTTAGCATGGGAGCAAATGCTGCAACAAAACTTTTTCGAATCGTTGATAATTGTTATTCGATATTAGGAATTGAATTATTGACAGCGGCACAAGCATTCGAATTTAAAAGGCCTGTAATGTCAAGTGATTTTATTGAAAACCTTTATCGTGAATATCGAAAAAGTGTCAATTTCATTAGCCAAGATGAATATAGTGCTGAAAAAATGATTGATTCGAAACAATTTGTCCTAAGAAAAATGAAACGATATGAATGAATTAAAGGAACCGAGTAAATCCTCAAAAATCCCGCAGTTATTGCTTGTTACCGGAATTTTATCAATTATCGGAACGAGTATGACAATCTTATCAGGAATTCGATCTCTCATTGCAGGAAAACCTAAAGAAGAGGATATTACTGAGGTTAAATTAGAAATGGCAAGGTCTTTGGAAGAGGCACGAAAGAATAATATCAATTTTTTGGAAGATTTGATTAAAAATGTTCAAATAATGCTAGACGCAATGTATGAGAATTTCATCATCTATACGCTTGTTGCTTCATTAGTTGCAGGAGTTGGTTTAGCTGGTGCGATTTTAATGATACGAAGAAAAGAAATCGGATTTCATCTTTACATCATTTATTGTTTTTTGTATATTGCTCAAAGTTATTTGTTTGTTCCTCCATCAAATGTTCCATTAATAATGGTGTTATTTAATATTTTTGTTTCAGGAATTTTTATTTACATTTATTCTCGAAATATTAATTGGTTTAGAAAATTGGATTAATTAAAATTAAATTTAAAAGTTATGAAAAAGTTATTATTATCGATTTTTTTAGGGGTAGGTCTATCCGTAAGTGCTCAATCAACTAAAACCTACGGAGGAGTCAAATTTCCAACAACCATTGAAATAGGAAAGACTTCACTCGAATTAAATGGTGGCGGTATAAGAGAAAAATATTTTATGGATTTATATGCTGCTGGATTATATCTTTCAAAGAAAACAGATGATGCAGGGAAGATAATTTATGGAGATTCAGAACAGGCAATTCACATAAAAATAATCTCAAGTATGGTTACAAGAGAAAAATTCATTGAATCAACGACGGAAGGATTTAAAAATGCAGGACATGGCAAAGCTACTGATGCTGATATTAAAAAATTCATGGGCTTTTTCTCAGATGAGTTTAAGATTGGAGACAAAATTCATTTGGAATATTCACCTGAAAAAGGTACAGTTGTTAAGAAAAATGGAACGGTAAAAGGTACTATGCCTGGAATCGAATTCAAAAAAGCACTTTTTGCTATTTGGCTTGGTTCAAAACCAGCATCTGCTGATTTGAAGAAAGGAATGCTCGGAAAGAACTAAAATTCTAAAAATAAATCTTTTAAAGGCCGATTTTTCGGCCTTTTTTGTTTATAGTTAGGAAGGCTATAATTAAATTAAATCTTAATTTTTACGTACTTTTGCAAAAAAAAATAGCAAATGCTTAGTGTTAACAATCTTTCTCTCCAATTTGGAAAACGAGTTTTATTTGATGAGGTAAATGTGAAATTTGTAAATGGCAACTGCTATGGGGTCATTGGTGCAAATGGAGCTGGAAAATCCACCTTTCTTAAAATTCTAACTGGAGATCAAGATCCAACTACGGGAAGAGTAGAGTTGGAGCCAGGTAAAAGAATGGCTGTCTTGAAACAAAACCACTTTGAATTCGATCAGTGTCAAGTTTTGCAAACAGTTATTATGGGCCATAAACGTCTATATGAAATTATGGTTGAGAAAGATGCCTTGTATGCAAAAGCAGATTTTTCAGAGGAGGACGGAATGAAAACAGCAGAGTTAGAAGGTGAATTTGCAGACTTAGAAGGTTGGAATGCGGAAACTGATGCAGCTACTTTATTGAGTAATTTGGGGATCGAGGAGTCCAAGCATTATTTATTGATGGAAGAACTTTCAAATGACTTGAAAGTTCGTGTCCTTTTAGCCCAAGCACTATTTGGTAATCCAGATGTTTTAATTCTCGATGAGCCCACCAACGACCTTGATCTAAAAACAATTTCTTGGTTGGAAGACTTTTTAATGGATTTTAGAAATACGGTGATTGTTGTCTCTCACGACCGCCACTTTTTAGATACGGTATGCACGCACATTTGCGACATCGATTTTAGTAAAATTAATCTTTTTACAGGTAATTATAGTTTCTGGTATCAATCTTCCCAGCTTGCGGCGCGTCAGCGAGCGGATAAGAATAAAAAAGCTGAAGACAAGAAAAAAGAACTCATGGAGTTTATTTCTCGTTTTTCTGCGAATGCAGCTAAATCGAAGCAAGCAACAAGTCGTAGAAAGATGTTGGACAATTTGGATTTGGAAGAAATTAAACCTTCTTCCAGACGTTATCCTGGTATCACTTTTCATCAAGATCGAGATGCAGGAAATCAAATTTTAACAATCGAAAATCTTTCTAAATCGGTTGAAGGAACTAAGTTGTTCAGTGGTATTAATTTAATTGTCAATAAAGGGGATAAGATTGCATTTATTTCAAAAAATTCGGTGGCTTTGACGGCTTTTTTTGAGATTTTGTCAGATAACATGAAAGCAGATACAGGTGAATTTACTTACGGTACAACAATTACAACAGCTTACCTGCCAAATGACAATCACCATTATTTCGAGTCAAAACTTGCTTTGATTGATTGGCTGCGTCAATATGCTCAAACGGATGAGGAACGTGAAGAGGTATACTTGCGCACGTTTTTAGGACGTATGTTGTTTACCGGAGAAGAAGCAATGAAACATGCAACTGTTCTTTCCGGTGGCGAAAAAGTAAGATGTATGCTTTCCAAAATGATGTTGGCAAAAGCTAATTTATTGTTGATGGATGAACCAACCAATCACTTGGATTTGGAATCAATTACAGCTTTAAATAATGCCATGAAAGATTTTCAGGGGACCTTGCTATTTACTTCGCATGACCACGAACTTGTGAATACTGTTGCAAATAGAATCATTGAGATTACGCCGAATGGAATAATCGACAAAATGATGAGTTACGATGAGTATTTAGCGGATTCGAAAATTGTTCAACTTCAAGAAGAGCTTTACGCATAATATTTATCGTTATGATTCAGTATGAGTTAAACTGCAATTTCCCAAATCAACATTACATTCAGTTTAAAGCAATTTTCCCAGTAAATGAATCAGTTACGATTTTAAAATTATCTGTCTGGCGTCCCGGTCGTTATGAATTAGGAAATTTTGCCAAAAATATTCGAAATTTCAGGGTTTATAGTTCTCAAAATAAATCGATTGAGTTCAAGAAAATTGACAAAAGTTCTTGGGAGATTCAGTCTGAAAATGAAAGTGAGATTTTTATTGAGTATGAATATTTTGCTTCAGAACTAAACGCAGGTTCATCTTTTCTGGATGAAACTCAATTATATGTTAATCCTGTTAATTGCATTTTCTATTCGGATAACTCCAAAGATGAGGAATATTGTTTGAAATTGAATATCCCCTCAAATTGGGAAATTGCTACTTCTCTGAAAATTGAAAATAGTTCACTTTTTGCAACGAATTACGAGGAATTAGCTGATAGTCCATTTATTTGTTCCCACTATTTAGCAAAGGAAACGTATGAAGTCGAGCAAATTAAGTTTCACATTTGGTTCAACAAACAGAAATTTATTGATTGGGATCGACTTAAAAAAGATTTTGTGCGATTCACTCAAAAACAAATTCAAGCGTTTGGTCATTTTCCGGCAAACGAGTTTCATTTTTTAATTCATTCACTACCGTATGCTGCATATCATGGCGTTGAACATTTAAAAAGTACAGTAATTACTTTGGGGCCATCATATGATATTTTCGGATCCCAATACAATGAGCTTCTAGGAGTTTCATCACATGAATTATATCATGTTTGGAATGTTAAAAGCATTCGGCCAAAAGAAATGTATCCATACAATTTTGAAAAGGAAAATTATTCTTCCCTTGGCTATGTTTACGAGGGTGTTACAACCTATATGGGTGATCTGTATCTTCTTAAAAGTGGCGTATTTAATCTTTCAACTTATTTAAATGAATTAAATAAACAACTTCAAAAGCATTATGATAATCCAGGGAGATACAATTATTCTGTAGCTCAATCTTCATTAGATACTTGGTTGGATGGTTACGTTCAGGGGGCTCCAGGTAGAAAAGTTTCTATTTATACGGAAGGCTGTTTGCTTGCTTTTGTGGCGGACATCATGATACGTAAAGCTGCCCAAAACAAATACGGAATTGAAGAAGTCATGAAACGACTCTATGTTGATATTGCGCAGCAGGAAAAAGGATATGAACAAGCCGATTATAAGCTTATTTTAGAAGATGTTTCTGGGTTATCTTTTGATGATTATTTTGAGAATTATATCAATGGGACAAGACCATATGATGAATTAGTTATGAATGCTTTGAACTATCTTGGTTTGGAATTGGTTCAAAAACCTTCTTCTTTATATTCTGAATCAAAACTTGGATTCAAAGTCCTTTCAAAAGGGAAAAATTTTGTAGTTCAAGCAATACATCCTCAAAGTCCGGCTGCTTTGGGAGGATTAAGTCTTGGTGATGAAATTACTGCGGTGAATGACATTCGTTTAAATGGTGATTTAAATCAATGGTTGCAATATTTCGATTCAGAACAAAAATCTCTTACGATTAGCAGAGAAGGTAGAATGATGAACATCCAATTAACTGGATCGGACAATTGCTATTATTTCGATTACAAAATTCTTTTGTCCAACTTAATCACAGGTGATCAAATGAATAATCTTAGATCTTGGGGTGAGGAGGGGATCGATTTTTAATTTTCTAATTTGAACTGAAGTCATTTTTCAAATGCTTTCTAACAGCTTCGCGAATATCCAAGTTTTCTGCATTGATTAGTTCCATAAGTAATTTTCTAGCCTTCTTTAATTGACCGTTTTCCCATGTATAGATAGCAATAAAATATAAGCTTTGATCGTGAAAAACACTTTCCGTTTTTAAATTCAATTGGAAATAATAATTTGCTTTTTTTGAGTCTTTGAGGTTTCTGTAAACTATTCCGCCATAATACAAGGTAGTATCATTTTTTGCTGCCGATTTTTCAATTTTGAGCCAAACTTTTTCAGCCTCTTGAGTAGTTTTCTCCTTAATGGCAAACATCAATTCGGCCCAGTTGATTTTCGTTTCCTCTGACATGTAAATTGGAATCCCAGGATCTTCATACAAACCTGCGATTTCTAGTTTCTCTTTTGAATTCGATCCTGAATAGCTGAAATAAAGCAACGAACCAATTCCAAAAATAATTAAGAAAACAGCAGCATATTTCAATAAAACAAAGTATTTTTTTCCGCTTGTTGATGTTGATTTGAATAATTTTTCCGTTTCTGATAGGTATTTTTCAATCTCCGAGGTATTTCCATGAAAATGGTCATAAAGTGAAATAAATCCTTTAATCTCTTCCGATTGTGTTGTATCCAAACGTAGTTTTTTAACTACATTTTTTAAATGTTCAGGATTTTGAAGTAATAATTTTAAATCATTCAATTCCATATAAAATGTATCAAAAGGCATATATGGTGCCACAATTTAATAATTCGTTTTCGTGATAAACTCAATTTATTCCGAACGGTTTTCTCTGAAATTTGAAATTCATCACCAATCTCATGATTTGTAAAACCTTTAAGATGTAACTTGATGATTTTTCGTTCATCCGCTGTTAGTTCATTCAAGCATTGTTCCAGATGTTTAATTATATCTGACATTTCTTGCGTGTCATTTATCGAGTATAGTTCTTGATGATTCAATATTTGTAATCTGCCGGCTTCAATCTTTAAATAATCTAAACATTTATTACGAACGATTGTCAAAAGGAAAGCGTATACATTTTTAACTTTCGACCAATGGAGTCTTCGTTCGTCAGAATTCATTTCAACTAAAGAGACGAATAACTCACCCACGATGTCCCGTGCCGTTTCTGGATTTCTTGTATAATAAATGGCTCGGAAAACAAGTTTTTCAAATAGAAATTCATACAATTCTCCTAAAGCACTGTTGTTGCCATTAACGTATTGATTCCAATATTTGATTTGATCCTCCGTCACTTATCAAAAGTAGAAAATGTTATCTTTCTTTTTTCTGCTTTGGCAAAAAAGTAAGAGAAGAAATCCTCAAACTGAATTTATATTTCACACTATTACATTTTTTTTGCAACTAATTTTAGGGAATATGTTAAGTGTGATTCATTTTTTTTCGGGACAATTTTAAAAGTTATTCGACTTAATATAAAATCAAACGATGAATATTTCCAAAATAAAGAACCTCATTCATTTGATAGAAAAAGAACGAACGGGAACGCCGAAGGAATTAGCAAAGCGATTGGAACTTTCTGAAAGAATGGTTTACAATTATGTTGGTATCTTGAGAAAAGATCTAAATGCACCTGTAGTTTACAACCGCTTTCGACAAACCTATCAATTTCAGGAGCCGGGGCAATTGGTGTGGGAATGGATGTCGTATGCAAATTAAAAATTACAACTAAATGAAAATTAGGACGTTAGTGAGTATAATCGAATTCATTAAAGAAGATAAAACGGGAACTCCTCAAGATTTTTCAAAAAAAGTGAAAATCTCCGAACGCATGTTGTATAAATATATTGAGCTCTTAAAGCAGGAATTTAAAGCGCCTATTAAATACGATAAAATTCGTAAAACCTATTATTTCAGCGAAAATGGAACACTTAATTTGAGTTGGAAACCCAAAAAAATACAAACTGAAATAGAATTGCATTAAAGTATGATTATTTTGCATACAATTTAAATAGTCTTGCTGCTGCTTTCAGCAAGGGCGGAACCTGAAAAGCCGATGAGTAGGGAAAGTTAATTAAACAAATTTTTATGAAAAATCTATTATTTATTGCAATACTCTTTTCATGTATTGAATTGTTTGCACAGGTTAAAGTAGCTAGAATTACAAAAGTCGAAAAATTAGTAGCTAAAGATGAATATGGTAAAGTGAAAGAAAATTTTCTTAAATTAAAATTTACATTAAGTAACGGTAAAACTGAAATTTTCGAAAAGAATCTCGTTGTAAACGATTGGTCACTTCAAGGAACAGAAACATGGACATATTTAGGACTGAATTATCAAGAGGATGCTTTTGTAATGACTTCCTATTGGGATAATGGTGGGCCTGATAATCATTATAAAGTTTATTTTTATGAATACAGATATGATTCGAAAACTAAAAAGTATAAATTGCAAAAATTAGAGGATGGTCCAGACATGCCTATTTTAGGCTTTCGATTAGATGAAGGGTGGACATTTGGTGGTTTGGAATATAAATATGTAACAATGTTTAAAGACGGTTACGAATGGGTTATTTATACAGATGTAAAATCAAATGGGGTGAGGTTTATTAATTTATCTGAAAGAGGTGGCGATTAAAAATTGATAATTACATTATAATTCAGCGAAAGTCATTAGTAAATTGCTTACAAGTAGTAGTTGAAATTTAAAAATTACGATAAAATATTGCTGCAATAGATTTAGTTTTAGTAGTCGTTTGAAACCCTCCGATCAGCTAAAGTTGGTCGGAGGATTTTTGTTTAAAACTTTATTGTTAATTACAAGCTTTATGATAAATGTGCTTCATTTCCGATGAACCGTTGCAAATATGCTTCTAATTTAGCTTCCAGAAAATAAGGTAGATTTAAAAGTTAGAATGTTTTTCTAGAAAGCGTTTTTACATCGTTTATTTCAATTCCACCAGCATACAAACATATGTGGGCATTGTTGCATGAATTATTGCAATGTAAGTCTATTTTGGATCAATTGACTGCTGTATTAGTTGATTTTTTATCAAAATAGTTTTAGTAGAAATAGATTTTATTTCATTCTGTTAAAATCAAACTGCAATTATATTTCAGTATCAACCTCTTTTTTTGTAAATTTCAAAATGCCCATTCGTAGCGTTATCACTTTTCTTGCAATCCTCATGACTTTCACATCTTGGTCACTTGATGTTCGTCAATTTAAAAGATTAAATAAAGAATTGGAGAACCATGTTAATAGGGGCAATCTGAATAAGGCGCTTCAGTTATCCTATCATCTTCTAAAGAATAAACTCGATAAAAATCAGCGATACCAAATTTTAACAACGAAATCAAAAATTCATTTTTGGACAGAGAATTTATACGAATACAATCGAACTTCCAAAGATGCTTTTGAAATAAAAAAGAAGAGATCTGGAATATATAAAGCTTATTATTTTGCCCAAAAGGCTGCTTATTTTCATTATCACATTTTGGCAGATTCAGCGGTTAATTATTCGGATAAATCCATGGAATTATTGAGGCAAAATTGGACAGCCAGAAAAAGTGTGCCTTTCCATTTTATTTATCAAATCTATGGTACCGTTTTTCTCTATCGAAATGTAAATGGCAAATTTTACTCTAATTCTGAATTTGATTACAAACACAGATTGCCACTTATTTTAAATTACCAAGACACTGCGTTGATCTGTATAAATCAAGTTCCCCATTTTAAACAAGAAAAAGCAATAATTTATAGATCAAAAGGTAACAGAATAATGGATCTCGTTGGTTACACTATAAGAAATAGAAAATCAGATTTCACAAATTATAATTTCCAATTGAGTGAGTCAAATAAGGCGATAAAGGAATATTATTTGGCTTTAAGTTCTTTATCAAAAAATGACAGCAATTTTTCGAATGGTATAAAGAGCTTGATTGCTTTGGCATTTTATTGCACAAATAGGCAGAAAGATGGTGATGAAATTTTATGGCCTATTATAAAGCGAATGGAAAATCATCCAATTCACGAATTAAATGCAGAGAATATCCAATTGCTAAACATTTTGCAAACGTTTACCCAAAATATTATTTCGAAGAAATCAATTGACCATAGAATTTATCCTGTTATGAGAATTTACAATTCCTTGCGCAATGATTGGCACTGGTATCTCATTTATACAAACAAGAATTATTTAGACTCATATGGTCAGTCTCCATCAACCATGATTTCATTAATTAAAATTTGGCTTGATAAGCTTGGAATGGAATCATCCAATTTGTCTGACAATCTGCGATATGAAGCTTTAAATAACTATATCCATTACAGTAAAACTTTGGAGAAACTACGGAATAAAAAATTCTTCAAACGAGAAGATAAAAAGTCCGTAAAACAATCAATTTTAAATTATTTAGATATTCAACAAGTTCAAAAAAAATTAGAGGAGAAATCAGCGTTGTTAATACACATTTTTGCGGCAATGGAAAAGCAAAAATTCATTCTAGTCACAAAAAACAAAATCAAAATTGATTCATTTCAAAGGTGGCCTGAATTCAATTTGGATGAAATGAAAACATTGGATATAACAACATTTAAAAAAAGTGCGTATAAGAACTTTTTAAGTTCGCCATTCAATAAGGTATTTCGAACAGCAAAAATTAAAAAGCTCTACGTGGCAATTGATATTAAGGAGAATTTTGACAATATGATAATGGATACCATTGGAGATTCCTTCGACAAACTAAATTTTTTCAAACGAAAAATTAATGTAATTAAAATATATAATCCTATAGATTTTTTTGCCAAAAGGACAATAAATGAGTCAGAAATTGGGAATGAAATAGTTCCCTATCTGATCAATTCTAATCAACAACTAGATTTACTTTTTTCGAAAGATATTTTTCATCAGTTTGGTCAAAAGGAGTTCATGAATTTAGAGAAAGTGAAATTAAACGAACCTGGAATTGCCCATATTATTGGTCATGGAAAATTGAAGCTGGAAAAGGATAAACAATCCTACACGAATGAATTGCAATCTAAACAATTTAAAAAAGTTATAAAATCAAATACTGACATTAAATTGGATTTATTAGTACTGAATTTTTGTTTTGCAGCATACAAACGAAGTATGTTTTACCCCGATCGGGATCTGCAAAACAACCTCATTTCCCACGGAACAAAAGCCGTAATCGCCTCTCCTTTTGAAACAGTTGACCAAAGTTCCGCTTGGATATTTAAAAAGTTTTATAGCTACCTCAACAAAGGAATAATGGTCGAAGATGCGTTGCATAAAGCAAAACTGGATTACCTAAAAACACATAAAGGTTCTTCGGCACATCCAATCTATTGGTCAACGTATGAATTGACAACGAATGTTCGGCATTTGAAATTGAATTTAGAGTCAGATGAGAAGTCTGATTATAACAAACGAGTTTGGTTAGTTAGTTCAATCGTGTTTTTACTTCTTGTAATTTCTTTTTTCTTTTTCAAATATTTTCGAAAATCCCCTTAGAATTGAAGGTTTATCGCCTAGTTTTTCAGATTGTTACTAATTTCGTCTCGTGATTTTTGATTCAAAAATAGTTAATGTCCAAAACGAAGCTGAATTTGAAGATTTAGCCCTAGAAATATTTGATTTTCAAAAGTCGAATTGCGCCATTTATAAAGATTATGTTCGATTGCTCGGACGAGAAAACCCTAAATCGATCTCGGAAATTCCATTTTTACCAATTCAGTTTTTTAAAACTCATGAAGTTCTTTCTAAACCTAAGACGGGTAACGAGACACTTTTTCTGAGCAGTGGAACGGGTCTGGTTGGGAGTAGCAAACATCTTGTTTCGGATATCTTAATCTACGAACAATCGTTTCGAAGAGCATACGAACTTCAGTTTGGAGATCCAACAAATCAAGTTATTTTGGCACTTCTTCCAAACTATATTGAGCAAGGAAACTCAAGTTTGGTATACATGGTGAATGATTTGATCAATCGAAGTGAAAATGAGCTTTCTGGATTTATATTAAATGATTTCGACGAGATAAGAGAACGTTATCATTCAGCACTGAGCTCGGGGAAAAAAGTTGTGATTTTTGGTGTTTCTTATGCCCTTCTCGATTTAGCAGAACAAGGATTTGATTTGAGTAAAGCAATAATCATCGAAACCGGTGGAATGAAGGGGCGTAGAGAAGAACTTTCCAAAGATGATTTGCACAATCGAATTAAAAATGGACTTGGTGTTGATTATGTTTCTTCAGAATATGGTATGACGGAATTATTATCACAAGCATACAGCGAAAAAAACAGTGTTTTCCAAACTCCACCTTGGATGAGGGTAATTTTTTCGGATGTTTATGACCCACTTACAATTGTTTCAGGTGCCTCCAGTTCGATAATAAATGTAATTGATTTGGCGAATATCAATAGTTGTTCGTTTATCCAAACCCAAGATTTAGGTCGGAAAGTGGATAATGGTTTTGTTTTGGACGGACGATTGGACTTGTCTGATATACGAGGTTGTAACTTGATGGTTGATTAAATTCCCATTTAGAATTCAAATAGATTGTTTTATCTTTGATTGGAAATGACACTTCAAACAATTCTCATTTTATCGATTATTGGCTTATTCGCAGGAATTCTAAGCGGATTTGTCGGAGTAGGTGGTGGAGTAATTATTGTTCCAGCACTCGTTTTCTTTTTGGGATTAACGCAGCATGAAGCACAGGGGACGAGTTTGTTCGTTCTAATGATGCCAGTCGTGGCTTTGGCTGTGTTGAATTATTGGAAATCAGGAAATGTAAATTGGAAGTTTGCGTTAATCATCGCAACGACATTTCTAGTTGGCGGATTTATTGGTTCTAAGTTGTCATTGCGCCTGTCACCTGGTCTTGTAAAATTGATTTTTGGTATTTTTATGGCTTATGTCTCGTTTAAATTAATCGTCTCAGGTTACACCTCTATAAATTCCAATGAATCCTGAATTTGTTTCAAAATTGCATAAACGTGTAGACGAAATCTTTGAAAAAGTCAAAGGGTATCGGGAGCATTTGCACGCCAATCCGGAATTGTCATTTCACGAATTCAATACGATGAATTTTGTTTCTGAGCAACTCACAAAAATTGGAATTCCTCACGAGAAAAATGTCGCAGGAACTGGGGTGGTTGGAATTATACGCGGCACTCATCATTCACTTGAGCAATCGTGTATTGGTTTACGAGCAGATTTGGATGCCTTGCCCATTCCAGAAGCAAGTAACGTTCCGTATAAGTCAAAAGTTGATGGAGTAATGCATGCTTGCGGTCATGATGTTCATACATCAATTCTTTTAGGCGCTGCAGAAATTTTGTTTGAATTACGCAATGAGTTGCCCAATCCCATAAAATTAATTTTTCAACCCGGTGAAGAAATGAATCCGGGTGGAGCTAGTCTGATGATTGAAGCTGGCGTGCTTGAAAGTCCTAAAGTTTCGAGGTGTTTTGGACTTCATGTTTTTCCTGAATTAGCAGCGGGTTTTCTTGGAATCAAGGATGGGTTGTATATGGCTTCTAGTGATGAGGTTCATATCGAAATTCAAGGCGTTGGAGGACATGGTGCGTTACCAGAAAAATGTGTTAATCCCTTAATGATAGGAGCGGATTTTGTGCTTAGAGCACAAAAACTAATTTATGAAAATTGTCCGAAAGAAATTCCGGTTGTCCTGAGTTTTGGTCGTTTTGAAGCTTTGGGTTCAACAAACGTGATTCCAGACTCAGCGCTAATCAAGGGAACATTTCGCACCATGAATGAAGAATGGCGAAAACAGGCACATGAACTCTTGGAGAATTTAGCAAACACCATTTCGAAAGAATACAACGGTATGGTTCATTTAAAAGTATCAAAAGGTTATCCATTTTTAGTTAATGATACCTCATTAACGAAGAAATTTAAAAGTGCTTTGTCAAATACATTTGGTTCTGAAAAAATCGTCGATATTCCAATACGCATGACAGCTGAGGATTTTGCTTTTTATAGTCAGAAAATTCCAGTTTGCTTTTTTAGATTAGGAACGGGCTTTTCAGATAAGAATATGAATTATAGTGTTCATCACCCCCGATTTGATGTGGATATAAATTGTTTAAAAACTGGTATTTTAGCTTTGGTTTTAGCAGCAAGCTTGAAATGAAAAATATAGTAGTTGTTATTTTACTTTTCGCTTTAGTTTCTTGTTCAAAAGAAAAACGGATTAATCAGCGGTTGAATGGTAATTGGAAGATAAATCTCGTTTCGATAGAGGATTCAGAAGGTTTTTATTTTGAAGATACTTCTGCAAACGGCTCAATTAATTTCTCCTTAGAGGATTCAATATCGTTTGGTTTGATTTCTTATAAATTTATCAATTCGATAGGAACCACAATTCACGATTCGCTTAAATTAGATTCAATCCATTATCAGTTGAATCTAGATGAAAACCGACTTTATATGAATCAGAATTTATTCAATTTCCGAGTACTACTTATAACAAAATCAGATCTTCAACTTGAATACTACGATCAGGCTAATTATCGATTAAAAAGATTTGTTTTAGTAAAACAATAGATTTTACAATTTTAAAGAAATTCGTTACATTTGTTTTTTATTTTTTATGTTTCGAAGAAATCTCATTTTATTAGTTTTACTTGTGTGCGTTTTTAATTTCACTTTAAAGGCACAGAAAAGTCAAAACAACCGCTGGTCAATTGATGTTTCTGTTGGCGGTACGAATGCTGTTAAACCTTACTCTCCAGACTACTGGTCAAATACTGTTGGATTTCTTCATACTTCAGCAGGCACGAGATTTATGTTTAATAGTAAATTTGGTGTTAAGTTAGATTTAGGTTATGACCGTATTAAGAATGATGAGAGTGGAATTTTTTTTAATAATGGCAATAGTTTGCCTTTTCAGTCAAACTATTTTAGAACTTCTTTGCAGGGGGTTCTCGATATTGGAAGATTGACATCTTTCGAGAATTTCACAAATCGCTTTAGTCTTTTGCTTCACACAGGAGGAGGTTTATCTCTTTTAACGAGTAAGGTAAATCCAGAGTCAGACAAAATGGTCAATTTTATGTTTGGACTTACTCCTCAAATAAAACTATCCAAGCGTTTAGCTTTGAATTTTGATGCTAGTTTTATTTGGCATATTTATCAGCAGTATACCTTTGATATGTATAACCCGTTTTACAAAAGGGGGTTCGATGGTTTTATTGCTAATGCAACAGTTGGATTGAATATTTATCTTGGTAAACAAAAAGAGCACAGCGATTGGACATATACGCCGTGTTTTCCTGATATGTCCTATTTAGAACAAGAAAATAAAAAATTAGACAGTTTAAATAAAAATCTTAAAATTAATATTGCAGACGGCGATGGAGATGGGGTTGTAAACATAGCTGACTTAGAAAAAGAAACTCCAATTGGAGATTCTGTAGATTGTGATGGGGTTAGTTTAAAAAATAAAGACTCAGATAAAGATGGAGTTTCTGATTTGATTGATAAATGCAAGGATTTTCCTGGTGACCCTCAATACGAAGGCTGTCCAAAGGATATATATTCGATTCTTACCAATCAAAATGGGAATAATAGTTCTGGTAATGATCAGAATAATACGATTAATAACAACCAAAATAATAATTCAAATAACATTCACAACACTACTGATAGCAACAACTCGAATAACTCCAATAATAATTCAACAAATAACCAGAATAATTCGAATAACAACAATTCCAATAACAATTCAGCAAACAATCAGAATAATTCTAACAGCAACAATTCCAATAACAATTCAGCAAATAACCAGAATAGCAATAATACGGCGAATAATAATCAAAACAACAGTAATAACAATAACGCGAATAATTCTAACAATAGCAACTCAAATCAACCTGTTAGTTTAGACAAATCTGGTTATTCAAGTATTTCTGACGTTCAATTTGAATTGAATAAAAAAGTAATTAATCCAAAGTCTTACACTCTCTTAAATGAAATCGTGTCATTAATGAAAGAAAATCCAAGTGCCGTGATTGCCTTGGAAGGGCATACAGATATTACAGGTGAGAGTTCGTTTAACGATCAATTAGCTTTTAACCGAGCAAACTCTTTGAAAGATTATCTTGTTAAGAAAGGAATTGACGCAAATCGGATTCAAATTGCATCATTTGGCGAATCAAAACCAAAATACCTAAATAATACACCAACAGGTCGTTCGTTAAACAGACGTGTAGAAATCTACATTAAGAATAATTAAGAGAATTTTAAAGGAAGCCTAATTCAAGTTTTGCCTCTTCGCTCATCATATCCTTGTCCCAAGGTGGGTCAAATACGATGTTAACTTTAGCTGATTTTACGTTTTCGACGCTCGCAACTTTATCTTCTACCTCCTTTGGCAGTGTTTCTGCAACTGGGCAGTTTGGGGATGTTAACGTCATATCGATTTCGACATGTTGATTTTCATCAATTCTTACCTCGTATATTAAGCCAAGTTCAAAAATATCAACCGGAATTTCTGGGTCATAAATGGTTTTTAACATGTCCACAATTTTATTCTCTAACTCAACCATCTCAAGAAATATTTTTTAATGCATCAATTTTCATTCGTTTCACCATTCCAGCCAAACCATTTGCTCTCGTAGGGGATAAATGTTCTTGTAGTCCAATATCATGTATGAAATGTAGATCGTTTTCAACAATAGACTTAGGGGTTTCGTTATTTAAAACTCGAATTAGTAAGCCAATTATTCCTTTCGTAATTATTGCTTCAGAATCAGCTGAATAATTCATTTTACCATCAATCATTTTGGATTCTAACCATACTCTGGATTGACATCCCTCAATTAATCGATCCTCAGTTTTTAATTCGTTTTCGATGAGCGGTAAATCTTTTCCCAAATCAATAATATATTCATATTTTTCCATCCAGTCATCAAACATACTGAATTCGGAAATTATTTCTTGTTGCTTTTCTTCAATTGTCATGATAATTATTTAAGCATAGAAATACTTTTTTCAAGTGCTGCTACAAATGTATCGATTTCTTGACGTGTATTATAGAAAGCAAACGATGCTCGAACGGTTCCTGGAATTTTGTAAAAATCCATCAATGGTTGCGTACAGTGATGTCCAGTTCTTACAGCAATACCTTGTTTATCTAGTAGTGTTCCAATATCAAACGGATGTAAACCATCAACGGTAAAAGAAACAACACTTGTTTTGTTCTTAGCCTCTCCGATGATATGAAGTCCTTCAAATGTATCGAGAATGTCTTCGGCATATTTAGCCAAATCGCGCTCGTGCTTTTCGGCGGCGGACATATCAATCGACTCGAGAAATTCAAATGCTTTACCTAAACAAATTCCACCTGCAATGTGTGGGGTTCCTGCTTCAAATTTAAAGGGTAGTTCGTTGTATGTAGTTCTCTCAAATGTAACCCTTGAAATCATGTCACCACCCCCTTGATATGGTGGCATCCGATCCAAAATATCTTCTTTCCCATACAAAACACCAATTCCGGTTGGACCAAAAACTTTATGACTTGAGAAAACATAGAAATCACAATTCAAGTCTTTTACATCCACCCGAGTGTGCTGAATACTTTGAGCTCCATCAATCAAAACCTTCGCCCCAACTGCATGGGCTTTTTCAATTACTTCTTTTATAGGATTAACTGTTCCAAGTGTATTGGAAATGTGGGTGATTGCAACAAGTTTGGTTTTTTTAGATAGCATTTTCTCAAACTCTTCCATCAAGAGTTCTCCCTTTTTGTTGATCGGAGCGATGCGAAGTCCTAAACCTTTTCGAATACAGAGCATTTGCCATGGAACAATATTCGAATGATGTTCCATCGCAGAAATTATTATTTCGTCTCCAGCTTGTAATAGTTCTCCGTAGGAATATGCAACCAAGTTAATTCCATCTGTAGTGCCCTTCGTAAAAATAATTTCCTCTGACTTGCGGGCATTGATGTACTTTTGAATTCGTTTTCTTGATTCTTCATATTCTGTCGTTGCCTTCTGACTCATAAAATGTACACCACGATGAATGTTTGCATTCTCTTTTGAGTAGAATTTATTGATGGCATCCAATACCATTTGTGGTTTTTGAGAAGTTGCTCCGTTATCAAAATAAATGAGGTTCTTACCATAAATTTGTTGACGAAGAGCGGGAAATTCTTCGCGAATTTCTCTAACACTAAATGGCTTTTTATTAGATTCTGACATAATGTGTCAAAGTTACGAATTCAGTTATTTTGAATGATTCTAAACTATGTTTTTTATTTAAAAAATGTTAGAATTAAACACTTTTCTTTCCTTTCAAAACAATGTAAGGAATCAAAAGTTCTTCAAGAGAGATTCCACCATGCTGAAAAGTGTTACCATAATAATTTACAAACTGATTATAATTATTCGGATAAACAAAGAAATCTTGTTCCCTTGCAAATACAAATTCGGAGGATAATTTCAATTTGGGTAAAAAAGCTTCATTAGGGTTTTTAACCACAAAAACATCTTTTTCATTATAACTTAATCCGCGGCCAACCTTGTATCTTAGGTTCGTGTTCGTGCTTCGTTCTCCGATAATTTTTACGGGGTTCGTAACTTTTACGGTTCCATGATCTGTCGTAATAATGAGTCGCATTCCGGCATCGGATATTTTTTTTACAATATCAAATAGGGGAGAGTGCTCAAACCATGAAACTGTAATTGAACGGTAAGCGGCCTCGTCATCTGCTAGTTCACGAATAACTTCCATTTCTGTTCTGGCGTGGGAGAGCATATCAACAAAATTATAGACGATGAAATTTACATCATTATCTTTCCAGGTATGAAATTGATCTCCTAATTTTTTACCCGCGTCATAATTGGTAATTTTATTATAACTCCATTTCACATTTTTACCCAATCGCTTCAAATTAGCCTCCAGGAAATCTTTTTCATGTAAGTTTTTCCCACCTTCATCATCTTCATTTTTCCAAAGCTGTGGAAATCGTTTTTCAATTTCGGATGGCAGTAAACCCGAAAAAAAAGCATTTCTTGCGTAATGCGTTGCGGTTGGTAAGATTGAATAAACTATCTCCTCGTGTTCCTTGGAATAATATTTTGAGAATATGGGTTCCAGCATTTTCCATTGATCATAACGAAGGTTGTCGATAACAAGAACAACCAACTTATCTTTTCCAATTTGAGGAGCTATTTTATCTTTAATGAGATTATGAATCATTGTGGGAGAGTCTTCAACTCCATTTAGCCAATCAAGGTAGTTATCCTCAATAAAATCTGCAAACGTGTGATTGGCCTCTTTTTTTTGCATTTCTAAAATCTGACTCATTCCTGAATCTTCAATATTCTCCAATTCAAGTTCCCAATAAACTAATTTCGCGTAAAGATCAGACCATTCATTTGCATCCAATCTATTATTTAGTAACATTCCGAGTTGACGAAATTCTTGCTGATAATTAGCATTCGTTTTTTGAGAAATCAATTTCGAGTGTTCCAAATTCTTTTTTAAACTTAAAAGAATTTGATTTGGATTTACTGGTTTAATAAGGTAGTCAGCAATCTTACTTCCAATGGCCTCTTCCATAATATGTTCCTCCTCACTTTTTGTAATCATTACGACAGGAACAAGCGGGTTTATTTCTTTTATTCGGGACAGTGTTTCCAATCCTGAAATACCTGGCATATTTTCGTCAAGAAAAATGATGTTGTAATTCTTTTCAAGGCATTTATCAATGGCATCAGCTCCGTTTGTAACGGCGTCAACTTCGTAACCTTTTGATTCAAGAAACAAAATATGTGGTTTTAGAAGTTCAATCTCGTCGTCAGCCCAAAGAATTTTATCAATCATGTTCCTTATTTTTAATAGTTTTGAATAGAATTTTAAAGTTAAGCAATTGCGACCTAATTATAATCGAAACAACAAGAAGAAAATAGTAAACGATCCCGTGTATGGATTTATTTCAATTCCTGATGACATTATTTTTGATGTCATTGAACATCCGTATATGCAACGCTTACGTCGAATCATGCAACTTGGATTAAGTCATTTGGTTTATCCTGGAGCTATTCATACGCGTTTTCATCATGTTTTGGGTGCGATGCATTTAATGACTCAAGCTGTATCTTCTTTGAGAAGAAAAGATCATGAAATTACAATTGAAGAGGAGAGGGCGGTATATTTAGCAATTTTACTTCATGACATCGGACATGGACCTTTTAGTCATGCGTTGGAATATGACATTGTTTCAGGGGTAAGTCACGAAGAAATTTCAGGATATTTCATTGAACGACTAAGTCGTGAATTCGGAAATGATTTAAATCGTGCCTTGTTAATTTTTCAAAATAAATACAATAAGCCTTTTTTACATCAATTAGTTTCAAGTCAGCTTGATATGGATCGTTTGGACTATTTGAATCGAGATAGTTTTTACTCGGGTGTTAGTGAGGGAATTATTGGGAGCGATCGGCTAATTGAAATGCTCAATGTCCGAGATGGAAATTTGGTTTTAGAGGAAAAAGGGATTTATTCTATTGAGAAGTTTATTGTTGCTAGAAGATTGATGTATTGGCAAGTCTATCTTCACAAGACGGTTGTTGCAGCTGAATATATGCTGATTCATGCGTTGAGGAGAGCGAAAGAGTTAGCTAAAAGTGGTCATAAATTATTTGCGAGTGAACCACTTCGTTTCTTTTTAGAAAATGATATAACTCAGAAAGATTTCAAGGGAAATTCCGATGTTTTAGAAAGCTTTGCTCAATTGGATGATTATGATATTTTAAGCGCGATTAAAGAATGGCAGCGTGATTCAGATAAAATACTATCAATTTTAGCTGATTGCATTGTTAATCGGAAGTTATTTAAAATTGAAATTTCAAAAGAACCTTTCACTGAATCACGAATTGAGATAGAAAAAGAATTTGCTCGATCCTTATTAGACATACAAGGAGATGATGTTAACTATTTCGTTTATACCGATATTTTGACAAATAAAGCTTACAATCAAGATAAACAAAACATTAACATGTTAATGAAGAATGGAGAGATCATTGATTTAACAAAAGCTTCCGATAACCTCAATATTTCTGCTTTGGCTAAACCGGTCGAAAAGTATTTTTTGTGCTATCCGTTTAGAAATTAATTTTTCATTAATCCCAAACAGATTTTCATACGAATTATTTTCTTAGCAGATGCGTCAACTTTATTTTTGAAATCTTTATTTGATCGATATAATTCCAAAATTTCAGAATGAGCTTTTTTCGCATCAACGGGCATTAAAACGATGTCGCATCCAGCTGAAACTGCTTTTGATGATGCGTTTGGAACATTGACAACGCCTCCCATGTTCATTGCGTCAGTAACAATTAAACCTTTGAATCCAAGACTATCCTTAAGTAGTTTTGTTACTATTTTTTCAGAACAAGTAGATGGAAGTCCATCTGTGCTAAATCGTTTGTTATTCTGAACGGCAATATGAGCAACCATAATGGATAGAACACCATTTTTAATTAATTCAGGATAGTTTTTAATCTCTTTCATTTCGCCGTCTATTACTTGTAAGGCTTTATGCGTATCACCTGAAACAAGGCCGTGACCTGGGAAATGTTTTGCGGTTGCAATAATGTTTTTGTTTTGTGTTGATTGAATAAAGGCATCTGACCACGGAATGATATTCGCAGGCACAGCACCAAAACTTCTAAAACCTACGGTTTTGTTTGGTGACATATCTACCACTGGCGAAAAATTATAATTTATTCCAATGTCATTTAAGTCTTTTGAAATAATCTCTGCAACTGATTTTACTTCATCAATACTGATTAATTCATTTGCTTTTTTTACTGGAGTTGAACCGGTGATTTTTCTATTGACCAAACTTGGTTCTGCATCTGCGCTATATAAAAATGGAAGATTTCCGTATTTTTCATTCGAATTTTCAAAATCGTTAATCCAAGATGTAAATTCTTCTTTTGTGCCGTTCAACATAAGGATCCCACCAATAATTCGTGATTTAATGTGGTGGTCAATCGTGTCTTTGGTTTTGCCTAATCTTCCTACAGCTGGCATAATTAATTGAGCAACGATAGCAGTATCATCTAACTGCTTGAAAATTTCGTTGACATCTGCGTCTAGAGAATTGTTGTCTGATAGAAAATCGGATAATTTGTACTCGTTTTTAATGTTTGGAATAATTAACTTCTTATTAATTTGTTCGGAATTTCCGGATTGGGCGCAACCTTCAAAGAGGAATGAACCTAAAAATAGTGTGATAATAATTTTTTTCATAAGTCTACTTTTACATTTTCAAAATTAGTAGGGTTGTAATAATCAAAAAGTCAGATAGTTTGGAATTACGAACAAAAAGCATGTCAATAACTATGCCGTTAAAGATTTTTGTTATTTTTTCTTAATGAACCCTTCAATGTGAATAATGAATGGTAATTAGATTGTGTGTAGACCTTTTCATTCATTAGCTTTGTAAATAAATTTTTCAATGGACATATCCTCACAACCCTTATTAATATTCATTTTCGCAATTGTTGTTGTATTTATGTTGGCATTGGATCTTGGAGTCTTTAATCGAAAAAGTCACGCGATTTCTAATAAAGAAGCTTTAGTTTGGTCTATCGTATGGATTTCACTTTCAATGCTTTTTTCGCTCTTTTTATTGAGTCAAACCAACATGGAGAAATTTGCTCAATTCCAATCTGCTTATTGGATTGAAAAAGCTTTATCCATTGATAATTTATTTGTTTTCATTCTAGTTTTTGGTTTCTTCGAGGTTCCGAAAGAATTGCATCACAAGGTGTTGTTTTGGGGAATTTTAGGAGCATTGGTAATGCGAGCAATTTTTATTTTCTCAGGAGTAGAACTTATTAATTTAACCTATTTACCTGAATTCAACTTGCTGGGCAAATCGTTGAAAGTAAATCTATTATTAACCATTTTTGGATGCTTCCTTGTATATGCTGGGTTTAAGTCCGCATTTTCGAAAGACGATGAAGAAGGAGAAAAAGATTTTGGAAAGTCATTTGGGGTTAGACTAGTCCGTAAATTTTTCCCAGTTTCTGATGAGTTTTATCAAGGTAAGTTTATTGTGAAAAAAATGAATATTCGATTTGCTACACGTTTAATGTTGGTGTTGGCTGTAATCGAAACTACGGACTTGATTTTTGCAATCGATTCGATTCCAGCAATATTTGCTATTGCCCCTAATGATCCCTTTATTTTGTATATGTCAAACATTTTTGCAATTCTTGGCCTAAGAAGTTTATACTTTCTACTTGCAAATTTTATCCATATGTTCTCAAAATTGAAGTATGGATTGGCTGTTATTTTAAGTTTTATTGGTATTAAAATGATTTTTTCACCAATTTGTCATGTTGATGCGCTAGTTTCACTCTTTATTTTAGGTGGTGTTTTATTTTTGTCATTGATTTGGTCGATTCTTTCAGCTAAAAAGTCAGCCTAAATCGTTATTGTATCCCATTTAATCAATATAATTTTTATTAAAATACTAAATTTGTTCTCTTATAATAATAAGCTATGTTTGAAAATCTTACTGAAAAATTTGAAAGAGCATTTAAAGTTTTAAAAGGACAAGGTCAAATTACCGAGATCAATGTCGCAGAAACGTTGAAAGAAGTTCGAAGAGCTTTGCTAGATGCTGACGTTAATTTCAATACAGCCAAGAATTTTACAAATTCAGTTAAAGAAAAAGCTTTAGGTAGAGATGTTTTGCGATCTGTTTCTCCAGGTCAATTAATGATTAAGATTTGTCACGAAGAACTTGTTGAATTAATGGGGGGCAATGAGTCCGAAATTAATTTAAAAGGAAATCCAGCAATCATTTTGATGTCGGGTTTACAAGGATCAGGAAAGACTACTTTGACTGGTAAGCTTGGTAATTATCTAACTAAAAAGAAAGGAAAAAAAGTCTTGTTGGTCGCTTGTGATGTTTATCGTCCAGCCGCAATTGATCAACTTCATGTTTTAGGAGAACAACTTGAAATAGAAGTGTTTTCTGACCGCGATGAAAAAGATCCTGTTAAAATTTCTACAAATGCAATTAACCATGCAAGAAGCAAAGGATTTAATGTTGTAATAGTCGATACAGCTGGACGTTTGGCTATCGATGAGCAGATGATGAATGAAATTGCTCGTGTAAAGTCAGCAATTAATCCTTCGGAAACATTGTTTGTAGTTGATTCAATGACTGGTCAGGATGCTGTTAATACCGCTAAGGCTTTTAATGATAAAATAAACTTTGACGGTGTAGTTTTGACTAAGCTTGATGGAGATACCCGCGGAGGAGCAGCTCTTTCAATCAAAGCTATTGTAAATAAGCCTATTAAATTCGTTGGAACAGGTGAGAAGATGGATGCTTTAGATGTATTCTATCCTTCGAGAATGGCTGATCGTATTCTTGGAATGGGTGACGTTGTTTCACTTGTTGAAAAAGCCCAAGAACAATTCGACGAAGAGGAAGCTCGAAAATTACAAAAGAAAATCATGAAGGATCAATTTGATTTTAATGATTTTCTGGCTCAACTTCAACAGATTAAAAAGATGGGGAATGTCAAAGATTTGATGGGCATGATTCCAGGAATGGGCAAAGCGATGAAGGACGTTGATGTTCCGGATGATGCATTTAAAGGTGTTGAAGCAATCATACTTTCTATGACGCCCCAAGAACGTTCAAATCCAGGTTTACTTAATACGGCTCGAAAAAATAGGATTGCAAAGGGAAGCGGAACCAATATTCAAGAAGTTAATAAACTCATGAAGCAATTCGATGACATGCGGAAAATGATGAAGATGATGAGTAATCCGCGAAACATGATGGGGATGATGAGCAAACTAAAAGGGATGGGTGGAATGCCTGGGATGTAATTATAAATGGAAGATCACGAATATTATCCCGAAAAACCCTTTTTAGAGAAGGTAAAAGTTGAAAGCAATTGGGGATTAACAGCATTTTCAATCGTATTATTCGTGGGTGTATTTCTTTTACTTTTCAATGATCAGTTACAATTTGTTTTATTCCTAATTCTTGTTCTTTTCATACACGAAATGGGGCATTTCATTTTTATGAAACTATTCAATTATGAAAATGTCAGAATGCTTTTTATCCCTTTAATGGGTGCATTTGTGCAAGGGTCAAAGGATAAATACTCTCAAAAACAAAGTTTTATAGTCGTTTCCGCAGGACCTTTTCCAGGATTGTTTATTGGCATTATTTTGCTAACGCTTTCAGCTGTTTATCGATTAGATTGGTTGGTTGAATTGAGTTTTCTTTTCCTTTTCTTAAATATTATAAACTTGTTTCCGATTGATCCCCTCGATGGTGGACAATTGTTTAAATTGATGGTTAATAAGAAAAGAGACTTATTTCTATTAATTTTTGCTTTAATTTCCTCACTTACTTTAATTGGCTTTGGCTTTTTAATTGACAGCTGGATGATGATCATCTTTGGCTTCATTATGGCGATAAAAATCAGAAGTATACAGCGTAATTACATTATTCGAAAAAAACTTGATGAATTGAATGTCAATTATGTTAGTACTTACGAAGAATTGCCAAATAGAAGTTATGCATTAATTCGCGATGTATTAATCGAAGAAACACCTGCACTGAAAAAATACCTTGAAATTTCAGAAGAATCAAATGAAGAAATTTTAGCATCACATGTAAATTCAGTTTTGATTGCACCAATATCCTATGATGTTTCAAAATTGTTTAAAGTAATTTTTGTTTTGTTTTGGGTATTTTCCATTTTGTTGCCATTCGCACTTGTGTTTTCTGGAGCCTTAAATTTTGATTGGTATTTTGAGAATTTGTAAACAGGCATTCTTTTTGTTAACTTGCCAATTCAAAATGAGAAATTTTACTAGTTTATTTTTTGTTGTCATTTCATACTTCAGTTTTTCTCAGTGCGATAAAGTTTATGTAAGTGGTCGTGTGCGAGATACGCTAAACCCTCAGACTTTTTATAATTTAATGATAATTGATCGAGCTTCAGGAAGAGGTGTATTCGGTCAGCCAGACGGAACATTTTCAGTTTATGTGTCTGCAGGAGATAAAATTTCTATCTCCACCAAAGGTTATCCAATTTATGAGTTTATTGCAAAACCAGATTCCAATTGTCAATATAAAGTATTAGCCTATATTGAAAAGCTACCTCAAGAAATAAAAGAGGTTGTTATTCGGCCGTTAAAAACCCTCGAGCAGATCAAGGAGGAGAGACAAGCGTTATCACTGCGCGAGACAAAATCAGTCACTGGAATTGAAGTATTAGAAAGTCCAATAACTGCCTTGTATCAAGTTTTATCGAAAAAAGAAAAGACCAAAGCTTGGATTGCCGAACAAACCTATAAAAACGACCAGCGTAAAGTTGTAAAAGAGCTTTTGAGAGTTTATGTGGCATATGAAATAATTAATTTAACAGAAGATGAATTTGATGATTTTATTACCTTTCTTAATGTCGATGAATCATTCTTGAAAACAGCTTCGGAGATGGAATTAATTGTTTTTATTAAGGATAAGTTTGAGCATTTTTCTTCTTTCAGATAGGAATAGAATTTCGAATTAAAATTGCGAATTACGAATTGGTAATTAGTAACCTCTAATTCGCAAACCTCCCGCAAAAAAAAGCCCCATCCTTTTCGAACGAGGCTTTCAGCTTTTAAGAAATATAAATTATCGAATAATCGTCATTTCGTCAACAATGTGTTTCGCACCAGCATATTTATCAATAATAAATAACACATAACGAATATCAACGTTGATCGTTTTTTGAAGTTTTGAATCAAAAATAACATCTCCGGCCATAGCCTCAATATTTCCGTCAAACGCCAATCCAATTAATTCACCTTTTCCATTTAATACCGGAGAACCAGAGTTACCTCCTGTGATATCATTATTGGTTAAGAAATTTACTGGCATGTAACCACCTTTGTCGGCATATTCTCCAAAATCCTTCTTGTCATTCAATTCAATTAATCGTTGAGGAAGATCGAATTCTTCGTCATTTGGTTTATACTTTTTGATGGTTCCTTGTAACGTTGTATAATAGTTTACTTTCGCGTCATTGTCACTGTCAGCAGGCAGTGCGCTCACTTTTCCATAAGTCAAACGAAGTGTGCTATTCGCATCTGGATATTTTACTGGGCTCAACCCAGACTGACGCATTCCGTCAACTAACAAACGATAAGCTCTTCCAAAATCATTTTGAAGTTTTGTTAATTCCTCTGAACGTAAATTCAAATGAGCAATCATATCATTGGATAATTTCATCAACGGGTCATTTGCAAGTTGATCTGCATTTGGCAATTCAAGAAAAGCCAAAACTCGTTCCTTGGAAGTTAAAAAACTTAATGAAAATAAGTTATTTACATAACCTTTTAAATCACCATTGTATTTTTTATTTGCATTTTCAAGAGCAGGCACTAATTTATATCCAGCTTTCTTAACATACAAATTCAACCCATCCGTTAAAATATCATTTTCAGCTGGAAGATAAATTCCTGCAAAAAACTCATCAATAACAGCTTTTAGATCTGGATACATTTCCGTTCTTTTAGCATCATCTGCTTTAGCATAGGCTTCAAGCTGAGAACCTAGTGATCTCGCGATTCGTGCATATTCAGACCCGCGAAACATAATTTGAAGGTAATTATCATGACGAGATTTTTCATTTGTGGCTTTATAATAATTGTTTATTGTTTCAACCACAGTTCCAAATTTGTCTTTGTTTTCTTTTTTATTAGCCCAGGCATTAAATTTTGCTTCGTTCGCGGCTTTTGACTCTGCAGTTTTAAACTTAGATAAAGCATCAATCATACCCTGACGGTTTTTCCAGTAGTTTGCAATTCCTGCATACTTAGAGGCGTAGTTCAAACGTACTGCATCGTCTTTATCCATGTATTTTTTCATCGCATCCATTGAAGTTTTTGAAGCTTCAACCCAAGCTGGATAAGCGTATTTAACGTTTTGTTCAATTCCACCAGCTGGTAACCAACGATTTGTTCTTCCAGGATATCCTAAAATCATCGCGAAATCACCTTCTTTTACTCCTTTGATATTTACAGGTAAGTGGCGTTTTGGTTTTAATGGAACATTATTCGTTGAATAATCTGCTGGATTTCCGTTTGCATCACCATAAACGCGGAACATAGAGAAATCTCCAGTATGTCGTGGCCATTCCCAGTTGTCGGTGTCGCCACCAAATTTACCGATGTTGTCAGGTGGTGTACCAACTAAACGAACGTCCTTATAATCTTGGTAAACGAAATAATAGAATTCATTTCCTTGAAAAAACGAACGAACACTAACCACGTATTTCCCTCCTTCGTTATTTTCTTTTTCGATCAAAGCAGTTTCTTCTTTGATTGCTTTTTCACGCTCTGCTTCTGTCATTGAATCATTCAACTTACCAAGAATTCTTTTGGTGCAATCATCCATACGAACGAAAAAGCGAACGTACAATGATTTAGGCTTCATTTCATCATTCTTCGTTGCAGCCCAAAAACCATTTGAAAGGTAATCATGCTCTGGAGTTGATAATTCCGCAATGGCGTCATATCCACAGTGGTGATTTGTAAGAATTAATCCATCCTTGGAAATTAATTCTGCCGTACAGCCTCCATTGAACTGAACAATTGCATCCTTCAAGCTTGAATTGTTGATGCTGTAAATTTCTTCTGTGGTCAATTGAAGACCCATTTTTTGCATATCGCGGTGATTTAGACGTTCGATGAACATCAAAAACCACATTCCTTCGTCTGCACGGACGAAAAAGCCAACGAAAAAAACGATGGCTAAAAGTGTACTTTTAAATCTTGTCATAGTTTTGATAATTTTTAGAGCGCCTAATTTACCTAAAAATTAAATTTTATGAGTAGACTATTACAAAATAAATTATGAAATAAGTTTTTGTTTGTTGTTATGCTAATTTTTTAGCCAGATTTTCCAGATAATAAGTGTGCTAAAAAATAAATTTTCTGAGATGATGAAAATATCAAATTTCGATTTAGTGAATTAAAATGGAAATCAGTTTATTCGGCTTCTAAGCATAAAAGAAATTCTCAAGTTTATCCGCCCTTCACTATTTCAAATTTAGTGAATCTCGAAATTTCTTGATAATCACCAAATAATGAAAACCATGTTACCTGTTCATCGCTAGGGTCCATATTGATTAGCATTCCAATGTTATAACCATCAATTAAAAAATATATAGTATAAAAATTTCCAATATTTGTAAAAACAAGGTCAGCTTCACGATCGAAAACACCATTAGCGTAAAAATTAAGATGTTTATGTGTTAAATCGAGTTCATACGAACTATCAACAATTCGTCTTGTTTCTGAAAGATCTTTTTTATTTAAAAGTTCTGTTAATGAATATTCAACAGTATCAATACTGTAACTATGAATAACTTCAAATACATTGATTTTAAAGATCTGGCTGAAAGAAAAATTAGAAATAAATGAAAGCGTTAAGATGATGAATAATTTTTTCATTGTTCCTTTTTTCACTAGATAATTCAATTTGTGAAAAATGTAACAATAAATTACCCAAGATTTTGATTCTTAAATTGGATTTAAATTGAAAAACTAATCAAATCGTTTTTAACTTTTACTCCTTTCAATCAAATGTTTTTTCATTCTGCTCAAAGATTCAGGCAAAATACCAAGATAAGAGGCAATTTGATGTTGCGGAACAAGTTGTTCAATTCCAGGGTGACGTTCTAGTAATTCTAAATAGCGATCTTCAGCGCTTGCTCCGACCGTTAAGAAAAAGCGTTTTTGAAGAACAGTAAGCGTGCGCATCGTTATGATTCTAAATAGGCGCTCAAGTTTCGGAACAGAATCATAAAGTCGTTCTTTATCTTCCCAATTGATAAATAGTAAAGAACTTTCCTCCAACGCCTGAACGTTCAATAAAGAAGGTATGTCAGTGTTGAATGATGCACTATCGCCAACCCACCAATCTCTAAAACCGAAATAAAGAACATGTTCGGTTGACTTTATATCAGTATGAAATACCCTAAACGTGCCGGACACGACAAATGCTTCCATGCGATTTGGTCTCCCTTGTTCTAAAAAGTACTCCTTCTTCTTGAAACTTCGTAAGTGAAATGCATTAGCAACAATATTCTTTTCCTCATCAGTAAGGGAAATTCGTTCGTTAATGTAATTCAGTAATTGTTGTTTTGCTTGCGTTTCTTCCACAAGTCAAATTTAGTTATAATAAAGAATAATCTACATAAGTTGAAATGTTGCTTTTTGAAAACTCTTATGTTTAACTTTGCATTCATTAATAAATAGGTGAAATGTCACAAAAACCAGCAATACCTAAAGGAACACGCGATTTTCTGCCAACGGATGTATCAAAACGAAATTATATTTTTGATTCAATCAAGCAAATTTTTAGACTTTATGGCTATGCTCCAATTGAAACACCAAGTTTTGAGTTATCGTCCACTTTGTTAGGAAAATATGGGGAAGAAGGAGATCGTTTGATTTTTCGAATTCTGAATTCTGGTGAAAAAATGAAAAAAGCGGATATTGAAGCTTTACAAAATGATAATTTACCGCGATTTGCGAATTCGCTTGCAGAAAAAGCATTGCGTTATGATTTAACAGTTCCTTTTGCACGTTTTGTTGTTCAGCATCAGAATGAACTTTCATTTCCGTTCAAGCGATACCAAATTCAGCCGGTTTGGCGTGCAGATCGTCCGCAGCATGGGCGTTATCAGGAGTTTTATCAGTGTGATGTCGATGTCGTTGGAAGCGATTCACTTTTGTATGAAGTAGAATTGGTCCAAATTTTTGATGCAGTTTTAACTAAGATAAATCTTCCCGGATTTACTATCAAAATCAACAATCGAAAAATTCTTTCAGGAATTGCGGAGGTGAGTGGTGAAGCCGACCGAATTGTTGATATTACAGTTGCCATTGACAAATTAGATAAAATAGGCGAGGGGGGAGTTGTTGAAGAGTTGAGAAATAAAAACATTTCTGAGACGGCGATAGAGCGAATCAAGCCTCTCTTTCAATTAAGTGGTTCCAATGAGCAAAAAATCGACTTAATGAAGGGGTTCTTGAGTTCATGCGAAATTGGTATGAAGGGAATTGAGGAACTAGAATTTGTTTTGAATTCAATTGACAGACTAAGTTTGGAAAGAGGAGTTCTAGAATTCGATGTAACGCTCGCCCGGGGATTAAATTATTATACAGGAGCAATTTTTGAGGTGAAGGCGCATGATGTGAAGATGGGAAGTATTTGTGGAGGTGGACGCTACGATGATCTTACAGGATTGTTTGGTATGAAAGGGCTTTCAGGAGTTGGGATTTCATTTGGTGCCGACCGTATTTATGATGTTTTGAATGAATTAAATCTTTTTCCGGAGGAAGTAACAAACGGACTGACCTTACTTTTTATCAATTTTGGAGACAAGGAAGTTTCAAAGTGTTTGGAATTGGCTTCAAATCTAAGAAAATCGGGCATTGATTGTGAAATTTATCCCTCGGCTTCTAAGCTTCAAAAGCAAATGAAATATGCAAATGATCGTGGAGTTAAATATGTCGCATTGCTTGGTGAAAATGAGTTAGCTAATCAAAAAATCATTTTGAAAGAAATGGATTCAGGTAAGCAATCTACGATTTCATTTGATGAGTTTGTTCAACAATTAGATAAATAAAAATTAATAATTTAATATTTACACTGCCATATGAATTCATTTATAAAAACATACATTTTACTATTCGGTCTATTCTTCATGTATGGTACTAATAGGTTTCTGTCGCAAACATCGAAGTCAGATTCGATAAAGAAGAACACCAACCCCTTACCAGGTTTAAAATTGGCTGGACCTGGAGATCTATCGCCGAACACCCCGTTAATGCTTGATCCCATGTCAACTCCGATATACGATGAGCAATTCAATCTCATTCCGCAAGCTGATTTCATGAAAGTCATGATGTCAAACGATTTCATTCCGGAACCATATATTGATAATAACAAGTCAGTAAAGGCTTTCGTTTTAAGAAAAGCAAGCCCTGAAGAAAAAGCAATGATGCAGAAAATGCAACAGGGAGGGATGATGGATATGGAATCTGAAAAAAGCGAATTAATCGGAACCAAGGCTTCTGATTTCGAGGTTGAGGATTTAAAAGGGAAAAAATATAAACTTTCGGATTTGATAGGTAAGGTGGTAGTTTTGAATTTTTGGTTTATTGAGTGTAAGCCTTGTGTGATGGAAATGCCAGATTTGAATGAGCTGGTTAAGGAATTTAAAGGCATGGAGGTTATTTTTTTAGGAATTGCTACTAACCAAAAAGATCAACTTAAAAAATTCTTAAAAAAAACAAAGTTTGATTACAAACTTGTTGCGAATGGCCTATCTATTTCCCAATCCTTTGGAGTTACAGGATTTCCAACCAATCTAATTATTGATCAAAATGGAATTATTCAATACGTATCATTGGGAATAGGGCCAAAAAACAAAGAGAACCTTTTCAATGAAATTAACCAGTTGATAAACAAATAATTGTTTAGTTTAAAATAGGTTAAAATCAATTCAAAAAATTTATCAAATATGAAAAAATTAATTGTCTCTTATTCTTTTTTATTTCTTCTTTTTTCGTGCAGTGGAAGCAAAAGAGGAGCTTGGTCGGAGCAAGATAAAACTAAAGCTAAAAATCATATTCAAGAATCTGGAGTTGCACTCGAATTTCTTGGCCCTAACAAACAACAGTTTATGGATTGTTATTTGGACAAAATAGAAAAAAAATACGATAATTTCAATGAATCACTATCTGATACAAAAGGTAGTGATGAAATAGCTGCATCGTGCCTCGAAGAGATTATTTTTTAAAGTTAACCTAAACTTGAAAATTCTTTGTTAAAGATAAATTTACCTCAATACTGCCCCGAACTTTTCTTCAAAAGACGTTTTGATTTTATTCATGATCGCGTCAATTTCTGAATCTGTCATGGTTCGTTCTTGGTCTTGAAAAGTGAATGATAGCGCATACGACTTTTTACCAGACTCCAAATTCTTTCCTTCGTAAACATCGAACAGATTAACGTCCCGAAGTAATTTTTTATCAACTTGAACAGCAGTTTCTTTGAGTTCTTTGTATTTTGTTTCTTTATTTAATAAAAGTGAAAAGTCGCGACGAACAGCAAACGTTTTAGGAAGTTCCTTGAAGTTTATTTTTACCATTTTTAAGGATTCGATTAACCGATCCCAATTGATGAAAGCACAGTAAACTGGGTTTTTTAAGTCGAAATGATCCAGTAATTCATTTGAAACCAATCCCATTTCCAGTAAATCTTTTTTCAAAATACTACCTTTTTCTCCATCCGAGAATAATGCGTTTGTAAGATCATTTTCTTGCAAGTAATCACTTAAACCGAGGCGATCAAAAATTGCTTTAACAATTCCTTTCAAGGTGTAATAAGAAACCTGATCTTTATTGCTACTCCATAATTCGATGAACTTATTTCCAGTAATCGCAATTGCCAAAACAGTTGTTTCCTCATAACCAGATGGATAAAGGTGATAGCTTTTTCCGAATTCGAATAATTTTAAATTCGGATTTTGACGATTTTGATTGCGTTCGATATTTTCAAGAAGTCCAAAAATTAAGGATTGTCTCATAACTTCTAAATCCTGACTCAAGGGGTTCAGAATTTTAACGTTGCGTTCTGATTTCAATGTCTCTGATTCAAATGAACTTGTGTAGGATGATTTTGAAAGCGAATTGTTTAATACTTCGTAGAATCCGTTGCTGACTAGCAATTCGGAAATCTTATCTTGTAATTTTTCTCGATCGACTAATTTGTTCGAGTTTATGGCCATATGCCATTTATCAGGCAACGGAATATTATTAAATCCGTAAATACGAAGAATTTCCTCGGCCACATCAGATTCGCGCGTAACATCAATTCGATATGCTGGAATCTCTAATTTTAATTCGTTTCCATTTTCGGAAAGAACTTTAAAATCTAGATCACTCAAAATAGATAAATGTGATTTTTTATCTATTTGATAACCAATTAATTGATTTATTTTATTTAAATTAATAGATAAATTAATTTTATCTTCAATTTCTTCGTTTTTTAGATCAATTGTTTGCATTCCGATGTTTCCACCTGCTATTTCTAAAATTAAATTAGCGGCTCTTTCAAGTGCATACCTAGTTAGATTCGGATCTACACCACGTTCAAACCGGAAACTAGCATCGGTATTTAATCCGTGGTATCGCGCTGTTTTTCGAACAGAAACTGAATTAAATAAGGCTGATTCCAGAAAGACATTTGTAGTTTCATTTTTAATCCCAGAGGTCAATCCTCCGAAAACACCTGCTATGCACAAATCATCATTGCCATTGGTAATCATTAATTCTTCTCCAAATAACGTTCTTTCAACTCCATCAAGCGTTTTGAATTTACTGTCTCTAATTGCTTTTTTTACAACTATTTTTCCACCAAGTTCATCGGCATCGAAAGCATGTAACGGTGTTCCAAGTTCGCGCATTACAAAATTCGTCACATCAACAACATTGTTGATAGGGGTTAATCCAACCGCACGTAATCTTTTTTGAAGCCATTCTGGAGATGGAGCTACTTTAACATTGGTAATTGTCACACCACAATAGCGTTTGCAATTTTCATTATCTTCAACTGAAATAGAAACAGGGTAGGAATCTGAAGGTGTTAATTCGTGAACACTTGGCCAATTGATTTTAAGCCCAGCATTTTTATGAAAATTCAAGTGAGCCATCAAATCTCTCGCAACACCAATATGACCCATCGCATCGGCACGGTTAGGGGTTAATCCGATTTCTAATTGATAATCATCTTCTAAATCAAAATAACTTGCAGCTTTTGATCCAACAACGAGTTTATAGGGTAAAACCATGATTCCTGCATGTGAATCTCCTAGTCCCAATTCGTCCTCTGCACAAAGCATTCCGAACGATTCAACGCCTCTAATTTTAGCTGCTTTGATTTTAAATGGTTCGTCTGGTTTTGGATAAAGTGTGCAGCCAACTGTTGCAACCACGACTGTTTGTCCTTCAGCCACGTTTGGAGCTCCACAAACGATTTGCACGATTTCAGTTCCAAGATCAACAGTAGTAACTTTTAATTTATCGGCATCTGGATGTTTTTCGCACGTCAATACTTTGCCAATTAAAACACCATCAAGTCCACCTCGAACGGCTTCGATTTTTTCAATTCCTTCTACTTCTAGTCCTGTGTCGGTTAATATTTTACCTGCTTCTTCTGCAGAAATATCAGTGGAAATGTAGGTTTTAAGCCAGTTGAATGATATTTTCATGGATTGTTAATTGGTATGCAAAATTAGAAATTTAGCTGAATGCTCGTTTGTATATGGCTCAAAGAATATTAACTTCACGTTCAAGCGTAACCCCAAATTTGGATTGAATATCCTCAATTATCTGCGATGACAACTCATAGACTTGTTTTCCGGTGCTTCCACCGTAATTAACTAAAACCAGTGCTTGTAATTTGTGAACGCCAAAAGTATCAATCGTTTTCCCTTTCCAGCCTGCTTTTTCGATGAGCCAACCAGCAGCTAACTTTCTTTTTCCACTTTCAGCGGGGTAATTTGGAACATCTGGGTAACTTTGTTTGATTGTTTCCACCAAACTTTCTGGAACAACTGGGTTTTTGAAGAAGCTGCCAGCATTTCCAAGTACAGCAGGATCAGGAAGCTTGGATTGACGAATAGCAATCACAGCGTTGCTTACATCGTGAATGGTCGGATCTGAAATTCCCATTTTTTTAAGTTCAGATTCAATTGCTCCATAGGAGGTATTTATTTTTGGGTTTTTCGATAAGCGAAAAGCTACTTTACAAATAACATATTGATCCTTGTAGATATTTTTGAAAACACTTTCGCGATAACCAAAAGCACAATCTTCCTTTGAAAAACGTTTGATTTCTCCAGTTGAAATTTCGTAGGCATCCAAATATTCGAAAACGTCTTTGATTTCAACGCCGTAAGCACCAATATTTTGCATCGGACTTGCACCAACACTTCCAGGAATTAAACTTAAGTTTTCAAGTCCAGCAAAATTCTGTTCCAGGCATTTCAAAACAAATTGATGCCAAACTTCGCCAGCTCCTGCTTCCACGATAACATCTGTTTCAGTTTCTTCAATCAGATTGAAACCTAAAATTTCATTTTTTAAAACTAGGCCTTCGAAGTCTTTGGTTAGAAGTAGGTTGCTTCCTCCACCTAGAATTAAAAGGGGTTCATTTGCCTTTCTTAAGTTAAGTGCTTCTGCCAGTTCGTTTGTGTTCGAAAATGCCGAAAAGCGATTGGCTTTAACGTTAATTCCAAAAGTATTGTATGGTTTTAAACTAATGTTCGATTGCATAATTTTTCAAAATTAAAAATTATCGCGTGAAATAACCTTTATCAGTAGGTTTGATTGTGTAAAACCATTGAAACCAATTTAAGTGATGACTTCTCAAAAATCCTTTTTGGGATTTCGGCCAATTTTTCGGAATGAAAATACGGCCACCTTTGTTTTTGTCAAGTTTGTCAATTCCTTTAATAGGCATTTGAACCGCAATACCATCTTGATAATAAATGACATCCGCATCGGGTTCTCCATAATTGCTACCGTATTGCCAAACTTCTTCAAATTCATTCCAATCATATCCTTTGTAACCACCACTTTCAGGAGCTATTGCAAGCATTTTCCCTAATTTCACATGAGGCTTGATTACCTCGAGTAGTCCTAAGCTATAAGCATAGCCCATGCTATGTGTAACAAAATCGACTTGTATTTCTTTGTTTTTTAATCCGATTGAATCAAGGTAATCCATAACTTTTTGTCCAGCAATTCTGCCGTTTTCCTCCCGCTCTTGAAAACCTTCGGGGTTAAATTCTTGGTTTAAAACCCAACGACTTTTCTTGGAAAACCAACAAAATCGTGATAAAAAATAAGCTTTTAAAAAACGAAATTTCGTTCGGTGCATCGAATTACTGAGTGGGTGGTGTCCATCAAAATAAATTGGAGTGATTGGCTCAAATCTTTTGATTATCGTGTCATCGTAGTGATACCAATATCCAGTTGGGTCTTTAAAATGGAGTTGGTTATTTGTGGTTACTCCTTCGAATTTCGGTCCGCGATTTCCATTGATGAAAATCATAATTCTTATTTTTTCTGTTGTATTCATTGAACTTTGCGCTGAAACGATAAACGAATAAATAGAAATTCCAAAAACAAACAGAAATATCTTATTTTGCATATTGGTAAAAAATACCACCAGATGATGGTGTCCACAAACAAGCTTTTTGCTGAGATGCCTTCAATCCATTGTTTATCCAAGTATTGCAGGTGTGAAATAAACTGTAACGCATATGTGCTTCATAGTAAGCATCATTGTCTGTAACTACTTTTTTATTGGTTGGTTTAATGTAAACAGACTGTTGTGTTTTTTTTAATACAAGTGTATTTTTTACATATTGAATAAGGTTTTTGTATTGTTTTTCAGATAGTGTTAATTGAACTGTAGGCTTACTCTTCGGAACTTCATAATAGTAGGTCGCATGAATTGCTGCGGATCCCAGCCCTGTCATACAGAAAATAGCAGTCTTGAACGTTAGGTCACTCCATTGAGGTGTATTCATGTAAAAGTTTTTATCACCCCAGCCGATTGCCAGAAATTTTGTGGTTGTGTCATTCAATTTGGTATTTTCTCTCGGGAAGTAATCCGTCCAATCAACTTGATCATTTTTTACGGGTACAAGAAAATCGGTATGAACACCTGATTGCATGAGATAAACGTTTACCTTTTTACCTTCTTCATTTTTGCCATCTACCGAAATTCGAGAAAGGATAAAAGATGAAATTCCATAAATAATGAAAAATCCGATTATTCCGATAAAAAACCACATAACTGATTTAAGGAAAATGCTTAAATAGCGTTTAAACCCCATTTTTTTAATCTTTGATTTGTTTGATTCTTTTTTCATTTTGAAATGCTAAAATATCAAAACAAATTCAATCTTTCTTACTTCACATTGAAATGTGTTACTATTTTTGTTTGAATTCGTTTTTTAATCAAACTTTTATTCATGACAAATTATCCTCAAATTTTATTTACCCTAATTTCAACGGTATTTATTACAACTTGCTCAATTGGTCAAAATGGAAATAGCTATAATTCCTATGATCCATCTGAAAAGTCTACTTCCCAAAAGTTTGATGAAGTAATGGATGACATTCAACGATATTATGTAGATCCAGTAGATGGAAAATCTTTAACCGAAACAGCAATTATCGCTATGCTTGAAAAATTAGATCCTCATTCTACGTACATTCCGGCGGAGGAATTAAATGAAGCCCAAATGTCAATTAACGGAAGTTTTGTTGGAATTGGTGTTCGTTTTCAAATTATAAAGGATACAGTTAATGTTGTAGCAACGATTCCTGGTGGACCTTCAGAAAAACTTGGTGTAATGCCTGGAGACAAGATTGTAATGGTTAATGGAAGTTCTATTGCTGGTATAGGAATAAAAAACAATGATGTTCGAACGAAATTAATGGGCGATCTCGGAACTAAGGTGAAAATTGAGGTTAAACGAAAAAATTCGAATAAGAATCTTGAATTTACGATTACCCGAGACAAAATTCCGGTTTATTCAGTAGATGCGCATTACATGATCGATAAAGAAATTGGATACATCAAATTAAATAGTTTTTCTAGAACGACAGTGGAAGAGGTTCAAAATGCTCTAATGGAATTGAAAGCGAAAGGAATGAAATCGTTGATTTTCGATTTACAAGGAAATGGAGGAGGTTTACTCGATGCAGCTCACAGATTAGCAGATGAGTTTTTGTCAGGGGATAAACTAATTGTTTATTCTGAAGGACGCGCTCAGCCTCGAAGCAACCTGAAAGCAGGTAAAAAAGGAATCTTCGAAGATGGAAAACTAATTATTCTTACAGATGAATACTCTGCAAGTGCCAGTGAAATTTTATCAGGTGCAATCCAAGATTGGGATCGTGGATTAATTATCGGTAGAAGAACGTTTGGAAAGGGTCTTGTTCAGCGACCAATGCCATTGAGTGATGGTTCTGAAATTCGACTAACTATCGCACGCTATTACACGCCAACAGGAAGATTTATTCAAAAACCATATGATGATCCCGAAAAATATAAAAAGGACTTGACTCAACGTTTTTTAAACGGTGAATTTGTGCATGCTGATTCAATTAAAATGCCAGATTCGTTGAAGTTCAAGACCTTGAAAACAAAACGATTAGTGTATGGAGGTGGTGGAATTATGCCTGATTTTTTCGTTCCATTAGATACAAGTGAAACATCAGATTATTTTTCTGAATTAGTTCAGGGTGGACATTTGAATACTTTTCCGTTCCAATATGTAAATGAAAATCGAGCAGACCTGAAGAAAAAATACCCCACATTTGAAGAATTCAATTCAAACTTTAAGATGGATGAATCGTTCATCAATTCTTTCTTTGATTATGTGAAAAAAGAAGATTCTAAGTTGGAGTTTAACCAAAAAGAATATGAAATAAGTCAGAACTTGATTAAATTGAGATTGAAAGCCAATATTGCCCAAGATATGTGGGGCACGAAAGAGTTGTTTCAGGTTTATAATGAATCCAACGAAATATTATTGAAGGCTATTCAAGTCCTAAAAAATAAAGAATTCGAAACAATTAAATTGGACAAGTAATGAATAGGAGAGTGGTTGTGACTGGAATGGGGGCTTTGACTCCAATTGGTAATAATTTAGATACATATTGGGAAGCATTAAAAAACGGGAATAGCGGTGCGGCACTAATCACAAAGTTTGATACAGAAAAATTCAAAGCAAAGTTTGCCTGCGAACTTAAAGGATTTAATTCCCTCGATCATTTTGATTCGAAAGAAGTGCGTAAATATGATTTATTTTCGCAATATGCTCTTGTTGCTGTAGATGAAGCAGTTAAGCATGCGGAAATCGACTTTGAAAACTTAAATAAAGACCGAATAGGTGTAATTTGGGGATCAGGAAATGGTGGAATTCAAACCTTTCAAGATCAAATGCGCGAGTATTGCGAAGGAGATGGAACACCGCGATTTACCCCATATTTTATTCCAAGAATTCTAGTCGATATTGCATCAGGAATTATTTCAATTAAGTATGGATTAAGAGGAGTTAATTTTTGTCCCGTTTCGGCCTGTGCTACATCCAATACCGCAATCATTGAAGCATTTAATTACATCAAATGGAACAAAGCTGATATGATTATTACTGGTGGTTCAGAAGCAGCAATTAATGAAGCAGCTATGGGAGGTTTTGCTTCTGCTAAGGCCTTGTCAACAAGAAATGATTCGCCCGAAACTGCTTCACGACCATTTGATATTTCCAGAGACGGATTTGTAATGGGCGAGGGCGCAGGAGCTTTGATCTTAGAAGAATACGAACATGCTGTAAAACGCGGCGCTAAAATTTTAGGCGAAGTTGTTGGCGGTGGAATGGCTGCGGACGCATATCATTTAACAGGAACTCATCCAGAAGGTGCGGGAGCCGTTTTAGGAATGAACGAAGCGTTGCTTGAAGCCGGAATTACTGCGAATGAAATTGATTACGTTAATATGCACGCGACTTCCACTCCATTGGGAGATACTTCTGAATTGATAGCCGCCAAAACAGTTTTTGGAGAACGAAAATCATTGACAATTTCTGCAACAAAATCCATGACAGGACATTTGCTTGGAGCAGCCGGCGCCATTGAGGCAATCGCATGTGTAAAAGCTTTGGAAACCGGTTGGGTTCCTCCAACAATTAATACTGAAAACATCGAGCCAGAATTTGAAAATCTATTTCAATTTCCATTGGACTCAGCAATAAAAAAAGAGTTGAATTATGCTATGAGCAATACTTTTGGATTTGGTGGACATATTGCATCGGTCGTAATGAAGAAGGTATAGTTTCTATGTGTTTTGAATAAAGGAAAATTCCATTTTATTCCTATTTCTTCCTTCGATATCTTCTATTTTGGTTAAATTAGAGCTTTCTAAGTTTAAGATGAAATCAAGGATTATTCAATTTTTTCTTTTAATTATTGCCTTAATTGCAATGAATTGTGCTGGTGAAAAAGCGCATAGAAAAAATAAGCAAAAAAAAGAACAATCTCCATTAAGTAAAGAAGTTAAAATAGGAAATCAAATTTGGATGACCTCGAATTTGGATGTTGCAAAATTCCAGAATGGTGACTGGATTCCTCATGCAAAAACTAGCGAACAATGGATAAAAGCATCTGATAATAAACAGCCTGCTTGGTGTCACTACGGAAATGTATCTTCCAACGGCAAATTATACGGGAAGCTATATAATTGGTATGCAATTACAGACAAGCGAGGTCTTGCTCCAAAAGGTTGGCGTATTCCAACAGACCAAGAATGGTCAGACCTAATTGAAGCAGCAGGCGGTGAAAACGAAGCGGGCGCAAAACTAAAGTCAGAAAAAGGTTGGAATGAAAACGGTAACGGAAACAATGAGTATGATTTTACCGGCCTTCCAGCAGGTGTGAGATTGTCAAATGGTGATTTTGGAAGTTTGGGCTATCTTTCATATTGGTGGAGCTCAAATGAGAAAAATTCAAAAATGTCATACTATCGACTTTTCTATCAAGCGTTAGATCGTGTAGATCGAATTGCATATGATAAAGGAGGAGGTTTATCAGTGAGATGCGTTAGAAACATAAATCAATAAACCTAAAGAATTGTCCCATCTTTTTGATTTAAGACAACTTTAAAAAGCGTATATTCGCGCTTCAAAATTCAATAAAATGTCAAAAGAAGTTTACATTATTTCCGCTGTTCGAACGCCAATGGGAGCATTCATGGGCGGACTATCCAGTGTTTCAGCAACGAAATTAGGTTCAACAGCCATTAAAGGTGCAGTGGAACGGGCAGGTATTTCGGTAGATGCAATCGATGAGGTATTTATGGGAAATGTTCTGCAAGCAGGTGTTGGTCAAGCACCGGCACGTCAGGCTGCTCTTGGTGCTGGGTTGAATAAAAATGTTCCGTGTACAACAATCAACAAAGTTTGTGCATCCGGAATGAAATCAATCATGTTGGGAGCTCAAACGATTTTAGCAGGTGATAATCATGTGGTAGTTGTTGGAGGAATGGAAAACATGTCTCAGACTCCGCATTATATTGATGGTCGAAATGGAACGAAATTCGGTAATATTACCATGTTGGATGGAATAACAAAAGATGGACTATTGGACGTATATAGTAAAGTTCCTATGGGGAATTGCGCTGAATTATGTGCCAAAGAATACAATATCACACGTGAGGATCAAGATAATTTTGCAATAACATCCTACACGCGTGCAGCTGAGGCATGGAAAGCAGGAAAATTCAATAATGAGATTGTTCCTGTATCAGTTCCACAAAGAAAAGGAGATCCGATTTTGATTAATGAAGATGAAGAATACAAAAACGTTTTCTTAGATAAAATACCGGGATTGAAACCTGCATTTGATAAAGAAGGAACAATCACAGCTGCAAACGCTTCTACGTTGAACGACGGAGCATCTGCGTTGGTTTTAGCATCGAAAGAAGCAGTTGAAAAATATGGTTTGAAACCGATTGCTAAAATTGTTTCTTATGCAGACGCAGCTCAAGCACCTGAGTGGTTCACGACGGCTCCTTCATTGGCTGTTCCAAAGGCATTGGAAAAAGCAGGGATGCAAACATCTGATGTTGATTACTGGGAATTAAATCAGGCATTCTCCGTTGTAGGATTGGCAAATATCAAAATCTTAGGTTTAGATCCTTCAAAAGTGGATGTAAACGGTGGAGCCGTTGCTCTAGGTCATCCTCTTGGAAATTCAGGTTCTCGGGTAATCGTAACCTTGATAAATGTATTGAAACAAAATAACGCAAAAATTGGTGGAGCAGGAATCTGTAACGGTGGTGGTGGTGCTTCTGCCATGATTATTGAAAATATTTAATACTTAAAATCATTTTATAGAGCTGTTGGGTTGTTCCCGACAGCTTTTTTTTACCATGAAATTTAAATTTTCTTTCTTCTGGATTTTTATAATTATACTTTTATCTTGTTCAATAAAGCCGAAGGTTAAGAAAAAGAAATTGCGTGAAAACTTTTTGGTCGAAATGGAAAGACCTAAAAAGAGTTGGATCAAAAAAGCGCGATATATTTCAGATACATTTTATAATCGTTTTCTTGCTAATCCTGAATTCAGTGGTCATTTTTTAGTGGCAAAAAACAAAACGATAATTTATAGCAGATCGGCTGGTTTTTCAAATTTAGAAACGCATAAAGAGTTTACAGATTCAACCCCAATTCATGTTGCATCCATAAGTAAAGTTGCAACTGCAATTGCGGTGCTCAGACTTTTTGATCAAAAAAAAATAAGTTTGGATAAGCCTGTGAAGGAATATCTTGCAAATTTCCCTTTCAAGAGCATTCGCGTTCGTGATCTTTTAACGCATCGAAGTGGTTTGCCACATTATCATTATTTTGTTGATCATTATACGAATCGTTCCTGGTGCTTGAGTAATCGGGATGTTTTGGAATTAATGATTAAGCATAAAATCCCGTTAAATTATAAGCCGAATGGCAAATTCGCTTACTGCAACACAAATTTTGTTATGTTGGCTTTAATTATTGAAAAAATAACTGGTAAAAAATTCCCAAAAGCAATGCAAGAATTGGTATTCAAGCCATTAAAAATGAAAAATACTTTTATTCTTTGTGACAAGCGAAAATTCAGTGTGATTTCACAATCCTACAACTCAAACAAGCGTAAAAGAGAATTTAACCACTTGGATTTAATTTATGGTGACAAAAATATGTACACCACAGCCAAAGACTTGTTTCGTTTGAATATTGGAACTTATTCGCCGAAATTTTTGTCTTACAAAAGTAGAAAGCAAATGTTTCACGGCTACAGTTACGAAAAAAAGGGAATGCGAAACTATGGATTAGGAATTAGAATAATCGAAGAGCCTAATACCTCAGATCTATTTTATCATACTGGCTGGTGGCATGGGAATCTTGGGATGTTTGCTATGTCGAGAAAAGATACGATTTGTGTTGTGGCACTAAATAATATGTATAATTACAAGACGCAAAAAATGAAATTACTTGTTGATTGTTTGAAGTAGTTATTTTTTTGTTTAGAAAATTCCAAAAAATAGATAGTTTTGTGAGTAGGTTAGGGCTAATTATTTTATTGTAAAAATAGAGAGCTTAAGGGTTGTTTAATCAAATTAGTATTTTTTGGTAAATGAAATCACAAGTCTATTCAGCTAATTGCAAATTCAAAAGATTAAATAACATCTAATGAATTTTAACTTTTCTCAATTTATTTGTTTGAATCAAAATAAATATCGTGCTAGATGAAAATAGAATTAAATCGAATCGAGGAACCTTATGTTTTTCAATTAAAAAATGAAACAGGTGCATTATGTACGTTTGATGCAAATGAAGCTCTTGGTGGAAAAAATAAAGGTTTAACACCTATGCAGCTTTTGGCCGGATCCTTAGCTGGATGTATGTCCATCGATATTGTTTTGATCTTGCAAAAACAGAAAATTAATCCAAAAGTCTATCAAATTGAAATTGATGCTAAGCGAAAAGAGGGAACACCTTCTCCGTTCGAGTCAATTCATTTGATGTTTCATGTAGATGGAAGCGTTCCGCTGGATAAATTGGAACGAGCAATTTTGCTTTCAAAGGAAAAATATTGTTCCGTATCACTTTCGTTGAACCCAAGTATTGAGATCTCACACGAAATAAAAATTGTTTAATGAGAAAAGAGACCATTGCCATTCGAGGACAAATTGAACGCTCACAATATAACGAGCACGCAGTTCCTCTTTATTTAACGAGTAGTTACATATTTGAGGATGCAGAAGATATGCGTTCTCAATTTGCGGAGGAGAAGCCCGGTGAAATTTATTCCCGCTACGCGAATCCAAATGTGCAAGAGTTATTGAATAAAGTTGCTTTATTGGAAGGAGGCGAGTCGGCATGGGCAACGGCATCAGGAATGGCAGCTGTTTTCACAACATTTGCGACTTTTCTTTCTGCAGGAGACGAAATTGTATCAAGTCGTTCCGTTTTTGGATCTACACACCGCTTACTCGTTGATGTGTTTCCTAAATGGAACATCAAGAATACCTATGTTGACTTCAATAATTATTTGGCTTATGAATCAGCAATCACCGATAAAACGAAATTGGTTTACATTGAAACACCGAGTAATCCGGCACTTGATTTAATTGATATTGAACGTTTGGCTGCAATTTGTAAATCCAAAGGAGTTCTTTTGGTTGTTGATAATTGCTTTGCAACTCCTATTATGCAACAGCCAATTAAATGGGGTGCAGATCTTGTAATTCACTCAACAACCAAATTTATGGATGGTCAAGGGCGAACGCTTGGCGGACTTATCGTTTCTTCAAAAGAGCTAATTGAAAAGGTAAAAGCGTTTGCTCGGCATTCTGGGCCGGCAATGAGTCCGTTTAATGCTTGGGTCATTTCAAAATCAATTGAAACATTGGATGTGCGAATGGAACGCCATTGTAAAAACGCTTTAGAAATTGCCAAACGATTATCAACTTTATCAGGAATTTCATGGGTTAAATACCCGTTTTTGTCGTCCCATCCAGATTATGAAATCGCAAAAAAACAAATGTCTGCTGGAGGTGGATTGGTTTCTTTTGAACTTGCTGGAGGGCTTGAATCAGGAAGACAATTTCTAAACAAATTGAACCTGTTTTCACTGACAGCCAACCTTGGAGATACGAGAAGCATTGCCACTCACCCTGCATCAACCACGCACTCTAAATTAAGTCCGGAGCAGCGCCATGAAGTCGGAATCAGTGATGGGTTGATTCGTTTATCAATAGGTTTGGAAAACATTGAAGATATTTGGGATGATGTTTTTCAAGCATGTCAGGGTTAAAAATATATTTGAAGGCTTCGTTTTATTTTTCCAGTTAACACATTTATTAGATTTATCGATAGTATCAGCTTAATTAAACAAAGAAATTTTTGATAATTACTTTGTGAGGATAGTAATCTTTTGAATTTAAATATTTCATACATTTGTTATATTCATGCTATCCAAAAAATCGAAATACGCAATTAAGGCCTTGGTATCCTTAGCCAAACATTTTGGAGAGGGAGTTCCACTTAAAATTTCGACGATTTCAGAGGAAGAAAAAATACCTAGAAAATTTTTAGAAGCTATTTTAGTTGAACTAAGAAATAATGGTCTTGTTCACAGTAAAATGGGGGCATCGGGAGGTTATTCCTTGGCAAAACATCCAGAGGAAATCGTTTTAAGTCATGTTATTCGAATTTCAGGAGGTCCGATTGCCATGCTTCCATGCGTTAGTCTTAACTTTTATGAAAGATGTGAAGAATGCGTTAATGAAGAAATCTGTGGCTTACGTGATGTGATTCTAGAAGTGCGTGAAGCCACTATTAAGATTTTATCAAAAACATCGTTAGCTGATCTATTAAGACGAGAAGATTTTTTGAAAGCTAAATTTACTTCTTAATTATCCTATTGTTCAGATAGGAAATATAATAATTTTAAAAATTATTTGTTTATTTAATTTTTGAAATATAATTTTGCATCGTTTTTTATCCATTATTTTTAATGCATACTAAAACGATAGGAAATATAGGATATAAAAGTATAGTTATGGCGACGTTTAGAGAAGGAATTGAAAACATAAAAGCATTATCCAAAAAAGCGATTGTAGAAAAAGATGTGATAGAGCTTGGTGATAAAATTCAAGCATTCAAGGAGGGCAAAATTGCAGAAGATAAATTCAAGGCTTTGCGTTTGGCACGAGGTGTTTATGGTCAGCGACAGCAAGGTGTTCAAATGATTCGAATCAAACTTCCATTCGGAAAAGTTACTCCAACCCAATTACGCAGAATTTGCGATGTCTCTGAAGAATACAGTACTGGTAAACTCCATATTACAACGCGACAAGACATTCAAATTCATTATGTCAGTTTAGATCGTACGCCGCAGTTATGGGCTGATTTAGAAAAAGATGATATTACGCTAAGAGAAGCTTGCGGAAATACGGTGCGTAATGTCACTGCAAGTGCCATAGCTGGGATTGATAAAAACGAACCTTTCGATGTTGCGCCTTATGCAGATTTGGTTTTCCGCTACTTTTTAAGAAAACCTTTCGGTCAAGAATTGGGAAGAAAGATCAAAATTGCTTTCAGTAGCAGTGACCTTGACGATGCTTATACATTTATTCATGACTTCGGATTCATTCCTAAACTAAAAGAGTTGAATGGTCAGCAAATCAAAGGTTTCAAGGTGCTTATTGGTGGTGGATTGGGCGCTCAACCATTCTTAGCTCACACTGCATACGAATTTTTATCCGAGCAAGAAATTATTCCTTTCATTGAAGCCTCAATTCGCATTTTTGATCGATACGGAGAACGCAATTCACGCAACAAAGCACGAATGAAATATCTTATTGGTAAAATAGGCTTGGAGGAGTTTTTAGAGTTGGTAGAAAAAGAATCTCGAGCGGTGCAATACAATCCGGAAATTGATTTCGAGTTATTTCATCAATTGATTGAACAACCCGAATTGGATCAGATTTTCACACCCGAACAAATTTTATCTCAAAATTCCAATCCTGCTTTTCAAGAATGGTTTAAAACCAACGTCATCGAGCAAAAGCAGCAAGGTTATTACGCGGTTTATGTGAAGGTCCAATTGGGTGATTTTTCAATCGAACAAGCGCGTTTACTGGCTGATATGGCTGAGAAATTTGCATCGAACGACCTTCGTTTTACAATTGACCAAAGCATATTGATGAAATTTGTAAAAGGAGAGGATTTGGTTCATTTATACGAAGCGCTATCAGGAATTGATTTGGGTGATTCAGGTTACAACAGTTTGGCTGATGTTACCGCTTGTCCGGGAACTGATACCTGCAATTTGGGAATTTCGAACAGCACAACGGTTGCAAAGGTTATTGAGGATTTGATTCGAGCCGAATATCCTGAGTTACTTTATGAACAAGCAATTAAAATTAAAATTAGTGGGTGTATGAATTCCTGTGGTCAGCACGGTTTGGCGCATATCGGATTTCATGGTAGTTCAATGAAGGTTGAAAAGGCTACTTTACCTGCGCTACAAGTTCTACTTGGTGGTGGAAAAACGGGTGATGGAAGCGGAAGAATTGCGGAGAAAGTAATCAAATTGCCAAGTAAACGTGTTTTAGACATCATCCGGACTTTATTGAATGACTTTCTTTCAAATCAAGACGACGAGCAGTTCAATGAATATTACGATCGAAAAGGCAACAAGTATTTCTATGATTTATTAAAGCCATTGGCAGATTTAACCACCATCAAAGAAGAAGATTTCATCGATTGGGGCAATGATGTGAAGTTTAAAACGGAAATTGGAGTAGGTGAGTGTGCCGGCGTTATTATTGATTTAGTTGCGACTTTGCTTTACGATGCACAAGAGAAATTAGCTAATTCGCGTGAAACTTTTGAATTTGGTTTTTTTGCAGATAGTGTCTATCACGCATACGCAGCTGGAATACATGCAGCAAAAGCCATTTTGATAGAGAATAAGGTGCATTGTAACACGCATGCCGGAATTATACAAGATTTTGATAAACATTTGGCTGGGGAATTTGGCTTTAATGAAACCCAAACATTCGGTCAGTTTATACAACAAATCAATCAGCAGAAAGCCAGTCGTGAATTCGCTGAAAAGTTTATTCAAGAAGTAACACAATTTGTTCAATCCATTGAAAATAAAACCAAAAAACAAGTAAATTAAGATGAGCTCAACGATTAAACAACCAAGAATTACACTTGTAGGAGCAGGTCCAGGAGATATCGAATTAATTACATTGAAAGGATTGAAAGCTATTCAAAGTGCCGATGTGATTCTTTACGATGCCTTGGTGAATGAGGAATTATTGAAAGAAGCGCCGAATGCGAAATACTTTTTTGTGGGAAAACGAAAAGGATTCAAAGCGTTGAAGCAAGATGAAATAAACAAACTAATGGCAGAACAAGCCATTCAGCATGGACATGTCGTTCGTTTGAAAGGTGGAGATTCTTTTGTGTTCGGACGCGGATACGAAGAAATTCAACATGCCCAGTTGTTTGGTATTCCAACTTTGGTTGTCCCAGGTATTTCGAGTTCCATTGCCGTGCCTGCGCTTGCCGGAATTCCTGTTACACACCGCGGAATCAGCAACAGTTTTACAGTCATTACAGCCACACTCTCTGATGGGAGTTTAAATCCGGAAATTAAAAACTTACCACAATTGAATGGCACTTTCGTAATATTAATGGGACTGTCTAAACTCGCTGAAATAACAGCAATTTTCGCAGATGCTGGAAGAACAGATGAGGCTTTCGGTATTGTTAGCAACGGTTCGCTTTCAAATCAAAAAGTGCTTGTCGGAAACACGGAAACAATTACTCATCTCGCTGAATACGAAAAGGTAAAAGCTCCAGCCGTAATCGTGATTGGTGAGGTGGTGAAATTTGCACAAAATAATTCTAAAACTTTTTCGATTTTATCACTTAATTGAAATGCGATTTATTCTTTTGAACTTTTTGATTTTTAAATTTTGTTTCGTTTTCGGTCAGAATCGTTTTCAAGAGAATTTTTGGCAAAGTCTCTTAGTTAATTATACTATTTCTGAAGATTACAGATTGACCTTGGATTTTGGCCATCGAACTTGCGATAATTTTTTCAATGCCAATCGAACAAGTTTAGGAAGGGTTGTAATCGAAAAGAAATTGAATGAGAGTTGGTTTATTGGTGCAGGATATGCTTTTTTTGAACATTTCGGTAAAAGTCGAAACCCTGAAAACCGAATCTTTCCACAATTAATCTATCGAAGAGAGCTCTCAAAGTTAAACATTGAAACACAAATTAGGTTTAGAAATGAAATTCGATATTATCATCTTCAAAACAAGGAACTATTAAATCGTATTCGATTTCAAGGATTGTTGCGATTTTTTCAAAATAGAAAATTCCAACCTGGACTTGGTTTTGAGTATTTTAAAACACTAGAAAAAAATGGTTTACAGGAAACACGTTCTATTTTTCAACTGAATTACGATTTGAATAACTCTTGGAGAATACAAGGTTTTTACATTGCTCAAACACAATCAAGTATTGATTATTTACAACATATTTTAGGCTTTCAACTGCAATTGAATTTTTAAATGAAAAGAATCCATCAAACGAACAATCTATTTCCAATTTTCCTCAAGGGAAACGAACTTCGTTTTTTAATTGTTGGGGGTGGTGAAGTTGCCTTGGAGAAAATGACCGCGTTATTAAACAATTCACCGGAAGCATTCGTGCGAGTTGTAGCAATGCACTATTCAGAAAGCACACTTGAATTTTTGAAAAGTCAATCAACAATTGAAATTATTCATGGTGCATTCGAGGAAAAGCATTTTGAAGGAATTCAGGTCGTAATTACTGCGCTCAATGATAAAGAACTTTCAGCTGAACTTAAAAAAGTGGCGAACGCAAAAGGATTACTTTATAATGCTGCTGATAAACCTGATTATTGTGATTTTTATCTAGGTTCAGTTGTTCAGAAGGGTAATTTAAAACTTGGGATTTCTACCAACGGAAAGTCACCAACCATGGCAAAACGGATCAAAGAATTGTTGAATGAGGTCATTCCTGATGAAATCGATGATTCCATTGAAAACATGCA
>CANMHB010000017.1 GCA_947497485.1 Flavobacteriales bacterium
AGTTTTTTGAAGAAAGGCGGTGTTTCTTGTTGGATGCGTTCTCCCATTGAAGAAAGTTCATCCCATCGTTTTTTCAGTCCCATAGTCTAAAAAGATTACGCTACTTCCACGATGGAAAGGGCGTTGTATGATCCGTTATTCATCGAATACTGAACGCCATTCACTTCTTGGAAAAATTCCACCATCAATAAAAACACATCGGTTCCCGTTCCTGTTGGTGCAGTACCTGCCGCTAACAACAAGTCTGTTTGCGTTGCATCGATCACCAGGTTTTCCGTGTTCGTCAATTCCACGCTGTACATGTCCGTTGCAAAATCAACTTTTGCCCAGGCACCCGAGAAAGCCATGTGCGTAGCTCCCGAAGGATACGCCACATGCAAATTCGGAACAAGCCCTTGAATTGAGATTTCACCCGCACCTGTATTCACAGAATACGGTCGGTACAACACAGCTCCCAGAATTGCTCGGTTGTTAAAGTTGAACCCCTTCAACAAATCCTTTGCTGCAGGATCCACAATTGCAACCGCCACGTTTCGTTCACCACGAGCACTCGTTGTGTCCAATGCACGAATGTCAGACATCAACTTCGTCAAACGAGAAGTCACCCTGCCATCAGAAGAACGCATCATCAACGTTCGAAACGCATCACGAACTAGTTTCCCTGATTTCGCAGCACTTCCGAACTCAGCTCCGTTTTCACGAGTACGTTCAAACGCAGGATCGTTTTTAATTCGTTCCGCATCAACACCACCTTTTTCACGAGCCAAGTGACCGTCTTTGGTTTTGTAGAAAGACAAATCCCCGATGGTGCCTTTCAACTTAATAATGCCAATTTGCTTTGCCATTTTTAAAGTGTATTTTGGTTAATAATTCAAAGTTGAGACCCTCTCAACCGACATCCTTTTTTCCTCGCGAGTTGAAATCAGATGAACCAAAAGTACAGCCCAAAACCAGCATCCAAACAACCCTAGCACCGTTCACGACACATTCTTCCGCTTCTTGCCGAACAAAACCAAATTATTAATTTTCGCACCAAAATAGACGAACCTTAAAAAGAATTGAATTTCACTTTTTAGCAATTAATATCACTCAACAGGTTTAATATTTACATTAACCGAAAAACGAGGTTAAGAAACCTATTAAATTTGTTCAGCTACAGCAAGTCTATCTTAAATCAATAGTATAGATAAAGCATAGATAGAGTATTAGCAATTACAAAACACATTAAAATTCACGAATGCAAAGAATCGTCATTTATCCAAAAGACATCATGATAATTACAGGCAGAAGTGAGCGTTATTCCCGCAACCTATTAAAGCAGATTAAATCCTCATATTCCAAACTCAAACACCAACCCCTTACCATAGATGAATTCTGTCAATATATGGGTTTTGACACACTCAAAATAACACAACAACTCAAATAGAAAAATAAAATTTAATGCGTTTTACCACCAAACAAATTATCCTTCTATCTTTGTAATAGCAATAAAACGTTATTGAATTTTAGTAATTACAGTTTAATATTATTACAACATTTAGTGAACAGGTTTTCTTTTGGTTCGTAATTATTATGAAAATCAGGGAAAAGCTCCTTCAATATCAACCCCTAGTGGGTCAACAAAACAAACCCCTAAATCATTTGATTATCAATGTTTTAGGGGTTTTTGTTTCGTAAAATTATCCGAAACTACCTCTTACTTATTTTATTTTTCGTAATTGTTCGTTGCCTTGAACATTTAAATCGGTCGATAGTGTTGATCCTTAATTTTTGATGCTTCGTTTTACACGATTCCACTCGATTTCTCCATAGTCGGTAACTGCTAAATTTGAGTTCTTTTTTCATTAAATTTCGCACGGCTTGTTCGTTTAAGCCAAATTGCTCTTTGATTGCATCAAATGGTGTGCGGTCCTCCCATGCCATTTCAATGATACGATCAATGTCAAATTCGTTAATCTCTGCTTTTTCGTCAACCTTTAAAGCTGTTTTATTTGTGTATGCCAACGGTGAGGGTAAATCACTATAATAGCAGTATTGATCATTTTCCATACTTTAAAAACAAGTTAAGTATTTGTTTTGTTTGGTAACTTTTTCTGATTCAATCTCGTTTGTTGAATTGATTGAAAATTCTGATAAATGAAGCCGTTTGTTATTTTATTTATGCTTTTGTGTTTTACATTCGTTAAATCTCAAAGCAAATTGGATTCCCTTAAAACTAAGTTCCGAAATTTTGAATTGAGTTTTGGTCAGTCTTTGTTGTTTATCTCAAATTCAAAGCAAACCAATATTATCAACAATGAAGCAATTGTAATTCCCACTAGCGCTATTTTATTTTCTGCCGAATTTCGTCCAGATAAGTTCATTCGAATTCCTGTGTTTTTGAATTTAGCAACCGAATCAAAACAATTTATAGTTAACGGACAGCTAATAAATGAAAAGGCATCCCCAACACTTGGAACCGGGGCCTTATTTAAAGCATTTCAAATTAAACTTGACGAGAAATCTAAAATGGAGTTTGAAATTGGTCCGTTGGCAAGTTTTCTGTTTGATACAAAAAATTCCATTCGTGTTGCGCCTATCATTGCAGGAAGAATTAAAATTCTGCGTGGTGAAAATTTCATAATGTATATCGGAACAAGTTATAGTTTTGGAATTAATGCACTCGGATTGCTCTACGGAACGGGAACTTCGTTTTAATTAACAATTTCATAAACGTCGGGTTTTTAATCTTTGATTACCTGTTTTTAATTACCACTTAAAATCGTAATTTTGCACCTCAGTTATGACAAAAGAGGTTCAGATACACGACAAATTGTTTTCCATTTTTATTCCAGAAGATCAAATCGCTGCTGAAGTAAAAAAAATGGCCAAGCAGCTAGAAGCCGATTATCAAGGAAAAGATATTTTGTTAATCGCAATTCTGAATGGTGCATTTATGTTCGCTGCCGACATAATCAAGTCAATTAAACGAGAAGCCGAAATTACCTTTGTTAAGGTTAGTTCATACAAAGGAACTCAAACAACAGGGCGAGTTGATGAACTTATCGGATTGAACAATGTGATGGAAAATCGGCACGTAATCGTAATCGAAGACATTGTTGATACTGGAATTACAATTGATAAAGTAATTTCGTTGATCAAGGCAAATAACCCATCATCCGTTGAAGTGTGTACACTTTTGTTTAAGCCGGAAGCCTTTCGTGGTAAAAATAAGCCAAAGTATATTTGCTTTGAAATCCAGAATAAATTTGTAGTTGGTTATGGGCTTGATTACAATGAACTGGGAAGAAATTTAAAAGAATTATATCAATTAAATAAGAATAGTATGTTAAACATCGTATTATTTGGCCCTCCGGGTGCAGGAAAAGGAACGCAATCTGAACGTTTAATAGCAAAATATGATTTAGTGCATTTATCCACAGGTGATATTTTTCGATCGAACATAAAAGGAGAAACGGATCTTGGTAAATTGGCTAAAAGTTACATGGATCAAGGAAAGTTGGTGCCAGATTCCGTTACAATTGACATGTTGCGTTCAGAAGTTTTGAAGCACGAAAATGCGAAAGGTTTCATTTTTGATGGGTTCCCAAGAACTAACGCTCAAGCCGAGGCTTTGGATCAGTTTTTAACATCTTTGAATACTTCAATTTCGCTGATGGTTGCGCTAGAGGTAGAAGAAATGGAGTTGAAAACGCGCTTATTGAAACGAGCAGAAGTTAGCGGAAGGGCAGATGATGCAAATCCTGAAGTTATTGCCAATCGCATTTCGGTTTATAATAATGAGACGGCTCCGGTAAAATCGTTTTATCAAAAACAAAATAAATTTGTCGCAATCGATGGCATTGGTTCCATTGATGACATCACTCAGCGGATTTTTGCAGCGATTGATCCGCACCATTAACAAATATGGCTTCTGATAATTTTGTTGACTACGTCAAAATACATTGCACTTCTGGTAATGGAGGAGGAGGATCTACGCATTTTCGCCGTGAAAAATATATTCCAAAAGGAGGTCCAGATGGTGGAGATGGTGGACGTGGAGGACATGTAATTATTCGAGGTAACAAACAACTTTGGACCTTACTTCACCTTAAGTTTCAAAAGCACATCAAGGCGGGCCATGGTGCTCATGGTTCTGGAAATTTGAAAACAGGTTCGCAAGGGGAAGATGTTTACATTGAAGTTCCTTTGGGAACAATTTCTAAGGATGCAGAAAGTGGCGAAATAGAATTTGAAATTACTGAAGACGGTGAGGAATTCATTATTCAACGCGGTGGAAAAGGAGGGATGGGAAACAACCATTTTAAATCTGCAACGAATCAAACTCCGCGTTATGCTCAACCGGGTGAATCTGGTGCGGAAGGCTGGAAAATTTTGGAATTAAAAGTACTTGCTGACGTCGGATTAGTAGGGTTTCCGAATGCTGGAAAAAGCACCTTATTATCTGTTCTTTCTGCTGCCAAGCCAGAGATTGGAGCTTACCCATTTACAACTTTGCGCCCAAATTTAGGGATTGTTTCTTATCGTGATTATCGTTCATTTATCATGGCGGATATTCCCGGAATCATTGAAGGTGCCCACGCAGGAAAGGGCTTAGGTTTGCGCTTTTTAAGACACATTGAGCGTAATTCGCTCCTACTTTTTATGATTCCTGCAGATTCAGATGATATCAAAAAGGAATATGATATTCTATTGAATGAACTCAAGCAATATAATCCTGAGCTTTTGCATAAAGAACGACTTTTGGCAATCACCAAATCAGATATGTTAGACCAGGAATTGGAGAAGGAGCTTAAAAAAGATTTGCCAAAAATTCCTTTCGTATTTATTTCTTCCGTTGCTCAAAAGGGTTTGGTGGAGCTAAAAGATTTGATTTGGAAGCATTTGAATAATGATTAATTGGCTTGAATCCATAGATCGTTCACTACTCCTTTTCATTAATGGGATTCATACACCATTTCTCGATGAAATAATGTGGTTTTTTTCAGGAAAACTCAGTTTGACTCCTTTGTATTTAATTTTACTTTTTCTTATAAAAAAGGAATATTCTTGGAGAAATTTTGGACTAATTTGTTTTGGGGTATTTTTAACCATTTTAATAGCCGATCAAACATCCGTTCATTTGTTCAAAGAGTTTTTTCAGCGTTATCGTCCATCGCATAACCTTGAAATATGTAACAAACTGCATTTTTATGAAACAAAGCCAGGAGAATTTTATCGAGGAGGAACTTATGGATTCATTTCTTCACACGCTGCAAACTATTTTGGAATGGTTGGGTTCATTCTACCTTTATTTTCGAAGAAATACAATTGGTTGAAAGTTTTTATCCTAGTCGTTGGAATTACAGTTGGATTGAGCCGCGTATATTTGGGAGTTCATTATCCTTCAGATGTATTTCTGGGTGCTGTTATCGGTTTGCTTATTGGTTGGAGCATTTATTATTTTCTCTATCGACGATATAAATTCGAAAATGTATGAATTGGTTCTTAGTTTTTTTAGGTGGTGGAATTGGAAGTGTGCTGCGTTTTGGCATCGGTCAGATTCACATTCTAAAACAAATTTCATTTCCATGGGCGACCTTACTTTCTAATATTCTTGCTTGCTTGTTGTTCATCTTGTTTTTATCCTATGTCCAGAAAACTCCTAAAATTGAATGGCTACAACCTTTTTTATTGGTTGGAATTTGCGGTGGATTCAGCACTTTTAGTACTTTTTCCTATGAAAATTACCAGCTTTTTCAATCAGGAAATTATCTCTTTCTAATTACAAATATTATCGTTTCCATATCCGTGGGAATGGGAAGTTTTATGATATTGAAGTTGAATTAGAAAATTTTGAATTTAATGCATTGAATTAAAATTTTGGAGATTTATAAAACCATAAATTTGCAAACAATCGAATTAATAAATGGAAAATAAAAAGTTACGTGATTTAGCTGAGCTGGGCGAGTTTGGACTCATTGATGTTCTCACACAGGATTTTCAATTAAAAAATAAAAATTCAATTTTCGGTATCGGAGATGATGCGGCTGAGATTCGAATAAATGAAGAAGAGTCACTTCTTGTTTCGACAGATACGTTGGTAGAGGGTATACATTTCAATTTAATGTATATGCCACTTAAATTTTTGGGTTATAAGGCTGTTGCAGTTAATGTTTCAGACATATGTGCAATGAATGGAAAAGCTGAACAAATAACGGTTTCTATTGCAGTTTCAAGTCGTTTCCCAGTGGAAGCTTTGGAAGAGTTGTACGAGGGAATTCATGCTGCTTGCGAGCATTATCAAATAGACTTAATTGGAGGTGATACGACATCTTCCTTATCTGGTCTGATGATCTCGATAACGGCAATTGGAAGAGTAAATAAGAATTCAATTGCTTATCGAAGCGGAGCAAAAGAGAATGATTTGATAGTTGTTTCTGGTGATTTAGGTGCTTCCTATTTAGGTTTACAGGTTTTGGAACGTGAGAAGGAAGTTTTTAAAACCAATCCGAATATTCAGCCAAAATTAGATGGGTATGATTATTTGGTTGGACGGCAACTAAAACCCGAGGCAAGAATTGATGTTGTAGATCAATTATCCAAAGCTGGAGTAATTCCTACTTCAATGATTGATATTTCAGATGGATTAGCTTCAGAACTTATGCATATTGCGAAATCGAGTACTTGTTCGGTAAGCATCTATTCTGAAAAAATACCTTTTGATGAGAAGACATCCTTGACCGCAATCGATTTTAATTTAGATCCAATTACCTGCGCTCTGAATGGTGGGGAAGATTACGAGCTTTTATTCACAATTAGTCAAAACGATTTTGAAAAAATAAAAACAAATCCCAACTTATCAGTAATTGGACACATTACATCAAAAGATTCAGGAAACTTGCTTATTGATAAAAATGGAACCGCAGTAAATTTGAAAGCACAGGGCTGGAAACATTTTTAATTAGTCAACTCTTGGTAAATTAATTTGTTCGCGATGAACAATATTCAGCGTGTAAGCCCCTTGCAGTTTTTCAGCAAAACTTTGAGCTTCAATTTGGGTCCTAAAATCACCAACCTTTAAATTGAAATATGGTGCATCAAAGTTCATATAAGTGTCAATTTTCGGATAGGAACTAACAAAGCGATTTCTTACTTCTTCAACTAATTTTTTATCTGGATCAAAGCAGATTTGAACGCGATAACCCGAAATAGTTTTATTTTTCTTTTGCACTAAATAACTATCAATCCTCAGGTCTTGTCGAATATTAACTTGACTGATTAAAGAAAAAGAAGATAAAAGAATAAGTAGGAAAATCAATTTTATCATTACCAAAAGCATTTATTAATCAAAATTAAAATCTTTGTTAATCAAATGTTTAAAAGCGCACTTATTTAGAATCATTTTAAATTAGTGTAATTTCGTTGAATTTTGTCATAAAAGTGTCATTCGATTATCTGATTCTTATAATTTTGTTCCCGTTAAAATGCGTTAATTTCGCAAAAAATTAGTTAGAATTTAGTAATTATTTTCATGAAAATATCTAATATTCAATTCCTTAAACGTTATCATGTAGCATCTTGGCTAGTTCTTTTCTTCGCCATTTCGATGATTTCGTTTGATGCGTCTGGTCAAGGTGAAGCCTTGTTTAAATCGAAATGTGCCACTTGTCACCAACCTTTAAAGAATAGTACTGGACCAAAGCTCTATCAAGTAAGAGACAAATGGGCTTCAGGCGGAGCTAAGGAAGGATCTATTTATACGTGGGTAAACAATTGGCAAACAGCTGCAGCTTCGGATCCTTATGCTGCTGAAGTTTCTAAGTGGTCTCCAACTGCCATGTCTGCTTTCCCAGATTTAAAGAAAGAAGATATTGATGCTATTTTTGATTGGGTAGATACACAGCAAGAGGCTACAAACAACACAGGTGGGACAGCAGAGGAAATGACTCCTGGTTCCAAAGAAGGTGAAGAAGGAGAGGAAGAGGGTTCTTTAAGTTGGATTTGGATTGTAATGGGAGTTGTTTTCCTTGTCATTATTCTCGCAGTAGGTGGAGTTAGAAGACAATTAAAAATTGTTACTTCAGATGAATCAGAAGGACAAGACAGATTAACTTATGCCGAGGAATTTAGAGCATGGGCTTGGAAATATCGTTTATATGTTGGATTAGCAACTTTGGTATTAGTTATTTCAACTGTTGTTACACTTTTTCAAGGACTATACCGCATTAATGTTGTTGAAGATTATCAACCTTCGCAACCAATTGCATTTCCACATGACAGACATGCCGGTGTAAATGGTATTGATTGTAAATATTGTCACAATTCAGTTACGAAGTCAAAATCTGCTGGAATTCCTTCAGTTAACGTTTGTATGAATTGTCATAAGCAAATTAATGGAGAAGGAAAACCATTCGCAGGTGAAATCAAGAAGATTTATGAAGCGGCAGGTTGGGATGTTTCATCAGGTGCAGGAAAGTATACAGGTAAAACTAAACCAATCGTATGGAACAAGGTTCATGTTCTTCCAGATCACGTTTATTTTAATCACTCTCAGCACGTTGTGGTAGGAGGAATCGATTGTAAGCAATGTCATGGTGATATGACAAAAATGAATGAAACTGTTAAAGTTCAACCAGTTGAAGAGTTAAATAAAATTGAAGGAAACATCAAGTTGACTAAACCTACCTTAACGATGGGGTGGTGTATTGAGTGTCACGGTGCTAAGGATGTAGCGTTGGGTAATGGCAAGAATGCCTATTATGATGAAATTCACCGCAGATTGATGAATAACGATAAAACTTTATACAGAAAGTACCTTAAAGATGGTAAGGTTACTGTAAGTGAGCTTGGTGGTTGGGAATGTGCAAAATGTCACTATTAATAATTTAATGTTCTCGTCGAATAAATAGACTATGGGATTAACTAGAAAATATTGGAAAGGAATTGAAGAATTGAAGGAAACACCTGAATTCATCAAACATAAAGAGCAAGAATTTCCATCTCAGCAAACAATTGAGCAGTTTTTGGCTGATGAGAATTTGGCTGAGACTTCAACTGCTAGAAGGGACTTCTTGAAATTCTTAGGTTTCTCTGTTGCAGCAGCAACGCTAGCAGCTTGTGAGGCTCCTGTTACTAAGGCTGTTCCTTATGTTGTAAAGCCAGAAAATGTTACGCCTGGAATGCCAACTTGGTATGCTTCAACCTACTATGATGGTAATTCCTATGCAAGTATTCTTGTTAAAACGAGAGAAGGTCGTCCAATTTTCATTAAAGGAAATCATGAATACGGTTTTACGAAGGGTGGAACGAATCCGCAAATCGTAGCATCGGTTTTAGGATTATATGATAGAGAAAGACTTACAGGCCCTAAAGCAAATAAAAAGGATGTTTCTTGGTCGTCTGTAGATAAAGAAATTTCTTCCGCGATAAAATCGGCGAAAAAAGTGACTTTGTTATCAAATACGGTAATTAGTCCTTCAATGAAAAGAGCGATTGCTGAGATGACTACAGCATTGAATGGTGAGGGAGGATCTAAATTCGAATTCGTTCAATACGATGCGGTTTCTTACAGTGCAATCCGTGAGGCGAATTTGAAGAATTTTGGTGCTGAAATTATTCCAGGATACGATTTTTCGAAAGCGAAAACAATTGTTAGTTTAGATGCTGACTTCCTTTCTTCATGGTTATTACCAACTGAATTTGCGGTACAATACGGACAAACACGTAATCCTGAAGGAAACATGTCAAAGCATTTTCAATTTGAATCTGTAATGACTGTTACTGGTTCGAATGCAGATTATCGCGGAATGGCAAAACCATCTGAATTAGCTGGAATATTAGCATTTTTAATCAATGGTCTTGGTGGAAATGCTGGAATTCCTGTAGCAGTTCCTGCTAGTTCAAAATTAGCTGCTGAGGAAGCGTTAAAATCTTTAAAGAAAACTGGTAAAGATTCATTGGTTGTTTGCGGTTCTAATAACGTTGGATTACAAATTTTAACGAATAAATTAAACGATAGACTTAAATCCTATGGAAATACAATCGATTTGACAAATACGATTGAATTATTCTATGGTAATGACAAAAAGGTTCAAAAATTCGTTAAAGACGTTGTTTCTGGAAAAGGTCCTGATGTTCTTTTAATGTTGGGAGTTAACCCCGTTTATACCTTACCGAATGGTGATGATTTTGGAAAAGCTTTAAGCAAGATTACAACTGTTTCATTTGCTTCACATGAAGATGAAACAGCTTCTCTTTGTAAGTATATTTGTCCTGATCACCATGCACTAGAAGCATGGAATGATTATCAAGCTAAAAAAGGTCAATATGCAATTGCTCAGCCGACAATAAGACCATTGCATGATACAGCCTCAGCTCTTGAGTCGCTATTGGTTTGGGGAGGTAAAGCTAAACGTGGAGGAAAGGATTCAGCTGTTGCTTACGATTACATAGCGTCTACATTTAAGTTGAATGCACCTACTGGTGATTTCGCTTTCACAACCCACAATAGTTGCATGGATGTCACTTTAGCTCCTGCTACATTAATTTTTACTGATGCCACTGCATCGAATTTACCAAAAGCAAGTGACCTCGAAGTTTCATTATATCAAAAAGCAGGAATCGGAACAGGTTTACATGCAAATAATCCTTGGCTTCAAGAATTACCTGATCCAATAACAAAAGTTACTTGGGATAATTACATTACCATGAATCCAGTTACGATGGAAAAAGATGGTTATGTTACGACATACGACCAAGAACATGGATTAAATACTGCTACTGTTACCGTTAATGGAAAAACAGTAACCTTACCAGTTTACCCAATGCCAGGCCAAGCGATTGGAACCATCGGTATTGCTCTAGGATATGGAAGAGGTGCTAATGGTGAAAAAATCGGAAAGGCAGCCTATCAAACAAAAGAATACGGTGGTCATGATTTAGGTGAAAACGGGAAACCAAAAACAATTGGAGCAAATGTGTTTAGCTTTGCTTCAACTGTAAATGGTAACTATGAGTATTCCAATAGTGCGAAGATTGCAAAAGCAGAAGGTGTATATCCTATTGCGGCAACCCAGATTCACCATACGGTTATGGGGCGACATTCGATTGTAAGAGAAACTACATTAGATATTTTTGCAAATCGCGATAAAGAGGCTTATAACCCAGCTCATAAATTAGAAAAATTAAACCAAGAAGGTCATCACGAAGAGCGACCAGTTTCTGAATTTGATTTATGGGATGCGCATCCTGTTGAGAAAATCGGACACCGATGGGGAATGACCATTGACCTTTCCTCTTGTATCGGATGTGGAACTTGTTTGGTGGCTTGTCAAGCTGAAAATAACGTCCCTGTTGTCGGAAAAGATGAAGTGCGAAGAGGTCGTGAAATGCACTGGCTTAGAATTGATCGCTATTTCTCAACTGAGGAAGAGGCAGCTGTAGGTACGAAAAAAGATAAAGATAATTTCTCATACGATAAGGCAGAGCATGCTGCGGAAAATCCGAAAGTGGTTCACATGCCAATGTTATGTCACCATTGTAACCATGCACCTTGTGAAACAGTTTGTCCGGTAGCGGCTACAACTCATAGTAATGAGGGCTTGAATCAAATGGCTTATAATCGTTGTATTGGAACAAGATATTGTGCCAACAACTGTCCATATAAAGTTCGTCGATTCAACTGGTTTAATTATCCTTCGTACAAGAAATTTGTCGAAGTTAACCCAGCACAAGATGATCTTGGAAGAATGGTGTTGAATCCTGATGTAACTGTTCGTACACGCGGTGTAATGGAAAAATGTTCTTTATGTGTTCAACGTATTCAAGCTACGAAACTTGTTGCTAAGAAGGAGGCGAGAGTTGTTGCTGATGGTGAATTTGCAACAGCTTGTTCAGATGCTTGTCCTACTAATGCGATTATTGTTGGAGATTGGAATGATATTAAATCTAACATTCGTAAAAGTTCTGAAGACAAACGTGCTTATCAGGCATTAGAGGAAGTTGGAGTGAAGCCGAACATTTGGTATAAAGTAAAAGTGCGAAACGAAGACAACAATTTATTGGATAAATTGCAAGTTGCTGAGGCAAAAGTTGAACACAAAAAGTCACATCATTAATTGAAATTTAAATAAAGATAAATGCAAAAGGAAGCAGCAATCAGAGAACCCCTCATATTAGGTCACAAAACCTATCATGATATTACGGAGGATGTTTGTCGTCCGATTGAGGATAAGGCTCCTAAAATGTGGTATATTCTATTCGGTATAGCTTTAGTAATAGGGCTTTACGGAGTAGGTGCAATTTGCTACTTATTAGGTACTGGAGTTGGTGTTTGGGGATTAAATAAAACAATTGGATGGGCATGGGATATCACTAACTTCGTTTGGTGGGTTGGTATCGGTCACGCTGGAACATTGATCTCAGCAGTACTACTTTTGTTCCGTCAGAAATGGAGAATGGCGATTAACCGGTCTGCAGAAGCGATGACAATTTTTGCGGTATTTATGGCTGGAACCTTTCCGTTAATTCACATGGGTCGTCTTTGGGTCGGGTACTGGACTTTACCGCTACCTAATCAATTTGGTTCTCTTTGGGTAAACTTTAATTCACCGCTATTATGGGACGTATTTGCAATTTCTACGTATTTGTCCGTTTCATTGGTGTTCTGGTATATTGGTTTAATTCCTGATTTTGCTACAATTCGAGATAGAGCTAAAAAACCAATTGCAAAAAGAATGTATTCAATTCTTTCGTTTGGTTGGTCGGGAAGAGCAAAACATTGGAATCGTTTCGAACTAGTTTCTTTAGTTTTAGCTGGTTTAGCTACTCCACTTGTATTCTCTGTTCACTCAATCGTATCTTTCGACTTTGCTACTTCGGTTATCCCAGGATGGCATACAACAATTTTCCCACCTTATTTCGTTGCTGGTGCTGTATTCTCAGGATTTGCGATGGTACAAACGTTATTGTTGATCATGCGTAAGGCAATGAATCTTGAGGCTTACATTCACACGAAGCACGTTGAATATATGAATATTGTAATCATGGTTACAGGTTCGATTGTAGGGACAGCATACATCACAGAGCTTTTTATTTCTTGGTATTCTGGTGTAGAATATGAGGCATATGCCTTTTTGAATAGAGCGACTGGTCCTTATTGGTGGGCTTATTGGTCAATGATGACATGTAACGTTATTTCTCCGCAATTGATGTGGATTCGTAAGTTACGAAGAAGTCTGTTATTCACTTTCTTCATTTCAATTGTGGTAAATATAGGTATGTGGTTTGAGCGTTATGTTATTATTGTTACTTCGCTTCACAGAGATTATTTGCCAGCTGCTTGGAGTATGCACTTCCCAAGTCACATTGATATTGCTGTTTATATTGGAACAATAGGTTTGTTTTTTGTATTCTTCTTGCTGTTCGCAAGGTTCTTCCCAGTGTTGGCGTTGAATGAAGTGAAAACAATCTTGAAAGGTTCAGGACAATCTTACAAAGAATCACCTGATTATCACGAACATCATTAATTATAGATGAATTATGTCAGATAAAGTAATTTACGTAATGTATGACGACGACGGAGCACTAAAAGATGGTGCGAAGAAACTCGTTTCGAAAGGAGTAAAAATAAATGAAGTATTTTCACCATTCCCAATTCACGGAATAGATCCGATAATTGGTGTGAAAAATACAAGATTGGGAATCATGGCTTTCGTCTATGGATTAACTGGAACTACACTTGCGACAATCGGAATGCGCTATTTTATGGTAGTCGATTGGCCTATGAACATCGGAGGTAAACCTAATTTTAGTTATTTGGAAAATATGTTGGCTTTTATTCCAATCACGTTCGAGTTTACGGTACTTTGTGCTGCACATGGTATGGCTATTACGTATTTATTAAGAAACAAAACGTTACCAGGTATTCCAGCTCAAAATCCTGATCCACGCACAACGGATGATAAATTCGTTATGGAAATAAGAATGAGTGAAAATCATTCGGTTAGCGAAGAAGAATTAGATGGTTTGTTGAAAGACACCGGCTACATTGAACTAGACAAGAAAGAAGTTAAATAAAGAATTCAAATGAAAAAGTATTTATTCTCGATATTAGGATTAACGTCAATCGCCGCTGTTGGTTTGTTGACATCCTGTAAATCGGATGCTGATAGCTCTGGATTCGAGTACATGCCAGATATGTATCGTTCACCAGCAATTGAAGCATACGTGGATTATGGTGAAATTAGAGGAAGAGAAAATAAGGACCTTAAAACAAAATTGACTGCCTTGACTCCACCAAGAAACACGATACCTTATATAGCAGGTAAAGATTCGACTGAAGTAAAATTGATGTTACCATATTTCAGAAAGCCAAATGTTGCATTTCGTGAAACACATGGTTTATTTGGATTTGACATAACGACTTCGGATGAGTATCTTGCTGCGGTAAATGATAAAAATCCTTATGCGTTGACAGCAAAAAATTCAGAAGAAGTTTTGAAAAAGGGTAAAGAGTTATTTACTGCAATGTGTCAGCATTGCCACGGTGAAAAAGGTGATGGAAATGGTCCAATGGTAACTAGTGGTGCATATGTTGGTGTTCCTAATTATGCAACCTTAACGAATTTATCAGATGGTCAGATATTTTATTCAATTTACTATGGTAAAGGAATGATGGGATCACACGGATCGTTGCTGAACAAAAAAGAAATTTGGACTTTAGTTCATTATGTGCGTCAATTCCAAAATAAAGATTACGGAAAATTTGATGCTAGCGGTAAACCAGTTGCAGTTATGGCTGCTGCCTCTGACTCAACTAAAATGAAACCTTAATTAAAAGAAGAGATGGAATTTCAAATAAATACAAAAGCGAAAAAACTTGTATACGCGCTAATTGGGTTAGGTTTGATCTTGACAATTATTGGTGTGGCAACTGGAATGGGAGATCATCATTTTAAAACCCGTTTACTAACAAATGGTTTAATTAATGGATTTTTCTTCTTTGCTTTGGGATTAGGCGCATTGTTTTTCTTAGCCCTGCAATATGCGACTGAGACTGGGTGGTATGCATCTGTGAAACGTGTAATTGAGGCTGTAGCGGGATTCCTTCCTTATGGTATGGGTTTCTTTGGTATCGTTCTTTTGGCAATTACCTTAATGGATGGTGCTCATATTTATCTTTGGATGGACAGCGAAATCGTAAAACACGATGAAATAATCCAAGGTAAGTCAGCATATTTGAATCCAGCATTCTTTTGGATTAGAACAATTGTTTATTTCGCTACTTATTTTATTTTCTTAAGAGGTTTTAAGAGGCGTTCATTACTTGAGGATCAAGAAGGTGGAACAACTTTACATTTCACGAATTATAAGAAAGGAGCACTTTTCCTAGTCTTTTTTGCAGTGTTTAGTTCTACATCTGCGTGGGATTGGTTAATGTCAATTGATGTTCACTGGTTCTCAACATTGTTTGGATGGTATACGTTTGCTGGAATGTGGTGTTCTACAATGGTAGTATTGGTAATTACAACATTGTATTTAAAGAAACTAGGTCATTTAGAAAAAGTAAATGAATCGCATATTCATGATTTAGGCAAGTGGACTTTCGCCACTTCATTTCTATGGTCATACTTATGGTTTTCGCAGTTTATGTTGATATGGTATGCCAATATAGGTGAAGAAGTTACTTACTATCAAATGAGAATAGAAAATTTCAAAGTGCTTTATTTTTCAATGTTTGTGATCAATTTCGCTTTTCCGATGTTATTATTAATGTCTCGTGATGCGAAACGTCATGCAGGCATTTTAACAACTGTAGGTTTAATTATTTTAGCGGGACATTGGTTAGATGTTTATATTATGGTGTCTGCAGGTTCTCTTGGTGCGAATGCCAAACTTGGATTCTTGGAAGTAGGCATGGCTTTATTATTAGCAGGATCTTTTATTTTCATAATTCTTAATAATTTGACGAAAGCACCATTGACTCCAGTCAATCACCCGTTTTTGGACGAGAGTATTCATCACGAAATTTAATAACACATTATTCATAAAATACAATGGAAAATAAATTAATAATTCTGTTAGTAATCATTTTAGGAGCAATCGCTATCGCTCAATTAGTGAGGGTTTATGAGTTGTCAGCTAAAATGAGGAAAAGTGGTGAGCACGAAGTTAATTCGCGTGATAATCACTTGAATGGGAAAATGATGTTAGGCTTTATGTTTTTCCAGTTTTTGGGATTCATTTATCTAATGTTTAAGTATGGATGGACAGGAAGAGGTGTTGCAGCATCTGTTCAAGGTCAAGAAACTGATTGGCTTTTGAATTTGAATTTTGTGATAATAATTATTATGTTCTTCTTCACAAATTTCTTGTTGTTTTATTTCACTTTTAAATACGTAAAAAAACCTGGAGTACAAGCGTTCTATTATCCACACAATAATAAATTAGAATTAATATGGACCGTTGTTCCGGCTGTTGTTTTGGCTGTAATTATCATATTAGGTTTAAAATCATGGAATAACTTAACAAGTATGTCTGGTCCTGATGCTATTAGAATCGAGTTGTTTTCTAAGCAATTTGATTGGACGGCACGTTACGCTGGAAATGATAACATCCTTGGTAAATATGATTATAAATTAACAACAGACAACAATGAGTTGGCGCTATTGACTTCAAATACAATTGATTCTTCGATTCGCATAATGATAGAAGGGCCAAGTGGTATAAGAAGTATTCAGAAAGTGCTGAATAAAAGAGATACCATTCTTTCAGATTCTACTACAAGTGCTTTAAAAGCTGATTTATCTCGAAAAGAGCGTCTTTTGAGATTGTTGGTTCAAATGAAGAATAATCATTCGAAGAAATTGGATAGCTACGCTTGGGACGATATTATTCAAAAAGATACTTTGGTGCTTTGCAAAGGAAAAGAGTATGAATTCAACTTTAGAGCCAAAGATGTAATTCATTCCGCTTATTTTTTACATTTTAGAGCCCAAATAAATACGGTGCCGGGTATGACAACAAGAACCAAGTTTAAGCCGATATATACCACAGAGGAAATGCGTAAGATTGAAAAAAATCCAAAGTTCAACTACATTTTAATGTGTAATAAAATTTGTGGCGGTGCTCATTATAAAATGAAAATGATGGTTGTAGTTAAGAGTGAATCTGAATACAAAGCATGGATGGCATCAAAAGCAAAAGAAACATTTAAAGATAAATATTTGCCTGTGGCTGCTGCACCAGTTAAACCTGCTGCACCTGCTGACTCAACAATGCAAGTTAATAATTAATTTAAGAACCTAATATAACTTAAAATGGCTTCAATAGCACACGAAGAACACGGACACGAGCATCATGGTGATCATCACCACGAAGAAACTTTTGTATCAAAGTATATCTTTAGCCATGATCACAAGATGATTGGGAAGCAGTTTCTGTTAACGGCGGTTTTTATGGGGATCGTCGCTATGATGCTTTCTATTTTATTTCGAATTCAATTAGCCTATCCAGGTGAAAGTTCAGATTTTTTATCATTCTTCTTAGGTGAAAAATGGGCTCCAAATGGCGTATTGAAAGAGGATATGTACCTTGGTTTAGTTACTATTCATGGAACAATCATGGTGTTTTTCCTATTAACAGGAGGTTTATCAGGAACATTCTCGAATATACTAATTCCATTGCAGTTAGGTGCAAGAGATATGGCCTCTGGATTCTTAAATATGCTTTCTTATTGGTTCTTCTTCCTTTCCTCTGTATTGATGTTTGTTTCCTTGTTTGTGGAAAACGGACCCGCGATGGCAGGTTGGACAGTCTACCCACCTTTATCGGCGCTTCCTCAAGCTGTGCAGGGATCAGGTTTCGGAATGACTTTGTGGTTATTCTCTATGGCAATATTTATTGCAGGTTCATTAATTGGTTCACTTAACTATATCGTAACAGTTATCAACCTTAGAACAACCGGTATGACTATGACAAGAATGCCTTTAACAATTTGGGCGTTTTTTGTAACAGCTATTTTAGGTGTTTTATCATTCCCTGTTTTGCTTTCAGCTGCTCTATTATTGATAATGGATCGTTTGGCGGGAACAAGTTTCTATTTATCTGATATCATCGTTGGGGGAGAAATGTTGGCGAATCATGGTGGATCCCCGCTTTTATTCCAACACTTATTTTGGTTTTTAGGGCACCCAGAGGTATATATCGTATTACTTCCAGCGTTAGGACTATCCTCTGAAATCATAGCAACGAATGCTCGCAAACCAATCTTTGGATATAAAGCTATGATTGGGTCAATTTTGGCAATTGGATTCCTTTCTTTCATCGTATGGGGGCACCATATGTTCATTACAGGTATGAATCCTTTCCTTGGAAGCGTATTCGTATTTACCACGTTGTTAATTGCAATTCCTTCTGCTGTTAAAGTATTTAATTACTTAACCACATTATGGAGAGGGTCGTTGGTATTAACTCCAGCAATGCTTTTTGCAATTGGACTTGTTTCTACATTCATTACTGGTGGTGTAACTGGAATTATTCTTGCAGATTCAGCTTTAGACATTGCAATTCATGACACTTATTTCGTCGTTGCTCACTTCCATATTGTTATGGGAATGTCTGCAGTATTTGGAATGTTCGGTGGGGTTTATCACTGGTTCCCTAAGATGTATGGCAGAATGATGAATACACGTTTAGGTTATGCTCACTTTTGGATTACCATTATTGGCGCTTATGGTGTTTTCTTCCCAATGCATTTTGTTGGGCTTGCGGGAGCTCCAAGAAGATATTATGACTATTCTGTATATAACGAGTTCAACGAAAATTCATTTGACATGATTATGGATTTGAATTTGATTGTTACAGGATTTGCGATCTTTGCAGCTCTTGGACAATTATTATTCCTATTCAATTTCTTCTATAGTATTTATAGAGGACCAAAAGCACCTCAAAATCCTTGGAATTCAAACACGTTAGAATGGACAACGCCTGTTGAACATATTCATGGTAACTGGCCAGGTGCACTTCCTGTTGTACACAGATGGCCTTATGATTATTCAAAGCCAGGAGCTGAAACAGATTTTATTCCGCAAACAGTTCCATTGGCTGAAGGCGAAGAAGAACATTAGGAATAATAGAAATCATATTTGAAAAGCAGAGAATCTCTCTGCTTTTTTCTTATGTGCGAATGTTCAACCTAGAAACTTATAGCCTACTCCACGAATGGAAAAAAAATGTTTTGGATTTCTGGGGTCATTCTCGAATAGTTTTCGAAAAACAAGGATGTAATTATCAATTGTTCTTGACGTGGGAAATTGATCTTTCCCCCAAATGGTGTCTAAAATCTCATCACGTGATATAACTTGACCTTCTTTTTCTTTAAATAAACGAATAAGAGCAATTTCCCTCTTCGTAAATGTGTGTATTAATCTATCTCCTTTTTTGACTTCATATGTTGAACAGTCTATTTGATATTCTCCAATTTTAATTAAGATTAATTCATTTTTAACAAAAGAGGCTTTGGTTAGAATATTTACCTTCAATATGAGCTCTTCCAAATCAAAAGGTTTTGGTAAGTAGTCGTTGGCACCTAGTTTCAGTCCGTCAATTCGATCTTGGGTAGTCCCTTTTGCAGAAAGAAAGAGTATTGGAACCGAACTTTGCGTTCTTATTTGCTTACACAATTCCAAACCACTAATTTTCGGCAACATGACATCTAATATGATTAGATCAAAATTGAGATTAGAATTGAATTCATCTATTGCAGATTTGCCATCTGAAAAAGTAACAATCTCATGACCTTCAAACTCCAAATTTAGTTGAATCATTTCGATTAAACTTTGTTCATCTTCTACCAAACAAATCTTCGCCATAAATAAAATTAGTTATGTGATTTTTATGTTGCATGAAATTACAAATTTTATTGATTTCATTCAAAATAGCTTCTTTCTAAGTAGTTATGTGTATATCACTATGTGTGAGAAATTGTAATTTGAATTCAATATGAACGAATTTCTTTACCATTCGATTGAAATGCTGCAACTTTGATTCAAGAAAACAAACAAATTTATTAATACCAAAACCTAAACGTCATGAAAACAAAAATTATTCTTACAGCAGTTCTTACAGGATTTATGTTAATCGGAACAAATAGTCTTAATGCGCAAAAAACATTTGACAACACACCTTTTTCTATCATTCAAGTTGTGAAAAGTAAAACGCAAAACGAAATAACCATCGTATGGAATGATACACGATTTGAAGAAATAGAAATTCAAAATCAAAACGGGCTTTTTATGCCTTCATTCCCAATATTAAATGCTCAGCAACTTCATTTAAATGATTTGGAAGACGGAGATTATGTCGTGCTTTTCAAAAAACAAAACGAGGTAATAGCAACAAAAGAATTTAAAGTAACCCAAAATACAGATATGGCTCAAAACTAAAATATTACTTAACCCATGCACTATGAAAAATTTCTCTAACATCCGACCTTGGTAATTTTCAAACTTCTACTGAAACTTAACAAAACAAAATCCACCTTCTGGTGGATTTTTTATTTAATGCAATATTAAGCTTTTGTAAATGGAACGATTATCCAATTGTAAATATAGCAACCCAGGCAAATACTCCAAACAGATTCCAAAAGCGCACATAATACCAAAATAGAACTTACTGTCAACGCGACGGTATCATAATCCAAGGAGTATCCAACGGCTGAGAAAAGAGAAAAAACTAGTCCAATTCGGGCAGCAAACCTTTTTGGTGGAGCAAAAACGGGTTTGTTCGTTGTTGGTTTTAGTAACAGAAGAATTTTCGCTATGCTTGAAAGTGGCGAATTTGTTTTGACTACACCACGCAAAAAGAAATCAAAAGCCAACAGATATAGGAGAAAGTCAGATTTAAATAGAATTGCTATCAATACGACTAAAACTGTTTCAAATGCCACAATTCTTATCACATTTTCGTCCAAGTGTAATGTATTCCTCATTGAATTTAATTTTGATTAATGTTCAATTCGTTATAACCACTTTTTAGTGATTTTTGTTCAATCAATTCTTCTGGTAATAAAAGCAAGGACATATCAGATCGTTTGTTCCAATCTATATTTTTGATGGTTTGAAATTTTACATTTCCAATGCGATAAGAATAATTTTTACCGATAAAAATGTCGTCGATCTCTTCAAAGTCAATATCATAAAGCGAGGATGCATTTTCAGAACCAATGTATACTTTCAAAGAAAAATCATCTTCTAATTCAAGTATATTAGATGCCGATTTTCGATATTCATACTGATAATTGTATTGAAGAGCCGATATGTCCGAAAGAACTGCACTTGCTGTTGGAAAACTTCCAGCTCCTTTTCCATAAAATAATTGTTTATCTGCAAATGCTGCTTGAACCAAAACTGCATTGAATTCATCATCAACGTGAAAACTTGAATGATCTTTAGTTATAAGTTGTGGCGCGACAAAAGCAATTAATCCATTATCTCTTTTTATCGCCTTTGCAAACAATTTGATCCTCCAGCCTTTTTCATTTGCGAATTGAACATCCTTTAATTTTAAGTTTCGAATACCAATATTTAAAAGTCTTTCAGGCTTAATGGTTAATCCAAAAGCATGTTTTAAAAGTAGAACAAGTTTGAATTTTGCATCAAATCCATCCACATCCAGTGTAGGATCTGCTTCTGCAAAGCCTTTTTCTTGTGCATCTTGCAGAGCATCTTCATAAGAAATTCCATTATTGGCTTGCGTCAGAATGTAATTTGTTGTGCCGTTCACTATTCCTTCAATTCGGGATAGCGTATCATTGTTGTAATATTCTTCAAGATTACGAATAATTGGAATGGAACCGGCCACTGCTGCCTCATACAATAATGAAACTCGATTTTCTTTAGCTAAATCAATTAACTCTGCAAAGTGTTCAGCAATTAGTTTCTTGTTTGCTGTCACAACATTTTTTTTACGTTTCAAAGCTTCCTTTACAAGTTGATATGCTTCCTCACTGCTATTTATAAGCTCAACAACTACATTGATTTCGGGATCATTCAAAATTGCATCCGGATCAAATAAGATCTCTACATCTTGAATTGATCTTGTTTTGTGAGGGTTTTTTGCAACGATTTTATGAATTCGTGCATTCAATTGATTTGTTTGATTAAGAACTTGATATAATCCGGTTCCGACACATCCGAAACCAAATAATCCAATTTTTAGTATAGACATAGTTTTAAATTTAAGCAGTAAATAAAATATTTTCTCCCGAAGACCTGCTTATATTAGGTTTGTTTTCAAAAAAGTCTTGAAAGAGTTTAATTAATGATTCATGTTCCAATAAAAATCCATCGTGTCCGAATGAAGAATCGATCGTTTGGAATTCAGCATAATTAATATAGAACTTTAGTAATTTTTGTTCCTCCAATGGAAATAAAATATCGGAAGTAATACCAATAATAAGCGTTTTAGCAGTAATTGTTTTCAGAGCCTGGGCAAGTGATTCTCTTCCACGAGCCACATTGTGCGAATCCATCGCTTTAGATAATAAAACATACGAATAGGCATTGAAACGATTAGCGAGCTTAGTTCCTTGGTAACGTTGATATTGAGCCGCACGGAACTGATTCGTTTTTTCAGTAATTGATTCACGTTGTGTCGCCAAGTATCCTGCATAAGAGCGATAACTCAACAAAGCAATGCTTCTGGCTGCAATTAAGCCATTCTTTCCTCCATCTGCTGTTTTTAAATAATAACTTGGATCTGCCTCGATTGCAAGGCGCTGACTTTCGTTAAAAGCAATTCCATAAGGAGAATGATAGGCATTGGTTGCAATTAAAATTAGGTGCTCGAATCGATTTGGATTAGAAATTGCCCATTCTATAGCCTGTTGTCCTCCGAGCGAAGCTCCGATTAGCGTTTGAATTTGAGTAATCCCCAACCTTTGAGCAAGTAGCTCATGAAGTCCCGCCATATCTCGTGTTGTAATTTGCGGAAACTCATCGTAGTATATCTGACCATTTTCGTCTTCTGAAAGAGGTCCAGTTGTTCCATAACAGGATCCCAAAATATTCGCACAAATTATGTGATGGTCGTTTTCATTGAAATAACCATCAGATCCACAAACTTTTGGCCACCATTCGTAGGGATCGCTATTAGCAGTTAGGGCATGACAAATCCAAACAACATTGTTTTTATGCTCATCAAAGTTTCCATATCGATGAAATGCGATTGCAACATTTTTAATAACTACGCCACTTTCTAGTTCGTATTGATCAATTACTATTTGTTCCTTTGCCATGATTAATTAATTTAAATGGAGGCCATTAAAAAAGCATTTGTGACCTCCATTGTCGCTTTTTTATTTTACGAAACTGTTGTTTTTGATTGTTTGAAAAGCATTTTCAAGATCACAAATGATGTCTTCAATATGTTCAATTCCAACAGAAAGTCTCAAAAGTCCTGGTTCAACACCCGCAGCAAGTTGCTCTTCTTTGCTTAATTGTTCATGTGTGGTAGCCGCTGGATGAATAATTAAGGATTTAGCATCACCAACATTTGCTAAATGGGATACCAATTCAAGAGCATTTATAAACGCATTAGCTTCTTCAACTCCTCCTTTAACCTTGAAACTTAAAACTCCTCCGAAACCATTTTTTAGGTATTTTTTTGCTCTTTCATTGTATTTAGAAGTGGTGAGTCCAGGGTAGTTTACGTTTTCTACTTGTTCATTTTTTTCTAACCATTGAGCAACTTGCAAAGCATTGTCTACTGTTTTTTGAACTCGCAATGAAAGCGTTTCTAATCCTTGAAGCAAAAGAAAGGCATTGAATGGAGAAAGCGAAGGTCCGAAATCACGCAACCCTTCAACGCGCAAGCGTATCGCGAAAGCAATATTGCCGAAAGGCCCATTGGTACCGAAAACTTCCCAAAAATTCAATCCATGATATCCTTCAGCCGGTTCAGAGAATTGAGGGAATTTGCCGTTACCCCAGTTGTATTTACCCGCATCGACTACTATACCTCCAATGCTATTACCATGTCCACCAATCCATTTTGTCGCGGATGCTACCACAATGTCAGCTCCGTGTTCAATAGGTCTGAATAAATATCCTGCGGCTCCAAAAGTATTGTCAACCACTAATGGAATGTCGAATTTCTTGGCAATAAGTGCAATTTCTTCGAAATCTGCAACGCTAAATTCAGGATTCCCAATGGATTCCAGGTAAATGGCTTTTGTGTTTGAATCAATCAACGAAGCAATTGAAAAAGGGTCTATTCCATCTGCGAATCGAACTTCGATACCCAAACGTTTGAAAGCTACTTTGAATTGATTGAATGTCCCACCGTAAAGATGTGAACTTGTGACAAAATTATCTCCTGCCTGAAGGATATTATTCAAAGCAAGAAACTGAGCTGCTTGTCCTGATGATACGGCAACCGCAGCAACGCCACCTTCTAGCGCGGCAATTCGTTTTTCGAATACATCCGTTGTTGGATTCATGATTCGGGTGTAAATGTTTCCGAATTCTTTCAAACCAAATAGGTTCGCTGCGTGCTCTGCATCATTGAACACATAGGAGGAAGTTTGATAAATTGGAACAGCTCTCGAACCGGTTGTTGGATCAGCTGTTTGTCCTGCGTGTAGTTGCAGGGTTTCGTAATGATAATTTTTTGTTGACATTTTAATTTTTGTTTTTAGGTTATTAAATTTTGAAAATATGCTTGAAGTGACGATACAGGAACTCCGGGCCCTGGATTGCTGTGCCGCCAATTGAAAAGCCTTAAATAAAAAAGGAAATTAGCAACACATGCAACAACAGCACATGCAGCAGCAACAAGTCATTGACTTGAAAATAGAACTAGATAATTCAATCAACAAAGAAAGATTCTTTGTTTCAAGCCTAGTTGAACTTTTTTTGAGGAAAACGGATACTAAATTGTTTTTCATTTTTTTTCGTTTTTTATATTTTTCGTCTTTCGACAAATCAGGAGTTGGCACCTGTTTTCCAATATCGCATCACCGCAGATACTTTTAGTTGGTTGCCAGAGGGTCATCGAGCCTGTCTCTTACCTCTTCTTTATAAAATCCGAAGCACCGTTTGTGTTTCGTGGTGCAAATTTTCAATAACAAATTTCATTTTTGCAAGAAAAATCAAAACTTTTTTTTCGAAATTTTTCTAATTACTATGTAATTAAATTTTCATTAAGAATTTGTTAGATGAAAAATTCCCTCTTATTTTGATCCAACAACATGATTTTGATTCAATCTTAATTTGGTTGAAATTTCACAATCTTCAATTTCTTTTCATAATTTTGTTTTCCTTAAAAGTGCACACACCCTATGGACAAAGTTTCTTATGTCGGAAATGCAGATGTAAACGCGATTGATCATCTCTACAAACAATATCGTCAAGACCCTGAAAGCGTCGACATCGGTTGGAAAAAGTTCTTCGAAGGATTTGAATTTGCTCAGACGAATTTTGAAGACGGAGGGGCTATTCCTGAGAATTTTCAAAAAGAATTCAAGGTAATAAACCTAATCAACGGTTACCGAACAAGAGGACATTTGTTTACCAAGACCAATCCAGTTCGTGAAAGAAGAAAATATTCTCCAACACTAGACATTGAGAACTTCGGTTTAGCAGATGCTGATTTGGAATTGACTTTTCAAGCAGGTGAGACAATCGGTTTGGGAGCAACAACTTTAAAAAATATCATTCAACATTTGGAAGAATGTTATTGTCAATCTATTGGTTCTGAGTTCATTTACATGCGTGATCCTGAGCGAATTGAGTGGTTGAGAAAGAAAATCGAGACAAAAAATCCAGTTCCATTTTCGAAAGAGCGCAAAATTCAGATCTTTAAGAAACTCAATCAAGCGACAGGATTCGAAGCATTTTTAGGTAAAAAATTCGTAGGTCAAAAAAGATTTTCAATTGAAGGAGGTGAGGCTTTAATTCCGGCCCTAGACACACTTGTTGAAAAAGGTTCTGAAGTAGGAGTGGAGTATTTTGTAATGGGAATGGCTCACCGTGGACGTTTAAATACGCTTGCGAATATTTTCCAAAAAAGACCACAAGATATTTTTTCGGAATTTGAAGGAAAAGAATTTGATTTCGAATCAACATTTGATGGAGACGTGAAATACCATCAAGGTTTCACCTCCCACATAACGTTGGTTAATGGAAAATCAATGGGTTTAACATTGGCTCCGAATCCTTCACATTTAGAAGCTGTAAATACGGTAGTTGAGGGAATTTCTCGTGCCAAAATCGATCACGTTTACCACGATGAAAAGAAGGTTTGTCCGGTTCTAATTCACGGAGATGCCGCCATAGCAGGTCAGGGAATCGTTTATGAAACTATCCAAATGGCGCAATTGGATGGATACCGAGCAGGTGGAACGGTTCATATTGTGGTAAATAACCAAGTTGGTTTTACAACTAATTACCTAGACGGACGTTCATCGACATATTGCACGGATGTTGCAAAGACAACGCTTTGCCCGGTATTTCACGTGAACGGTGATGACATTGAGTCAGTTATTAAAGTTGTGGAAGCAGCAATCGAATATCGACAAACATTTAATCGCGATGTTTTCATCGATTTACTTTGTTATCGAAAATACGGTCACAACGAAGGTGATGAGCCAAAATTCACGCAGCCAACGCTGTACAATATTATTGCAAAACACCCCAATCCGAAGGATATTTACCTAAATCAATTGCTTCAAGAGGGTAGTATTTCCAAAGAGGATGCGAAGAAAATTGAAGATGCCTATAACCAATTCCTAGAAGATCAATTTGATGCTTCTAGAAAGAACGAGAAAGCTTTAGTTTACGACTTTTTAAGCTTAACTTGGGAAGGTTACCGTCATGGAAATTCCAAAGATTTTGAAAAATCACCTGAAACGGGAGTTGATAAAAAGAAGTTGAATGAACTTGGAATTAAATTGGCATCGCTACCTGAAGGTAAGAAGTATTTCCGAAAAATTGCTAAGATTTTTGAAGATCGTTTAAACGCAGTTAAAGATAATAATTTAGACTGGGGAACGGCTGAAATGTTGGCTTATGCAACGTTATTGGTTGAAGGTCATTCAGTTCGTATTTCAGGTCAAGATGTTGAGCGCGGAACCTTTTCGCATCGCCATGCTGTCGTAAAAACCGAAGATTCAGAGGAAGAAATTGAAACATTGAATTTGCTTTCGAAAGATCAAGCGAAATTTGCGGTATACAACTCACTATTGTCTGAATATGGTGTTTTAGGATTTGAATACGGATATTCGTTAGCAACACCAAACGGATTGACAATTTGGGAGGCTCAATTTGGTGATTTCTTCAACGGAGCGCAGATAATGATTGATCAATTCATCAGTGCAGGTGAAGACAAGTGGGCAACGCAAAGTGGCTTAACCCTATTATTGCCGCATGGCTACGAAGGTCAAGGTGCTGAGCACTCAAGCGGACGTATGGAACGTTTTTTACAGCAATGTGCTGATTTGAATATGCAAATTGTTAACACGTCTACGCCGGCAAATCATTTCCATTTGTTACGCAGACAATTAAAACGTGATTTTAGAAAACCATTGGTTGTTTTCTCTCCGAAAATGCTTTTGCGTTATCCAGCGGCGACTTCCACATTGGAAGAAATGGCCAAAGGTTCTTTCCAAGAGGTTTTGGATGATCCAACAGCAAATGTAAAATCAGTTGATACGCTTGTGCTTTGTTCAGGTAAATTCTATTACGAACTGAAAGAAAAAGCACAGCAAATGGGCGCTGAAAATATGGCCTTTGTCCGCATAGAACAATTGTATCCATTCCCGCAGAAACAAATTGATGCAATTCTTGCTAAATACAATGCGAAAAATATTATTTGGGCTCAAGAAGAACCTGCAAACATGGGAGCTTGGACACACATGGCAATGAATCTTAGAAAATTGGATTTAATTGGAATTTGTCGTCCAGCGAGCGCTGCTTCGGCTGAAGGATCAAAGAAATTACACGAAAAACGATTGGCGAAATTGTTCAATGAAATTTTCGCTTACGCTAAAGTGAAAGTTGTTAAATAAAGAAACACATAGTTGTTATGGCAATATTAGAAATGAAAGTCCCAAGTCCGGGCGAATCGATATCAGAAGTTGAAATTGCACAATGGTTAGTTGCAGACGGTGATTACGTTGAGAAAGATCAAGCAATTGCCGAAGTGGATTCAGATAAAGCGACATTGGAACTTCCTGCAGAGGCTAGTGGAACAATTACGTTGAAGGCTGGCGAAGGTGATGTTGTGAAAGTTGGTCAAGTGGTTTGCTTGATCGATACAGACGCGGCTAAACCTGCTGGAAGCGCTGCTCCAAAAGTAGAAGCTAAAGTAGAAGAATCAAAACCTGCTGCTGCTCCAGTTGCTGAAACGAAAACGGTCGTTCCGAATCCGGACCCAATCAAAAAAGAAGTTTCTTATGCGTCAGGGACTCCATCTCCAGCGGCTGCGAAAATCATGAGTGAAAATGGAATTTCCACCAAACAAGTTGCAGGAACAGGAAAAGACGGGCGTATCACGAAACAAGATGTTGTCAATGCGATGTCTGCTGGTTTCTCAACTGATGCTGCGCAAGGGTGGGGTGGAACTAGAGATCAGAACCGCGAAAAGATGTCGATGTTACGACGCAAAATTGCCGAGCGACTAGTTTCCGTGAAGAACGAAACAGCCATGTTGACAACATTCAACGAAGTAGACATGAAACCAATCATGGATATTCGCGCGAAATACAAAGATAAATTTGCGAAACACCACGAAGTGAATTTAGGATTTATGTCCTTCTTCACGAAAGCGGTTACTGAAGCGTTGAAATTATTCCCTGCGGTTAACGCCCAGATTGATGGTCAGGAAATGGTTTTCCACGATTATGCCGATGTAGGAATTGCGGTATCTTCACCAAAAGGTTTGATGGTTCCTGTTGTAAGAAACGCAGAACAAATGTCCTTGGCTGAAATTGAGCGTGAAATCAAACGTTTAGCTGTTAAAGCTCGTGATGGAAAAATTACGCCGGATGATATGACTGGAGGAACGTTTACGATTACTAATGGTGGTGTTTTCGGATCGATGTTGTCAACGCCAATTATCAATCCTCCTCAATCGGCAATTTTAGGAATGCACAATGTAGTTGAGCGTCCGGTGGCCATCAATGGAAAGGTGGAAATCCGTCCGATAATGTATGTCGCACTTTCCTATGACCACAGAATCATCGATGGTAAAGAATCAGTTGGTTTCTTGGTGAAAGTGAAGGAGATGTTGGAAAATCCTGAAAGAATGATTTTTGGAGCGAAAGATCCGATGGAGATTTTGCTTGGTTTGTAGTGGAATTAGTTTAAAGCTAGAACTAGTATAATTTTTTTTACACTTCAAGTTTCTGGTTATTCCATAGCTTCTGATAAACTTTATCTTTATCGTATTGTTCTTCCTGTTTTTCAAGGTTAAATTGCCTTCCTGCTCTAGGATCGTTTCCTACACCTGCAATGTATGCCCAATTTCCCCAGTTGGAAGAAACATCGTAATCAATGAGTTGTGATTCAAAATAGGCGGCACCAATTCGCCAGTCTTGACCTAAATCATAGATAAAATAACTCGCTACAATTTGTCGCATACGATTGGACATCCATCCGGTAACTTTTAATTCGCGCATTGCTGCATTAACAAAAGCATTATCCGTTTTCCCTTCAATCCATTTTTGAATAATTTCAGCGTTGCGATTGGCTTTTCGATCTGATTTCCCGATAATTCCGTGCAATTGATAATAATCAATCGGGTGCTTTTTAAATGAAAAACGGAAAAAGTCGCGCCAGAGCAATTCGAAAATGAGCCAATAGGTGGAATCATTGGCTTTATACTCGTTTTCAAATCGTTTGACTTCGTGGTAAATATATTTTGGCGAAATGCAACCCAAGGAAAGCCAGAGCGAGAGCTTTGATGAAAATTCCAATCCCGATAGTTCGTTCCGTGTTTCTTTGTAATGTAAAATATGCTGTTTTTCAAAAAGATACCAATTAAGATGATTTAACGAACGTTGCTCACCTCCTAATTCGGGAAGTGAAAATCCTTTTTCAATTAGATTGGTGCTTTCCGAAAACGAATAATCCATCCATTCTTTTGGAATTGTAGGACAATCAATTTTAGATGGAGTTGGAACTAATTCTCGAACAAACGCTTCCTTTTCGACAATTTTACGAAACTTAGTAAATACCTCAGGAATAGAAGACATCGAAAAAGGCAAGTCTGACGGATGATACATCGTGCTTGTGCTATATTCTTCAAAATCAATTCCTTTTTTTCGTAAAATACTTTTTAAGTACTCATTTTGACGTTTTTCTTCAATTCCAACCTGTTTTTTGGTGTAAACCTTGTGGATTGAAATCACATTTGTTATTTCAGTCAGTATTTCAGCGGAATTTCCTTTGCGAACAAGCAAATAACCTCCATTTGCCTTTAATCCAATGTGTAAATCATAAAGAACTTTATTTAAAAAAGCTCTACGAATTGATCCAACACGCTGAAATCCAAATTGTAATTGATTCATGAAATCTTCATCCCAACAAAAAAGCGGAATGACCAGATCATTTTCTTTGATGGCCAAATTTAGCGTTGTATTATCGTGAAGTCTGAGATCGGAGGTGAACAAAACAATTCCAATTTTCTTCATAATGTTTCAATTTTATCAAGATAATATGCCGCTTGTTGCAAGAGATTAGTTTTTTGGTCCGGTTCCATTTTATTCCAAACATTGAGCATCATTCCCAAACGAGGATTTGATTTTAATTTTTCTTGGTGTGCATCGAAGAAATTCCAATACAATGAATTGAACGGACAAGCTCCTTCTCCAATTTTTAGCTCTTTTTTGTAATGGCAATTTTGGCAATAATCACTCATTTTGTCAATGTAACTCGCCGAACTCACGTAGGGTTTAGAACCAACAATGCCTCCATCTGCAAACTGACTCATACCTCGTGTATTCGTTATTTCAACCCATTCAAATGCATCGATGTAAATTCCCAAATACCATTGATCCACTTCATCCGGATGAATTCCAGCCAGCAAGGCAAAATTTCCAGTTACCATCAAGCGCTGAATGTGATGCGCATAGGCTTGCTCGAGGGACTGATTAATTGCATGTTTGAGACAATTCATTTTGGTTTCTCCTGTCCAAAACCAATTGGGTAACTTTCGTTCGTGGTTGAAAAAATTCAAAGAAGCATATTCAGGCATTTTAGCCCAATAAATTCCTCGCATGTATTCACGCCAGCCTAATATTTGACGAATAAAGCCTTCGATTTGGTTCAATTCATAGCGTTCAGGCTCATCGTAATAAGCTTTTTCAACCCGACGAATAACTTCTAGCGGACTAATCAATTTCACATTCATCGCAAACGACAAACGCGAGTGATACAAGTACCAATGTTTTTCTGTCATTGCATCTTGTAGCGTTCCGAAAAGTGGAAGTGCTTTTTCGACAAATTCTTCCAACAATTCAATTGCTTCGGTGCGGGTCGTTGTCCAATGAAATTGAGTTGGGATAATGTTTCCAATGGTTTGAACTCCAGCTTTAAGAATGTCATCATAAACCTCAGAACAATCTTTCGTTTTGAGTTGAGTTGTTATAATATGATGATTCTTAGGAACTTTCTTTCGATTCTCCTGATCAAAATTCCATTTTCCACCAATCGGCTGATTTGCAGAATCGACTAGCACTTGATGTTTTACCCTCATTTTGCGGTAAAAGGTCTCCATCAAAAATGTTTTCTTGCCTTCGAATAGGTTTTTAAGTTCTTCTCGAGATGTCAAGAAATGATTGGATTCACTCGGAAAAACAGGTAACCCAATCTTCTCGGATAATGACTTTAATTCTTCATCTAAACGGTATTCATCGGGAAGTTGATAATGAATTTCTTGCGCTCTAACTTGTTGTGATAGAGATTCCAGGTTTTTCGTAAACGATTGTTGATTGTCGCTATCATTAATTTTGAAATACTTGACTTGATGACCTTTTTCACACAAAATTTCCGCGAACTTACGCATTGCTTCAAAAATGGCCACGACTTTCTGGATGTGGTGTTTTACATAATCCGTTTCACTCCGAACTTCCATCAAGACAAAAAGCACATTGTTATCAAGTTCATCAAACCAAGGGTGCTTTACGTTGAGTTGATCGCCGAGGATAAGTTTGATGGATTTAAAGTGTTTGGTCATTGTCGCAAGTGTTCATTACAAACAAAGGAATACGCAGTATGTTTCGGGATTGGTTCTTATTAAAATATCGATGGCTTTCATATGCCAATAGTTGTTTCGAAAAAAGACTTCTCTTATGAATTTATGTTTCCAAAAGTGTAACAAACAAAAGATTAGAAGTTTTGAGAAAAAATAGCTATGTTGAAGAAAATCCTTGTAAGTCTATTGGTTATATCCAATTTTTGTTTTGCGCAACAAAAACCGAAACCTGAGTTTCTAAAGATAAATGGAAAAAAAACGGATTTAGTTTCTGTAGGAAAAACCAACCTATATGCCTGCCAGTTTGAAGTGACTAATTATGACTGGTTATGCTTTTTAAATTGGATTAGAAAATCAAAGGGCGAGGATTTTTATACAAAAAATTTACCTGATACACTTGTTTGGAGAACTCAGTTGGGTAGTCTAGAAAAATTGGTCCAATACTACCTTCGCCATCCTGCTTATAGAGATTATCCTGTTGTTGGTGTCAGCTACGAACAAGCTTTGAATTTTTGTAACTATCTAACGGAAACAGGCAATATGTTACTGAAGGATAAAAAAGTCAAAAAAATCCTATTTCGGCTACCCACTGAGGAAGAGTGGGAATTAGCTGCAAGGGGAGGATTGCCTGAAGGAACAATTTTTCCTTGGGGAACGTCAAGCTACAGAAAAGAAAATGGCAAGTATAAAGGTGCGCCACAGGCTAATTTTATTCGAGGGAAAGGAGATATCATGGCACTTTCAGGATATTTATATGATGGCGGAGATATTACGGTAAGAGGTGATCTGTTTTGGCCAAATAATTATGGATTGTTTAATATTGCAGGTAATGTATCAGAAATGGTTGCTGAAAAATCGATTTGTAAAGGTGGTTCTTGGTTTAAAGAAAGTCATAAAATGGTTATTTCTACACGAGATACATTTAATGTTGCTGAAAGTTGGGTTGGATTACGCGTTTTTGCTGAAATAGAGGAATACCAAGTTCCGAGTACAAAACTTAAAGTGGATGCTGATTATATTCAAAATAATTTATGTTATATTCCTTCTAGTGGAGTTCAAATTAATGGTTTTAGTCGAGTAATAAATGATTCAAATAATGTGATTACTCAACATTCATTTTACATGTCGAAATTTGAGGTAAGTAATGAATTGTATCTAGCTTTTTTAAATAGCATTAGCGATTCTTCCATTCGAAAAGCCTTTTTTCCAAAAGATGAAAATTGGAGTTCGGAAACAGATTTAATTCAATATCAGCATTATACTTATCAATTTCCAAATTATCCTGTAGTTAATATAACCAAAGAGGCCATGACTGCTTTTTGCAAATGGTTAACCGAAAAATATAATCAAGATCCAAAGCGCCGATTTGAATTTGTTGAGTTTTCGTTACCTACTATGGAGCAACAAATTGTTGCTAGTGCATGTGGCTTAGACTTGAGTTCTTTTAGCTGGGGTGGACCATACAAAATGAACGCAAAAGGAGAATACATGATGAATTTCAATCCGCTCTTAGATTATGTGCATTACGATGAAAATAAATTAGCAAATGACCCGACTTACAGGAAAAGCCAGTTGCCTCTATTGCAAAAAAGTCGCGCATTGGATGGTTATGAATTAACAGCGCCTGTTGATGCATTTTACCCATGTAATTATGGGATGCATAACCTGAATGGAAATGTCGCAGAAGTTGTTTCAAATTCGGATATCGTGTTCGGTGGTTCTTTTGCTGGATTAGGAGAGAATTGTTTGAATCCTTCAAGTGATGATTATTATTTTTGGTTGCAACCTGAACGCACAGCCTTACCTTCACCTCAAGTTGGATTTCGTATAGTAATGAATGGTGTTTACGGTCTGATTGAACATAAGAAATAACAGAGATTCGTGTTAGTTACTTCTGCTCAAAATTTTAAAGATTACTGTTATCTTCTGATTTTTCTTTAGCATTAAAATTAAAAAACTCTTGCACGGAAATTCCAAGTAATTTGCAGATGCGCAGCAATGTTCTCATTTCAAAATTAGATCCTTTTTCAATGCGCCAGTATGCAGAACGGCTCATGCCCAACTCGTATGCAAAATGTTCATAGTTATTGAACCCCTTTTCTTTTCGAAGCTCTTTTAAACGCTTGGAAATCCAAAGAAAATCTTGTTCAAACTCGTCTTTTTGCTGCATATACAAAATTCAGCAACAAAGACGTTATTGAGTACTCTAATATAAAAAGTACTATTTATAGTGTATTTATGAAATTTAAAGTTATATTTGTGCATTACAATTGAAAAATTTAAACTATGAAGAAGTTATTTATTGTGATACTGTCAATAGTATTTACAAACAGTTTTATCGCACAAAATGATTACACCCGAAAACGATTGAGGATAAAAGATCAAAAAGATGAGAGATTAATAAATTTAGAAAAGTATAGCCAACTTGAAAAGTTAGAATTTGCAAATGGTATAACCGACTTTCCCAATGTTTTTTCAAAGCTAGACAAGTTGAATACCTTAATTATCAGTAATAATGGAATATCAAGTTTTCCAAATTCAATTCTAGGTGGCAAAAATCTGATAGATTTAAGAATCTATTCAGAAAAAAATATTCTTCAGCTGCCTTATGAGATAGATAAATTTCAATTCCTAACTAATTTGCATATTGAAAATACGGGAATTAAAGAATTACCTAATACAATAGGCAACTTATCAAAGTTAAAATCAATTTGGTTATCAGATAATGATATGCAAAACCTTCCGGATGAATTTTGTAAACTAAAAAATTTAGAGGAATTATATTTATCAGGCAGAGGTTATTCTGGCGAGACAAGAAGAAGACTATCTACATTACCTAATTGCTTTGGAGAATTATATTCACTCAAAGAATTATACTTATCTGAACATGACTTAGCACACCTTCCTTCGTCTTTTTCTGATTTAAAATCACTTGAAAGGTTAGAATTAGAAGGATGTAAAAATTTGACTGCTCTTCCTGGAAATTTTGGCAAATTAAATTCTTTGAAATTTCTATCTATAGAAAGCGTTCCACTTAAAAACTTACCTATAGACTTTGCAAACTTGAATAACCTTAAAGAATTAAATTTAACTTCTACATCCTTGACAGCTTTACCAGATAATTTTGGTAAAATGAATAATCTCAAAAAATTAGTTGTTGAAGGTGGTTATAGAGAAAAAGGGGAAGTTTATGTTCAAAATGGAGGGATTTCAGCTTTGCCTAAGTCATTTTCCGAGTTAACAAATTTGGATTCATGTGTGATTACATCACATGCGATTTCAGAATTACCAGAAGATTTATGGAAATTAAGTAATTTAAAACATTTGGAATTATCAAGTAATAAACTTACCACTTTTCCAGAATCATTCGGGAAATCATTAAATTTAATTTCGTTAAAAGCAGATAATAATGAAATTATCAAATTACCGATTTCATTTTCTCAATTAAGGAATTTGAAAGAATTGGATTTAATGAATAACAAGCTAAATGAACTACCTAGCAATTTTGGAGAACTAGTTAATTTGGAAGTGTTGAGTTTATCAGGAAATGATTTAACTCAATTACCAGATTTAAGCAAATGTTCAAAAATTAAGGAATTAGATTTACATGCTAACCAATTTAAAGACTTTCCGAAAACAATAAGTTCCTTAATCTCGCTTGAAACTTTAAGAATCTCATACAATTACCTTACGGAACTAGATGAATCGATAGGAAATCTTAAAAATTTGAAAGAATTGATTATTGGTTCCGTTGGTTCAAATCCATTGAGAAAGTTACCTGAATCTATTTCAAGATTGCAAAAGATAGAAAAGATATACGCTAATAATTGCGAATTAGAATCACTTCCAGAATCTATTGTAAATCTGAAACAATTAGAAATTCTTGACCTGATCAATAATAAAATATCAAAGCTTCCAAAATCAATTAAGAAGTTGAAAAAATTAGAGGTATTGAACTTAAAGGGAAATCCAATTTCAGAAGAAGAGAAAGCAAGATTATTGAAAGAACTTCCTAATTGTAAGATTACTTTTTAATTATTAGTAATTAATAGTATCGAAGAATTTTAAAATTTTCCGACTCCCATCATCATTTGGTGGGAGTTTTTTATTTCAAAAAACAGATCATGCCCATTTTTCGTATAATTTTCGATTCAATTCTAAAATAAAACGTTTTTTTTTTGATTTCATTCTAAAATAATACGAAAATTGATTAATTTTGTTCAATATGATTGGGCGAATTATCAAGCAAAATATTATTACTAAACTTTTCAAAGGAAAAGTAATAATTCTTTTAGGTCCTCGTCAAGTGGGCAAAACAACCTTGCTTAAAGAAATAATCAAAGAAAGAAATGATGCACTTTGGCTCAATGCCGACGAACCCGATATTCAAGCTTTATTTGAAAACGCAACTTCAACTCGCTTCAAAAATTATTTTGGAACCAATAAAATCATTGTCATTGATGAAGCACAAATGTTAACGGACATCGGAATAAAGCTAAAAATCATTATTGATTCATTGCCAGAACTTCAAGTTATCGCAACAGGTTCTTCAGCTTTTGAAATAAAAAATAAAACCAATGAGCCACTAACTGGTCGCAAATGGCAATTTCAACTCTTTCCTTTTTCGTTTTCAGAACTCGCACATCACCATGGTTTAATAGAGGAAAAACGGATGATTCCTGTGCGCTTACTTTACGGCGCATACCCTGAAATAACCTTACATCAAGGTGAAGAAAAAGAACGATTGAAATTATTATCAGAAAGCTATTTGTACAAGGATATTTTGATGTTTGAAGGTTTGAAAATGCCGGAAAAACTGGTTCATTTACTACAGTTATTGGCATTTAGAATTGGAACAGAAATCAATTACAACAACTTATCTAAAGAACTTAAAATTGATAATGCAACCGTTGAGAAATATATTAAATTGTTAGAGGACAGTTTTATTATCTTTCGGTTAAAGGCATTAAGTCGCAAACATGCCAAAGAATTAAAAAAAGGACGTAAAATCTATTTTATAGATAATGGAATTGTCAATGCGCTTTTGGGAAATTTCAATCTTCCTGAAAATCGAGCCGACGTCGGTGCATTATGGGAAAATTACGTCATTAGTGAAATTTACAAGAAATACCACTACGAAAATCGTTGGGCCAATTTCTATTTTTGGAGAACACAAGACCAACAAGAAATAGATTTAGTGATAGAGGAAAATCAAGTTTTTCATGCCTTTGAAATCAAATGGAATCAAAATGTAAAAGCTCGTTTGAGTAAAACGTTTTCAAGAAATTATGAAAATCATCAATTCAATGTAATAAACCCATCTAATGTGGAAGAATTTTTATTGTAAAGGATCTGATTTCCCCTTCCTACATTTATCACTACAATACTTCACCTCACCCCAGTTTTTCTCCCACTTTTTTCGCCAGCTGAATGGTCGTTGACAAGAAATGCAAATCTTGGATGGTAAATAGGATTTATTTCCTTTGTAACTCATATTTTTAGTGTGGACATACCTCCATCAACAGCGAGAATTTGTCCACTGATCCAGGATGATGAGTCATTCAATAAAAAGTCAATGGCATTTGCTAAATCTTTGGATGAGCCAATTTTTTTTAATGGATGCTTTTGTGTCATTGCTTCTATTTTCTCATCGGAATTTAATAATCGTCCTGCTAGTTTGGTTTGTGTTAACGAAGGCGCAATGCAATTCACACGGTATTTCGGAGCAAATTCGGCAGCCAACGCACGAGTTAATCCTTCAATGGCTCCTTTGGAAACTGAAACTGAACTGTGAAAAGGCATTCCAGTTTGAACAGCAACGGTGCTGAAAAGAACAATGCTGCTTCCTTCATTTAATTTTGAAAGATATTGTTGAATAGAATTAATTGCTCCAAGCACATTGAGTTCAAAATCACTTTGAAAATCTGCTACTTTTATTGACCGAAATGGTTTTAGCGTGATGCTACCCGGAAAATAGATTAAGCCATCAATATTTTCGTTTAATTCAGGAAAATTATTGTTTACAGGGTCACCAATGAGAAAATCATTGAATTCCTCGTTTTCAGATCGTGATATGGAAATCACTCGATTCCCTTTTGTTTCTTGTTGTTTGCGCGCTTCAATTGCGATGTCTGAGTTCGCTCCAATGAATAGAAATGTCTTCATATTAAATCAAACAGCTAAAGAAAAGGGATGTTCATTTCAATCTTAAAAGACTTTCAATTAAATTATGTTGAATAGATCAATTATTGAACGATTAATTTTCTAGTTTGGAATTGGTTATTTTCAGTAATTAATTTTACGAAATACATACCAGGAGTTAAATGATTGATTTCATAATGATTTTGGAATCCGATGTTTTCTTGAACTACCAATTGTCCATTTTCTTTAACAATTTCAACTTTTTTGAATGCATTTTCGTTCCATGTAATTGTCGCGTTACCGTTACTTGGATTAGGATAAACTTGGATGTTCGCTTCTGTATTCTCAATTAAAGCGGTTGTATTTTCTGCTTGAACTTCATATTCAAACGTTTTCGCACATCCATTTTCATCACTAATTGTTACTTGGTAAAAACCTGGGGAAAGATTTTCGATGTGCTCTTGTGTTTCGTAGTTATTCCATATAATGTGATAAGCTGGAGTTCCACCTGTTATTTGAATATCAATAACTCCATCGTTTTCTACAGCATTCGTAATTTGAGCATTAACAGTAATCGCTTCAGGTTGAACAAGCGTAAAGCTTTCCCATAATTTACAACCGTTTTCGAATTCAATTTCAACTTTATATGTTCCAGCAACAAGATCTTGAAGGTCTTCTGTTTGACTGCCGTTTGTCCATTGAAAACTTGCAGTGTTCTCAGAATTAATAGTTAATTCTATCGATCCGTTTGCTGATTCAAAACAAGTTGGATTCGTAATTGAAACAGATATATTTTTAGACATTTCAACTGCAGCTGCAGCATTTAATCTTCCTGCACCAATTCTTCCAACATATGATGGATTAACATCATCGATTTTATCTGATGATATTTTTAAAATTGCCTCAATTTCAACATTCGTGAGACAAGGATTGTGAGCAAGCATCAAACCTACAGTTCCAGCTACTTGAGGAGCTGCATAAGAAGTTCCATTTCCGAATAGGTAATAACCGCTCATTGAAGAAATTGCAACATCATAACCTGGTGCTGATAAATCAACTGAAGAATTGTGTTGATGAGTTGTAGAAGCATTACCAATTGTTCTCTCATGATTGTTTTGAGGTCCAATACTAGTAACGGCAAATACATTGTCATAAGCTGCAGGATAAACCAAGTTTTCAGGACCGCCACATGTGGTTCCATTCCCAGCTGCTGCGATTACGAAAGTACCGTTATTGTATGCTTCGTTGATCGCATCTTGAGCATATTGACTAAATGAACATCCTGATGTCCAGCTTAAGTTTATTACCTTAACTCCAGCATAGCTAGCTGACAAAACATCATTGTAGTTCATTCTATAAAGCGACAAAGAGCTGTTATATCCGATTGAGCTTTTTCCAACACCATTGTTTGTGTTACCTGCTGATAAAATTGCAACTGCAGTTCCATGTGTTTGATTTGCAGTATTTGTGTTATCGTAGAAATTAATTTTTCCGTTAAGTTCCTCGTGATTTATTTCAAAATTCTGATCAGAGATACCAATTACAACATTTGAGTTCCCTTTTGTGATTGCCCAAGCCCCTTCAGCATTAATTAAATCTAGCGCATAATCATTTGTAAAAGTTGCATTATAATCATTTGGAAGTGAAAGAGATTCATAATTAGGAGCAAATTCAATTTTTTTCAATCTAGCGACTTGATTAACAAGTGTTGCGTATAAATCATTTTCATTGCAGTTGCAGCTTATTTCATATACATTTCGAAGAGAAGCTATTCTAGATGCAGGAAGAGCTTTAGTTACCGAGAAAATAGATAATGATTGAATTGATTGATTAAAGTTTGAGTCGGAAGATGTCAATTGGTTTTGAACTAAAACTGGCAGGATGGTTTGGTCTTCGATTGTGGCCCAAACACGTCCAACTTGTGCGTTTAAAGATTGCATTGCTAAAATCAAGGCGAAAACTGTGGTTGTAAATTTTGTTGTCATTTTTTTGAATTCTGTTTCTTGATCCAAAGTTGAAGGATATAAAAAGTGTAACAGGACTCATTTTTAAGGAAGGTGTTTAAAATACAAAGGCATACGAAGTATAAAATACGTGTGATTGCAAAGACATCTAAGTGCTTTCACTTAAGAATCCACATTTCTCGGTTAAATACTTCCAAAAGAATAATTGAAATGACTTCAACTTTGGCATACTTTCGTATTATGGCGGACAAAGCAGAAGATATTGGTAAAAAAGGCCTTAGAACAAGCTATATTTCAACGGTAATAGGAATTTCCTTGGTTTTATTTATGATTGGACTAGTTCTTGGCGGTGTTTTTGGGTTACAAAGTGTTCAAAAGCAAGCAAAAGAAAGTTTGCAGGGGGATGTTTTTTTTAAATCAACACTGAATGACGCAGACATTAAACAAGTTGAGTTACAATTAAAATCTTGGAAAGAGTTTTCAGAAGTTTATTTCGTTTCACCAGAGCGCGCAATAAAAGAGTTTGGAGGAGAAAATTACAACGAACGAGATATGTTAGCAATTTTTAGTGGTGAAAATCCGTTGCCGCCGACTATCTGTTTTCATCCGAAGGAACAATTTGCAAACAAAAAGGGAATGGAATCAATTAAAAAGAAATTGATGTCTCGTTTTGCTGATGAAATTGATGAGGTTAATTATGACAAAGCAACAGTCGAAAATGTGAATCTCGGATTTAAGCAATTTGTATTATTATTTCTATCGGTAGCCCTTTTGCTAATAATTATCGCTGTTGCAATGATTAATAATACAATTCGATTGGCACTTTATTCGAAACGTTTTACAATTAAAACGATGCAACTTGTTGGTGCAACTGGTGGGTACATTCGAAAGCCATTTCTTTGGCAAGCTATTTTGCAGGGAATTGTTTCTGCAATTATCGGTTTAGCCTTACTGTTGACCGTTTTTTATGCCTGGAATAATGTGCTTATTTCCTTTGAGATTAATTATAGTATTCAGACATTTCTACTTCTTGTTGGGTCATTAATTATCATTGGTGTATTTATTACGCTTATTTCAACATGGTTTGCATTAAACAAGTATCTTCGTATGAAATTAGATGACTTGTACTAAGTTTTAATATTTTTGCTTAAAATTTCAAATCATGAATAATCCGATTAATCACTTTGGATTCAATCCGAAAAATTATAAATGGCTTTACATCGGCTTAGCTATCAATGTATTAGGATATATTTTAATGATTGGAGGGGGGGCCGAGGACTTAAATGAATTTAATTCGGAAGAGCTTTTTAGTACCACAAGAATTACAATAGCACCTATGCTTATTATTGCTGGGTATGTTGTGATTTTGTTTTCAATCATGAAAAGATCAGATAATGAAGAGTCATCTGTTAAGGTGAATTCAGAAAAAGAAGAGGTAACTTCTACTTCGAAAAAATCTAAATAGTCATAATGTCATTTCTCGAAACTATCATTTTAGCCTTGATTGAAGGGCTAACCGAGTTTTTACCTATTTCTTCTACGGCTCATATGATTTTTGCAAGTTCCATTATGGGAATTGAATCTGACGAGTTCGTGAAAATGTTTCAAGTGTCAATACAATTTGGGGCTATATTGGCCGTTGTAGCTTTGTTTTGGAAGAAGTTTTTTGATTTCAAATCCTATCAATTCTATATCAAATTGGCAATAGCTGTAATTCCCGCTTTAGTTTTAGGGAAATTGTTTGATGATAAAATTGAAGCCATTTTGGAAAAACCAATTCCAATAGCAATTGTATTGATTTTGGGAGGAGTTGTTTTTCTATTTATTGATCGCCTTTTCAAGAGATCGAGAATTAATGAGGAAGAAGATGTTACCATGCCGAAAGCAGTTACTATCGGATTTTGGCAGTGTTTGGCAATGATGCCCGGAACAAGTAGGGCAGCAGCTTCGATTATCGGAGGAATGCAACAAGGCTTAACGCGAAAAATGGCTGCGGAGTTTAGCTTTTTTCTTGCTGTGCCCACAATGCTTGCAGTAACTTGTTATTCTGTTTTTCTAAAAGATTGGAATTACAAGGGGACCGAACAAAAAGGATATGAAATGATTTTGTCCACTTCTGAAAATATTTCTGCCTTTGCAATCGGAAATGTTTTGGCTTTTGTCGTTGCCGCTTTTGCAATTAAGTTTTTCATTAGTTTCTTGGCAAAATATGGATTTAAGATTTGGGGTTGGTACCGAATTTTAGTCGGAGCCTTTCTTTTGATTTATTTTTGTATTTAATGAACTTTCTAGAAGGAGTAACCATTCTTGTTGATAAACCTTATGGTTGGACGTCCTTTGATGTCGTCAACAAAATCCGTTGGAATGTTAAGCGAAAATTAGGTGTAAAAAAAATCAAAGTTGGTCATGCCGGAACGCTCGATCCTTTAGCAACAGGACTTTTAGTTATTTGCATTGGAAGACATACGAAATTGATTGAGTCATTGACAGGAGCACCTAAAACATATACAGGTACTTTTTTGCTAGGAAAAACTACTCCTTCCTTTGATCTGGAGACTGAATACAATCAGGAATTCCCTACTGAACATATTTCCAAAGATTTAATCGAAGATGCTAGAAAATCTTTTTTGGGAGTCCAAATGCAAACCCCTCCCATTTATTCGGCAAAGCAAATAGATGGAAAACGAGCCTACGATTTTGCGCGAGCTGGTAAGGAAGTGTTAATGAAACAAGCTCAAATTGAAATCAGTCATTTTGAATTGAATTCTGAACGATTTCCTGAAATAGACTTTAGAATAAGTTGTTCGAAAGGAACCTATATTCGTTCAATAGCAAATGACTTGGGCCAAAAATTAAATTCAGGAGCTACACTTATCGCTTTGCGAAGAGAAGCGTCCGGTGATTTTCACATTCGTGATTCGAAAAATGTAGATGAGTGGATTGAATACATCAGTGATTTAATTTAATATCGTTCAATTTAAAAAATGTTTTATCTTTGTGGCCGCATGGTTCGATAACGAACATGCCCGGGTGGCGGAACTGGTAGACGCGCTGGATTCAAAATCCTGTACTGGCAACGGTGTGTGGGTTCGATTCCCACCCCGGGTACTAAAACCAGAGTGATAAACGGAGCGAGAGCGATGTTAGGATCTCTGGTTTTTTTATTTATCTTCGTTCCAATGTCAAAACTATTCGGACTTCTCGGTAAATCACTGAAACATTCGTTTTCACCTGATTTTTTCAATTCTTATTTTCACGAACATCAGATTGACGCGGAATATCGACTTTTTGAGATTGATACTATTCAACAAGTTACAGCAATTTTTGATTTGAATCCAGTTGGTTTCAATGTAACAGTTCCCTACAAAGAACAAATAATTCCCTTTTTGGATGAGCTCGATGAATCTACAAAAGCGATTGGAGCTGTGAATGTTGTCGCATTTGAAAATGGTAAGAAGATTGGTTATAATACCGATGCTTTTGGATTTCATCAAAGTATTAAACCTTTTTTGACTTTTCATCATGAACGTGCGCTAATTTTTGGCACCGGAGGATCATCGAAAGCCGTGGCTCATGTTTTTAAATCAATCGGTTTGGATGTCATTTTTGTTTCAAGAAATTCAAGTGCTGATTCTAATCAGTTTAACTATTCGGATGTCAATGAAACGATGATTGCGGCATGTAAAGTGATCGTGAACTGCACTCCGGTTGGTATGTATCCAAATATCGATGAATCAATTCAAATTCCTTTTGAAGCTTTAACTGAAGATCATTTGGTTATTGACTTAATCTATAATCCACCACTCACAAAATTCCTCTCCAACGCTCAAGAATCCGGAGCAACAATACTAAATGGAGCAAGCATGCTGAGAGAGCAAGCATTAAAAAGTTGGGAAATCTGGAATAAATAATCGTTTTTTTAAAATGGTTTAAAATATTCAAAATCAATTAATAAAACGACAAAAAACGAATAAATAACGAAAATAAACGACAAATAACCGAATAAAATTTTGCAATCATCCAAACTTTGCAGTGTCGAATTCAGACAACCAATGCTGATCTCGATTTAGTTAATTTTTTTTCAAACAATTTAAATTTTTACAAACATGAATGCACTAAAAAACAAAGTGACTCTGATTGGAAGGTTGGGCGCAAAGCCTGAAGTGATGAATTTTGAAACCGGGAGAGCGCTTGCTCGTTTCACCTTGGCGACAAATGAAGGATACAAAGATAAAAACGGCCAGTGGCAAGATAACACACAGTGGCACAACATCAATGCGTGGGGTAAATCAGCGGAGTTAGTTGGAAAACTTTTAGATAAAGGTTTGGAAGTTATGCTCGAAGGTAAATTGGTAAATCAATCCTATGAAACGAAATCAGGAGAGAAACGCTTTTCCACAGTCGTAGAACTCAACGAATTTTTAATTATTTCATCCAAAAACGCTCAATAAATCATTACACATGTCAGATACAAATTCAAACCATTCGTTAAACCACGTCAATTTAATTGGAAAAGTAACATCCGAACCGAAGGTCACACAATTAGAAAATGGTCGAAAAGTAGCCAAGTTTTCACTCTCTACGAAGGAATTCTACTTGGATGCTGATGGAAATATGAAATCGCGATCAAATTGGCATATTCTAACCGCATGGGGTAAGTGGATAAAAGTACTTGAGGAATTTGGATCCGTTGGAACCCAAATTGCTGTAGAGGGGCGATTAGTCAGTCGATTTTACAATACAGAGGGACAAAAGAAATTTGTTTCCGAAGTTGAAATCAACGACTTGATTTTGCTCTAAATCAATAATTAATTCAATAAAACACAACAAACAGGATTTATTTACAAGTAAATCCACTGAACGCCAACGAGGATCGGTGTTGATAAATTGAGATTAATGCCGGTCCCTCCACATATACAATTACATTTTTATAACACTACAAATTATGACAACAGTTAGAAATTACATAACATTGATTGGCAGCATGGGCACCAATACACAAATCACCAAATTTGACAACGGAAAATCAGTTGCCCGATTCAAACTTGAAACAAAAAAAGCAGAACGCAAAAACGATGGAAATTATCGAAATATCACACAATATCATCGAGTATTCGCTTGGGGAAACCTTGCGGAATTCATTGAGCAATATGGCGAAAAAGGAAAGAAAGTAGCCATTCACGGAAGACTTGTAAATCGCACCTATCTCAATTCCGAAGGGAAACAACGCAATACGACGGAAGTTGAAGTCAGACAAATTTTCGGATTGTAAAAATTTACAAGAACCAAACGATGGGAAAAGCCTGTTTCATATGAAATGGGCTTTTTTCATTTAATAATTCCGGTAGTCATTCCACAAATAAGATCGAATTCCGATAAATGGAATAACATGAGACTTCTGACTTAAAGCTGAATCATAACGATATTGAATCTCAGCAAAGGCAAAAATGGATCCTTTTGCACTTAATTTGTAGGCAGCATGAATGTTTATTCTAAAAAAGTTATTTCGAATTCCTTGTCCGATTTTATTGTTGTAATTATTGGGACGTAGCATGTATGGTAAATAAACATTTCCTCCATAACTTTTTCCTCCCTCATCCAATCCTTGGAATCCAAAATTTGAGAACAGTTTAGTAAACCACTTTTTATGTTGCCATTTCGCTTCAATCAATATTTCCATGAAATTAGCACCGTATGGGTGACTCAACGTACTATTTTGATTCCCATAATTTTGAAGACTGTTAACGTGAGCATAAGTATAAGGACGAACGGCATTCCCTTCAACTCGATAGAAGAACTTTTCATTTTTCAATTTCAAGAATCCTTTTATTCCTAGTTGACCACCGTATTTATTTGCCCACCAACCACTTCGAGCTCGAATTTCAGAGAGAAGAAACTCATCCACAATCAACTGACCGTAAAGCGTTTGTTTTTTATGTTTAACCGAAAAACTTGCTCCCAAAAGTACATTGTCCGCCGAACCAATGGCATATTCTTGAGGTCTGAAGAATACTACTGGGTTTAAATACTCGACATCAAAGCCTCGGTATAACAGCGTGTCTTTCGGTTGAAAGATAACTGTTTCAAAAATTCCTAGATTGATTTTTTTCGTAACATTCCAACTCAAATAATGACTTGCCGCGAATTTCTGTGCTTTAACTGACTTGTAATTTTCATTCATAAATTGGTATAGCATGGTATATTCCACATGCCAAAATCGTGCTCTAATTTGCCCAAAATAGTATGGTTTTCCATAATCACTTAAAAACAACGATCGGTTCCCTTCTCCAATGAAATTCTTGTCATGACCAATTTGAAAATTGAAAATATGATTTGGTGTATAGGCAAAACGTACAATAGGTTGAAACAAAGATCGAATTGATTTCAATGAATCTGAGAATTCATAGATTGCTGAGGTTAGACTGTCAGCGGATTCGACTCCACCAATTGCTCCAGCTCTCAAATAAAACTTTTTCCAACTTGGATTTGATTCAATAATCCCACCACCTGCTATTCGATATCCAAGTTCACTTTGGTAGTTAATTCCTCCGTCAACCAAAGGAATAAAATTTAATGGTTTTACAAAGTTGATTCCATTTTCTGATTTGATTCCTTGCCGAATCTGAGGTAAAATGGAACTGTGATTTTCGAACGATTCTTTATGGACTGAGTCAGTTGGAGTAGGTTCTATTAGCCAGCCAATTCCATTCTGAGCCTTCAACCCAATAGGAAAAGCAAGCAATAAAATCAATATGACTCGATTAATAATCATTGTAATGGTTTATTAATGCCGTTCGAATTCCAGTTGAAACAATAACGTTTTGACTTTTTGAAGTATCGTCATAGCGATAAATAGCGTTAGCGAAAATCGTTAAATTGATTTTTTTATTGAATCGGTAGCCAAGCTCCAGTTGTTTGTGAAAAACAAATCCATCGGGAGTAATGTTGTTTTTTGGAATCGGTAAAAGTGCGGTTCGATTGAAATTTTCTAAATAGTAACTAATAGACTTTAAGTCGATATAGCATCTTTTGTATTCCCAATTAAATCGTAGAACCAACTCTTTGAATGCGTTTCCTTTTGTATGTGCAAGCGGTAAATTGTAATTCGAGTAATTCAATCGACTGAATTTGGATTGATACATAGTTGAAGTTGCCGAATTGAATTCCAACTGAAACATTGAATTTTTGAGTTTGAATAAATCATATCCCCGAAAACCAATTTGAAAAGCAAGTTTTTTCGAGTCGAGGTTTCCGATTGCAACTTGACTGTAAGCTCTAATCTTTTTAGAAATAATCCAATTCAGATTTAATCCTTGAATTGCATAACACGTGCTATCCTTTAGTAATGCTGAGACAAATGGAATTGGATTGTAGAATAAAGGATTTACTGCTTTCGTTTGAAGTGAATCTCCCATAGACCATATTGTTCCATCGAAAAGACTTAAATTAAGTTTAGGAGAAAAATTGTACGTCAAATAATTAATCCCAAGTCCTTTTGGTTGATAATATCCTTCAACAGTCGTAAATGTCTTTTTACGAACTAAGTTCATGTTTCGCGACCTTAAATAATTGAAGGAGAAATGCTTCGAAATGTAGTAGTCGACTCTAATATAAGGTGAGTAGGATGAATTATCTGACAACAACATTGATCGATATCCTGATCCAATAAACTGTTGATTATTTCCTGCGATTAGATCTATTTTTTTATGCGGGCTATAGACAATGTTTCCAATGGCATAAGCGTAATCGTATCCATTTGTTTTAAACGGTTTCGTTCTTGTTGCACCGGAAATAGAGCCATTTTCTTGCGCATAACCAAAACTTGTTGGTCGAAATTCACCTCGTTCATTTATAAAAAGTTGCTCATAGGAACTCAATCTGCTTTGATTTTCAAAAAATGAGGTTGAAAACGAAAAATTCTTGAATAAATCTCCTTCAATTAGAATTCCTCTTGTATTTTGAAATAAATTAATCGAAGAAGTATCTTTCAAATCTCTTCCTAAACTTAAATCGACCAAGGGAGAAATAGTCAAAAAGCAATCTTTGGATTTAACTTCAACTAAGTGTTTTTTAAATAATACTTCTGAGAAATCATAGTATTGAATACTTGTATCTTTCAAGTAATCATGTAAATTACATCGATTTTCGGTGGTGGGAAGAAATGAATTTGTGTAGTAACTAGTTTTATTAATAGTTTGATTATTGGAAATGAAACGGTCATTATGAATCCGGAAAAGTTGATCTCGATAAAAAGAATGTGTTGAAATTAAATTATGTTGTGAGATTAAATAATTAAAATGAACCAAAATGGAAACAAGAAAAATCGTCCTCATGGCAGAATGTCTAGCAGTGGCTTAGTTTTGGCAATGAAGAATGGATTTAACAGATTTGCTTTGTTGTATCGTAATGGTTGTTTCGTTTCAGCATCATAAACCGAACCTCCAAGCGCTTCCAAAATTGCTTGGCCAGCAGCTATATCCCACTCCATGGTAGGTGCAAATCGCGGATAGGCATCAGCTCTGCCAAAAGCTAAGTCGAAAAATTTCAATGAGGATCCCATTTTAAGAAATTCGATTTTTTCCGAAACAATATGGAGTTCATCAATAAATTCTAAAATTGGTCCTGAATGATGACTTCTAGAACAAGTCATAACCAACGGAGAGTTGATGTTTTGTGGTATATCTACCTTATTCCAATTTTCAAGGTTATTAAAATCAGCGAAGTGAAAAGAATAAACACCAAATTCTTTACCTCCAAAAATTATTTCTTGTCTAACAGGGGAAGCAATTACACCAAAGACAGCTTTTTCTTTTCTAATAAGCGCAATATTCACGGCAAATTCTCCATTTCTACTTACGAATTCTTTTGTCCCGTCTAAAGGGTCAATACACCAGCACTCAGTCCATTTCAAGCGATCTTCAAACTTTGATTTTTCACTTTCTTCGCCAGTAATCGGAATATTTAGTGGTTCAAGAATTTCATTGATTATCTCTGTTGAAGCGAGATCTGCTTTTGTGAGCGGTGAACCGTCCTCTTTGTAGATTGGTGAAAAGCCTTCTTCGTAAATCTCAATGATTTTTTTCGAGGCTTCAATCGCTGCCTCAATTGCTTTTTGGTATTTTAGTTCGAGCTTAATCAATTTATTAGATCACCATTTCAGGAACGAAATCAGGAACAACCAAATCACCTTCGGTTTTGGAAATAATTTCTTCAACGCTAACACCAGGGGCACGTTCAATCAAGTGGAATTTTCCGTCTTTGATTTCTAAAACAGCTAACTCAGTGACAACTTTTTTAACACAACCTACGCCCGTTAAAGGAAGCGTACATTCCTTAAGAATTTTAGATTCACCCGCTTTATTGCTATGCATCATGGCTACAATTATGTTCTCAGCTGAAGCAACTAAATCCATCGCTCCTCCCATTCCTTTAACCATTTTCCCTGGAATTTTCCAGTTGGCAATGTCACCGTTTTGTGAAACTTCCATTGCACCAAGAACGGTTAATTGCACGTGTCGACCCCGAATCATCGCGAAAGATGTTGCTGAATCAAAGAAAACGGCTCCCTTTTTAACCGTAATTGTTTGCTTCCCTGCATTAATAAGATCTGCGTCTTCTTCTCCTTCAAAAGGAAATGGTCCCATACCCAAAATACCATTTTCTGATTGAAATTCCACATCCAATCCATCAGGAACATAGTTTGCGACCAAGGTTGGGATACCTATACCAAGATTGACATACCACCCATTCTGTAATTCTTGTGCGATTCTTTTTGCTATTCCGTTTTTATCTAAAGCCATAATAATTTGAAAATGTAATAATTATTTAATTTGATAATGGTTTTGGAATCTTACTTCCGTTTTTTGAGGTTGCCAAAATCTTACTCATAACTTTCGAAATGACTTCGATTTGTTCAGTTAAATTGTCATCGAATGGATACGAATCAATTTCTTTGCAAATTGCCAACCAGTAAATAGTTTCATCACATTCTTTTGCGGCGATTTTAAATTTATGAATAAAATCATTTTTGGATTCAGCATTTTGAGCTTCACGAATATTTGCGCCTATCGACGTTCCAGATTTCAAAAGTTGTTTAGCGATAACGAATTTCTTTTTTGATTCTAATTCCTCACAATATTTAACTATAGAAATCGCAAATTTGAAAGTTAGATCAACAATTACATTACTACGATCATTCCTCATAATTTTCAAATTAGGACATTTTCAAATTAATAAATTCTACTGTCTTTTTCTAACTGTTCGTTGCTCGATGCGTTTTTCAAACTTTTCCCCCTGAAAAATTCGTTGAACAAAAATACCAGGTGTATGAATGAAATTAGGATCTAATTCACCAGCAGGAACCAATTCCTCAACTTCGGCAACGGTAATTTTTCCTACCATCGCCATCATAGGATTGAAGTTCATTGCAGTTTCGCGGTAAATTAAATTACCTTCTGTATCACCTTTCCATGCTTTTACAATCGCAAAATCTGCAGTTAGCGCTGATTCCAAAATATGGGGTTTTCCATTAAAAATTCGAACTTCTTTTCCTTCCGCAACTTCAGTCCCATAACCCGCAGGCGTAAAGAAAGCAGGAATTCCAGCTCCTCCAGCGCGACAACGTTCGGCCAAACTACCTTGAGGAATTAAATCAACTTCCAATTCACCTGAGAGCATTTGACGCTCAAACTCATCATTTTCCCCAACATAACTTGATATCATTTTCTTGATTTGCTTTGTTTGAAGTAATAAACCAAGACCAAAATCGTCAACACCGGCGTTATTACTAATACAAGTTAAATTTTTAACACCAAGTTTAACTAATTGTGCTATTGAGTTTTCGGGAATTCCACAAAGTCCAAATCCACCCAACATTAGGGTCATCCCATCTTGGATTCCGACCAACGCCTCCTCTACATTTTTTACTTGTTTGTTCATATGCTAAAAAAATGGAATTTCTGAATCATCTACTGTTTCTGGCTCAGGCGCTTCAATACAATCATAAGCCTCGGAATCGTAGTCTTCAGGAATGTCAAAATCGCGTGTAGAAAGACCAATAATCGGATCTTGATAAACCTTGTTCATGTAATAACCATAAATGGGTAATGCCATACGGGCCCCTTGACCCCAATTCATGCTTCTGAAACGCACAGCGCGGTCTTCCGCTCCAACCCAGACTCCTGTAACCAATTCTGGTGTAATTCCAATGAACCAGCCATCCGAATTATTTTGAGTTGTACCCGTTTTTCCAGCAGTTGGAGGGATACTTCCGTATTTCCCACTTCTAAGGCTTGAACCAGTACCACCCTGAATAACTCCTTTCATCATTTTTAGAATTTCGTATGCTACAGTTGAATTAACAACCTGTTCACGGTGTTCTTCGGCTTCATATATTACCGTGCCATTTCGATCAGTAATACGCTCAATTGTGGTGGGACGAATGTAATAACCATCATTTGGAAAAATACATTGAGCTGCAACTAATTGGTAAAGTGATAAGTCCATACTTCCAAGACACATTGAAGGAACTACGTCATTTTTATTTAGGGTGATTTCGGCTTGATTCAGCAATTTTTCAATTACAAAAGGACCTCCTGTTTTGTTAACTGGATTAAATTTCCCCATTTTAGCCATTACAGCTACCGTAGTTGGATTAGAGGACATTGCTAAACCTTGACGAACAGAACCAGCAGCAGAACCTTGAGGACAATATTTCCCAACTATGCGATTTTGATCATCAACCAAATCAACACAATATTCGCCAGCAGAGAAACTAGTACATGGATCAACAACTTTCATTGAAAGTGCAGCAGCATAAACAAAAGGCTTGATAGTGGATCCTACTTGTCTTTTTCCTAATCGAACATGGTCATAACTAAAATGCTTGAAATTAATTCCACCCACCCAAGCTTTAACAAATCCAGTTCTCGGATCTATTGAAATTAGTCCAGAATGAAGGAATGCTTTGTAGTAGCGAATCGAATCATCAGGAGACATAACCATGTCTTTTTCACCTTGCCAACTGAATACACGCATTGGTGTTGGAGTATTGAAATTCTTCAAAATTTCATCTTCAGAGAAACCTTGAGCAACTAAATTTTTGTATCTACCCGTAGATTTTCTGGCATTGTCCATAATTTGATTAACCATGGATTGATTGATTGAATTGGAGAAAGGAAAATTCTTCAATCCTTTATTGTTACTATCAAAAGCTGGTTGAAGATCTTCCTTGAGATGCTTTTGCATAGCATATTCGGCATGGCGCTGTAAAGCTGGATTAATGGTTGTGTAAATCTTTAATCCGTCTTGGTAAATGTTATAAGGGCGACCATCTTCGCGCACATACTTATAACTACCATCACTATTTTTTGAAGTTAAGATTTCTGTTACTTCCTTACGAAGTGATTCGCGAAAATATGGCGCAATACCTTCTTTGTGATCTAGTGATGTGTATCGTATGACAATTGGTTCGTTTTTTAGCACATTATAATCTTCTTCTGTAAGTTTATTTTTAATTGCCTCGTTATTTGATTTACTATTTTTTAACCATTGAAATAATACTTGATTACGACGTTCCAGAGCCCTTAATGAGTCCTTGTTCCGCAATTCCATTATTTGTTCATTTGTAACTTGTGATAATGGAATCCCTTCATTATCTGCAATTTTTCGTCGATAGTTTTTTATTTTAAACTTGTATGGATTATACAAATCAGGGTTTTTACAAAGTCCAACTAAAGTTGCAGCCTCAGTTTTGGTTAGCTGTCCCGGTTTTTTGTTGAAATATACTTTTGAAGCATTTTCAACCCCAACTGCATTGTAAAGGAAATCGAATTGATTTAAATACATGGTAATGATTTCCTCTTTTGTAAATCGTTCCTCTAATCGTTTGGCAATTATATTTTCCCTAGCTTTTTCGTTTAATCGTCTGAATTTTCCGAAAAAACCACCCAAAGGCAAGCTAATTGATTCGCCATTTGCTCGAGCTAATTCTTCATCCTCGCGTTGTTTTAGTGTAAATAAAAGTTTTGCTAACTGTTGTGTAATAGTAGAAGCTCCACCAGCCCGTCCAAGACTCGCAAATGATCGCGCAATTGCACGAAAGTCAACACCAGAATGCTCGATAAATCGTTCATCCTCTGTTGCGATGAGTGCATCAAAAACGTATGGAGAAATATCACGAAATTTTGCACTTGTTCTGTTCACTTGCCAAAAGCTGCCAATGATTGTGTCCTCACGAACGCTTTTTCTGGCAATAATTAAAGACGCTTGTAACTCAGGTGGATTATCTAGCATTGACACCGGAGGCATTGAACTTTCGGATTGTAAAAGAATTAAACTTGTAACAAAAAGAAAAGGAAATAGCGATATTCCCCAAAATATTTTAGTGTATTTCTTTTTTTCTTCTTCTGTTAGTCCTGAATTCATGGTTTTCATAGGCTAAAGTTAGAAAGATTATCGTAAAACATCCTTACGTTGGCTATCAAGTTTTAACAAAATAAACATCATCATCGAGAAGGACATCATTGATGATCCTCCATAACTAAAAAATGGCAATGGTATTCCGATAACTGGCGCAAAACCAATATTCATTCCGATATTAATTGCAAAGTGGTAAAATAGAATCATACCTACACAATAGGCATAAATTCGGTTGAAAGCTGCGCGTTGACGCTCTGCGATAATAATTATTCTCACAAGCATAAACATATACAAGATAATCAAAACTAAGGTCCCGATAAAGCCCCATTCCTCCGCAAAAGGACAAAAAATAAAATCTGTTTCACTTTCAGGAACGTGATTACTTTCAACACTGGAAACAGAAGCTTTGTTGTAACCTTTTCCTACAAGTCCACCCGATCCAACTGCAGCCATTGCGCGGTTTCGGTTGTAATCTTTTCCGTTCGGATCTTCTTTTAATCCCAGAAATAACTCAATTCGGTCTTTTTGATGGGGAGCTAGACTACTAAAACCAGTGCCAACTCCGAATGATAAGCCACCACCAAGTACAAGCCCAATAATTATTACAATGGTTGCCCGTGATCGATCTCTTTTCGTTCCGAATCTCCGAATAAAAAGAAGTGCACTTATTCCAAGAATGGCTAATGTTAGTAACACTCCCATTGAACCGGGTATTTTTGTGTCGGATAAAAAAGGAATTGTAATTGTCACATTGCTCAATAACAGGGTTATAACACTTAAAAAAATCGCAACAAACATGATCGGAATAAAGTGACTACCAACCCAAGTTTCTTTAAATCGTATGCCAGGAAACGCATTAACAACGCCCAATATAATTGGATCAAACGTTAAACCTTCTCGATACATAACAAACAAAAAGGATGTAAAAACAACAAATGTCCCAGCATCTGGCTGAAGTAAAATTAGAGCCATTGGTACTAAAAGAATCATTGCTGCTCCTAAAACGTTTTTGGTATTTTGTTGTTTTACACTTAATTCGCTAATGTATTTCGCTAGTAATAAGGCAGATGATATTTTTGCGAATTCGGCAGGTTGTATTCCCAAAGAGCCAACTCCAATCCATGCGTGAGCACCATTGATAGCTGGCATGAAAAGCACGACAACAAGTAAGCTTAATGTTACAAGATAAATCGGAAAGGCAAACTTTCGATAGATATCCGAGTCAATAAGGAAAACAAGCAATCCAAGAAACAGCGAAATCGCGAGCCACATCACTTGCTTGCCATATTTTTCATCAAAGCTAAATAGACTTGGATTTTCTGGATTGTAAGCAACAGAATATACAGTTGCCAGACCCATAATTAACATTAGCATGAACGATATGAAAAGCGGCCAATCGAGATGTGATACGAGTGTTTCATCCTTTCTCATTCTGAAACAGTTTTGTAGTTAGATAATCGTGCATCAAAAATGCGTTGCTCTTTGGCTTTGTCTTTAATTTTTCGTTTGAGGTATTTTTCAATCATCAAGCTTGCAATAGGAGCGGCCCAAGTACCCCCAAAACCTGCATTTTCAACAAAAACAGCGATTGCGATTTTTGGCTTGTCCATCGGAGCGAATGCAATAAAAACGGAGTGATCTTCTCCATGAGGGTTTTGAACAGTACCAGTCTTTCCACAAATTATTAGATCATCTAACCGCGCCATTCTTGCCGTACCACCATTTTCATTTACTACGCGTCTCATTCCTTCAATCACAGGATCAAAATGCTTTGAATTTACCATGGTGTAGCGCTTCTTTTTGTACTCCGTCAAAGGACCTTTGTTTCCGATTGATTTAACAAAGTGAGGCGTATAATACCATCCCTTGTTTGCAATGATTGCCGCAATATTAGCCATTTGAATTGGCGTAAGTTTTACCTCTCCTTGTCCAATTGAAATTGAGCGAATTGTTGAGAATGCCCATTGATGATGCCCATACCACTTATCGTAATACTTGGAATCTGGAATTAATCCAGGTCGTTGTCCAGATACGTCAACACCTAGTTCTTTTCCGAGGCCAAAACTTTCCATGTAGCGATGCCATTTATTCAATCCAAGTTCTGCATCGGCGAACATATTCGATTTTTTATTCTGATGAATTATCCGCCTTACAACCGCGTAAAAATAAGGGTTACAAGAGTATTGAACAGCCTCTGGAATATTTCGAGCAGAAGCGTGACCATGGCAGCCAACTAGTCCTTTATCACAAGGGAAACCTGAATTTTCATCAATTACACCTTCTTGCATTCCGATTAAAGACTGAACCAATTTAAAAATAGATCCTGGAGGATACTCCGCTTGAAGTGGTCTCGGGAAAAGTGGCATATTTGGATCAAGTGCTAATTTGGGATAATTTAATCCAATATTTCTTTTTCCTACTAAGAGATTTGGGTCAAAAGAAGGGGCTGAAACCATTGATAAAATTTCACCGGAGGAAGGTTCTATCGCTACGATACAACCTTTTTTATTTTTCATCAGTTTTTCTCCGTAAGCTTGAATAATCATATCCATTCCCATTTTCATCGGGTCCGCTTGACGGGATAAGGTGTCGTATTTTCCATCTGCGTATGATTCAATGGCATTATTTAAAGCCGATGTCACGACATATCGAATTCCCTTAATACCCCTTAATTCTTTCTCGTAAAAACGTTCAATTCCTGAACGGCCAATGTTATTCCCAGGCTTATAAAAACGATCTTGTTCAATTTCTTCTCGAGTAACCTCTGAAAGATAACCCAGAATATTTGCCCCATTTGAAAAAGGATAATTCCTCATACTCGTAACCTCCTCAAAAAAACCGGGGAAATTATCAAGATGGGGGGCGATTTTCGATATTTCTTCTAAGGTCAATTCCTTAATAAACGGATATTTTCGAATCTTCTGATAATTTGAGGTTCGTTTACCTGAGTGTTTATTGTAGTATGTTCCTTCACCTTTGACAATATCTTTGAATCGTTGACGAACCTCTTCAACAGTCCAGCCAATAAGTTTGGCAAAAGCAACTGTATCTAAATTTTTGATTTTAGCCTCACAAACCATTAAGTTGTAGTAGGTTCGATTAGAAACAATTTTACGCATATTTCGATCGAAAATTACGCCTCTTGGAGGAATGATCTCTTTTCGTTTCTCAGCTATTTCTTGAGCACGAAGCGTCCAAGTATCATCGACTACCTGCATGTAAAATAAGCGAAGGGTGTATATTATCCCTACAAGACCAATAAATGCTACAATTACATATCTTCTTGCATCAAAATTCATTTTGCTTTCGACTTTTTAATAATAAAAGTTTGTAAAACGATACAAAGCAAATACGAGATAATTACGCTAAAAATTGTTTTTTGAAGAATCAATAAAAACTGATCAAATCGAAAGATTTCCACAAGAAAATACCAGAAGTGATGGATTAAAAGCAAGTAGCCAAAAACAAAAAGAAACCATCGACTTCCCATGTCAAAAATAGAAGGTTCTTTAAGGGGATCATATCCTTCACGTGGCCCATAAAATTTGAAAATTATCGGCCGAAGATATGCCATAATGAGCAAAGAGGAGGCATGTAGCCCATACGTGTTTGAGAAAATATCTATGATTAGTCCAAGGAAAAAACCAAGAATCATCAAAGTGAAAATTCCAGTTTCGAATGGCAACAACATTATGAACAGCGGTTGAACCATTAAATGAATACCAAAACCAATCTCAATTTGATTAAAGACTAATGCTTGCAAGAGCACAAAAATGACAAATCGTATACTATTTTTAACAACTACATTCATTACAAATCTTCTTCCTCTTCGTCTGGTGGAATTTGTTTTTCCAAAGCCTTTTGTTCGTCAATTAATAGATTTTTGATCACATAAACATTTTGTAATGTCCTAAAATTCTCAGAGAATAAAACTACAACATCCCACAAAGGCTCACCTTCAACTGGTTTCGTTTCATAAACCTTACCCACTGGCATTCCTTTGGGAAAAATTCCTGAACCGCCTTTTGTCACTACCCTTGACCAACGTTTGATTTTAAGGTCATTTGATATACCTGTAACAGATCCTTTTTTGGCATCATGGCCATTCCATTTTAAGAAGCCAAAAAGTCCGATGGGTTCTATTGTTACATCAATATTTATATCCTTGGTTAAGACAGTTTTTACAACTGAATAATGTTCGCTTACGTTATGAATTACCCCAACTACGCCTTTATCTGAAAATACACCCATTTCTCTTTTAATACCTTGTTTACTTCCTGCGTTGATGGTAAAATAGTTGTTTCTCCTGGTTACACTAGAGTTGACAACTGTTGCTGGAATATATTCATATTGCTGTTCGAAAACGGTATCCTGAATTTTAAATAATTTTCGATTGATTTGATAAAGACTTTGAGGGATTTTCTTTCTCAGGGAAATGTTTTCACTTTGCAGATTAACATTGTTTTTTGATAGATTAAAGTGTTTTGTTACATCATTTTCAACTTCTAAAACTTTACCCGTAACCGCTGAAGCTGTCGTTAAATATTGATTTTTTGGAAATGAAAGGTATCGAATATGCCAAGATAATGCAACAATTTGCAATACGGCAAAAAACAAGAAAACCCTAAATCTTTTGAAAAAAGCAATAAAATTGCGCATAGCCAACAAAGTTAAAAAAGCAATACCTTGCTAAACTTAAATTCAAAAGAATAATATCAACAAAATACCAACTATTTATAAACCTTAGATTTTAATCAAAAAATGTCTCAATTTCATCCAATGCTAAAGATCCAAATGATTGATTGGTCCAGCGTTTAACAAGTTTTCCCTTCTGACTTAAAACGAAAGTTGGGAATACACCTTCAGTTAACAAGATACTTTCATCGATTTCAATATTTTGTTTGACGTCAATTCGTTTTGATTTTAGTCTCTTGATTTTAGCATCAAATCCACCTCCGGTTAACCAATATTCGATTTGAATTTTTGGATTTCTTTCAGTTAGTTTATTCAAAATCTCAATCGATTGATGACAATATGGACAATCGGATAGCGCAATTACAATGAGTTTTTTTTGTTTCGGAAAAACCAGTTTTGTTTCAATAATTTCACCTCCGTTGTATATATCACCAGTATAAACTGGATTGAAAATGAAATAACTCGTTAAACTCAAAAACAAAACAAGAATGCCAATTGTTATTTTTATTAAAGTAGTTAGAGCTTTAAAATTTAAAATAATTCGAAATATCAAAAACCAAACAAATATGATTAAAACAATAGGTAAATATTTTGAAGCAGTCCAAGATAAATTAAAATCCAGTAAAAAGTTTTCGATTACATTCATTTATCAAGATTCAATTTAAATTATTTTAAAATGCAACTGAAGATATTAATTAAAAGTCAAAGATTGTAAATTTGATCGAAATTCAAAATTATAAGATGTATTTATCCCGAATTATACTTTGTCTAACAATAATTTTTAAATCGCTTATTAACTTCGCTCAAGATACTTTGCCCGATGACTACGAAGAACCAAGAACGTTCTCGTCAACGCGAATTATCAATGGCCATTCAGTTGAAACGTTAGGAAAAGGCTACATGGATATGCGTATTGAGCATCGATTTGGAGATATGGCAGGTGATTTTGGAGGCTGGGAAAATATGTTTGGATTTGATAATCTTTCAGACATGCGAATCGCATTGGAATTTGGAATTACCGATGAATTAATGGTGGGTTTCGGAAGATCAAAAGGAACGGGATTTCCCTTTCGTTCGTTGCTTGATGGTTTTGTAAAATACCGTGTTTTGAGGCAACAAAAGAATAAAATGCCTATATCTCTTACCCTAATTGGCGGTTCATTTTTTACCTATATGAAAGCGTCTAGTGATGAGTCTCAAGTGAATCATTTCCCCAAGGATGCGCATCGCTTTTCGTACTTTACACAAGTAAATTTAGGTAAACATTTTGGTGAAACTTTGTCTCTTTCCATTATGCCAACCTATTTGCATCGAAATTACGTTGCAGCAAATGATATGAATGATATTTTCGCCTTAGGAGGTGCATTCAGGGTTAAATTATTTAAACGTTTTGCTTTATTGGGGGAGTATTACCATGTTTTTAATACTTCGGATTTACGCCCTTCTGACTCCTATAAAAACAGTCTTGCTGTGGCATTGGAATGGTTTACCTTCGGACATAGTTTCACGATTAATTTAACTAATTCGGGTGGTTTAGGAGAAGCTCAATTTATCCCGTACACCACTGAAAATTGGTTGAAAGGACAATTTCGGTTTGGTTTTTGCGTAGGAAGAAAGTTCTCATTTTAATAAATAAACGTAATTATGAAAAAAACAATTTTAAGTCTTACATACATTGGACTATTAACATTATCTACATCAATTGCATTAATTCCTTCTGATCATTTTGAGGTATCAGCTAAAGGTCATTCGATTGATTTTAAAAGTAAGGACCCTTCTGGTTCATTTGACAAAATTTCTGGAGATATTGACTTTGATGAGAAAAACCTAGATGCTTGTAAATTCAATCTAAAAATAGAGGTAAGTAGCATAAATACCGGTAATGGTATGATGAATAAAAAAGCTCAAACTGAAGAATGGTTTGATGCTAAAAAACATCCCGACATTAAATTTAAATCAACCAAGGTTGAGAAAAAAGAAAGTGAATATTCGATAACTGGAGACCTAACGATTAAAGGAATTACTAAATCTTATACGATCCCTGCAACGTATTCAAAATCGGGCGGTAAAATTACTTTTAAAGGCAAGTTTAATGTAGATCGTATTGAATTTAAAGTAGGTAAGAAGAGTGAGGCTGTTCCTGATATCATGAAGGTTTCATTTGTTGTGCCAGCAGATAAAAAGTAATGTTTAAGCAATATTTAACACTAGGAGTCTCTGCGGGTTTAATTTCGGCAATTGTGAGTTGTTTATTTGCTTACCTTTTCAATCATAACCTTCTCGATTTTTCGAATGTTCTTCCTTACTGGAAAATTATTGCTATTGATGTTTCATTTTCTTTAATTGCTATTGGTATATATTATGGCTTAAGTTTTCTATCAACAAGGTTTTTTAAAGTCATTTTTAATTTTCTGTTTGCTTTTTCGTCTATAGCAAGTGTCTTATTGCCAATTACCGCTCAATTGCCTAATTTCGAATTCCCAGAGTTTTATCCAACCTTTGCAATTCCGCTTCACCTTATTTTTAGTGTGATTTTTTTAGCTTTAAGTTCAATATTAATCAAAGATGAAAAATAGTATTTATACAATTTCGATTGCAATTTTAGTTTTAGCAACGAGTTGTTTAAAAGACAAAGTCGGAGATAATTTACCTTATCCTGAGGTAACTTGTTCCGACACCATTTCATTTTCAAATGATGTTTTACCAATCATTCAAAACAATTGTACCGGTTGTCATGATAATTCTAATGGTTATACATTTACCAATCATCACAATATTGCTGATAACTACGCGGCAATTATTGGATCAATGAAAGGACAGGGTTATCAACAAATGCCTCAAGCTTCATCTGCGCTCCCAGACAGTGTAATTCAAAAAATACAATGTTGGGTGAATCAGGGGTTGAAAGATAACTAGTAGCAAATGATTATATTTGTTAATCGCTAAAACAAAAAACTATGAAACGAAAATTTTTACCTATTTTTATTTTATCAGCATCTGTTGGTTTTTTCGCATTCCGAAGTGAGATAAATTCCCCATCCGAATTTCATAAATCCCCAATAAATAGCGGTGGCGCTGCTGCAGGAAAGACTGGGGCTCCAGGAGAACAAAATTGCACGGCTTGTCATGCTGGAACAGCGCAAGATGGAGCGAATGAGAACTTACTTACGATATTGAATGGAACAACGCCAGTAACTCAGTATACGCCAGGCCAACAATATACAGTGACTTTGTCAATGGCCTCAAACCCAACAAAAAAGGGATTTCAAGCTACCGCTTTGACTAGCTCCAATGTAATGGCGGGTGCATTCACAGGTCAGTCTGGTAATACAAGTATTAGCGGGACATCTAAAAAATATGCCAATCACACCGCTTCAAGCAATACGTCAACCACAGCTCCAGTATGGACATGGACATGGACAGCGCCTGCTGCGGGATCTGGAGAGGTAACTTTTTATGTCGCATCGAACAAAACCAACAACAATGGAAATGATAATGGAGATGTAATTTATCTTTCGCAGCATATGATTTCTGAGGCAAGTACAACGGGAATTGAAAATATGGCATTTAATAACAATGTTGTAATAGGTTCTGATAATGAATCAAACAAGGTGACAGTTGCTTATGATTTGAATCAAAGTTCTAAAATGAGTTTAAACATTGTCGATTTGAATGGTAGATCAGTATTCAATAAAACCTTAATCAATGGTCAAATCGGAAAAAATCATTTTGAAATTTCCACAAGAGATTTTAATTCAGGAGTTTATATCGTGAATTTCTTTATTGATAATAAGCCTTTTTCGAAAAGGATTATTGTAAGATAAACTTTTCATTTCAAAATTTTATTCGAGCCGCTTCTTTTGAGGCGGTTTTCTTTTTTTTTCAAAAGTTAAATTAATACTCCACATACTTAGCAGATTTCGAATAATATCCGTTTTCAAGAATTATCTTTTCTTTCAGAATATCGAACGAGTTCTTTTTGCCTAAAGTCTTATATGTGAGCAATAAATACCATTGTTGTTCTTGATCGAAATTTGTAAATCTATTATTTTGCAGTTGAACCAAGCGATTTTCACATAAATCAAATCGGTTGAGATTGTATAGACAAATTCCGCTATAAAAAAGTGCATTAACATCATCTGGGTAGGTTTCTAAAATGACTTCAAATCGATTCAACGCAGCTTTATATTTATTTTTCCGAAAGTAGTTCATCGTTTTATCAAGATACGAAAAGTAGGTATACTCGATGCTCATTTCATGTTGGGAATATTCATTTTTTGAAGATTCTTTATCAGCAGGAGTGCCGCCAAGTTCATTTTTTATCGGCTCGTTTGGTCTACTTCTGTACAAGCGATAATCAATAACTTTCAAATCATGCAAGTATGTCTCTTTGGCTAAATTTTCTCTTTTTTGGTTGGAATTATTTATTTTTTCTACCCCCTTCAATGGCAAGCGTATTGGTCCTGAATAGATTTCGTTTTGTTCCTTAGTGTCAATTGGTTTAAATTCCTTTTTTTCTTCAAAGTCAGCAATTATTTTTGAGGGCTTGATCTGAAGTTTCTCAGGAAGTTCCTGAAATATTTTAATTGAATCTTTAGAAAAGGTTGATGGGTTTAATTTTTTAGCAATCTTTTGTTGAGATGATGTTTCTTCATTCGATTCTTTTTGGTTAGCTATAAATACAATAATAACAACCGAGATAATTGAGAGAATACTGACTTTTAGAATCGTTTTAAATCTTAGCCGCCATTTTATTTTACGGTCCAGTTTTTTAAGCTGTTCTAATGTCGCATCTTGACTAGACCAACCATCCAAAGCATCTCGTTCAAATGCATCATCAATAACTTTCATTTCAAGCTTATTTTTGCTAGAAGATTCAATTGTTGATTTATATTCAATTATGTCTTTTTTTGATAAACTCATTTTTTGGAGATTATTTTTGATAATATCAATTTTAAATTTCTCTTACCATTTTGAATATTACTTTTAACTTCATTTACAGTAAAGTTGTATTTCTGACAAATTTCATCATAACTCTTTCTATCCAGGTAAAAGGCCTTAATACATATTGATTGATTTTCATTTAATTCATTAATAGCTGTTTCGAGCGCTTCTAATTTTAATTCAAGAATTTCTTTTGTGCTCAGCGCATCTTCATCCGTTTTATCCTCCATTAGCTCCTCGAAACTAGTCGTCTTGATATTCCTTTTTCTCAATAACATTAAACAGGAATTCTTAGTCGTAGTAAATAACCAACTTTTAAAATGATTGATTTGATGTTTTTTAATTTTTTCGGATAATCCTCCAAACAACTCAATTGTCAAATCTTCAGCATTATGAACATTCTTTGTATACTTCATACAAACACCAAAAACAAGGTGTCCATAGCGTTTGTAAAATTCGGCAATTATAAGATTATCTTTTTTAAGCTTATATAAGGCTACTAATTCCTCGTCGGAATGAGAATTAAAGTCATATTTGCGTCGAAGGAACAAGTTTTTTATTCAAAGATGCAGCTAAAACCTTATTTCCACAAAAAAATAATTTAAATATGTTTTTTTTCGAAACTTTTTTGGAATAAGTAAGTATTAACTCACTGGTTCAAAAGTGAATCCAACATTTTTTCAAAAAACTTTAAAAAAAGTATTGTTAGAATAAAAAGAGTATGTATCTTTGCACCCCGATTTCGATGAAACGTTGTTGAAATTGGTGTAGAGATGTGAAGTTGGATAAGTGTTAGTGTGGGGAGTTTAAAAGAT
>CANMHB010000018.1 GCA_947497485.1 Flavobacteriales bacterium
ATGAAGTAAATGATCCCGTTGAGTTGGTCACGGCCGCTACAACTGGACTTGTGCCTGTTAAGGTGTAGGTAATACCAGTTCCGTTTGCAGGAGAAGTTACCGTAACTGATCCTGTTGCCACAGTACATGTCGGTTGGGTTGTCGTTGCTACTGGAGCAGAGGGCAACGAACTAATAGTATATAAAGTTTTTGTCGATTCACAACCGCAACTCTGCATTTTAACAATGATTGAAGTTGTTGCCGTTGTCGTATTTACGGTCGCTGTATTCGTTGATGAACTCCAAACAGTAACAAATGAGGGATTTCCATTTGAAACAATCGTAGAATAATTTGCGCCCCCATCAATACTAATCTGGTATACATCACCTGCACAACTTCCAGCTTGAAACTTTATATCTACAAGTGAACCTGGACATAACGGATAAGTTTGCCCCGTATAAGCAACCATGGCATTTTGACCAAACGAAAATAAACTTACAATAAAAGAAAAACCAAAAACTAGTAGTAAATTGGAAACATAACTATTACGCGCAAGTCCATTATAAATGGATGCCGGGGACAACTTAGAATAAATTATATTTTCGCCTATTTTATTTTTCAAAATTCTATTTAAATAATTCGATTCGGTTAAAGCTTTAAATTTAACTAAAAAATCTCATACAATTACGTAACATAAGTTCAATTAGTTGCCTAAATTTTCAAAATTAAGGTGGACTTATACTAATAATTGTCGGAGGTTGATTGACAGTTAATGTACAAGAATTTGTAGCCTGACAGTTATTCGTTGAATTCGTTACGGTAACTGTGTAAGTTGTTGTTGCAGAAGGAGTTGGAGAAACCGAAGGGTTTGCAATACTTGATGAAAATCCAATTGGCGAAGATTCCCAAGAATATGTATATGTTCCAGATGGTGTTACAGTTGAAGAAAGAGAATGGGCAGGACTTGAAATTCCCGGACAGACTGGCCCTCCGCAATTAGCTGTAATACTCAACCCATTGTATAAGATATAAGGATTTGCAGAGAAATTATTCCAAGCTGTTTTTGTGGCCACTGAAAAAGGACTCGTTGACGCAGTTGTTGAACTTCCAGAAATAATTCGCCACGTATTGTCAACCGATGGGAGATTCCATCTTGCCAAACCTTGCCAATCGCCATCACTACTTGGCATATAATAAACTTTTATGTCTGCATCTGCTATTCCCGAAGAACGATTTATCTGATGAAAAAAGAATGAATTAGTTGTGCAAATAGTATTCTCTTTATTCGAACGATTGTATCCTGAACCTGAATTTTCGGTTGTTGTGCTCGCGTCCAGATTCGCCATACGAACCGTGTATGAACTTGCAGAGGTTGATGTTGGAATAATCTCAACTGGCCTATATCGCGTTGAACCGGTTCCGGGTGTGTTCGCACTATTATTTGCTGTTGATCCCGTTGGGAAAAGATAGGTTGCTATAGAATTCGTTGCACGTGACAAATAACCTCCATTCGCACTGGACACAAAGCCTGCAGTATTTGTTGAATTATCTCGCGTAATAGCCGAGGCACTGGTATTTAAAACAAAAAATGTATAAATATCCGTGTTTAAATGTTGATTATTTAGCGCTAAAATATTTGCACAAGATTTATTGATGAGTTGCGTTTTAACACCGGAACCAGTCGCAGCAAGCGTTAAATTATAAAATGTGGTTGCTGTTATTCCTCCAAGATTTTGGTTACCACCCTCCAAAAAAACAGTACTGACCCCATAATTGTAAGTTCCGTTGTTAATCCAGTGTCGATTCAAGTGAATATGACCATCTGAGGTGATAGCAGATTGATTTGTGATATCTTCCGAAATATACCATTGAGAACTTGTGGTTGATCCATCCCCATTTATATAAATCTGACCACCTGTATTATTTAAGACCGATCCAGAGACACGCGTAGTTGAACCCGAAAATGTTCGAATGGTGGCGCCTTGATTGATGAGGGTTTGGGAAAAAACACTTAAAAAAAAATGAAAAATAAAAAAGAATAAAAAAGATATACGACTGTTAATAGTTGCATTAGAAATTGAACTATATAATTTTAATAAAATCATATTTTTAAAATTGTAATAAAGTTTGTATCTAACAATTTAAAAAATTTTAATTTTCTTTCTGTAACGTTTAACAGTTCTGCGATGAGTCTGAAAAAACCCCTTGTTTTCTAGATTATTTTCAGCAAATTCACTGGGATTGCTTTCAACTCTACTTGCCAAACAAATTTTACTTGATGATTTAAAAGATTGACATTTATCGATAGTTTCTTCAGAACTAACAATTATTCCCATTGAACGCGATTCTTTAGTGTTTGAATGAAACGTTTGAGCGCGAACCTGAATATGTAAAACGAGAAGAATTGTAATTTTAAAAATACGCATAGTGTTAATTCAAAATCATTATTGTTAATTCCCCTGGGTTTGTATCTAAAGAAGAATCTCCACCAATATTAACAGATGAATTGCCATATGGCCTTGCTGTACGCAATTCAATTGTATGAGTTCCGGCTGGAAGAGAAATCATTGTATTAATAGCACCAGTATTAAAAGCATTTGTTGTCGTAACATTTCCAATGGTAAATCGGTTCCATCCTCCATTTGGTAAAAAGTTATTATTTAAGTAAAGTATCATATCAACCGTTGCATGCCTTCCAGAATTTGTACTTGTCGTTGAAGCTCCAATTGTAGCCCAAATAATTGCTGTAGCAGGTTGAGCCAAAGTAAAGGTTTGAGATAATCCAGGTTGAAGAGTATGAACGTTATCTGCAACTGCGGCCCTATTAGCTGTTCCTCTTACATGGAACTTTTTAATAATCCCATTGCAATCTAATGTATTATATGAACCATCTAAATTAACATCTTCATTTGGATCGTTAACACCATCAGCATCTAAATCCCAACAATTAATTCCATTCGTTCCATTTGTGCCGTTTGTTCCATTTGTTCCAGCTGGCCCTTGAGAACCTGCTGCCCCTGCCGCTCCATTACAAACGTATTTTGTCAAAGTAGCATTTACTTCACCTGCATCTAAAACCAAGTTATTATTAGCATCAAAACCAAATTCAATTTTTACTCCGCCATTAGCACAATTTGATCCAGGAAGTTCAGTGGTCGTATTTGCAAGTAAATTTGACCCTGTTGCACCAGTATTACACAAATAATTCCATATACTATTGTTAGTTGTGTAATACATAAAGCACTTTACATCTGTATCGTAAACTAATAATCCGTTAGATGGGCTCGAAATTGCTTGGCGCTGAACCGTTGTTAACCGTGGCACCAAAAATCCTTTCGTAGTTGAATTCAATTCCAACAAACTGGAAGCATCAGGAGATGTGTTTGTACCATCCGTGATTAATACATTCTGCTGTGCACTTAATTCACTTGTGAAAAACAGAACTAACAAAATTATAATCAAAGGTTTGAATTTCATATTAGTAAATTGTTTCTAAATTTAAAATAAATTTATGTGATAAAAAAATCGTTCCAAAAAAAGTACATTCCTACGGAGGGCTAATACTAATTATGGATGGGGGTTGTGAAGTAGTTGTAATTGTAAAGTTCTGAGTAAAACTGCAAGTAACATTTCCCTTGTACCTTACATATATTGTATATGTTCCTGGGGCTAAGCCTGAAAAAGTTGCACTTGTCTGCCAATTAATTCCATCAATGGAATACTCATAATCAGCGTAATGAAATAAATTAATATTATCCACTCTATGTCTGTCGTTTACAGCACCAGTTCTGGCAGTAAATGCAGCTTTCCATGAGCTTTTGTCTGAACTTACATAACCAGTGGGGAGTTGAAGTCCATTGAATAACGTTGTATTTCCATTCATATTGAGATATAACAAACCAGTTCCAGAAATATACAACTGAATGAAATTTTGAGAACCACGAAAACCTGTGTAATTCGCATTCGAAAAAGTCCCTATTACAACACCATCATATATAACATAAATATTCTGTAAATTATTTCCACCTGAAGTTAAAGGAAAAGGATTTGTTGTACCATTATTGTAGGTATCAAAACTTATTGATAATCCATTACCAACTCCAGATTCATAATTTGAATAAGAATAATAAGGCAATGGATTCATTTGTGAAATTCCAGGTCCATAAGAAAAAGCAAAACCATCCGCACTTGTACCATTATCAATAAAAATATCAAAATAACCGGATAAAATATTTTTGTTCTGCCCGTATTCTCTAAATACCAAAGCCCCCGTCAAATCGTTATTTGCTGTTGTTAATCTTACCATATTATTATTTCCAGAAACATTCACAGCTGGATTATTTCCAGATAACCATGCATTGGGGGCCGCAAAAGGCAACCAAGGTAAAGTTGGGATCTGATCATTTTCAAATGTGGTCATAATCCATGGGATTTTTGTATTTGATGCTGTAACAGAGTTAACAACAATGCTTCCTGTTCCGTTACATGGAGCATCCGTTACAGAGAGACTAATTGCTGTAGGTTTGGCACAAGCACAAGAAACAGTCAATGAATACCCAGAGCTCTCAGTTGAACCATCTGAATAAAAATGGACGACCAAAGGTATTCCAGGACCAGAAACCGTATGATTTATTGATCCTGCGCCAGTATACTCTTCATAAAAAGATGAAACATAAGAATCCTCGCCTTCATCAATTCGAACATAATCAAAATTAGCCTCGGTTGAATAAGTACCAACCACAGTAATAATTTGATCCATTGAGGTTGGTCGTATAATCACTGTATTACTTTCTGCACTTGTATAATTTCCTGAGGACCCACCACTATCGTATATTGTTATTCCGCATGATGTTGTATAGGATACTCCAGATGTCGGAGCGATTATACAGCTTATCGAAGTAAATGAAACAGCATTCGAGATACCTGTTTGGCCACTATTCGAACAAGTCGTCACCAACTGATAATATGTAGTTGTTGCGGCCGTTGTTGTCAATGTTGTGGAATTTGCACCAACTATATCAACCCAACTTCCTGCAAGCCCAGTGGATGATGATTGCCATTGATAGGTAATTCCTGTGCCGCTAGTTAAACCTGATCCAGTCAAAGTAAAATTCGTTGATGCACATCCTGAAGATGAAGAAATAGATGCTGTACCCGTATTTGGGGTTCCACTACATGCAACCGCTGCTGTTACTGTAAAACAATAATCTTCTGTTTCCCCCCAAGAAAAACTTGTTGACTGCCCATAATTTAGGGTAGTTGCAGGAATTTCTATATTCACTATGCGCATTCTAGTTGTCCCAAGAGTCGCAGTTAGTGGAACTGTAAAGTTACCTGTTACAGTTTGATTACCTGTCACTGAAGCTGCCTGAGAATAAACTTGTTCTCCAGCATCCAAAAAGCTTCCATTTTGATTCCAATCAACATAAATTTGAAAGAAGTTACCAAAATTACCTCCACAGGTTGTCATTGTTAAAGAAAAAGGTACAACGTCACCTTGCAAAGCTGATGGACCTGTAACAGAGCCCGTGTAATTACTATATCTATTTTGAATTGAACCAGTGCCTGGTGCTAATGTTGCACAAGTGCTCGTATTATTCAATGTGCCAACAGTAACGTTGGTTATATCTTCATCTTCAGTATAAGAAGCGTAATTTGCAGGATAAGCACCACAAGTACAAGTATTTCCTGCAATTGTATAAAGCACTGGATTTGAAGTGGCACTTGAACTACTATTTGAACAAGTCGTTACCAATTGATAATAAGATGTGCTGGTTGCAGATGTTGATAAACTAGTTAAAGTTGCACTGGCAATATTTGACCAAGGGCCAGTTGAGGTAGATGAACTCTGCCATTGATAGGTTATGCCTGTTCCAGTTGATAATCCGGTTGCTGACAAAGTGAAGTTTACACCCGAACAACCCGATGCACTTGAAATAGATGCTGTGCCTGCACTAGGGGTGCCTGCACATGGAGTTGCTGCTGCTTGGGTTACTATTATATTGTCGAAATTCAAATAATAATCTCCACTTTGCCATAAAGCTGAAAATCGAAGAAAAGTATTTCCTGAAGGTAAAGTAATAGTATGCGATTTGGATATACAGGCATTTCCCAGTTGGGTTTCATTAGTAACAGTTGCGAATGTGGTCCAAGGACCAGTTGCAGTTGCTCCATATTGCACGTCAAACGTTCCCCAATTTGTGGCCGCTACAGTATTTGCGGACCAATTAGCAGCTTTATATGAATAAGAAATAGTCGCTGACATTCCATTCGAAATTCCTACTGAAGGTGAAATTAATTGGCCTGTTGTTACGGCATTCCATAAATTTCTTCTCATGGAGCCACCAGAGCCACCACAGGCGGTTGAAGTTGCGAAAGGTAAGAAATCTCCTGTCCAACCAGTTGAATTAGCATCAAAATTAAAACTGTAATTAATCTGCCCCCAAGCACTGCCTAAATTGAAAAATAAAACAAAAACAGCCAGAGCAAAACTATTCTTCAAATTACCAAAACTCATGTTAGTTTTCGGTATGTAATTATCGGGAAGAAAATATTTCTCACAAATTGCTTCGCACATCATAAAATTCGTTTTTTTTTTAGCAAATAAAACATTTTATTAAAAAAAAAGCTTTTTTGATATACTAAGGGTTTGAAAATTACCTTAATTTCTATCCAAATAAACTCGAAATTTCTTGAACTATCTTGTGTCTAAGTTAAATAAAAATTGATACAATTCAAATTATGTAGTAAAATTAAACTTAACCAATCAAAATCTTACCAAAGTGAAAATAGTTTAAGCCAGCTAAGGCGGACTAATGCTATCAATACTAGGTGCTTGATTAATCGTAACCGCTGTTGAACCTGAAGGGCTATTGCAGCCATTCACAGTGGTTACCAAATTATAAGTGCCTGCATGAACACTTGTTGCATTTGTTGTAACAGTTGGGTTTTGAGCATTCGAAGAAAAGGAGTTTGGACCTGTCCATGAAAAGGTTGCTCCGGTTAGGTTTGGTGTTGAAAGAATCAATGTATTGTTTTGGTTAGAACAAAACGGACTGTTATTGGATGCATTTGGCAAAGGATTTATCGTTGTTATCACAGCAGCAATATTACTGTAGAATATGTTGTAACAATTGGTTGCTACTTTTACAAAATAATAGGTTGTGCCGCTCGATGTAGCAACCGGAGGAGTGTAACTTGAACCCGTTGCGCCTGAAATTGGAGTCGCCCCACAAATACTGTTCACCGAATTGCTATACCATTGATAGGTATTTGTTCCTGATGCCGTAACCGAAATTGACTGTGTTTGCGTATTGCATAAACTTGCACTTGCTACTGGCTGATTTGAAATTGGATTTGTTGCAACAACCGTTGAGTTTGGCGTAAAATCGATACCGGCGTAAGCAAAATTAGGACTTACAGTTATTGGTGACGACCAATTTGAAACAAATGATGGATTTGTTGAAATAATATCATCTTTAATACTAATAATTTGCGTAGAAACTACGGAATTACTTGAAGCCACTGTTGAATAAATAATTGGGGTTGAGGGAGAATAATCAACAACCAAACCTCGAGCATTTGCATTATACTTATATGTAGAAGACCAAGCGCCATTTATGTTTTTCCATTTATAAATTCCTGAAAGCGCGGAATTTCCATTCCCATCATCCGTTAAATAAATGGTACATCCATCAGGACTAATAGAAAAATCGTATGGTGAGGAATCCGTTAATCCATTCGAAACAATTAATGTCGCAGATTGACCTGATGTCGTAGGCAAACCCGTTCCAACTTGATACAAACCTCTATTTAAACCAGATCCAGTTGTGAAATATAAGTTCCCATTAAAAATCTCTATATTTCTCACATTAAAAATAGTATTGTAAATTTGTGTAAAATTTGTGCCGTTATAATACCAAATACCACCAGTCGTTGTTCCAGAACCATCCCCAGAACAATAAAAGGTTGTTGCGCTTGTAGGCACAGCACTTCTATAGGTAGAATTATTAAATGGAATAGGTGAAACGGTCGTGTTCAAGTATCTATTATTAATGGATTGAGAGGCATCTATAATATTTGTAACCTTCGTGTTTGTTGATACAACATTGCCTGTTCCAAGAGCTGCATTGTATCCCGGAACTGCTAAAAAACCATTGTAACTGTTTAAAAAGCCGACAGAGGTGTTGCCACCACTTTGTGTTAGTAAGTTTGAACCAACAAAAAGATTGCTGACAGACTGAACTGGTTGTCCAGATGGATCTATTTCATCTATTGAAACAGGAAAAGCACTTGTGTTTAAGGAGGAAACTCCTTCTCCTATTTTATAAACAATTAGGTTACATGTTGTAAAAGGGGTTGGAGGTAAACAATTTGATATGTTCACTGTCAATGTAAACGTTGATCCGTTGCAGGTTCCAGAGGATGGCGTTATTGTATAAAGCGCTGTTGTAGTGCTTCCACTACTCAAAATAAGCGTGCCAGATATGTTAGATGAATTTGTCCCAGATTGTCCTCCAGTAAAATTAACCCCTGACGGAGATGACCAAGAATAGGTTATATTACTTGGAATAGTTGTTCCACTTGGTGCATACGTAAAAGAGCTCGGAGAACAAACCGAAATACTACCATTGTCCACAACAGGAGTAGGATTTACAGTTACCGTGAGTGTATAGCTTGATGAGCAACTACCAGTTGTGGCTGTTATGGAATATTGAATATCGACTGGGGAAGTTGTTGTATTTGTGAGTGTACCGAATATGCTGCTAACACTTGCCCCTGATGCTGCACCAGTAATTCCTGTTGCATTTGGTGCCGACCATGAATATGTTGTTCCAACTGGAACGGTTCCATCGGTTCCATTAACTGGTGTTGCCGAAAATTGCACACCACTGCATGCAGTTGTTAACATTCCTGAAATTATTGGAGCAGGATTAACGTTAACAACCCGGCAATTTGTCGACCAGGCACCTCCACAGTTATTAGCACCTGTAAATGTCACATAACAGGCATATGTTCTTGTTGCTGTTACAGAAGTTGGCGTATAAGTTGGGGATGTAGCTCCATCAATTGGCGTCCATCCAACTATACTTGAACCTGATGGACAAGCAACATTTCCAGCCTGCGAATACCATTGATAACTATAGCTTCCATTACCTCCAGAAACACCCGTAACAGTCATAGAACTTGCATTTTGGCCGGCACAGATGGTTTCGGTGAAAATCGTTGAATTGTTTGAGTTTGAACATGTATTCGTGGCTGAAGCAGAATTTTTTGGAGCAGTCGTATTACCAACTGTGAAATCCGCAGAATTTACGTCCGTATCTTGACAGCCATTTTGTTTTCTTGTTGCCCAGTTCGTGTTGCTCAAAGCACCCACTGCAGATGATCCTTCTGAGCAATTTGCTGTCCCGTATCCAACAAAATCAACGATGTTTGAAGTAGGACATGATATTGAACCTAAAGTTGAAATTGTATTTAGTAAAGCTATTTTTCCATTGGCAGAAGCCATATCGATTGCTGTTGAAGTCGTGAAATTTGGAGTTGGGATAGCAACTCCATTTGTACCTACTAATGTCATTTGAATAAGATAATATCCGCCTGCCGTTATATTTCCGGATAATGCACCTGTACTAGTCCAACTTGTTCCACCAGTCGCAGCATATTGAATCGAATATGAATTTAGCGCAATAGCATTTTCTGTTGGGTTATACAATACGACAAAATCTCTATTGTATGTCGCACCACTATTTCCACCTGCACCATAAACCTGATAAATAACAAGATGTGGGACACCACTTACCGTTCCGGGATTCAGTTGTGGTAATACTGTAATGGAAACAACATTGGACGTAGTTGAACATGCATTCGATTCAGTAACCACACAATAGTAATAAGTTGTTCCCTCACTTGTTGATGGCGGAGTATAAGTAGCTGTTTGTGCTCCATTAGCGCTTCCAAGTGATGTCCCTCCACTTGTACTAGCCGAAGTATTTGAAAACCATTGATAACTCAAAGATGTTCCTGATGCAGAAATGGATAACGTTTGGGTTCCATTGAAACATTGAGTAAAACCAGCGGGTTGAGCCAATATGCTTGGGGCGGTGCAAGGAATTATTGTAACACAATAGTCTTCGTTTTCACCTAATGTATAATTTGTCTCAGCGTAATTTGTTGAGTTAAAACTCCCAGTAGTATTAACAATTCGCATTCTCGTGATTCCAGCCATAGCAGAAATTGGTATAATAAAATTACCTGTCACTGTTTGCCCATTCGTAATAAATGATGTGGGTCCTGAGGCAATTTGACTATATACCTTTTCATTTGCCTCAGCAAAACTTCCATTCTGATTAAAGTCTATATAAATTAAAAAATTATTTTGATTATCTGTTCCTCCACAAATACTCGAGGTAAGACTAAAATTCACAGATTCGCCTTGGGTCAACGTGGTACTTGAAACACTTTGCGTGTAATTACTATATTTGAAAGGGACTGAATTCAACCCAGGATTTGCACCACATGCACTGGTATTATTTAATGTTCCAACAGTAACATTGGTTATATCATTATCAGCGGTCTGATTTGCATAATTAAGCGGATAATTGGAGCATGAACAAGGTGTATTTGTAATCGCAATAATAGTCACATTGCTACTTGAAGGTGAACACGGACTGTTTGAAATAGTCCAAGTTAAAACGTAAGTTCCAGTTGTAGTTGGAGTAAAAGTTGTATTGTAAACTCCGGTATTTCCAAATTGAGTTGTACTTGTATTTGGTCCTGATGTAATACTCCAAGCACCGGTCCCACTTGTCGGATTATTTGCGGACAATGTCGCTGATGTTCCTTGACATATGGTTTGAAATGAGCCTGCATTTGAGGTACTGGGAGGTGAATTGACCGCCACGATTGTTGTCGCAGTTGCAGCTGGGACGCAAGAAATATTGTCTATTCTATGATTATCCGATGCTATATCGCCCGTATTCCATAAACCCACATAACTTGATGTCGTGAAGGTGTTATCTGATGAGCTTGTTCCTTTTAATACGCCATCTAAATACAATTTAAATGTATTATCAAAATCACGAATTACTTTTACACTATGCCAGACTGTGTTTGCTGTCCAAGAACTTGAAATGAGATTTGAAGCAGTCCCCCCTGTTAACTTTTTTAAGAAAATATTACCTCCACCATCAACATAAACATAATAGCCATTAGTTGTTTGAAGTGCAGTTGAACTAGCTGAAGTGAAAAAGCGAATTATTTGGTTGGTCGTATTAGCTGTGGTCTGGAAACTGTAATCAAAATTCCATGTTCCATATGCTTGTGTACTAGGCGTAGTTATGATATCTGTAATAGATGAATTGTTACCATACAAATATTGAGAATTCGAAATGTTATAAATCTGCCAACCTCCAGAGGTAACTGACCAAACAGGATTTCCTGTAAAGTTTCCATCACTAAAATTATCAACGACGCCATTTATAGTAGCACAAGAACCTATTATTGAAACGGTGTAAGTTCCGGCCATAACTGCTGTCGCTGATGAACTTACCGAAGGATTTTGCAAAGTTGAAGTGAAACTATTCGGTCCTGACCAGGAATAAGATGTTGCTGATATCGGAGTATTCAGTGAAAGTGAACCCCCGACACATACAGGACCATTATTTGATGCGGTGGGTGTTGTTGTTAAACTAACAGAAGTGCTTGCAGAGGCCTGACAATTATTTGCATCAGTCACAGTAACAGTGTAACTCCCTTCATTCGTCAACTGGAAATTTGAAATCGTAGGATTTTGAGTGGTTGAAGTGAAAGTCGGTCCCGTCCAAGAATATGCGTTGAATCCACTTGTAGATGATAAATTCAAGGTTTGGCCGGCGCAAATAGGTCCATTATTTGATGCAATTACAGAAGGAAGTGAATTGACCACTACATTCGTAGATGCAGATTGCTGACAGCCTCCAACATTAACAGTTACGGTATATGTTCCTGAATTGGTTACAGAAGGATTTCCATTGGTTGGATTTTGACCGCTAATTGAAAATGAATTTGGACCTATCCAACTATACGAACTTCCTCCGCTGCTCGAGGAAAGAGTAACGGTACCTGTGCCTTCGCAATATGGACCCGTATTAGAAGCAGTTGGTGCGGAAAGAATGGTAAAATTTGAGATGTAATTCGAACCATTATTATTTAGAACCAAGGTTGTTCCGCAACCTGAAGTACTGAGATGACTTCCCGTAATTTCATAATAAATTTCCAAACTGTAATTACCTGCTGGGTATTGGGTAAGGTCAATGTTTTGAATTACATCCCTCCATTTTTGATCGCCCGTATTACATGAACCCCCAGTAGGAAATGCTCCTCCCGAACAATTATCATAAAATGGCAGATTAACCGAAGAAAAAACACCCGATGGTGTTCCTGAATAGACACGATAATACATTCTTGCAGAACATACATTTCCTGTATTGTTTTTAAATGTTTTTATTTCTGCTCCTTTTAAAACTAATCCGGCTGAATTTTGAAAATAAGAACCGAAATTGTATCCTTGAAAATTATTTCCATTCGAGTTGATTAAGTTTGAACCCGACCCAGAAGTATTGTAATACGCTCCTTGTGCAGAAACTATTGTATTACAAGAAGTTAAATTGGGTGCAGAAGCATATGTTCCAAAACAATCGTTGACGGCAAGCACGCCATTATTATTACTCCAAATACCGCTAGTTCCTCCGTAAGTGTATGTGCATCCATTTATAGCATATCGAAAAGCATAATAATACGTTCCCGATGCCAACCCTGTTAATTGCGCAAAAAACTGATCGTTATTTCCTTGTTGCGAATTGAAAACAGCTGATGTCCAATTCGTCCATGTGCTTGGGTTGGTGTTTGTTGTGCTCCAACCAAGTTGAGCCGTTACTCCCGTTCCTTGACCTCCAGCTTCTGTTACTCCGGAAATATATACTTGTCCGTAAACATCAAAGGAATTTCCATTACAAATTGTTTCTGAACTCGGAAAACTGGTATTTGCAAAACCAATGGATGGTGAAAAAGTGACCGAGACATCGGCGCTTGCATCCGCACAAGGTGAATTGCTTACTGTCCATCGTAAAACAGTTGTTCCATAGCCACTAGCCGTGAAAGTTGAACTAGGAGATGAGGGAGTATTAATTGTTCCTGTTACTCCGCTCACGTAGGTCCAAACTCCCGTTCCAGTTGGAGGAGTATTTCCGCCAAGAGAACCTGAAGTAAAGGAACCACAAACTGTAAGAGTTGGAGATGAAACGGTTGCTACTGGATTGGCCCGTATGGTAGGATTGAAAGTCGTGGTACAGGTCACACCATTTGAAGTTTGTGTAACCGAAATATAAGCTGATCCTCCAACAATGTCAGCTGTGGTAGAATTTGTTAAGGTCGTTGAAAAAGTATTGCTACTTCCTGTTGTTGGCGAAGCTGTTAATCCTGTAGGAGGCGCAACGGTCCAAGCATAAACAACCCCTGCGACACTAGTAGCTGAGAAATTGAGTTGTGTACCAGAACATTGTGGGCCAGTTGGTGCATCTCGAACAGCTGCTGCAAGTGTTGTTACAGTATGCGTTGCCATTATTGGACCGCCACAGCCTGTAGCACTTGCGGTTATAACAGTTATTCCCGACCAAGCTAAAGGATAAGTAACAACGCCTGTTGCTGAATTTATTGTCACTCCTCCAGCTATTGAAGCAGCATCTAATGAATAAGTAATTCCTGTTGAACCTGTTGAAGTGGCTGTGTAAGAGACTGTTCCTGCAGCAATACAGCGTGTTGATACAGTACCCAATGCAAAAATTGGTGTAGCGACTGAAGGGTTTACAGTTACATCTACCAAAGTACTTGAACAAACGATGTTGTCAACAATATGGTTGGTACTTCCATTGTTTCCACTTGTCCAAACTCCTGCAAAAGAAGAAGTTGTGTAGGTGCCATCTGCTGTTGTCGTGATTACTAATGTTCCGTCTAGGTAAACTCGGAAAACGTTGTTAGTTGAACGTGTGACAAGTAAAGTTCTTGAAATTAGAGAAGGTGTATATGTAAATGAGCCTAAAGCAACCGGAGTACCTGCATCAAATCTAAAAATTTGAATACCATTTGTACCTAAACCACTTGCTCGAAGAAAATATCCACTAGAAGTGTTTAAAGTACTTGAATTTGAAATAAAATGAAAGCGAACAACATCAGCAGAATTTCCATTTGCTGCCAGCTGAAAATCAAATTTCCATGAACCATAAGTTTGTGTACTTGGTGTCGTAATTCTTTCGTCGGTGGTGTTACTTGTAGGTTGTAATACCCCCGAAGCAGCTGTATATGTATAGGTTCCTTCGGGCGTCCAAACCGGATTACTCGTAAAATTATTATCGCTAAAGTCATCAAAAAGTCCGCTGCCTGTTCCACATGAATTTTGAGCAGTAAGAAAATACGTGCCACTTGCTGCCGTTGTTGCAGATGAAATACTTGGACTTTGACTTGCTGAAGAAAAATTATTAGGACCTAACCAGGACCAAGAAGTATTGCCAGTTGCTGCTCCTATTAAACTGAGTGTTGAACCTGCGCAGATAGAAGATGTTGTCACAGAGGCACTAACTGCACTTGGGGAATTATTAACCGTAATAGTTAATGCACTGCTAGTTACCTCCCAACTACCAGTACATCTTTTCGCTTTCCTTCTATAATATGTGGTAACAGATAATCCAGATGGTGGATCATAAGTGGCCCCTGTAGCACCAGGAATGTCTGTGTAGACAGTACCATTTGTCGATGATTCCCACTGATAAGATATTGAACCGCCACTTCCACCGCTTGCACCTTCAGTTGATGAAAAAGCAGAGGGGTCTCCCCCACTACATATTGTTTGATCAGCTGAAATTGTGCCTGCTGAAGTTAGATTTGAACATGCCACAGTCTGAGATATGGTCACATCATCAATCCAAAGGAACCAATCTCCAGATGTTCTTGTAACAACAATTCTAATATAAGGTGTAGTTGTCGATGGGAATGCAAAAGCACTTAACGTTATGAGATTACAACTTGTATTATTAGCATCATTATTCTGGTCAATTGAAGAGCCTGGAATATCTGTCCAAGTTGTGTTATTAGTTGAATATTGCCACTTAAAGTTACCCCAGTTACCTGAAACTGCCACACTTGGTGGAGTTCCATAATCCATTATTTTATACTTATAGGACAAAGTTACATTACCTCCATTTGATGTTCCCAAATTCGGTGAGGTTGTAATTCCTGAAGCATTTCCAGACCAGTAGTTTGCTCGAAGTGCGTAATTTCCAATAACACAAGGATTATTAAAATTAGAACTCATACTTCCTGTCCAACCTTCATTGTTTGTAGTTGTTGCGGAACTACCAAAAGTATAACTTACATTGATCTGTCCCCACCCATCGAAATACGAAAATAACATCAGTACAAAACAAACCCACCAAAAGGCATAACGCTTAAAAGCCGATGCGAAATTTTTGAGCCGCTTTAAATTTGTTATATGCTGTTGAAAATGAAAATTCACCTAACTAATAAATCAAACCACTAATTTAATTCTTAGAATTAATACTCCCAAAAAAAATCGGGGAGATGTATGTAGGGTGTATGTATAATTTGGTTATATTTTTAGTAATGAATAGCTTTTTTTTGGGAAGAGTTATGAATGGTGGAGTTGTGAATGTTAGAATTGCGAACTGAAGAGTTGCGAATTACGAATGGAAGAATTGCGAATGGGAGAATTGCGAGTTGCGAATGTTGAAATTGCGAACTGAAGAGTTGCGAATTGCGAGTGGGAGAGTTGGGAACTGAAGAATTGCGAATTGCGAATGGGAGTGTTGCGAACGGGAGTGTTGCGAATGTATGGATCGTTCTGCGTTAGCAATAATTAGTTCGAAATTGAATCGCAAATGGAGCGAGTCCTAACTATGTCCCTATATTCCGAGGAATCATCTGCATCCGAATTGTTGTCAACTTCCAGTTGAAACTGTACTGTTCCATCACAAGTACTTCCCCAAACATAGTTTCCAACTATTGTCTGACATTGTCCTTTGGGTAAGTCGTCTGCCGTATGATGCGCATAGTGTTAAGTATATTAGCGGTGAGTGCTTTTGTTTCGGTTTGGATATTTCAATTTTAGAGACACAACATTGAAGGAAAAAAACCTTCATTTCTAAAGGATTTACAGCTTTTACCCCTTAGTTCTACTTGGCTGATGCATTTTATTTTTAAGAAAATTGGGGATGAGGTTTGAGGAATATAACAATTAATAACGGGTAGCGATTAATACCCTGTTATGCATTTCCCAATCATCATCACCGACATTCTGAACCCAAAGTCTAAAACGAAGCTGACCATTACAGTTGCAATTCCAATAATTCACAAAAGAGTAGGGTCTGTTATTATCATGTTCCTCAGATCTTTCAGCAGGTCTTAACCATGTGGAAGTGCCCAGCTGATTACCTCCGATACAACCATCAAACTCTATATAATAATAAAAATCGTCATTACTTGAACCTCCCTGAAGTCTTGCAACAAAAGAGTAATCAAATTTCAAAATGTCACCTGCTTTTACGTCAATATAATTAGTCCAACCCGTAGCATCCCTCCAATCATCCTGATTATTATATCCGGATGTGCTCCAAATTTTTGCAACGGCGATATCTCTGGAAGTTTGAATCCTCGCCCAACTTTGTGATGGATTGTTATTTGTTTTTCTCAAATAGAGATCTTGGTCAAAAAAACTCCCTGATAATTGCATTGCATAATTGTTTGAAATATTACTATGACGCGAATCAATCAAATGCCACCAACTTGAAGCGCCAGAAGGAAAATTAGAAGGCGATGAAGTTTCATAAAATCCTGACTGCGCACCCACATTTCCTTGTAAACCAGCATTGTCTCTACTTTCAGTTCTTGTTCCACTGTTTCCGAACCAAAATCTACCCATAACACCACTACTACCGCCGATTTCCAAACCAAGTCCTTGGGACTGATTATCGTATAATTGTATACGACGACTTGAAATTCCGTTTATCGTATTGTGAATAAGCTGTAAAGTCCCCTCTGCCTCCCATGCATTATGAAACGAAATGCTGGCTCTTCTTCCAGTTGCACCAGTTCCTTGTGTGCTTTCGGCTAAGACGAGAGTAGCATCATTTCCGCAACACTCGCCAACTCCATCTCGAGATATAGTTGTTTTTCCATCTGAACGGACTGTAAATTTCGGGTTCCATTGTGATGTTGCGATATTTCCATTTCCAATAACGAGCCGATCTATTTCTGTTCCTCCGTACCCATTATTATCTCCAATTATAAATCGCAATTCACTTTCATCGGAGGCTACATTATATCGACCAATTATCAATGGGTCAGTATTCTCACTACTTGTTAAAAAACTACTACCTCCAGAAAAATACATTAATCTTCCATAGCCTGCAGATCCAGCAATAGTAGAGACTTCCCCTAATCGCAGATCTCCATTTGAAACATGTAATCGGCTTACAGGATTTGTTTCTCCAACACCTACATATCCATTACTTGATAATGTTCTTACGCGTTCAATGTTGTTTGTTCGAAAAACTAAATCAGCATTGTCCGTAGTCCCCAAAAAGTTTAAACTCGCATTTGTTCCGGAATTACCTAATAACTTCCATTCTCCAAGTGTGTTACCTGACAAAATTTTCTGCCAATCAGGAGATAAATTAGAACCAGCATTGAAATAATATCCTATTCCTGCGCCATTTAATATTGATGCGTTTGTGTTATAAACTAGCAAACTAACAGCCGGCAAAGAAATTGTTGTTCCATCGGTCGTGCTTTGGAGTGAAACCCTTGGAATTAATAAACCTTTATTTGTAGAATTAAGTTCTAATAAACTAGATCCATCTGGCAGGGAAGTAGTATTATCAGTAATAAGAACATTTTGTTGTGCATTAATCAAAACTGTGTTTAACTGGTATAAAAAAATTAAATAAACTAGTTTTAATCTCATATTAATGTTTTATCCAAATTTAAAAAAATTGCACAATATATAAAAGCAATTTGCCGCGATTTTTAATTGATATCAACAACCATTTACACCTAAATTTATACCTAAATTCACCCCCCATACATCATCAAAAACGACTTCAGAAACGGATCCAGATCACCATCCATAACGGCGTCAACATTTCCCGTTTCAGTTCCAGTTCGAACGTCTTTAACTAACTTGTATGGATGCATCACGTAATTACGAATTTGTGATCCCCATTCAATTTTTTTCTTCCCCGCTTCAATTTCACTTCGTTTTTCCATTCGCTCACGCAATTCCAACTCATATAATTGAGAACGTAGCAATTGCATCGCTTTTTCCTTATTCGCAAGTTGTGAGCGTGACTCCGAGTTTTCGATGATAATTCCTGATGGAGCGTGACGCAAACGAACTGCCGTTTCAACTTTGTTTACGTTCTGACCTCCTGCCCCACCCGATCTGAAAGTTTCCCAAGAAATGTCGGCGGGATTGACATTGATTTCTATATTATCATCAACGAGCGGGTAAACATAAACCGAAACGAACGAAGTATGACGTTTCGCATTCGAATCAAAAGGCGAAATACGAACCAAACGATGCACACCATTTTCTCCTTTCAAATAACCAAAAGCAAACTCTCCGTCAAATTCCAACGAAACAGTTTTTACGCCTGCCACATCGCCTTCTTGGAAGTTTAGCTCATTAATTTTATAACCTTTTTTCTGAGCCCACATCATATACATTCGCATCAACATAGATGCCCAATCACAACTTTCAGTTCCTCCTGCTCCGGCGGTTATTTGAATCACCGCACTCAATGAATCTTCCTCACTCGACAACATGTTTTTTAGCTCTAGTTCCTCGATGTCGTTTAAAACAGTTTGATACGCTTCATCCATTTCCTGTTCGGAGCTAACTCCTTCTTTTACAAACTCAAACATAACTTCAAGATCATCAACTGAGGATTTTACTTTATCAAAAGATTCGACCCAATATTTCAAGCCTCGAATGGTTTTCATTTGAGCCTCTGCCTTTTTCGGATCATCCCAAAAACTTGGATCCTGAGACTTTAATTCTTCTTCCTTCAATTCCAGTCGTTTTGCATCTATTTTAAGAAATGCTTGAATATCTATCACACGCTTTGCTAAATCTTTATATTGCTCAAATGTCATCTTGCAAAGTTAGAAAAAGTAAAGGTTAATTGTGAATGGATAATTAAATTAGCAACTAAGCATTCAATAATTAGCAATTCTAAAGCTGAAATTATTACATTTGCACAAAACAAGATTGATATGAATATTCCTGCAGAATTAAAGTACACAAAAGATCACGAATGGGTGAAAATTGAGGGAGATGTTGCAACAGTCGGAATTACCGAGTTTGCTCAAAGTGAATTAGGCGACATCGTTTATGTTGAAATTGAAACTGTGGGAGAAACAATCGATCAAGAGGAAGTATTTGGATCAGTTGAAGCTGTTAAGACCGTTTCTGATTTATTTATGCCGTTGTCAGGTGAAATTATAGAGTTTAACGAAAACTTGGAATCTAATCCGGAATTAGTTAATAGTGACCCTTACGGAGAAGGTTGGATGATTAAAGTTAAAATCTCAGATTCTTCTCAGGTTGATAGTCTGCTAGATGCAGATGCATACAAAGGTTTGATTCACTAATATTCCCAGTATCTATTGATTATCATTTGAGAGTGGTTTAAATCTACCATTGCCAGCACTCTCTACAAAATTTCGCTTCTAATTCGTTTTCGAATTTATCAGAAAATTGAAAGAAAAAGTCAATTCCTGTTGCCTTTTCGACCTCATCGATTGTTTTGGCAAAGTTTATCAATGGCTCTGAGCTTCCCTTATTTGGCATGATGAATCCAATAGCTTTTGAATGGTCCTTTTTAAAATCGAAAATTACTTTGTAGTAATAATCAGGAACACAAACTTCATTCGGACCAATCTTTTTTAAATTATTGTTCAAAATTGGACCTGTTACGATTAAAACAGAATCATACAATACAGCCCAGTCGCGCACTTTTTCCTCTAATTTTTTCCAAATTCCTCTATTAAATGAAGGAACTTGAGGGCTCATGTTACTGAAGAAAAACGATTCTTTCATGACTGTTTCAGACCACTTCATATCAGCCGCAGGAGCAAGATGACCACGATCAAAACCGGATTTGGAATAATCTGCAATGGTTGCTGAACCCGTATGCACAAATGGGTCTACAATAAATTTATTTCCTCGTTCTTCAACTCCCTCTGTTTCCTTTTTCGTTAACGTATATGCCACCCATTTTGCTTGCTCGCAATTTTCTTCATATACCAAAGAATAACCTGTGTGAAGGATAACATTTTCATCGTCGTTAATTTTTGGGAATTCAAGATGTTTTGAATTAGCTGAAAAAAAATGAGGTTCTTCATGTTGATTTTGCGAAATCGATTTGAATGTCAAAATCAAACTGAATAATATTATAGATCCTTTAATCATGACCTTTTTGAACGAAGTTACAATTAATTGAGTTATAGACGCATGGTATCACCCTTTCAGGGTTAAATTAGCTTACTTTTTTAAGGTTATTAATGATTTTCACTCCTTCGGAGTTGCAATCAATCAAATTGAAATCGCGAAGGGATGAAATTATTGCTTCTGCCCTGCAATTAAATCAAAAACATACTCTGGTTTATAGTCAACATAAAATTGCTCCAGAAAATCCAAATATTCTTTTTGAAATGTCTTCCTTGCGTGATGCGCTTCTTGATTTTCAATGTATCGATATACTCGTTCTAATTCAGAATAGGAATAAGAGAAAACACCATAGCCCTCCTGCCACTGGAATTTACCTTTAACCCATCCATTATCATTAATAAATTTCGAAGAATTATTTTTGATATCGCGAACCAAATCTGAAATAGCCATTGAAGGTTTTATTCCAATCAAACAATGTACATGATCCTCTACACCATTTACAATGATCGTTTTCTGACCTTTTTCGTTTATAATTCCTGCCATATATTTAAATACGTGCTCACGAAAATCTTTTCGTAAAAGACGTTCTCTGAATTTTACTGAAAATACAACTTGTATTAATACTTGACTATATGTCCCTGCCATGTTTGAATAGTTTTCTATTTAAGTTAGTGAAAAAGAGCGTTTGGAACAATAGGAAGAACAAAAATTAATTTGTCGCATAGGTAATTTTAAACTTCTCCCTTTCAGGGTTGAATTAGCTTACCTTGTCTAAATTTTTTAATGATTTTCAATCCTTTGGAGTTGCAATCAATCATATTGAAATCCAGAAACAAAAAATCCCACTCAATAATTTAAGTGGGATTCGAAATAAAAATAGGAGTTTTTAAGCGTCTATTTTCGCATATTTCGCATTTTTCTCAATGAACTCTCTTCTAGGCGGAACATCATCACCCATCAACATCGAGAAAATCTGATCACACTCAGCCGCATTTTCAATCGTCACTTGACGAAGCGTTCTACTTTCAGGATTCATCGTTGTTTCCCAAAGCTGTTCTGCGTTCATCTCTCCAAGACCTTTGTATCGTTGAACGTTAACTGAAGATTCACTTCCTCCACCTTTCAATTCATTAATCAAACGATCACGTTGGTCTTCATTCCAAGCATATTCGGATTTGTTTCCTTTCTTAACTTGATATAACGGTGGCGTTGCAATGTAGATATATCCGTTTTCAATTAATTCCTTCATAAAACGGAAGAAAAAGGTCAAAATCAACGTCTCGATGTGAGATCCATCAACATCGGCATCACACATGATGATGATTTTGTGATATCTTAATTTTTCAAGATTAAGCGCTTTCGAATCTTCTTCTGTTCCAATTCGAACTCCAAGTGCCGTGTAAATATTTTTGATTTCTTCGTTTTCAAAGATTTTATGTTGCATCGCTTTCTCTACATTCAAAATCTTACCTCGAAGTGGCATAATCGCTTGAAAATGTCTATCACGACCTTGTTTTGCAGTTCCACCTGCCGAATCTCCCTCGACGAAGTAAATCTCACAAGCTGCAGGATCTTTTTCGGAACAATCTGCTAGTTTACCAGGAAGACCAGAACCAGTCAAAACGTTTTTACGTTGAACCATTTCACGTGCCTTACGCGCAGCATGACGCGCACGTGCAGCCAAGATTACTTTTTCAACAATTAACCTTGCCTCTGAAGGATGCTCTTCCAAATAGGCAGATAGCATTTCCGATACAGCTTGGCTCACTGGAGCTGTAACCTCACGGTTTCCTAATTTCGTTTTCGTTTGACCTTCAAACTGTGGTTCTTGCACTTTAACGGAAACAACTGCTGTCAATCCTTCACGGAAGTCATCACCATCGATTTCAATTTTTTCTTTTGCCAACATTCCGGAGTCTGTTGCATATTTCTTCAACGTATTCGTCAAACCTCTTCTGAAACCTGATAAATGCGTTCCTCCTTCGTGCGTGTTGATGTTGTTTACGTATGCTTGAATATTTTCGGTGTAGGATGTATTGTAAGTCAAGGCAACTTCAACTGGTATATTTTCACGCTCACCTTCAAAATAAATAACATCCGTTATCAATGCTTCGCGATTACGATCCAAGTATTTTGCAAACTCCTTCAAACCTCCTTCAGAATAGTAAGTCGTTTTTGGCGATTGACCATTGTCATCAACAGTTCTTAGATCTGTAAGTGTAATGGTAATTCCTTTGTTCAAGAAAGCCAACTCGCGCATACGAGCTGCCAGTGTATCAAAGTTATATTCTGTCGATTCAAAAATAGTTCCGTCTGGTTTGAATGTTACTTCCGTTCCTGTTTCAGTAGATTCTCCAACTACTTTCACATCATAAAGTGGTTTACCGATACTATATTCTTGCTGGAAAATTTTCCCCTCACGACGAACCGTTGCTTTCAAAGCGATTGATAGTGCGTTCACACACGAAACCCCTACCCCGTGCAAACCACCAGAAACTTTGTATGTGTCTTTATCGAATTTACCACCAGCATGCAAAACAGTCATTACAACTTCCAAAGCTGATTTTTTCTCTTTGGTATGCATTGCTGTAGGAATACCACGACCATTATCTTTTACAGTAATCGAATTGTCTTCATTAATGAAAACATGAATGGTGTTACAATAACCAGCTAGAGCCTCATCGATGGAGTTATCGACAACTTCATAAACTAAGTGATGAAGACCTTTTATCCCAACATCACCAATATACATCGCCGGTCTTTTACGAACCGCTTCTAAACCTTCTAAAACCTGAATATTATCCGCAGAGTAATTGTCTTTTCTTTCTTCTTCAGCCATACTATTTTAATTAACTTTCAATACGTTTTGAAAGCGGACCAAAAATAAGAAAAACAAAGGGATTTTAACGCTCCGAAAGACAGCTGAAAGCCTTAAATTATCAACAAAATTTCAACTTATCAACTATTTTTCAATCCATTCAATGATTGAAGCGTCATCTGGCTGTGTTCGAGGGGAAATTACTTTTTCCAACTCGCCATTTTCGTTCAATAAATACTTTTGAAAATTCCATTGAACTTCATTATCCTCCAAACCATTTTGGTCTTTTGAAGTCAAAAATTTATAAACTTCGTGCATGTCTTTTCCTTTCACTGAAATTTTAGACATCATTGGAAAAGTTACGCCATAGTTTTTCTGACAAAAAGTTGCAATTTCTTCATTCGAACCTGGTTCTTGACCCATGAAATTATTTGCAGGAAAACCAATAATGATAAAGTTTTTTTCACTGTATTTTTTATACAAAGCCTCTAATTTTTCATATTGCGGCGTCAAACCACATTTCGAAGCGGTATTTACAACCATTACTTTTTTGCCTTTCAATGTAGAGAAATCAAAATCGTTTCCTTCAAGGTCTTTTACTATAAATTGATGAATGGATTGTTTTTGCATAGTTGCCGAAAATAAAATGATTAATAAAGATAAAAATGCTAGTTTTTTCATAATTGAATTTTTAGTGAAACAAATTACGTAAAAATAAGTTCTTAAATGGAACATTTTTTATCATAAAACGAATAAATTTAATGTGAGGAAAATTTTTGCTTTTACGGTTTTGATATTATTTTCAGCTAAACTAAATGCCCAATTCAAGTTTAGCGGTCAATGGCAAGGTATTTACCTCAAAAACGACTCTATTTGGCAAAATGGTCAACCCATTTATTTTGACTTTGAGATCATCAATAATTTATTAGATGGAAAGTGTCGAACAGAAAAATACAACACGAATGACTTTCAAGTTTTCAAATTGGGTGGTAAATTGGAAAATAAAAAAACGCTGACAATCAATCAAAAAAGCATCACCAAGGGATCTTCAAAATCGACTGGTTCTTGTTTTCTGAACTTCAAAATGGAATACAATTTCACTACCGGATATTTGGAAGGAACCTACGACTCCAAATGCCCCGAAGAGAAAGGGAAACTAATTCTCTACAAATCAAAATTTGATTTCAATGAAAAACCGGATCCTTTACAAGATCATTCGTGGTTTGATTGGTTCGTAAACGACTTAAAAGAAGGCCTCTCTTCGCCTGAGCAACGCTTAATTGAACTACGAAATTTCAAATTCGATCCCATTTATTTTGATTACGACAAATACGAAATCAAGGCCGAATACCAAGATTACCTGCGCAAGATGATTAAAATGGTAAAGAGCCATTCCGATTTACGCATTAAAATCACAGGCCACACAGATGCTGATGGTTCAGACAAATACAACGAAAAACTATCTCAAAACAGAGCCAAAGCACTCATTCGCTTTTTCGAAGAAAACGGACTGGAAAAATCACGCGTCGTAATCGATTTCAAAGGTGAAAAACAACCCGTTGATTCCAATAAAACACCGGCAGGGAAACAAAAAAACCGCAGGGTGGATTTTGCTTTTATATGAAACGAGATGAAAATTGAGAAATAACAGTTTAGAGTTGAAAGATTAGAACTGAAAATTGAGAGATAAGTTGAAACAGAAAAAGTTGTAAACCTAAAAACAATCTCTTTTATAATATAAACTCTCCACTTTTAACTTTCCACTCTCCTCTCTCCACCAAAAGATTAAGTTTTAAAACTGTTTAATCAAACTGTAGTATTCTATGCTTTTACTCAATTTGTAAAACGGAAGTTCTTGCATCAATTCTTTTGCTTTGTCTTCGTCAATATCCTTGAAGATCAAAACTGCACCGTTTTTGGCTTGTCTTAAAAATAAACTTTCTAAAAATCCTTCTGCTTTCCATTTTGCAACAACTTCTTGCTCGTGTTTCAATATTTCTTGAAAATTAGCAGGAAGATTCTCCATGTCTAATGTTAAAATTGCTTGAATTCTGTTCATGAGTTTGTGTTTAGTAGGATTGATATATGACTATGGAATCCTTAAATGTAAATTGAGTTTATGAATAATTGTAAAGTTCTTAATATTTGGGTTCAAGAGTTAATCCTCTTTTTACCGCTTCTAACCCTATTCCAGCCGAGGCTCCTATGATTGTTATATTCATTTTGTTTTTTTGTTGATTTTGAGGTTGAGCTGACGGTTAATGGTTTGCGTGAAGGCACTCACTGTTCTCTTAATTGGTGCATATCTATACTTAGTAAATATTTAATAAAAAATGGTGCTTACACGCTGTTATGGTTTGTTAATTTCATTCTCTTAAAAGTCTTAACGCAAAAAAACTATTTTTGGATGCACTTTTAATTTCGACACAGCAATCATTAATGTTAAAAAAATATGCGCCATCCTCGTTAAATTCATTGTAACACCACCAGAAAGCCATTACTGAACCATAATTAAAGCCATTCATTCCTCTGCCACCACTTGGTATGGCCTTGAATAAATTAACTTCATTGTCAGTATTCCAATAAATTCCACTCCATTGAGATTTTATTATTAGTTTTTCCCTGAGATCTATTGATCTGAAAACCTTATGTAAACCATTTTTTCCCTCCAAAGAAAAGACCTCTTCATTAGGAGTTAAGTATTTAATAAGAATTTCAAAATCATTTATATTTGGGATTTTCCAACCTATTGGAGCCAAACCTCTTTTATCATTAATTGCATACCAATTGTACAAATATCCTTTCGATTCACCATTTTCGGGATCATGGTCATAAAAACAATACCCAGGTTCCTTATTAACCATTGCTAGCTCCCATTCTTCTTCTGACTTGATGTATTGGAGCTCATCCCCGTTTCTAAACTTGGTAGTTTTTAAATTAGAAGTCATCCAGATTTGATTACCAATAATTAGTTCATTGTTATTCACTTCATTTCTTCTAAATATTCTTTCTAGAATGTTCATAGATTTAAACCATCAGTTTTTCATTAATAAACCATAACTTAATTATAACCCCACAATTTATCTTAAGCTTATAAACCGAATGTTCGCTTGCTCATTGTATGATTAATTAGCTAAGATAAAATATTAATCAAAAGGAAATTGTATTTTTTGGTGAATTTCTTGAGAGTGATGGGAGTAGCATAATAATTGTATAAATTATGTTAAATTACGATTCTCTTCTACCGAAAAACGAGTAGAACAAATTAAAAAAGGTAATTCATGGGCTCAAGCAGCACAACAATCTACACAAATAATTGCAGGATTACAAACAATAAATAACCAACGGGTCCCAACATGAAAGTTAAAATAAAACAAGGAATTTGTAAAAAATGACTCATTCCAATTTCATTCGCTTGGGTTTTAATGTATATGCCCAACATCAAGTCAAATGCTAAATAATGAACCCAGCCCGCTAATAAATTTCGGGGATTTTTAAATAAGTTTATTACGCCCTCCAAAGAAGTAAAATTACCTTTTGGAAAAACTTCGTTTTTGATGTCTTTCGTTATGAAAAGAACGTAAATGTAAAACACAGAAAGCCCAACGACAATTCCATATTTTATTGCGGAATCTGCTAAATCCCAATTGGGTAAAAATATTAAAATAACCCAACCAATAGCGGCAACAACATTTACTAGTTTATATAAGTTTGATAATGATTTCATTAAAGTGAAAATTTTAAACAGTTTACAACCAACTTTTCGCTCTCAACTTTTCACTACCCAAGCGTAGTCAACTTCTCTTCCAACAGCGCAATTTTCGCCAAAGCATCTGCTTCTTTTTTGCGTTCAACAGCTACTACTTGCTCCGGAGCTCCGGCAACAAATCGTTCGTTTTTCAATTTTTCTTGCACGCTTTTCAAGAAACCTTTGGTGTAAGTCAATTCCTCGTTAATTTTTTCCTTTTCAGCCTCTACGTCAATGGTATCGCCAAACGGAATGAAATACTCGCTTCCATCAACGATAAATGAATTGGCGTTGTTCACCTTTTCACTAACATATTCCATCAATGAAAGATTTCCCATTTTCACAATCACAGAGTCGAACGCAGTGTCCACGTCTTTGTTTTTGCGAACAAACAATTCCAGTTTTACTTTATTGGCGATGTTGTTGTTCTTGCGAACGTTTCGAATGTTTGTAATGACTTCTTCTGCAATCGTAAACTTCGACAATACCGAAGAATTAACCGTTTTCACTTCCGGCCATTTTGCAATGATGATATCATCTCCTTCAGCTCTATTTCTGAGTTGATGCCACAATTCTTCCGCTACGAAAGGCGTAAACGGATGCATCAATTTCAATAAATTCTCAAAGAAATCTTTCGTTGCTTCCAGCGTTTTTGAATCAATTGGTTGCTCGTATCCCGGTTTAATCATTTCCAAATACCACGAACAGAAATCATCCCAAACAAGCTTGTAAATTGCCATCAATGCTTCTGAAATTCGGAATTTATCAAATAAATCATTGATTTCTGCCAATACCGTTTGGAACCTATTTTCAAACCACTCAATCGCCATTACGGAGGATTTTGGCTGCTCCAATTCCCTAACCTCCCAAGCGGAAACCAAGCGATAGGCATTCCAAACTTTATTTGTGAAATTTCTTCCTTGCTCGCATTGCGAACTATCAAAAGGTAAATCGTTTCCTGCCGGAGATGAAATTAATATTCCAACACGAACACCGTCTGCACCATATTTTTCAATTAAATCAATCGGATCTGGAGAATTCCCCAGTGATTTTGACATTTTACGACCGAGTTTATCACGCACAATTCCCGTATAATAAACATTTTTAAATGGCAAATCACCCAAGTATTCGTATCCTGCAATAATCATTCGTGCTACCCAGAAAAACATAATTTCCGGTGCAGTAACTAAATCATTGGTTGGGTAATAGTATTTGATTTCTTCGTTACCTGGTCTTGTCAAACCATTGAAAACTGAAATCGGCCACAACCAACTTGAAAACCACGTATCCAAAACATCTTCATCTTGTTTTAAATCTGAAATGGAAATATCTTTACCGCTTTTTTCTTTAGCAAGTGATTGTGCTTCCTCGGCTGTTTTTGCAACTACGTAATCGTTTGCTCCTGGTCCAAAATACCACGCAGGAATGCGATGTCCCCACCACAATTGACGTGAAATACACCAATCTTTGACATTTTCCATCCAATGACGGTAGGTGTTTTTGAACTTTTCCGGATGAAACTGAATGTTGCCATTCATCACATTGTCCAAGGCAGGCTGAGCCAATTCTTTCATGGAAACGAACCATTGCAAAGACAATTTAGGTTCAATCACGGCATTTGTGCGTTCAGAAAAACCAACTTTGTTGATGTGGTCTTCCGTCTTCACCAAATATCCTTTGTCGTGTAGTTCTTTTTCGATTTCCTTGCGAACGTCAAAACGATCTTTTCCTTCGTAATGCAATCCATGCGCATTCAGCGCTCCATTGTCATTGAACAAGTCAATGGTTGCTAAATTGAACTTTTTACCAAGCTCATAATCGTTGATGTCGTGTGCTGGAGTTACTTTCAAACAACCTGTTCCGAATTCCATTTCAACGTATTCATCTGCAATAATTGGAACTTCTCTGTTCGTAAGCGGAACAATTGCCGATTTTCCATGTAAATGTTTGTAACGAACATCGTTTGGATTCACACAAATTGCTGTATCTCCCAAAATTGTCTCAGGACGAGTAGTCGCAATGGTCAACCATTCATCGTCGGTTCCGGCAACTTTATAACGAACATAAAAAAGTCTTGAATTTACTTCTTTGTACAAAACTTCTTCGTCTGAAACGGCAGTTAGCGCTTCCGGATCCCAATTCACCATCCGAACCCCACGGTACACTTTTCCTTTTTTGAAAAGGTCTACAAAAACATCAATTACAGAATCAGAATATTCCGCATCCATTGTAAAGTGTGTTCTCTCCCAATCGCAAGAAGCACCCAATTTTTTCAATTGTTCAAGTATAATTCCTCCGTGTTTGTCTTTCCACTCAAAAGCGTGTTTTAGGAATTCATCACGTGTCAAGTCAGATTTTTTAATTCCTTCTTGGCGCAATTTCTGAACAACTTTCGCTTCTGTAGCAATGGAGGCGTGGTCAGTTCCAGGAACCCAACAAGCGTTTTTACCAAGCATGCGAGCACGACGAATCAAAACATCTTGAATCGTGTTATTCAACATGTGTCCCATGTGCAAAACCCCTGTGACATTTGGCGGTGGAATGACGATGGTGTATGGCTCACGTTCATCCGGCGTTGAATGAAAATAATTTTTATTCAACCAATGTTGATACCATCGTTCTTCTGCTTTTCCGGGTTCGTATGTTTTAGGAATTTCCATGCTGTAATTTTGGTTTGCAAAGATAGAAATTTGAATTGGAACCTTTTTTTAAAATTCCTAAAAAGAAAAAAGCGCCACTTCGGACGCTTTCTCATAATATTACTTTGAAACTTTAGTTTTGAGCTGGAACTTCTTTTTGCGGTAAAACCGTTCCTCTGATAGTCAAAACAATCGGTTCAGAAACATCAGATGTTACCGTAATTGTTTTTGTAAATGGTCCAACGCGCTTTGTATCGTAAGAAACACTGATTTTACTTTTCTTTCCTGGCTTTACAGCTTCCGTTGGTTTCTCCGCAGCAGTGCAACCACAACTTGTTTGAACTCCCTGAATCGTTGCAGGCTTTTTAGAATTGTTTTTGAATTCGAAAATAAATAAGTCTTTCGAGTCATAAGGAATTGAATCTCTTACGATTTCAAGCGTTGTAAACTTTAAAGTTGGTTTAGCAGATTTCTTCGTTTTCTCTGCATTTTGACCGAAAACTGCTCCAGCAATAATCAAGGTCAAGGATAGAATGGCATGTTTCATTTCTGATAAATTTATAAGCAATAGTAAAACTATTTTTTCAATGACAAATGAAATTAACAGAAAATTAAGAGTTTTCGTAATAAGTTAGCACGTCGATGATGGATGAATAAGTCAAGTTTTTGATTTGCGAAAAATCCTTTAGTTCAAACCATTCAATTGCAGTTATTCCTTCTTCTAATTGTGGTTTTGTCTTTTTGTTTCCTGAATAATCAAGTAAAAACCAATGCGTCTTTTTCAAAACAGATTTATTTTTGAATTCATAGGTATGAAAGGTATCAAAGAGTTTTTTTCGAATTGAGAGTTTGCCTTTTAAACCACATTCTTCTTGAATTTCACGTATTGCGGTTATCTCTGGTGTTTCATTCGACTCCATTTTTCCTTTCGGGATATCCCAAAGTCCATTTCTTTTTATAAATAAATATTTATTTTCAGAAACTACAATTCCTCCTGCCGCTTCAATAAATTTGAAGTTTTCAAAAAAATTGAACATCCTCGATTTTGGATCATCACTAATCACCTGGCAATCTTTTGTAATTGTTTCATTCAGTTCAAAAAAATTGGAAGGATAAAAAAAATCAATCTTTTTAATGCCAATCAATTCTACATCTTTAAAATAAATTACCTTATTATCAATGAAAACTTTATATTTTTGTGCCATGATTCAAAACAAAGATAGCGCTTTCAAAATTGCTGAAATCCTTTTACAAGTGAAGGCGGTAAAATTGCAACCAAATAATCCTTTTACATGGGCTTCTGGATGGAAGTCGCCAATTTACTGTGACAATCGGGTTACATTATCTTATCCGGCAGAGAGAACACATATTCGTCAAACTTTTGCTGAAATGATCGTTCAAAAATTTGGTAAACCGGATGTTATTGCAGGTGTTGCCACAGGAGGAATTCCGCAAGGAGTGCTAATCGCTCAAGAATTGGGTTTGCCTTTTATTTACGTTCGAAGCGCAGCGAAAGGACACGGAATGGGTAATTTAGTTGAGGGCGCATACGAAAAAGGCCAACGAGTGGTTGTAGTTGAAGATTTAATTTCTACAGGTGGAAGTAGCTTAAAGGCGGTTGAATCATTGAAAGAAGCTGGTTTGGATGTGAGAGGACTTGCTGCAATTTTCACGTATGGATTTAAAATTGCTCAAGATAGTTTCAAAAAAGCGGGTTGTCCGTTTATTACGCTTACAGATTATTCGATATTAATTGAACAAGCCCTTAAATCCAATTATATCAGCCAAAACGATCTTACGCATCTTCAAAACTGGAGAGATAATCCATCTGAATGGATGCAAACTGCTTAGTAATGGAATTAAAAAGTAATCAAGTTACAGTCAATGCTACGAAAGATACAATCATTTCCTTTCTTTCAAATGCTGAAAATTTATGGTTAATTCTACCACAAGATAAAATTTCGGATTTCAAGGCAACAGCCAACGATTGTTCATTCAAGGTTCAAGGAGGAATTACGATTTCTTTGGTTCAAAACGGACATACGGCTGATAAGCTATTTTTGAAAGCAGGTGAGAAAACTCCATTTCCATTCAACCTAACTGTTCATTTAACTGAAAACGGATCCAAAACGGATGGCTACATTCAATTCGATGGGGAGGTAAATGCATTTTTAAAAATGATGGTTGAGAAACCATTAAGCGCACTTTTCAATTACATGTCAGAAAAACTGAAAAGTCACTTCGAGCAGTAGCGAATTTCTTTAATTCCGTAGGTGCGTATTTCTTTTTCAACCTTTACGAGAAGGAACCCATTTTCATCAACTCCGATAATTTTTCCATCAAAAGTCCCCAATTGATCTTCGTATTGGCCTATTTTTCCTTTTTGAAAAAGAGTATTTTCGTATGCTGATTTTAATATATCTGATTCGTTTTTAACAATTTGATCAAAAAGAACGTTCATTGAATCGCACAATTCCTGAAAGACAAGTTCCTTTGAATACTGATTATTTAATTCGTTGGAAATACTTGTTGCTTGGATTGAAGAAAAGTCCGTTTGATTTACATTTAACCCAATTCCAATGACACTTGAAGAAATGGAATCACCTGTAATTTGATTTTCAATTAAAATTCCAGCAATTTTCTTTCCATAAACAAGCACATCATTTGGCCATTTAACCTCAGCGTGGATGTTAAATTTTCCTAATGTTTTGAGAATACTTAGACTAGTAGCCCAGGTCAATTCATGCTGTCGTTGCACTGACAGATTGTCGGGTTTAAAAATGAACGATAAAAGGAGATTTTTTCCATTCTCGGATTGCCAAGTGTTTCCACGTTGTCCTCTGCCAAACGATTGTGCGTCTGCCAATATTGCCGTTCCATTTTGACAAAGTTGGTTAGAAAGCAACGTGGCAGCAAAATTGTTGGTAGAATCAACTGAAGATAAATGTATAATTTCTTTTCCAAAAACGTTCATTTCCAACGAGGATTGTTTCAATTAGGAAGTCCAAAATTAAAATTTATCAACTAGATTTGTGTTCCAAGGAAAATTAAATGCGAAAAACAAAAAAAATTACTGAGTCAGAACTATTGTGTCAAACAATTGTTGAAGGCATGCAGGAAAACAAAGCCAAAGACATTGTGGTTTTAGACTTAAGGGATTTATCCAGTGCCGTTTGCGACTTTTTCGTAATATGCAGCGGAGAGTCAAGTACCCAAGTTGATGGTATCTGCAATTCCGTAACTCGATTTACACGCAAAACGTTGAAAGAAAAACCTTGGCACATCGAAGGAAAAAACAATAGTGAATGGATTTTGCTTGACTACATTGATGTTGTAGCTCATATTTTCTATAAAGATGCCCGTTCCTTCTATGAAATTGAAGAACTGTGGGCAGATGCAAAACGAACAGATATTCCCAATATACAATAAAGAACATGTCAGAAAACAAACGAAAAAACCCCTTTTCAATTTATTGGATTTACGCGATTTTAGGTGTAGCCTTAATTGCTGCTGAAATATATTGGAATTCTGGTTCCCGCGCCGTTATCAACAAGAAATCAACCTTGATGGAGCTTATTGACCAAAAAGGCGTTAAAAATGTTAAGATTGTCAACCAATCCTATTGTGAATTCGAACTAACTGCAAAAGGCGTTCAAATTGTGAATGAAGCCAAATCTGGTGAATTGAACGAAATGAAAAAAGTCATCAATCGAGGCACGAATAAAGGAAAACCAATTGTTTTTGAACTAGAAAATATTGGAAGCAATGCTAATTTCGAAAAGTCGCTAGAAGACCATGGATACGAGAATTATGAGAATGTTACAGAGGTAAATTACTTAATTAATATTCTGAATTACATCTTACCTTTCGCTTTGATAATCATTATTTGGATTTTCGTCATGCGACGTATGTCCGGCGGTGGTGGCGGTGGCGGAGGCCAAATTTTCAGTATCGGTAAGTCAAAAGCACAAGTTTACGAAAAAGGAAAAACTACGAATGTTACGTTCAAGGATGTTGCTGGTTTACAAGGAGCTAAGGAAGAAATTGTTGAAATCGTAGAGTTCCTTAAGAATCCGAAAAAATATACTGAACTTGGAGCGAAAATACCAAAAGGTGCGCTTCTTGTTGGTCCTCCGGGAACAGGAAAAACACTCCTCGCAAAAGCAGTAGCGGGTGAAGCAAAAGTTCCTTTTTTCTCTTTATCTGGTTCTGATTTCGTGGAAATGTTTGTTGGAGTTGGAGCGTCTCGCGTTCGTGATTTGTTCCGTCAGGCGAAAGAAAAAGCTCCTTCGATTATATTCATTGACGAAATAGATGCCATCGGTCGTGCAAGAGGAAAAAACAACGGTTTTAATTCCAACGATGAACGTGAAAATACATTGAATCAATTGTTGACTGAAATGGATGGATTCGGGACAAATTCAGGTGTTATTATCCTTGCTGCGACCAACCGTGCGGATGTGTTGGATAGCGCTTTGATGCGCGCAGGGCGATTCGATCGTCAGATTTATGTCGATATGCCCGATATCAATGAGCGAAAAGAAATATTTCAAGTGCACTTGAAACCACTGAAATTGGACAAAAATATTGACATTGATTTCCTAGCAAAGCAAACTCCTGGTTTCTCGGGTGCTGATATAGCTAATCTTTGTAATGAAGCAGCCCTTATTGCAGCAAGAAAAGATAAAAAACAAGTAGAAAAACAAGATTTCCTTGATGCTGTTGATCGAATTGTAGGTGGACTTGAGAAAAAGAATAAAATAATCACCAAAGACGAGAAAAAAGCAATTGCATTCCATGAAGCAGGTCACGCGACAATTTCTTGGTTGTTGCAGTATGCCCATCCATTGGTTAAAGTTACCATCGTTCCGAGAGGACAATCCCTTGGTGCTGCTTGGTATTTGCCAGAAGAAAGAAGCATAACAACAACCGAACAGATTTTAGATCAAATGTGTTCTGCTTTAGGTGGTCGCGCTGCGGAAGAAATAACTTTTGGCAAAATTAGCACAGGAGCTTTAAGTGATTTGGAGAAAGTAACCAAGCAGGCATATGCAATGGTTTCTATTTATGGGTTGAACAAACGCGTTGGTAACATTTCATTCTATGATTCACAAGGTAGAGACATGTTCACGAAACCATATTCTGACGAGACTGCTCGAGTTATCGATGAAGAAGTTAGCAAATTGATCGAATCTCAATACCAACGAGCAATTCAAATATTAACAGAAAATAAAGATAAACTGACTGCATTAGCGAATAAACTTCTTACTAGTGAAGTAATCTTCAAGGAGGATTTGGAAGAAATTTTTGGAAAACGCCCTTGGGATGTTAGTGAAATTTCCCATCCTTCTGAACCAGAAGCAAGTGAAGAGATTTCTGAATCGTCAGATACAACAAATATTGATACCCAACAGGAAAACAATACTGAAGTATCAGAACAGGAAACGTCTGAAAATAAGGGAGCAGAAAATACAAGCGAAGAAACAAAAGAAGACTAAGTCTGATTGAATTAAGTTTGCCTCGAACTAACGAATTATATGTAACTTCGAAGCCTGAAATCAGTATAAGCAAATTGATTAATGGCACTAGGTAACCTAGCAACAAGAAGTATAACCGGAGTAATCTTTGGAATCGTAGTAATTGGGTCAATCCTCTGGAATCCGTATGTTCATGCTTTGGTTTTCTCAATATTTATGGTCTTGGGGCTGCTCGAATTTTATCGGTTGTTTAAAAATCATCAAATTGTAAGTGTCAGCAAAGAAATTGGACTTTTCATTGGCATTTTCATTTTCTTACTTCTCGTTGGAGTAAGCATGAAATTACTCCCAATCATCTCCATATCGGTTATCTTCCCCTTGTTTTTCACCCTAATTCTGAACGAACTCTGGAAGAAAAAAGAACACCCAATAATTAATATTTCCGTCTTGGTTTTTGGTGTGATTTATATTGTACTTCCTTTTTATTTGACAATTGACCTCAATTTAAGGAGCACAACATATCTACCAACGGTTGTAGGAATGTATTTCTTAATATGGACCAATGACTCTTTTGCATATTTCAGTGGTAGATTATTTGGGAAACGCAAATTATTTGAGCGAATTTCACCCAAAAAAACATGGGAAGGAACAATTGGCGGCGTTATTTTCACTTTGATCGTTGGCTACATCATAGGTGCTTTTATAAATCGAGGCGAGGAACTTTTTTGGATTGTTTCAGCCGTAATTATTGCTCCATGTGCTATTTATGGTGATTTATTGGAGTCTCTTTTTAAACGAAGCCTAAATATTAAAGATTCCGGAAACATTTTACCAGGACATGGAGGAATACTAGATCGTTTTGATGCGGTATTATTTACAATACCATTTTTTTACTGTTGGACAATCATTTACACTTATTGGGAAAAATTTTAATATGAAATTACATCGAGAAGGTTATGGAATTATGGCCGGCACACTGGTTGCTGTTCTGGGGTTATCTGCATTGAATTATTGGCTTTTAGGAAAATGTGACTATAAGATCTTGTTTTGGTTGATTGAGCTTGTTCTTATCGTGTTTTTAATTCTTGTTGTCCAATTTTTTAGGGTTCCCAAAAGAAATTGTCCTTATGGAGAAAATGACATTGTTTGTCCTGCAGACGGAAAAGTGGTGGTCGTTGAAGAAGTAATGGAAACGGAGTATTTCAATGAAAAACGTATTCAAATTTCAATTTTCATGTCGCCATTAAATGTACATGCGAATTTCTTTCCGATAAGCGGTATAACAAAATATGTAAAATACCATCCTGGACTTTTTCTCGTTGCTTGGCATCCAAAAAGTAGTACGGATAACGAACGGTCAACGATTGTAGTCGAACATAAGGGTGGTAAGGAAATTTTATTTCGACAAATTGCAGGTGCCGTTGCACGTCGAATTTGTTATTACGCTTCAGAGGGAAGTGAAGCAAAACAAGGAGAAGAATTTGGTTTTATAAAATTTGGCTCACGAATTGATGTGTTTTTACCATTGGATTCCAAAATAGATGTTAAAATTGGTGATATTGTTCAAGCCAAGTTAACGCGATTAGCAGAATTCTAAATTATTTTATAACTTTACTAAAAACTAATCATTATGAAAAAATTATTTTTAGCATTAGCGTTGACTACTTTCGTTGGTTCATTGGCTACTTCTTCATTTGCAGCTGTTACAGGTGTTAAAATCGAGAAAAAAGATGATGATAAAAGAAAGAAGAAAAAGAAAAAAAGTGGGTGTTGCTCAACTAGGCAAGAACAAGGTAAATCTTGTTGTTCTAAGAAAGCAGCAAACTAATTAAAACGAAACAAAAAACGTCGGATTTTTCAATCCGACGTTTTTTTATGCCTAAAATTTCCGTTTAATTATAGATACTTTGATATTCTTTCTGATATTTCGCAAGGATTTTTTTACGCTTGAACTTCAATGTTGGCGTTAATTCATCTCCTTCAATTGTAAACTCTTTCGGTAAAAGAACAAATTTTTTGATTTGCTCCCAATTACCAAATTGTTGATTATAAGTTTCCACTTCTTCTTTAATTCGTTTATAAACTTCAGGATTATTTGAAATCGATTCATTGGATTCATTTGTTAAATCCATTCCATGTTTCGTAGCCCACTCTTTAATAAATGCAAAACAAGGAACAATCATTGCTGCAGGAAATTTTTCATTTTCACCGATTACAATTATTTGCTCAATAAAACGCGATTCTTTGAACTTATTCTCCATGGCTTGTGGAGCGATGTATTTTCCCCCAGAAGTTTTGAAAATCTCTTTTTTACGATCAGTTATCTTTAAAAACTTCCCTTCCTGAAAAATTCCGATATCTCCGGTATGAAACCATCCGTCTTTGTCAATCACCTCATCTGTAGCTGTTTGATTGTTGTAATAACCCAACATAACATTTGGACCTTTCACTAGGATTTCACCATCTTCAGCAATTTGAACTTGCACACCATCAATGAGTGTTCCAACTGTTCCGATTCGAATTCCTTGATCAAATGAGTTTACCGAAACAACTGGTGAAGTTTCAGTTAAGCCATATCCCTCCAAAATTGGAATGTCAGCTGCTAAGAAAATTCTTGCTAAACGTGGTTGCAAAGCGGCACTTCCCGAAGCAATTGCTCTCACATTACCACCTAACGCCAATTGCCATTTGGAAAAAATCAATTTTCGAGCAATTCCTAACTTAAATTTATACCAACCTGATTTACCCACAACATCGTATTCCTCTGCAAGTCCAACCGCCCAAAAGAACAATTTTCTTTTGACGCCAGTCAAAGCATCGCCAGTTGCCATGATTTTATCGAAAACCTTTTCAATTAAGCGTGGAACTGCTGTAAATACATCTGGTTTTACTTCACGAATATTTTCACCAATGGTATCCATTGACTCTGCAAAATGAATAGAACACCCTAAATACATGTATAAATAATGCAACATTCGCTCATAAACATGGCATACTGGCAAGAAAGTTAGGACACTCGAATTATTGTCGGCAGGTATTCGTGGCTTACACGCTTCCAAGTTGGATAATAAATTGTTGTGTGACAACATAACTCCTTTTGGATTACCTGTAGTTCCAGATGTATAAATAATTGTGACCAAATCGGATCTCTTTACCTCATCCATTCTTTTGTTTACTTCACTTTCTGCAGAAGATGAAGCAACATCAAAAATATGTTTCCAATTTTTATATTCGGGTAGTTCATCGAAAGTAAATAAGTGCTCCAAACTTGGAATTTCAGCTTTAATGTTTGAAATTTTCGTAGCTAATTCGAGATTAGATACAACACAAATTTTAACTTGGGCATCATTAAATATGAATCGGTAATCATTTTCGGAAATGTTGGGATATACTGGAACTAAAATTGCACCTACCTGTTGAACACCGATGTCTAAAATATTCCATTCAACACGATTCGCGCTTGCCACAGCTACTTTATCTCCAGGCTGAATTCCTAATGAAATTAATCCCTTAGATACTTCAATGGTTCGCAGAATAAATTCATTTGTTGATAATCCTTCCCAATTTCCATTGACTTTGGATACAAACATTTTTGAATTAGGAAAATTCTTTTGCTGCCAATAAGGAATATCAAACAATCGCTCCGTACTAATCATAAGTTGAAATTTTATCCTTCGAAAATAAGGAAAAAATAATTAAGAAACAACAAGTAGTTGCAAACAAATGGTCTACAAAAAAAACTTTTTCTTGTAAATTAAGCGTTCAAAGAATTCAATGAATCAATAAACTTTTCAGCCTTTTCTTCCAATTCTGAAGCTACATTCCGAAAATCAGATTTCATTTTTGCAGAATTCATTTTTGACAGGGCGTCATTGTAATAATTTACAGCTTCATCAATTAATTTTTCGCACGCATCGAATCGATCTGGATTAATTTCTTGAATGTATATACACTCGTCAATCACATCAAATACCAACGAATTAATGCTTTTTTTAAGATCTCGCTTATTAGCCATATTTCTGATTTTATGCAAATTTAATCGGAAAGTTTGAGATTGAAGAAACCAAAACTAAAACATACTAACATAAATTATTTCATACTTTATTCATTTATCGATTAAAAGAATTTTCATCAAAATCAATTACCTTCGATTCAAGTATCATTATTGACGAATATGCAAATGAAATCAATCCTGCTTTTATTATGCTCTATTGGGTTCATAATCTCATGTTCGGTTTCCTCAACTATTCCTAAGGATCAAAAAACCACCGAAATTCAAGGATATTCCATCTTAATTAGTCAATTCGACGATTTAAAAGGTGACTTTTCGTTTTCAAACAAGTGGGAGTATGCCGAAGGGATTGAATTAAACGATTATCAGCAAATCATTTGTTCGAAATGTCCTTCACGAGCAGGAAAAATGCTTGATCGTCGTCGAAAAATCGCGTCTGATTCAATGAATATTTTCTATACGCTTATCGATTCTACAAGGCATTATTATTCATTAGATTCGAGATGTAGTTTGACCGACATGCGTGACGTTAAGTATATTTCGGTGAAAAAATATGGAGATTTTTCCCTTGAGGGAATGGCTAAAAGCAACGATAGTTCGAATTGTAGTTTATTTTTCCGAATCAAAGATGATTACATTATTTCATGGATTTACATGAAATCTAAGAATAATGAATCGGAAATCTATCCTATGAAAGATGGGAAATTCTTCCTCGACCAAGGAGCATTTGATAAAGGTATTTTAAAAGCTAATTTCAGTTTTGTATATTACAACAAGAAAAATCCCCTGAAAGCACTGTTTTGGAGCGGGAAAATGAACGCCCATATTAAAGCAATCAATTAAAAAGAAAATCTCCCGTCAAATTGACGAGAGATTTCCAACTAATGAGTGAAAAATTCACTCTTACAAAACCGGAATTTCACTTGCCGGTTTAATGATTGACACCTCCTTTTTTGGAAGTATCAAATTCAATATCCCATTTTCATATTTCGCTTTAATTTTGTCCTCCAAGCAATTTTCAGGTAGTGAAAAAGATCTTCTAAATTCACTAAATGAATACTCACGTCGGGTGTAGTTTTTCTCTGCTTCTTCGCGATCTTCCTCTTTTTCCGAACTCACATACAATACACCGTTATCGATTGCTACTTTGAAATCATCTTTTTCCATTCCCGGAACTGCTAACTCAATACGATATTCCTTTTCGGTTTCGTTGATATTCGCTGAAGGAACCCTAGATGAAAAATCAATTGAAAATGGATCCGTTCCCAAATCAAACAATCGCGGACTAAAAAATCGACTGGTGTCTAATAAATCGCTTGCCCATGTCGGCATCAAGCTCTCTCTTCGTTTTACTATTGACATAATTTTATGTTTTTAAGTTATTATAAGACAAAATTATTGACGACCGAACAGGGTTACTTTGTGTTTGAATTGGAAATTGTTGCAATATTTAATTTACTTTGTTCTTTTCACCTATCACTTAGGCATCGATTCAAAATAACGCTAAACACGTAAAAACTTCCGTACCTTTGCACCCATGTCTGTAAAAAGCGTCCAAATCAGAAAAGGCAAGGAACAATCGTTACTTCGTAAGCATCCATGGGTGTTTTCAGGTGCAATTTTTTCCGAAATTTCTGACATTGAAGATGGCGATGTAGTTTCAGTTGAAGACTTCAAAGGTCGTTTTTTGGCAAAAGGTCATTTTCAGCACGCTACCATTTCTGTTCGTATTTTGAGCTTCGAAGATTCTGAAATCTATCAAGAATTCTTTAATAAGGCTATAAAAAATGCAGTTCAATTGCGAATGAATTTAGGTCTATTGAATCCAAACAATAATATTTTTAGAATTTGTCATGGAGAAGGTGATCATTTACCGGGGTTGATCATTGATTTCTATAATGGCGTTGCCGTCATTCAGTGTCATTCAATCGGTATGTTTCGTTCCATTGATTTCATATCTAAGGCCTTGCAAGAAGCGCTTGGATCTAATCTGAAAGCCGTTTACTCGAAGTCATCAGACACTTTACCCGAACGAATAGAATCCAAAGACGAATACATTTTTGGAAATTGCGAAACACCGCATTTAGCAACTGAAAATGGTGTTCAATATCAAATTGATTGGGTGAAAGGTCAAAAAACGGGTTTTTTCATCGATCAACGCGATAACAGAAATTTACTTGGGAAGTATTCTTTCGGAAAGAAAATCTTGAATACGTTTTGCTACTCTGGTGGATTTAGTTTGCAGGCTCTAAATCAAAATGCTTCGCTTGTTCACTCGTTGGACAGTTCCAAGAAAGCAATCGAATTAACAGATGCGAATGTATCTATCAATAAGTTTAAAGGGCAACATGCTTCAATAGTTGCAGATGCAATGGAATACATGAAGGAGCTCAAAGAAGATTATGATATCATTGTTTTGGATCCACCAGCTTTTGCTAAGCATAGAGACAAGCGACACAAAGCGATTCAAGGTTATAAACGACTGAATGCACACGCTATTCGACAAATAAAATCTGGAGGTTTAATTTTTACTTTTTCTTGTTCGCAGGTGGTCGACAAATATTTGTTCACTAATACGGTCATTGCAGCAGCAATTGAAGCCAGAAGAAATGTTCGAATTTTAGAGCAATTGCACCAACCTGCTGATCATCCCATAAATGCTTTTCACCCAGAAGGCGAATATCTGAAAGGCCTCGTAATACAAGTCGACTGATGCTGGATTTACGCTACAAAACAATTCTTGGCGTTGCCTTACCAATGATGGTTTCAGGATTCATCCAATCGATTGTGATGATCACAGATTCGGCATTCATCAGTCGTTTTTCAACGGAAGGATTCGTTGCCGTTGGAAATGGAGGTTTACTTTATGTAACCACCTTTATGTGTTTGATTGGAATGGCGGACGGAGCGCAAATTATCATTGCGCGAAGAATTGGAGAAGAACGCCCAGAAGCCATTGGTCGCGTATTTGGAACGGCTGTGGTAACTCACATCGTACTCGCTATCCTTATGTTTCTAGCTCTCTTTTTCCTAATGCCAAGCGCGATACAACTTTATTCCAAAGATCAAAACATTGCTTTTTTACAAGGTGATTTCATTCAAATTCGAAGTTTTGCGCTCTTTTTTGCGATGATTACCGTTTCAATACAAGCTTTTTTCATGGCAACCGGAAAAACATGGGTGGTTTTAATTGCTGCATTGATAACCGCATTTTCGAATATGTTTTTGGGTTATGGTTTGATTCTCGGAAATTATGGACTCCCAAGATTAGGAGTTGAAGGTGCTGCACTGGCCTCTACCATTGCCGATGGATTGGGAATGACTTTTCTAATTTTATATCTAACTTTTTCTGAAGAACGCCGAAGGTATAAACTCTATCAGTATTTTTCAATCAACTTAAAATCAATGGTTGAATTGTTTAAAATTGGAAGTCCATTGATGCTACAAGGATTTTTTGCCTTGGGAACGTGGAGTTTATTTTTCACCTGGCTCGAGCAAAAAGGTCAGTTTGATGTGACCGTTTCACAGAATATTCGTTCCATTTATTTCCTAGCGTTCGTTCCAATCTGGGGATTTGCAGGAACGACAAAAACATATATTTCTCAGTATTTGGGTCACAAGAGTTTTAAAATGATTCCAATTATTCAACGAAGAATTCAATTGTTGACTGTTGGCTTCTTGTTAATTACATTTCACGGAGCACTTTTATATCCCGAGCTTTTAATTAAAATAATCAACCCAGAGGAGATTTACATTAAGAAAAGTGCTGAAATTTTGCGATTGATTTCTATTTCAATTCTGATGTTTGGAATGGTATCCGTTTATTTTCAAACGATTCATGGAAGTGGTAACACCCTTCATTCGATGATCATCGAGTTTTTGACCGTTGGAATCTATTCGATTTTCAGTTATCTGTTCATTAAAACATGGAACTTTGATGTCTATTGGATATGGACGGTTGAGTATATTTATTTCGGTATTTTAGGCCTTTTTTCCATATCTTATTTGCGCATGTTCAATTGGAAAAACAAAGTAGTATGACAACGGAAAACAAACTTCGAATCGTTTTCATGGGAACGCCTGAATTTGCGGTGACAATTCTTGATGAAATCATGAGGAGCAGGCATGAAGTTGTTGGTGTGGTAACAGTAGCCGATAAACCAGCAGGACGAGGGCAGCAAATCAAAGAGAGTGCGGTGAAAACTTATGCTAAATTGCAAAATGTTCCCATTCTTCAACCGGAAAAGTTAAAAGATGAACGTTTTTTAACTGAACTTAAGAGTTTAAATGCGGATATTTTTGTGGTAGTTGCTTTTCGAATGTTACCGGAAATCGTTTGGGCGATGCCTCCAAAAGGAACGTTCAATTTACATGCGTCTCTATTGCCAAAATACCGTGGTGCTGCGCCTATTAATTGGGCGATTATAAATGGAGAAACGGAAACTGGCGTTACAACCTTTTTCATCAATCAGATAATTGATACGGGAAGCATTTTGGCTCAAGAAAAAGTATCTATTACCGAAAATATGAATGCAGGTGAATTGCATGACAATTTGATGCATTTAGGGGCAAAATTGACGGTTGAAACGCTCAATAACTTGGCAAATGGAAAAATAATGGCGGTTCCTCAAGATGAAGAGTTAGCTAAACAATTACCCCACGCACCAAAAATATTCAAAGCAGATTGTGAAATCGACTGGAACGAAAAAGCCTATTTCGTTCACAATAAAATACGAGGACTCTCGCCCTACCCTGCAGCATGGTGTAGTTTAACTAAAAATGGTGTACGAACAACATTCAAATTATTTTCATCTAGCTTAACAAAAGAAATCCCCGATTCAAAGTCATTAAAGAAAGGTTCGGCTGGAATATTATTTCCTTGCGAAGATTATTATATAAGTATTTCCGAATTGCAACCCGAAGGAAAGCGTAGAATGAATTACAAAGAATTTTTAGCGGGAAATGATTTAAATGATTATTCCTTAAGTTAAAAGAATAGAACAATCTTTGTAGTCTTCGCAATGTAATTATTTAATTGATCTTCTAACTAAAAAAAGATTCTATATTTCCGGGCTTAAAATCTTTGAACATTTGCTTTTGGTGTTTAATTTTAACATCGCTATGAAAGAAGATGTAAACAAAGAGAAATTATCAGCTAAAAAACGTTTCGGAAAGAAATTTTGGATCAAGTTAACGCTCTCTATCATCTTGATTCCGCTTATTTTTATCTCTTCTCTGACAGCCGTTGTGTATTTTAAACAGCAACAGATTGTAAAAGAGTTGATTACTCATGTAAATGAAGATTTCACTGGTCATATTGAAATCAAAGGGAGTCACATCAGTCCGTTTGCTGCATTTCCATATATTTCAATCGATTTAGAAGATTTAAAAGTTTTCGAAGGAAAAGAAAAGACAAAAAAAACTCGGATTTTACACTTTGCAGATTGCTTTATTGGCTTCAATATTATCGATATTATCAATGGAAACTATACAATTAAATCAATAAAAATTTCCAATAGTGATTTACGTCTTGTTCAACACAAAGATGGCTCATTCAATTTGACCAAAGCCCTTTCTACAAAAAAGCCTGCTGAAAAAGTCAAAAGTGACTTCAAAATTGATTTACAGTCTATTAAAATTTCAAACTTGGATGTTTCTAAATTGAATGAAGCTAATAACATGTACATAGACGCTTTCATCGACGAAGCAAAAACAAAAGTCAAAAGTAGTAATGAACATTTTTACTTGGATCTTTATTCAAAATTTCGTTTGTCTATACTAGAAAATGGCGACTCAACTTTTATTAAAAACAAGCACTTTGAGTTAGATACAGAAATCGATATGAGTGAGCTAACTAAAACACTTACTATTCATCAAACCGAAGTGAATTTGGAAAATTCGAGTTTTGGTTTTAGTGGATCAGTTGGCTTATCAAAAAATATTCCTTTAGATTTAAAATTTTCAGGTGAAAAACCCAATTTTGATTTGGTTATTGCGATAGCTCCAGAGGAAGTCGCGAATACGTTAAAACAATTTGACAACCAAGGAAATGTCTTTTTTGAAGCAACTGTTAAAGGTGAATCAGCAAATGGTCATTCTCCTAAAATTGATGCAAGATTTGGTTGTAAAAATGGGTTTTTCAATAACCTTGAAACGAATAAAAAGCTCAATCAAATTGGATTTCGTGGAACGTTTACCAATGGAAAAAAACGGGATTTAAGTTCGATGGAATTGAACATTCAACAATTCTCTGCACGTCCGGAAGCAGGCAAATTTTCTGGTAAGATTTCCGTAAAAAACTTTGAAGAACCAGAAATTGACATGAAACTGATTTCAGATTTCGATTTGGATTTCTTGGCCAAGTTCATTAATTCACGAGAATTGCGAGGTTTGGACGGACAAGTTAAGTTAACGATGAATTTCCATGACATCATTGATTTAAATCAACCCGAAAAAGCGATTGAAAAATTGAATGAATCCTATTTCACCGAGCTTTTAGTGAAAGACCTAAAATTCAACAGTCCAGACTTATCGAGTCCAATCAATGATTTAGATTTGAAAGCAAGTTTAAAAGGTCACAAAGCAAAAATTGAATATTTCAATACCAAAATGGGAAATTCAGATATTCATCTAAACGGAACGATTAGTGATTTACCTGCCATTATTCATCATACAGACATTCCTGTAACATGCGATTTAAAAATTAACTCGAAAAAATTGGATATTCAGGAACTCACAAAGTCCAAAACCGAACCAGGAATCGACGAACAAGTTTCAAATTTGAGGCTTGATTTGAAATTAGTTAGTTCTGCCAAAAAAATTTCGGAATCAGAATACATTCCTGAGGGTGAATTTTTCATTGAAAACTTCTATGCCAAATTCAAGCATTATCCCCATGCTTTTCATGACTTTCATGCAGATTTTTTTGTGGATAAAAAAGACTTAAATATCGTTGATTTTAAAGGAATGCTGGATGCATCCGACTTTCATTTCAATGGCCAATTAAAAAATTATAAATTTTGGTTCCAAGATGAGTTCAACGGTGATACACATATTGACTTTGACATAGATTCAAAGAAGCTACGGTTAGACAATCTCTTCTCGTATGGTGGAGAAAATTATGTGCCTGAAGATTATAGACATGAGGAAATTGACAACATGAAATTCCACGGAAAGAGCATTTTACATTTTTCAAAAGGTCATTTCAAATCGCTTGATTTTGATCTATCAAATTTTACCGGGAAATTAAAAGTTCACCCTTTAAAAATGGAAAATTTCAAAGGACATCTATTCTTAGATAATCACCATATTCATTTGAGCAAATTCACAGGAAAAATGGGGCATTCAGATATTTATTCAGACCTCAATTACAATTTTCAAGATGCTCATGTAAAAGGAAAAAATAAACTAGTCGTTCGTTCGCATCGTTTGGATGTTGATGAGTTGACAAATTTCACAATGCCTCCATCCAAGAGCGAACCCCAAAAAGTCGATCACGATAAAGCATTTAGTTTATATGATTTGCCATTTACAGATATGGATTTCTCCCTAAATGTGGATCAATTGAATTACCACAAACACAAACTAAGTCAGTTGAAAGCCAAATTCCACACAACGAAATCACATGAACTTGAAATCGAACAATTGGACTTACAAACTGCTGAAGGAACAATCAAAATGAAAGGAACCCTAAGTGGTAAAGACAAAAAACACATTTACTTTAGTCCGAATATTCAAGCATCTCATGTTGATTTAGATAAATTGATGCTGAAATTTGAAAATTTTGGTCAAGACCACTTGGTTTCTGAAAATCTTCATGGTTATTTCAATGGAACGATAACCGGAAAAATACATTTGCATGCCGATTTAGTTCCAAAACTCGATGATTCAAAAATCAAAATTGATATGCTCGTCACCGAAGCGAAATTAGAGAACTTTGCTCCTTTAAAAGCATTAGAAACTTATTTCGAAGATAAAAATGTTAGCAAAGTGCGTTTTGACACCCTGAAAAATGAAATCACTTTTGATCAAGGTAAAATTATTATTCCAAAAATGACAATCAATTCTACCCTTGGTTTTTTAGAATTAAGCGGCACCCAATTCCTAAATGATAAATTGGATATGGATTATGAAATTGGCGTTCCTTGGAAAATGATTAACAATGTTGCTGCGAACAAATTATTCAAACGCAACAAAAAAAGCTTGGAGGAAGATGAAATTCAATACAGAACAGAAAAATCTAAATTAGTATACGTAACAGTAAAAGGTGGACTTGAGGATTTTAAAGTGAGTTTGGGAAGAAAGAAGAAGTAGGGTTTTATCCTTTTCAAAATCATAATTGACAATTGTTCTGGCTTTATTCTCAAATTATTTTCAGAGATTATTTGGACAAAGAACCTTAAATTAGAATTATTGAATTATATTTTTTCTAATACTCTTCACCAAAATTTTCTATTACTTCGAAGAAGTTGTCTTGATTGATAACATGGAAAATCGTTTCTCCATAGATATTGGTGAAGCTTTTCGTGAGTTTTGCTTTTTTGGTTGAATTCCATTTAATCTCAAATGTTCGAATCACATTATTTTTCTGGATGATTAAATCGATTTCTCGTTGTTCAGTATTTCTCCAAAAGTAAAAGTTTGCGTATACTTGCTTGTATTCATTTTGCTTTCTCAATTCATTAATTACAAAATTTTCGAATAACGCTCCAGCATCATTTCGAATTTCAATCGGACGAAAATCATTTATCAGTGCATTTCTTATTCCCAAATCATTGAAATAAATCTTTTTTGATTTCTTGAGCTCGCTACGCTGATTTGTATGATATGCCGGTAGTTTGTAAATCACGAAAACTTGTTCGAGCATTTCAATGTAACTTTCAATTGTTTGGTTATCTAATTTCAATGTTTTCCCTAATTCATTGTAGTTTACTTCACTTCCAATTTGCCAAGCCAAAAGCTTCAGTAATTCCAACATTTTTTCTGGCTTTTTTAAGCCCTTGAACAGAAAAATATCTTTATACAAGTAGCTATCTGATAAGAAACGAAGTAACCGTTCAGCATCTTGCGGATGCGTAACTATCTCAGGATAATATCCATACGTTAAGCGCTGAGGCAAATTCCGTATTTCTTCCAAAAGACTTGTATGACTAACCATTTCAATAAAGGAAAGCGGAAATAATTTATATTCAAATTTACGACCAGTTAGTGGTTCGTTCAATGAATTCCGTAATTCAAAAGCACTCGATCCGCTTGCAATCACCTGTATGTCTTTGCTGTAATCTGCATAAAGTTTCATAATTGACCCAATTTGATCAATCTTTTGCGCCTCATCAATGACAACAATTTTATGATTTCCAGCAATTTGCTTCAATCGTTCGTTATTCGTATTCTTCAAAATCTGATGTACATCTGCATTCTCGCCATCAAACCAAAGTGTTTTGGATTCTTCATTTTCAGATAACATTTTAATGAGCGTGCTTTTACCAACTTGACGAGCACCCAATAAAACGATTACTTTCCCTTTGAAAAAATCATTTCGAATTGCACCTTGAATCTGTCTAACAACTGACATAAGTCCATTATTTTCGATTGTATTCGCAAATTTAGTACTTTTTTTTTAGATTTAAATCGAAAATAATAGACTTTTTATAAATAGAGGAAACTAAATAACTGTCACTCAAAACAAAAATTCATTATTAATTTTCCTTCCACAAAACCGTCGCAGAAGCCTGAGCTGTTGGCATAATGGTTAAATCGTTAATTGTAACGTGTGCCGGACGAGAAACCACAAACAAGATTGTTTCGGCAATGTCTTGGGCAATTAATGGATTATAACCATCGTAAACCGAATTAGCTGTTTCTTCATTCCCTTTAAATCGAACAATTGAGAATTCTGTTTCCGCAGCACCCGGAGCGATATTCGTTACTTTGATTCCATATTGAACCAAATCAATTCGCATTGAACGAGATAGCGCATCAACAGCATGTTTCGTAGCACAATAAACATTTCCACCCGGATAAACTTCTTTTCCTGCTATACTTGCAATGTTGACAATGTGACCACTTTTATTTTGAATCAAAAAAGGAACTACTGCTTTTGTTACGTACAGCAATCCTTTAACATTGGTGTCAATCATGCGCTCCCAATCATCCGTAATTCCAGACTCGATCGGGCCTCTTCCTACCGCTAAACCCGCGTTATTGACTAAAATGTGAATATTCGATTTAACTTCTTTGGGAAGTGATTCTACAGCGGCAATAACAGCCGCCTCTTCTCTTACATCCGTTTGTAGCGTGTATACTTTACATTCTTCAGATTCCAGTTCACGTTTCAACACTTCAAGTCGGTCATTTCTGCGAGCCATTAAAACAAGGGAATACCTATTATTTGCCAACAAACGTGCTGTTGCTTCCCCGAAACCCGACGTAGCGCCGGTTATAAACGCGAATTTATCCATACTAAAAGTCTATTTTGAAAGATTGATTTAGGTAATTTTTGACCATCGAAAAACATCAAAGCCGCAATCATTAAGAATGGAATTGCAGGAATTTTATAACGAACGATGGCTCCAATAATCGGTGTGGTTAATCCAATAATTAGAAAAAGAATGATTGAAAAAGTAAGACAAAAAATAACAAATTTCCACTGCGTCGCGCTCACTTTTCTACCATAGAACCATGACGTAATTAAAATGCCAATAATAAAAAGATTCTCTAGCAAAGGTGGAACGAATAATATACTTTTTATCTCCGTTAGCCAGGGCCGTGTAAACGTATTAATTAATGCCTTTGGTGTAGCCTTGATAAACGACCAGAGATTTGGTTCCAAGTAACTCATTTCAATTGCACTATTCACATTGAACGCTTTAGATAAATTGATAAAATCGCGTTGTTTATTCGCCATGATTTCAATAAAATTCAAACTCGGTATAATTTGAGCAAGTGCCAACCCGAATAAAACGCCACCAACAATCATAAAAGCATGAACCAAAATGGTTCGTTTGGTATATTTCGATACCCACCAAGCCATTACAGCTGGAACGAACGCAATGAAAACGTACAGTTTCATTACTAAAAGAATTGCCAGCAGAAAAACCAACAGAGGAAGTTTCCTCCATTGCCATTTTTCAAACATCAATCGATGGAAGTTCCACCCAAAAAGCCCCAGTGCAAAAAGCAATACAGCTTCCTTAAGAATTCCGGAACTCCAGAAAACAACCGATGGAATTATAAAAACTGCTAAATATGTTTTCCATTTGCTCTCTGTGAAAACCAAAAATAACCGCGCCAATGAATACGATCCAATAAAAGCCAGAAAATTCAGCAACAAACTATGAACATGGTAATTTCCGAAAGAAACCAATCGAAAAACAGCATTAATTCTGATTACAAGGCGATTATCATTTAACAAACCATTCTCATAAGATCTATACCAATTATTCATCTTTTCAAAATACATGGTTTTGAAGTATTCATTTTCGCAATCAATACCGAAAAGCATTTTAAAAAAATCAACTGGCTTTGTCCAAAGAGCTTCATACAAAAACCGACTGTCATCAAAATATTTAAATGTATCCGCGTCTTTTCGCACAGGATAGTAATACGTGTAAAGTAAAAATAGCACAGCGCCACAACAAACTTTAAGCAAAAAAGCAACCTGCAATGATTGAACACTCAATCCTGATTTTTTAAAATACGCACTACGTGCAATCAACCACAGAAAAAGCGTAATATAAAAGAGTGGCCACAAATAATGAAAGACGTGCATGCATCGCAAAAATAAGACTTTTTAACCCAATTTTTAATGTCCGTCTAAATTGTACTTATGTTGTCTAGAAACAAAAATTCACTGCAAGGTTATATTAATTAGGATTATAGCTTTCAAATGCTATATTTTAAATTTGAGAATTAACTTTCAGATTATTCGTAACCTTTACCACCTTTAATACAACAATCTTTTTCATAACTAACCCTGCAATCATTGGAACAGGCAGAAACAGGAAGCCATAGAATGATACCAGTGGAAGTTCCAGTGTTCCGATCAACACAAGGACATTCATTTATTTCAATTCTATCTCCGAATTTAAATTTCTTTTTACACCAAATACAAAGAATATTAATATTGTTTTGATTTTCAATTTCTTTTAATTTTTCTTGAATTTTTTCGACGGACTCTTTTTCTCTTTGACTTGCTGAATAAACTATCTTTCCAGTTTCATCCTTCCATAAAACATCATTAAATCTCCATGGAGAAGGCTTTGCCAAAGGCAGATAAGTAACCATAGGCTTTCCATTATTAAATGTCGAGAACTCAGAATTAGAATAGCTAATATTAAAATACGCATTGTTTATAAAAGTAGAGTCTATCTTGTAATTAACTTTAGAGTATATATCATAGCCATTAAGTTCATTAATTTTACCTCCCTTTTCACGAATTAATTTAATATCCTCGATGTCTGATGCATCCCAATTACCTAGCTGATATATTTCTGTAATAACTGGCACCTTTAGATACGTCTGTCCGACATATGACCATTCATTATTTGTTTTTTCCCATTTTGGCGCAAAGTTATTTAATGACAAAACTCCTATATTCTTTTTATTAGGAACTTTATAGTATGAAACAGCTTCACCAATTGGTAGTCCCTTTCTAAAATTTGCTTTTAGGTATAACGGCCCATCTATGAAAAAGGCAGAACATTCACCATCTAGGTATCCATTTTTGTAATTCAAAATTTGCTCTATGAACTTATTTTTGCCACTGGTCGCCGATACTTCAGGAAAATAGATGATTGCGCGGCCACTCTTTCGACCATTAACGTATGAAAACTGAGCAATTAAATTTGAAGTATCGAATATATTACTATTAGGTAGAAACAAACGATATTCACCCTGTATGTACTTTTCATTTTTTGAATCTCTAACTAGCTTGAAAGATTCAATTGAAAATGTATTTGCCGGAGGATTCATACCATCCTCACTAAAACAACTTGGGAGCATTATATATCGTGTATAATAGGTAGTATCGCCATATTTGACATGATACGGTAATTTAGCGCTCTTTATAGACGTAGATTTATCTTTAATAAATTGATAATTAAAATCGATCCTGTCTATGCATTTTTCTTCTTTAAAAACATAGGTTGGTCTTAAATTATATTCAGAAAATCCCAATTGATATTGATAGTTAGCAAGCATAAAATCTTGTTGTGAGTAATTTATTTTTATTGAGGGCAGAATAACAGTTTGATCCGAAAGAATTCCAGCTGTGTATTTCAAATCAATTAAATGATCCTTGTCGTTCATGTCAAAATTAAGAATGCTAATAACACCATCCCATTCATCATTCAAATAATTTCCTTTGATAATAACATTTGATTCTTCCAAAGTATATATTTTTTTTGCGCCAAATCCAACACCAACAATGCGAGAACTAGTAATTAGTCGGGAAATTGAAAATTCTCCGTTTTTTTTACCATTTATATAATTACACGTTTCAACAAAATATACCTTTTCACAGTTGTACTCTTCAGAAAAATTGATTTTCTCCAAGGAGTTCCTCCAATTAACAACACTGCTATTTTCATAAAATGAAAGTTGATTTATAAATTCGTTCAAACGATAATTATCGTCACAAGATTTAGAAAGCAATCCATTTCGTTTTTCATTGTTTTTTAAACTATAATATATTTTGGCTTTTCCTTTCTCTTTAGGTGATTTCACCTCAATTGATGGTAAAATCTGAATTTGCAAAAAAGCTAAATGACTTAATAATAGACTTACAAATAAGAAGTATATTTTCATAATATTGATAATTTCAAACAAATTTAGGTCATCAAACATACAATTAATAATATAATTCCGGCTTTAATATCCTTATTTCAATTATTTTGCTACTTTTGAGGATAATTCCAATTTATGAAAGAAGTAATTGAAAATATCAAAAAATTCCGTGAACTAAAAAATATCACGCGCGAAGAACTCGCGGATCGCTTAGAAATGAGCCTTTCCGGCTACAGCAAATTAGAACGCGGAGAAGTGGAATTGTCTGTTTCAAAACTGTATCGAATTTCGGAAATCCTGGAAGTTTCTGTGTCGCAGATTCTCGATTTTGATGCATCTCAGATTTTTACAATGACGAACAATCAAAACGCTTTTGGATATATTCGTGAACAGCACAATGCTTACAATGATCTTTACAAAGACAAATATATCAAAATGCTTGAGGCTGAAGTGGAGCGTTTGAGAAATGAGCAAAAGTAGTTTTTTGTCCTTGAAAGTGGCGGATCTATTAAAAAACCTTGAATAAATGAGAGCCAAGATTTAAAATAAACGAACATACTATTGAATTGTTACTGAATTTAAATGCAATTTCAAACTGGTATATAATCAATTTAAACGCCAAATAAATCGCCATTTCGGCAAAATTCCTTTCAGAAATACGACATTCTGTCAGAAATAATTCATTGGCATAAGACTTGACAATTGCTCGTCAAAAATCAAAATATTATGAGAACAGGTCAAATAAACGTACAAACGGAAAACATCTTTCCAATCATCAAAAAGTTTTTATATTCCGATCATGAAATCTTTTTAAGAGAGTTGGTTTCAAACGCTGTTGATGCTACTCAAAAATTGAAAGTGTTATCTTCAAACGGCGAATACAAAGGAGAATTAGGCGATTTAAAAGTTGAAGTGATTTTGGATGCGGATGCGAAAACACTAACTATCCGTGATTCAGGAATCGGAATGACAGCGGATGAGATTGATAAATACATCAATCAAATTGCATTTTCAGGTGCCGAAGAGTTTGTACAGCAATACAAAGGAAAAGAAGGTGCAGAACAAATAATCGGTCATTTCGGATTAGGATTTTACTCAGCTTTTATGGTTGCAGAGAAAGTTCAAATTCGAACACTTGCACGTCATGAAGGCTCTCAAGCAGTTCAGTGGGAAAGTAATGGTTCTCCAGAATATACAATTACCGACATTGAAAAGGAAACTCGTGGAACGGATATCATTCTATACATTTCAGAGGATTCAAAAGAGTTTTTGGAAAAGGGACGTGTTTCAGAAATTCTAAACAAATACTGTAAGTTCCTTCCAATTCCAGTTTTCTTCGGTAACAAAACTGAATACATTGATTCTCCCGAAGGTGAAAAAGACGAGGACGGCAAAGTTAAACGAGTTGCTGTAGAAGTTCCAAATCAACTAAACAATACATCCCCGGCTTGGACAAAAGCACCAGTTGACTTAAACGATGAAGACTACAAAAGCTTCTACCGTGAGCTTTACCCAATGACTTTCGACGAGCCCTTATTTCACATTCATTTGAACGTAGATTATCCATTTAACTTAACAGGAATTCTTTATTTTCCAAAAATTAAGGAAAACGTTGAAGTTCAAAGAAATAAAATAAATCTTTATTCGAATCAGGTTTTCATTACAGACAGCGTTGCTGAAATCGTACCTGAATTCTTGACCTTGTTACACGGGGTGATTGATTCACCAGATATTCCATTGAATGTTTCTAGATCTTACTTACAAAGTGATGGCAATGTTAAAAAAATCTCTTCGCACATTACGAAAAAGGTTGCCGATAAATTGGCTGAAATGTTCAAAAAGGATCGCAAAGATTTTGAATCGAAATGGAATGATCTTCAAATTTTCGTTCAGTACGGAATGCTTTCGGAAGATAAATTCGCTGAGAAAGCAAAAACGTTTTCTCTGTTGAAAAACACAGCAGATGAATACTTTACATTGGAGGAATACAAAGAAAAGGTTGCTGCAATTCAAACCGACAAGGATAACAAAGTTGTGTTTTTGTACACGAACAATCCAGAGGAGCAGTTTTCTTTTGTGAAAAAAGCGAAAGATAGAGGGTATGATATTTTGCACATTGACGGACCATTGGCGCCTCATTGGATTCAAAAAATTGAACAAACTCTTGAAAACGTAAGTTTTGCTCGTGTTGATGCAGATACGCTAGATAAGCTAATCAAGAAAACGGATGAAATCCCTTCTAAACTTTCGAAAGAGGATGAAGAAAAGTTAAAGCCAGTTTTCGAAAATTCTGTGAACAAAGAAAAATTCACCGTTCAGTTTGAAAGCATGAGTGAGGACGATGCTCCAATTATTATTACGCAGCCAGAATTCATAAGACGGATGATGGAACAACAAAAAATGGGTGGCGGCGGATTTTACGGTGCTTTTCCTGAAATGTATAATTTAGTTGTGAATGCTAATCATCCAAAAGTTTCAACCCTGCTTGCGAAAGATGAAGCACAGCGCGAAGAGACTGTTAAACAATTAACTGACTTGGCTTTACTAGCTCAGGGAATGTTGAAAGGGGAAGCTCTGAATCGATTTATCGAACGGAACATCGAACATATTGCTTAAAAAGCTAAATTTGCGGGGCGAAAGCCCCTTTTTCTTTTTAAAGTTATTGGTTTGTATAAGTGGATTTTAGGTCTTGGTGGTTTATTTCTAACGCGTAAAATAGCAGTTGGAATACTCGGTTATATTATTGGGTCGTTAATTGATGCGTATGGTCGCTCTGCGGGTAAGGAAGGTAATTCCTCCGGTAGGCAAACCATTGATCCGTTCGAATTCTATCGTCAACAATCATCACGCTACGACATTCAAACGATGTTAATGGCGCTATCTGCAGCAGTAATGAAGGCGGATGGTAAGATTTTAAAAGTTGAATTGGATTATGTGAAATCTTTCTTTCAAGCGCAATTCGGAGATCGTTTTACCAAAGAGCACCTGCAAATTCTCAAACATTTTTTGGATTCAGGACAAATACCCTTGAATGAAATTTGCAATGATATTCGAAGCAGGATGCCAATCGAGGTTCGAATTCAATTGATTCATTATTTATTTGGAATCGCAAAAGCGGATGGTGATGTTTCAACACCTGAACTAAATTCAATTCATCGCATCGCAAATTCGCTAGGAATATCAGCCGTTGACTTTGAAAGCGTTAAAAATATGTTCTACCGAAACGTAGATTCAGATTACAAAATACTTGGGATTGATTCGAATGCGAGTGATGACGAAGTCAAAAAAGCGTATCGTAAAATGGCCATTGCTTATCACCCCGATAAAGTTGCCCAGATGGGTGATGAATATCAAAAAGGCGCCAAGGAAAAATTTCAAAAGATCCAAGACGCCTACGAAGCAATTAAAAAAAGAAGAGGAATTAAATAACTTCTTTTATTTCAATTCAAAACCATAAGTTAATCCGAGCATGATTGCACCAGAGGCTGCATTTGTCTTCTCGTAAGTTGAATATAAAAATGAATTATCCAGATTATTTCCAAGAGCATCTACTCCTTCAGCATCCCCAAAACCATAATTCAATCGGAGGCCAAATAACAAACCAAGCGGGATTTTCTTCGAAAGTTTAACATTGGCTCCAAAGCCAAGAACTGCTGACATATAATTTTTAGAATAATTTACGGTTTCATCGCTACTACCATCAAAAATATCTGAGTCGGTATAATCAATGGTATAAGTGGCATTAGAAACCCCGTTTGCTTGAACACCTAATTCCAAGTAAACTCCTCCCTCGCTTTTCAACTTTAAAAGAACCGGAATTTGATATCCTTTCAATGTTGAATGAGCAGAATATTTACCTAAAACACCTAAATCTCCTGCATAACCTCCAGTATGTTTTGATGCTAAGCCTTCAATCCCAATTCCTATGTTTTTGTAATATAGGTTTATTCCGACACCATAACTTGAACCCCAAGCCATTGCGTAATCCTGTTCAGCTCCTTGGTCCGAAATATTCTTGTTAAATAACCAAGTGGATGCCATTCCACCTTTTCCTTGTGCTTCAAACGTAACCTGTGAATTAACTCCCAAGGATAGAGCTATTCCTGAAATAAGTAAAAAAATTCTTTTCATAGTTTCATAATCTTTAGTTAGACAATTTTAAACATTTTATTGATTTGTTGGAGCTGAAAAGAAAATAACTTTTAAATTTAAAATTAACTAGTAGGTAAAAACAATGAAATATACAGAAGCATTTGATGAATTGCAAGAAATCGTTTCGGCAATGGAGGAAGGTCAAATAGGAATCGATGATTTAGCTGAAAAAGTAAAACGTGCAACTGAATTAATTCGAATTTGTAAGCATAAACTAACAGCTACGGAAGGAGATGTTCAAAAAATATTAAAGGATCTTGAAAATAGCGGGTTAGAGACCGATTCAAATTCCTAATTTTGCCGTTCAATAAAATTTTATGTCCGATAATCGTTATCAAGCCCGAGGTGTTTCCGCTGGAAAGGAAGACGTTCACAACGCGATTAAAAAATTAGACAAAGGATTATTTCCAAAAGCATTTTGTAAAATCGTACCCGATTATTTAGCTGGCGATGAGGATTTCTGTATCGTAATGCATGCTGATGGTGCTGGCACAAAGTCTTCTCTGGCATATATGTATTGGAAAAAAACAGGTGACTTATCTGTTTGGAAAGGCATTGCGCAAGATGCACTGATTATGAATATAGATGATTTGTTGTGTGTTGGTGCAACTGGCCCGATTCTTTTATCTTCTACGATAGGTAGAAATAAAAATTTAATTCCAGGAGAAGTAATTTCTGAAATTATAAATGGTACCGAAGAATTATTACAAGAATTGAGAAATCATGGAATTGAAATTCATTCCACAGGAGGAGAAACGGCGGATGTAGGTGATTTGGTTCGAACCATTATTGTGGATTCAACTGTTGTCTGTCGCATGAAACGATCAGATGTAATTTCTAACCATAACATTCGACCTGGTGATGTAATAGTTGGTCTTGCATCTTTTGGTAAAGCGACTTACGAGCGTGATTACAATGGTGGGATGGGTAGTAACGGTCTTACAAGCGCTCGACATGACGTTTTCTCAAAAAACTTAGAAGCAGAATTTCCTGATAGTTTTGATCCGAATGTGCCTTCAGAATTCATTTACAGTGGATCAAAGGGACTTCTTGATAAGGTCGATGGAACTCCACTTGATGCTGGTAAACTGGTTTTATCCCCAACACGAACATATGCTCCAATTATCAAAAAAATTCTAGATCAACATCGTTCAGAAATTCATGGAATGGTTCACTGTTCAGGCGGAGCTCAAACAAAGGTGCTTCATTTTGTAGACAATGTTCATGTGATAAAAGATAACTTATTTCCAACTCCTCCCCTTTTCGATTTAATCCAGAAGGAGTCGAATACAGATTGGAAAGAAATGTTCAAGGTTTTTAACATGGGTCATCGTATGGAGTTATACGTTAATCCTGAAATTGCAGATTCAATTATTACCATTTCAAAGTCATTTGGTGTTGATGCGCGAATAGTTGGTAGGGTAGAAGAATCTAAAGTTAAACGACTATCAATTAATAGTGAAAAAGGAAATTTCGAATACAATTGAAATTTTTCCGATTTTTATTTATAAAACCAAATAATATTATTACTTTTGCCGTCCGTTCTTTGAACACTTAGGTGGGATGGGTGAGAGGCTGAAACCAACAGTTTGCTAAACTGTCGTACGGGTAACTGTACCGCGGGTTCGAATCCCGCTCCCACCGCAACGAAGTGAAGGTGAAGGGATGAGAAGCCGAAGGGTTCGACCCTTGAAAATGAGTGTAACAAGAATTATTTGGAAAGTTTTAAAACGTTAAAACTTATTTTGAAATAGAATTAAAGATGAATCGTTCGGGGCGTAGCGTAGTCCGGTCATCGCGCCTGGTTTGGGACCAGGAGGTCGCAGGTTCGAATCCTGCCGCCCCGACGAGGGGGATGAGCATTCATCCCCCTTTTTCATTTTTCGATTTTGGTCTCGTAGCTCAGTCAGCCAAGGCGGAAGCAACTGCCTTCTAAGCAGCAACTGAGTTTTGACATTTTGGTCCGCTAGCTCAGCTGGATAGAGCAACTGCCTTCTAAGCAGTAGGTCTCAGGTTCGAATCCTGAGCGGATCACTAAGAGGTTGTTAATATTGCAACCTCTTTTTTTTTGATGAAATATTATTCATACGTACTTCGTTCTCTAAAAAATGGAATTCTTTAGGATCAAGTCAAAATGGGATCAAGTCAAAAAGTTGGGGACTAGGCATAAATTTTAGATAATCGAAAAAGGAAAAAATCAACATTTCTTACACCTCTAAAATGAGATCTAAAAGCTTTGATTTTGGCGTTAAAAGATTCGGCTGATGCATTTGTTGATCGATTATC
>CANMHB010000019.1 GCA_947497485.1 Flavobacteriales bacterium
AAAACTGTGTTATAAGTACAAGTAATACTCCAAATTCTGAACTAATGAAATTAGCATTTAACAAAAACTAACCAGCAGTTAACAGCGTGTAAGCAATATTGCCTTGCCGCAGGCGCAACACAAGGCAACATCGCCTACACGCAAACCGTAATGTGAAAATTTTTAAAACCAAAATATGATAACAAACACAGACTACAATTTTCCTCTTGGGATACCAGGGGGGTACTTCGATGGAAAGACGGTTTCCCCATACCCTGATTATTTGAGAGATTATCATTTGCATTTTATGCGGTACATATACTATATGTGCATAATGAATGCTCAAGGTAATTATCCAAATGAAATGTCAATTGAGGAAATACATAGAGGATTTGAAATAAATAAAGGAAAAAAATGCAAACCAAAGATCAAAAAAATTTTAATATGTGAGGCTCCTCCTCCAACTGTATTAAATTACTTTTATAATCCAGCATCACCATGGACGGCAGCAGGACGACCTGGAGTTGGAGGAACCGCCTTTACTGGACCAATTCAGACTGCACTTTTTGGTGCAGGAATTTTTCCGACCAAGCTTGACTTTTTAATGGAGTGTGCTCGTGAAGGCTTTTTGCTTTTAGATTTGTTTCCTTATGCTTTGATGAAATACACTACAAGGACAGGCAGAAGATATCGTAATGCTTGTATTAGTGCTTGGGGAGCAGGTCCTGTGCCATACCCGAACAATATTTTAAACACATTGAATAATCTTATTTGTTGTATTGAAAAAAGAATTGCTATTGGTTTTGCATTAAAAAGCTTTGGTGAATTAATTATTACCGATGCTGTTTCTGTGGCTAATTTCAATGCGTGGTGCTTAGCAAATGGGATAACATTGAACCCTCCAGGCCCTTTTGATCAATTCAGAGTTGTACCACCACCAGTGCCAAATGCTTCTAATTACTTAAGGGTTTGCGGTAGAAATGGTTTATTTGGTCCATGTCCAGTTTTATTAAATTTAGCAGGATTTTAAGTTCAAATCTTCACATAACAGCGTATAAGCAATATTGCCTTGCCACCGCGCATGCCTGAAAACACAAGGCAACATCGCCTACACGCATACCGTTGTGCGTCATATTAGAAAAACACGAAATAGATAATGAACAAAAAATTGAAAATGATTTACATACTTCTATTAATGACCTTAAACTTTTCTTGTGTTGAAAAGAAATCAACAGAAAAAGAAACTAATAAGCCCGAATTGGTAGTAACTTCAAAAACCGACACCTTAAAATTTACTTCGGGAATACGTGCTATCTTTCAGGATAGTAAAGGTAATTATTGGTTTGGAAGTCATAGTGAAGGTGTAAGTTTTTATAATGGGAAATCATTTGAATACTTTACAACAAATGAAGGTTTATCCGACAATCAAATCCGTTCAATCCAAGAAGACGAGAATGGAAAAATTTGGTTTGGAACTGCAAGAGGAGTTAGTTTATATGACAAAGGAAAGTTTATCAATTATCCATCTATAAATAACAACCCAATATTTGATTGGAATAAAACCAAAGGAGATTTATGGTTTTATGCTTGGGAAGAAGACGGAATTAATCGTTTTGACGGAATAAATATGAACTATTTGATTTTCCCAAAACCTAAAAATAAAAATGTTTATAATACTGACAATACTTATGGTGTTACGGGTATCTCAAAAGATAAAGACGGTAAAGTTTGGATTGCAACTTATGCAGCGCTATTTAACTATGATGGTAAAATGGTAAATATCTTTGATAAAGAAAAATTAAACCTAAAAGATAATGAGCGTTTGCATATAAGAAGTGTATTAGCAGATTCAAAAGGACGAATTTGGATAGGAAATAATGGAATTGGCGTTTTGCTTATGGAAGGTAATTCAACAATTAATTTTTCTGAAAAGCATCACTTAATTCATCCAACAAGTAAAAGAAATGGAAATAAATCAGAACCAGGTACATTGGAACACCCTTTTGCTATTGAAGAAGATTCGGAAGGCAATATTTGGTTTGGAGATTTATATACAGGAGCTTGGAAATTTGACGGTAAAACTTTGACAAACTATTCAATTAGTGACAAACTATCTAACCCAATGATTTGGACTATTTATAAAGACAACAAGAACAATTTGCTTTTTGGAATCGCAGACGGAAATATATTTAAGTTTAACGAAAAGGCTTTTGAAAAGCAATTTTAAGAAATATGAACACACAACGGCAGTTTGGCAAAATGCCGGGTTCAGTGCTAAATTCAACAGTAGTTCTTCGATTGAACTTTTGTGCAAAAATGATCATTTTTGCTTCGATTACCGCCACTTCGCCAAGCTGCAAAACGTTAAATCTAATCCCTCCAATTATTCCCCTAAATTTAAAGAGCTGGGAATTTTTAAAACAAACCAAAAATTAATTACTTTTGATAGTATCAAATGATAGTATCATAAAATGAATCCACCGTATAAAATTACTCCAAAGGTTTTGAATTTAGTAACTACTATCTCAGAAAAGATTGGTCAGATTAATGCCAAATACCTGGATAAACCTTCTCCAAAATTAAGAAAGGAAAACAAGGTGAAAACCATTCATTCATCATTGAAAATTGAAGGAAATACACTTAGCGAAGAACAAATTACGGCTATTTTGGAAAAAAAACGTGTTGTTGGACCGAAGAAAGATGTAAATGAAGTATTGAATGCAATTAAGGTATATGAGCAATTGCATAAGTATAAACCGGAATCAGTTAAATCCTTTCTAAGTGCCCATGATACATTAATGAAAGGTCTTGTAGTAGATTGTGGTAAATTTCGAAACAAAGGCGTTGGAATAATGGCCGGAGAAAAGTTGGCTCATGTAGCTCCGCCAGCAGAAAATGTTCCTTATTTGATGAATGATCTTTTCAACTATTTAAAATCAACCGATGAAATAACGCTTATAAAAAGTTGTGTATTTCATTATGAAGTAGAATTCATTCATCCTTTTTCAGATGGCAATGGCCGAATGGGAAGACTTTGGCAAACGTTGATTTTAATGAAGCAATATCCGGTATTTGAGTTCATTCCATTTGAAAATTTAATTCATCATACACAAAACGACTATTACAAAGCACTGGCTCAAAGCGATAAAGTTGGCAATTCAACCCCATTCATTGAATATATGCTCGGGGTAATTGATGAGTCCTTGTCGTCGATGCTTGATTTCAAAGGTAAAACCATGAGTTCTCAAGAGCGATTGAATTATTTCATTGAATTGACAACAAATACATTTAGCCGAAAAGATTACATGGGCGTTTTTAAAGAAATTTCTACCGCAACTGCCAGTCGAGATTTAAAATTAGGGGTTGAACTTGGATTTTTTGAAAAACAGGGAGATAAAACGAATACCATTTATAAATTTACTTAACCCATTCCCAACGAATATTGAAATTCACTCGCAAACATTCAAATACTCCGCACTCAATCACTACATTTGTTCCATGAAAATTTCTGCATCAATTTACAGCGATAAAAAGCGACCACTCAACGAAGTAATTGAGGACTTGGTTGCGCATCAGGTTGATTTATTGCATGTTGACTGCAACGACGATGTTAGCGTTTTCGACGATATCAAAAAAATTAGAACGTGGTGTGCGTTGCCGATTGATTTACACATCATTACTTCAGAGCCTCAGAAATATTTTGATCTATTGCTTGAGAATCCAGTTGAATACGTGACGTTTCAATACGAGGATTTGAAATCGCCCTTGAATCTTCCAAAAGAAATAAAAGGAAAAAAAGGATTGGCGGTTATTACACCCACTTCTGTTGAGGTTTTTGACGAGTACGCTGATTTCGATTTTATCTTAATCATGGCAACAATTCCCGGACAAAGTGGGGGCGTTTTTGATAAAATTAATTTCTCGAAGATTCGGCAATTCCGCAAAAAATATCCTTCCAAATCGATTCATGTGGATGGCGGAGTGAATGGTGAAGTTTCATTTATACTGAGAAATATGGGTGTTAGTTCATCGGTTTCAGGTTCGTATTTATTTAATGCGCCAAGTGTAGGACACGCACTTATGAATTTGACCAAGCGTGAAATTGAATCGCACTATTGCGTGGAAGATTTCATGATTCCGATTGAAGAATCACCTGTTGTTAAGGGCAATGGCGCGACAACAAAATCTATTTTAGAAGCCGTTGAACAAGGAAATTTTGGTTTTGCACTTGTTGTAGGGAATGAAAATAAATTAATCGGACTCGTTTCGAGCGCGGATATCCGAAAAGCGTGGTTGAGAAAAATAGATCAACTTTCTGATATACAAGCGGATGACTTAATAAATAAACATCCTGTGACCATAAATTCGAAAGCAACTGTTTTCGAAATGCTGCAATTTATCAAGAAATGTTCATTTCCTGTGATGTATCTTCCGGTGGTTGATGAGAACCAAAATGCCGTTGGAATTGTTAACTTTGTGCACCTCATCAAAGGAGAAATATGATCATTCATTTAAAATCAACTGTAGACCAGGTTCTTGCTGAAACTCTGGCAAAGGACAACAAAGCTTTTCATATTGTCTATAACAATAAGCAGGTCTTGATTACCGGTTCCGGAACAAAAGAAGTTCCTGAAAATCTTGAAATATATACGGAAGACTTCTGGGTTTTCCCGAATGATATGCAACTTTCTTCCCGCAGATATCAAAACCAAAAGCGCGAAATCAATTTTGGAAAAGTGACGATTGGAGGAAATACGAATAATACCATTCTTATTGGCGGACCATGCTCTGTTGAATCAGAGGAACAAATCCGTTCTGCTTCTGAATTATTAGTGAAATTAGGTTTAACGACTTTACGCGGAGGCTGCTATAAGCCAAGAACCAGTCCATATTCGTTTCAAGGATTGGGTTTGGAAGGATTGAAATTGCTAGCAAAAATGCGCGATGAGTATGGCTTAAATGTCATTACTGAAGCGCGTGATGCTACCCACATTGATGAAATCATCGAGTATACGGATGTCATTCAAGTTGGAGCAAAAGCCATGTACGACCAAGGAATTTTACGCGCTTGTTCGAAAATCAAAAAGCCAGTTTTAATCAAACGTGGTTTTGGGACAACGCTCCAAGAGTTTGTTCAAGCTGCTGAATTTGTGCTTTCTGGCGGAAATGAAAATGTGGTGCTTTGTGAGCGAGGAATCCGAACGTTCGAAACAGGCACGCGATTTACACTTGATTTATGCGGTGTGGCTTGGCTTCAAGAACACACGAATTTACCGATTATCTTAGATCCTTCTCATGCAATGGGATACGCATATGGTGTTCCTGGATTATCAAAAGCATGCGTTGCGATGGGAATTGATGGCTTGTTAATTGAATCTCACCCAAATCCGAAAATTGCGAAGTCCGATGCCTCTCAGCAATTGAATTTTGAAGAATTTGAAAACCTGCTCAACCAACTTCGACCAGTTGCTCAAAGCGTTGGATACAATATGATTTAACATGCATTTAGAGCAAAACCTAAAAGGACTTTGTGTCAAGTTTGGTGTCGAATTCGACGAATTTCTAAATGATTTGGATGTCGAAAATGTGCATGAACTAACCGTTTACGATTTGGAAGCCGTTTGTGAAGAATACGAAGTTGACTTATTATCGCTTTTGTTCAAACCAATGTTTCGTCCTGAACTATTTAAAGCAAAACTTGATAAAATCAAATTATTGATTTTGGACGTTGATGGCGTGATGACCGATGGAGGCATGTATGTTTCTGAAAACGGTGACCAGATGAAACGCTACAATACCCAGGATGGAATGGGAATTATGCATTTGACAAAATCCAATTTTCAAGTTGGAATCATTTCTTCTGGCTTCACAAATAACATGGTTCAAAAACGAGCTGAATTACTTGGAATTCAAAATTGCTACGTTGGTAGAGATCCAAAAATTGAAATCTTGAATGATTGGTGTCAAAAGCTAAATCTCAAACTAGATGAGGTTGCTATCATTGGTGATGACATCAATGATCTTGAAATAATGAAAAATGTTGGTTTGGCTGTTTGTCCGTCAAATGCCGTCAATTCGGTTAAATCAATCTGTCATATCATATTATCCAAAAAGGGAGGCGATGGTTGCGTGCGTGAATTCATCGACAATTACCTACTTAAAAATCCATTGAATTAAATTATGAGTACAATTAAATTGGGAATAATCCGTGAGGGAAAAGTTCCGCCTGATTTTCGCGTTCCGTTAACACCAAAACAGTGTAAAACGATTGAAACAATCTATCCGAACGTGAAAGTGCAGGTGCAACGCAGTCCCATTCGTACATTCAAAGATTCGGAATACGCTGAGCAAGGAATTGAGTTGGTTGATTCACTGCAAGATTGCGATATTATTTTCGGGGTAAAAGAAGTGCAAATTGCCGACTTAATTCAGAATAAAACCTTTGTTTTCTTTTCACATACGATCAAAAAACAACCTTACAATAGAGCTTTACTTCAGGCAATTTTGGACAAGAAAATACGCCTAATTGATTATGAAGTTCTGAAAGACAAAAACAATATTCGGATCATTGGATTTGGTCGTTATGCGGGAATTGTTGGGTGTTACAATGCCTTTTTGACCTATGGATTAAAATCCGGAACTTTCGAATTAAAACCAGCACATCTATGCCATGACAGAAAAGAAGTAGAGGAGGAATTGAAAAAAGTAGTTCTTCCGAATAATTTCAGAGTAGTAATGACTGGTTTTGGTCGAGTAGGGCATGGCGCTAAGGAAATCATCGATTTATTACCAATAAAAGAGGTTAGCCCTGAAGAATATCTTTCAAATGAATTCAACGAACCTGTATATACACAATTAGAGGTCGAAGATTACTATGCACGCTTGGATGGTTCTGCCTTTTTGAAAAAGGAATTTTATACGCATCCTGAATTGTTTAAGTCGACATTTGATCGTTACGTTCCACTTTCTGACATGTATATTCCTTGTCATTTTTGGAGTTCAAAGGCACCCGTTATTCTCCCAAATAATGTTTTATTGGAAAATCCAAGAAGATTAAAAGTTATTGCAGATGTTTCGTGCGATGTAAACGGACCAATAGCATCGACAATCCGTTCAAGTAAAATTGGAGATTCAATTTACGGATACAACCCAGAAACACAAGCTGAGGTAGATTTCAGTGATGAAAATGCAATTGCAGTGATGGCCGTAGACAACCTGCCTTGCGAATTACCGAAAGATGCTTCGGAAGATTTTGGAAATGAGTTATTGAAAAATGTACTTCCTGCTCTATTTGGAGAAGATCCCGATCGAATCATTGAACGTGCTTCCGAGACGAATTTAAATGGTGAATTGACAGCAGAGTTTAAGTATTTGGAAGATTACGTTTTTGGAATTGCATAGATTGAATTAAATTCAATCGCATTAATAAGTTCAAAATAAATTATTTAATTAACTTCAATAAAATTTAACTTATTTATTATGAAAAATTTATCTTTTTTTATTGTAACATTTATATCGTGTTTTACATTGTTTAGTCAGAAAGGTGTAATCTATAATTTTGCTTTCCGCATCGATAATGAATTGGTGACGCAAATGAAAGCTCAAAATAAAGACCATAAAATCCTGAATATTGCAACAGTTGAAGAAATGCCTAAAGAACTCTCAGATACAATTTTATTGATTTCAGAGGGTGTTATCGGAAAATATTTGAATTCAGAACTTATCAGTATGCGTCCTGAAGAGAAATTAGTCATGGCTGCTTTGCCTGAACATTTAATGTACCTTCCAGCGAATATGTTTAAAAAAGCGGTTAAAGTAAATCCTGATTACAATCAGTACATTGATATTTCATGTCATATCGCTGCGAGTGGAGGTGTGGAAATAGTCCTAGCAAATGAGTCTTATTCAAAAGTGAAACCAAAATTGATACTGAATATCAAGATGTATGATCAATCCAAAACACTTTTAGATTCCAAAGAAGTAGTACTCAAAGATTTCGGGAAACTCCGTTCACATACTTTTGAAGAAACATATGGGATAAAAGGTTTAGGACAAAATACAGATGAGGTTACCATTTCAGAGACAATTAATGCCAATGATGTGCTAAGAATGTATGTTTTAGGCTTAACCGAGGCTTTAAAGTAAAAAAAATACTTTTTTCCGAATTGATAACCTTTTAGTTTCTGTTTTAAATAAGTATGCTATTATTTGAAAACGAATCATTTGAAAAGACGGAATCTTCTCAAATTGAAAAGGGTACTTACGAGAATTGTCGCTTTTCTGAGATTGATTTTTCCTCATATAATTTTAGTGGGTTCAAATTCATTGATTGTGAATTCATTGAATGCAATTTAAGTCTTTGCAATCCGAATAATGCTTTTTTTCAAAACGTGAAATTCGACACATGTAAAATGCTCGGAATTCATTTCGAATATGCAAATTCCTTTGGTTTGGAATTTTCCTTTGAAAATTGTGTCTTAAATCATGCGTCTTTCTACCAAATGAAATTGAAGGGTATTCAATTTAATAATTGCCTATTGCATGAAGTTGATTTCACCGAAGCGGATTTGACCCAAGCATCATTTCATTCATCTGATTTAACGAATGCACTTTTTGATCGCACGAATCTAGAAAATGCTGATTTTCGATCTGCAAGCAGTTACATCATAGATCCTGATAAGAACAAGATTAAAAAGGCCAAATTTTCAATTTCTGGGATACCTGGATTATTAGTTAAATATGGTATTGAGATATCGGATTGAAATCACACTAACTTGGAATAATTACTAATTTTGCCAAAAAAAAATCAATGAAATTCGATATTGCTGTAATTGGTGGAGGGATCGTAGGAGCTGCAACGTTCTACAAACTTCAAAAGAAAAACCCCAATTTAAAAATCGCTCTTTTTGAGAAAGAGAATTTACTTGCAGATCATCAAACTGGCCATAACTCCGGTGTGATTCATTCCGGATTGTATTACAAACCAGGTTCATTGAAAGCGAAGAATTGTATTGAAGGAAGACACGAGTTAGTTGCCTTTGCAAAAGAATATGGCATTGCCCACGATGTTTGTGGAAAAGTTGTGGTTGCAACCGATCCAAGTGAATTACCGAATTTGGAAAAAGTTTTTAGAACCGGTCAAGAAAACAAAATTGAAGGCATCGAACGCATTAATGCAGACCAAGTAAAAGAAATTGAGCCATTTGTCGAATCTATTGGTGGAATTTGGGTTCCCGTAACAGGAATTATCGATTTTAGAGGAGCTACAGCAAAAATGGTTGAGTTAGCGCTTGCTATTCAGCCAGAAAGTAAATTATACCTGGGTCATGAAGTCACTGCAATTGAAAAAGGTGAACTTTCATCGACAATTGTAACGAATAAAGGCAATTTTGAAGCTGAATATTTGGTTTTCTGCGCTGGACTTCAGGCTGATCGAATGGCGAAGAAAGATGGTGTCAATCTAAAAGAAAAAGTGGTTGGTTTTAGAGGTGATTATTACGAATTAACAGAGCAAGCAAAACATAAAGTAAAGAATTTAATTTACCCTGTTCCGAATCCTGACTTCCCATTTTTAGGAGTTCATTTTACACGAATGACGGATGGCGAAATTGAGTGTGGTCCAAATGCTGTATTTACGTTTAAACGTGAAGGATATGGTAAAACAGATTTTTCATTGCGCGATACGGTTGATGCCCTAACTTACGGAGGAACTTGGAAATTATTCTTCAATAACATGTCTTTTGGTATCAATGAATATCGCAGGGCTTTTTCCAAGAAATTGTTTTTGAAAACGCTTCAACGCATGATTCCATCTCTAACCATGGATGATATTCATCCGGGTAGGGCAGGAGTGAGGGCTCTACTTTTAGCTCAGGATGGTGACACGCGTGATGATTTTAGAATCGAATACCACGGGAAGTCTATTCACGTTTTGAATGCGCCTTCTCCAGCTGCTACAGCATCTCTGGCCATTGGAAATTACATTGCCGAAGAAGCCGAGAAGCATTTCTCGTTGAAATAAATGAGATTTTTGATCAATGTCCTTTTATTGACTGCCTTTTCGTGTCAAAATTCAGATAATCATATGAAAATTGAGATTCTAAAAAGCCAGATATTACCTGTGTCTGCGGCCTCAGGTGCTGAGTTTTACAAAGATCACTTATATGTAATTTCGGACAACACAGAAGGCATCTCTATTTGCGATTTAAAGGGAAATCTCACTGAATTAATTTCATTGTCAGAAGGTTATTCAGCGGATGAAGTAATCGAGAAAAAACACAAATCAGATTATGAAGCATGTACGCTAATTTCTCGGAATCATTCTGATTATTTACTTATTGTTGGTTCTGGTTCAAAGAAAGAGAACAGGACAAAAGCGAAATTAGTTTCTCTCGACGGAAGTAAAAAAGTAGAAAATTTTGATCTTGCCGATTTTTATGAAAAAATGCGGAATGAGTGTCAAATTAAATTCGATGATTTCAATATTGAGGCACTTGCAGCATATGATAATAAGTTGTTTTTTTTCAATCGCGGCACAAATCAAATTTTGATTGTAAAAGAGCGTGATTTTTTTCATTTCTTTGAACTGGAAGATAAAGACTTTAAATGCAAGCTGATTCAACTAGAATTGGATAAAATTGATGGTGTTTCGGCCGGTATTTCAGGCGCTTCAATTTCAGAGGATGGATTACTGGTTATTTCTGCAAGTGCAGAAGAAACAGATAACTGGTATGATGACGGAGAAATTGCAGGGAGCTCAATTGGAATTATTCAGATTTCTGATTTAGAAAAAAATAATCGCATTCAGATGATCTCTTTAAAAAAGAAAGGTCAGTTCCTTAAAACTAAAATAGAATCGGTTGCAATTCAATCCATTGATGATAAAAAAGCGAAATTATTCTTAGTTTCGGATAATGATGGCAAGGCATCAGAATTGTTTCAAGTGGAATTATTATTTGACTGATTTAGTTCAATCTTTTTAGATTTTCTTTCAATTATTTTTGTTTTGTAAAAGGTTATTCAAACACGTTTAGTAGGTTCGCCAAAAGTGCTAAATGGAAATGAAAACTATCAAATTCATTGCGAAAGACCAGCGAGAAAAAGATTTTTCGGATACGTTAAAAAAACGAGTTAACGAATATTTTAAGGACAACAATATTTCTCAAAAAGGTAACTTTTGGATGTATTTGAAAGCGTTTATTTTGTTGTCTATCTACATTGCTTCCTTTTGTGTTATCGTCTTTATTCCAATGAAAGCTTTTTATGCGGTATTGTTGGCAATCTTAATGGGAATCGGTGAAGCTGGAATTGGAATGTCGGTTATGCACGATGCTGCCCATGGAGCTTTTTCAAAAAGTAAATGGGTAAATTCATTGTTTGCTTCGACCATGTTCATATTGGGAAGCAATGTTTTCAATTGGAAAATACAGCACAATCTGCTTCATCACACCTATACCAATATTTACGGATTCGACCAGGACATTGAAACAAAAGCGGGTATTCGCCTTTGTGAGTACGCACCACTTAAACCTTATCAAAGATTTCAGTTTTTATATGCGTTCTTACTTTATGGAATGATGACGATTTCAAAATTATTTAGTGATATCGGTCAACTTATTGAATTCAATAAAAGTGGGATTACACAAAAAATGAATTATAACGGCAAACTCCAAATACTGATTTTGATTACTACAAAAATTTTATATTTTTCATTCATTTTCGGACTTGCATTTTTATTTTGTACTTTTTCGTGGTGGCAAATCATTATTGGATTTATGGTTATGCATTTGACCGCAGGAATTATTATGAGTGTTGTCTTTCAAATGGCTCATGTAGTTGAGGGAGCTGAACAACCTCTGCCTGATGAAAGAGGGGTAATTCATCACGAATGGTTCGTTCATCAACTTAGAACAACTGCTGATTTCGCACCTAATAATATGTTTTTGAATTGGTATATTGGAGGATTAAATTTTCAAGTAGTCCATCATTTATTTTCGAATGTCTGTCACATTCACTACAAACGTATTGCCCCAATTGTCCAGAAAACAGCCCATGATTTTGGATTTGTTTACAATATTAAACCAACTTTTAGGAGCGCGTTAAAATCTCATATTTTTCGGCTTATAGAGTTGGGTGGTATGAAGTTTTAAAATAACTTTTAATGTATCTTAGTTTGATTTCTCTTCATAAAATTCAACGCCTCGTCCTTTCTTATAGTTTTTAGCAAATTCTTTATATTTTTTAATTAATTCATTATCTAGTTTGAAAGTTTCGATTAATTTATCCATGAGCCGTACTTCTCGTCTGTTCAATTCGCCATCGGATATAATACCAATAAGATAAAGAATTACTAAATCATCAACTATGTCTATATCGTATTCTTTCAACAAGTCAATGAAATTATCGCTTGGAACATAGCTTTTATAGACATCTATTTCTAAGTCTTTGAGAATTCTATATGAAAAATAGTATTGAACAGAATGCAATTCCCTTTTAGTTATTGCAATTTGAGCCAATACCTCATAGACCATTTTTTTAACTTGTTCATTGCCTTCATATTTTGTTTTAAATTCAACTAAAAAACGATCAATAATTGCATGACTAAACATATAACTTTTAGCTCGAAGAAAAACAAGTCTGGTGGCGTAGGCGTTCCAGAAAAAGTAGATCGGCATACTCAATAAATCGGTATATAATCTCAAAAGATATCTTCCAGATAATTTTCGGACAACCATTTTTATAATTAGATTACTTGCAAATGCCTTAATCTTACTAACTATGATTTGAAAGAAAATGTAAAACTTTGAAAGTCCATAAAATGGATTTAATCCAAGTTCTGATTCTTTGGATTTGAAATTCTCGAGACTTATTTGCTTTAATTCATTAAGATGAAACTCAGAAAATTTATCTCCTTCTTTTGGGAAATTAATTAATCTAGAAAGTCGATTAATCAGGTAAATATTTAGTATTCCAAGAAAGTAAAGCTCTAGTAAGAGACAAAATATATTGAAGATTATATTAATTAATTTAAATTCAACAGAAAATCCAAAAAAGGAGAGATTGAATGTGAATTTTGAGAAAAATGCTGGAAACAAATCAATAGGTAAGTAATAGATTAAAACTGCAATTGCACCTATAATTCCAGAAAAAAAAAGGCCCTTGTAATAGAGCCAATTAATGTTCCTTAAAATCGCTGTATTAACAATTTTTTCATTCGAACCTTGCTGAATGATTATTGTTTGATTTGCAATGTTTTTCAATCTCCAAATCATATGCTCTTATCGAGTAATGAAGGGATAAACTTAAAAAGATTTTAATTGATTTTTAGTAAACGTATATTCTGCGGTCTCAAGAATATCTCCAAAATCTAAATCATACCAAGGATTATTCGGATCTTGTGGATTCACTAATACTTGAGTTTCTTGAGCCGGCATATAACTTTGGGCAAGCATAAACTTTACTTTACCTTCAGTATTCACGCATTTGTCAACAACTATAACCGCGTGTCCAGGACTTCCTCCTTTGATAAATACATCACCAACCTCAATGGAATTTAAATCTTTTGATTTAAGTTGCTTGTCCAAAGATAAGGTACTTGCTAGATTAAAAACATTTTCTAGGTAGGACCATAAATTTGTGGAATTGGGTGTTCGACCTGCTAAATAAGTAGCATAATTGGATCGCTTTCCGCTAACAAATAAAAATTCAATTTCGTTGTATCTTTTTTGCCCAAACAAATAATCTGCACGAAGACGCATAATGGCATCTGCACATTGATGTAGGTCTCGTTTGCCTATGGGCAGGTCAACAACTGCTAAATGTGCATCCTGATTGCCTTTTTCATTCCCGTTATATAAAAGAACAGGGCTACCATCAGGCTTTAATGGTAAGTTTTGGAGAAACTCTGCAAATGAATTTTTTTCAGTTTTGACACGGTTATAACCTTCAGGAACATTAAATCTGGAAATTATTTTGTTCCCTTTAGGATTAATATAACTTTCATCTTCCTTTTCGGTTTCGCTATTTTCAGAAACAGAATCCTCCTCTGAATTTGTTAAATTACTTTTTTCACCATTGTTGCTTTGGCAAGAACTCAGTTGAACGGTAAGAAATAGCACTGAACAAATAAGATATACTTTTTTCATTTTTAGATATAAATTTGAATAAAAAACATAAACTTTTAAGAAAGTTACATATTTAATCCTGATAACCATCTCATTGTATCAATTCCATCTGCATAATCATTCAGTTTTGGACATTGTCCTTGTCCGAAAGGAATATAGTTTCTACCAATGAGACATTGAATACTTTCTTTATTTAGACTCAGGAAGTCATTTAATTCGTTGTCATCATTATAAAAGTGGTAATGAACCATTGAAAGTGGCGAAAATAAATCCATACTTTCCTTAAGAAGCAAGAAGTTGTTGTCTAAAAAAACGGCCTGGTTCATCAAGTGAATTGCTTTGTTATAGTCGTAATTGTTGCCGTATTTTTTGTTGTTAATTACTTCACCTTGATCAACTATTGCTTCAAAAAAACGATTTAGATCAAAGCCATTTGGCAGAATTAGATGGGAAACATTTCTGCATCCGCGCCCGAAGTAATCTAATATGTCATTTCCAAGTAACGTAAGTTCTTCTTTCGTTTCTTCTCCGTTCAATATGGCAACAGAAGTTCGGTTGTGTCTAAATAAATGCGGGTATTTTGAGAAGTATTGCTCAAAATGCAAAAGTGAATTGTTGCTTCCTGTTGCAATAACTGCATCAAAATCTTTCAGATTCCTATCTGAAAATGCAATGAGTTTTTCAAATTCAGGTTCGATTTGAATCAAATGTTTTGATATCAATGGTAATAGTTGCTTATCCTCTGAGCTTAACTTACAAAGAATTCTATTTCCAGATGCCAATACACAAAGGAAATCATGAAATCCTACAAGTGGGATGTTTCCCGCCATTATAACCGCAATATTCTTCGGGTTTATATTAAAATCGTAAGATTTCAGCCATTCACTCAAGGATTCTTTATTTAGCCAAATCCCCAGATTTAAAATTGATTTTCGAACCAATTCTTCGGTAAACCAGCCATTGTGAAAAATTTGTCTTTTAATTGTTTCATTGAATTCGAAATGTTCATTCTCAGTTAGACCTATTTCGTAACCTTGCCATGGTAAGTCATGTCCAATATGAGTCATTATTTTGCCTAACTGGGAAAAGGCATTGATTAATTGTTCTTTGTTCACGAAACAAATTTAAGGATAGGTTTTATCGAAGTGAAGAACTTTTTTTAATTAATTTTTCAAATTCAATCAAAATCGAACAAAACTATTAATTGCACGTTGTTATATTTGCAAAAAATTTCGAATTATGGCAATAATGATTACCGATGAGTGCATCAATTGTGGGGCTTGTGAGCCTGAATGTCCAAACAATGCAATTTATGAAGGTGGTGCGGAGTGGAAATTTTCAGATGGAACTTCTTTAAAGGGAATTATTACCACTTTAAATGGTGACGAAATTTTGGCTGATCAATCACACGAGCCAGTAAATATGGATGTTTACTACATTTCTCATGAAAAATGCACCGAATGTGTTGGTTTTCATGATGAACCTCAATGTGCAGCTGTTTGTCCTGTAGATTGTTGCGTGGATGACCCAGACTACAGAGAATCGGAGGATGAGTTGCTTGCAAAAAAGAATTTCATGCATCTTTAAAATTCTCAAGAAGGAAAACGTTGATTCGATATTTCTCTTTAGCAGTTCTATTTTTCTTATCTTCATTTTTTGGACATTCTCAGAAATACACTCAATTTTCATTTGATTCGCTTTCTGTCAGTACCAAGAAAGTAAACTTATATGTAATACCTCTTGGTGTTAAAGTTGAAAAGCAACGTCTAAGAGAAGTAGGAATTCCTTATAAAAAAGCGAAACTTTCCGTTCAAACTGTCTTACTACCTGAGTTTAAAACGAATTTCGCAATTTGCTGGAGGAATCCGAACTTGGATCATAAACAGTTTACGAAACAAATGAAACGCCTTAGGAATTCTTATTTTGAACAGTTTGACAAGGACCCAAATTCTATTTATTGTTTTGTAATTCCGAAGTTTGAAAACGATTCTATTCTTGGTTTTTCAATTCCTGGGAAATCGATAGCCTTTATCACGGAATCAGGATTTACCGATCTGATTGAATTAAATCAACTTATTGGTTCAACTTTAGGGTTGAAATTTGAGTCGGATTCAAGCAATATTATGAGTTCGATTAATTTGCCTAACAAGGAATTATCATGGGAGCAATGTGTACGTTTGAGAGAAAATCCAATCACGTTTTCTTATTACGATGACTTTGAAAATATTTCTTCTAAAAATGGGTTGGTTTCGACACTAATTTGGACAAGTGATGAACAAGGAAATATCGATTTTGATAGTAAAAGTCCTTTTTCTAGTTTTCGCACGCTCCCACTTAAAAACACATTTCTTGTCTACCGAAAAATAACCAATTTTTGGCTAAAAGAGTTATTTGTACTTTTCGGTAAATCCATTTGTGCAATTCATATTTGTTCAATTATAGTGGCAATTACACTGACTCTGTATTTTAGAAAAAGATTCAATTTAATAATTGCTAAGAGTGGTTTTTTTAAACGAATGTCTTTGCGCTTTATGAAGCTCATTTTATGGCTGTTGTTTTTTGCAATTGTAATTGGTACTTTTCTAATCGTAAATTACTATTACGAGAACAGCTACCTCCGTTCAGTTCACCTAACTGATTTTGAGGGAAACGACATTGAGGAACTTAAATCCAAGTTATCTAATCAAAAACTATTCATTAACAAAAAAACAAATAAGCAGTTTAATCAAACATTTCAACGTGAGGGTTCCGATTGGAAAGTTACCAAAGAACGCAAGGTTTTATATTTTAAAATTAAATCTGAAAATGATCGAAATATCGGGCAGTTTGTAGGTTCTAAAAATAAATTATTTGTAAGGATTAATTCACAAAAATTGAAATTTAATGCTGAAAGTCCCTACATTGTTTTAAGTTTTTATGATGCAAACAACAAGTTCTTAAAAGATGAGGTTTACAATTTTCAAGGTAAAAATATTACATCTAAAATGCGATTGCCTGACCCAGCTAAACGAATTCTTGTTTTTGTCAATGGGTATCGCCCTGTTTCTGTTAGTAATTCGTTGGAAGATAATTTAAAAGATATTCAGAAAAATGGAATTGAATACCCTGATTCAAAGAATATATTATACGACTTCGATAGGCATCAATATTGGACCCCTTGGAATCAAATAAATAGTTTATTTATCAATCGAATTAATCCTTCGGATGTCTGGTATGCTGATGGCCATCATTCCGTATCGACATCTAATTTTGAGTCTGTTGTGAATTTTTCTGCAATTTCATCGGTTTATCCAACAACTTGTAAAAATCTTAAAAAACATAAATGTCAACGGACTAAAATTGCTGGAGAAAAATCAGTCGACACATACTCATTACTTGCAACCAAGTCAAATCTAGTTGGATTCAAATTACGAAAAAAGTCGGGTCAAATTGCTGGTATGAATTTAAATTCTTTATTGAATGAATTGCCAAATCTTTCAGAAAATGACACACTGTTTATCGTTTGTCATAGCATGGGTTATGCTTATTCATTGGGGATAATTCAAGAATTACGAGGTAAAATTAATTTTGGTGGATTTTATATTTTGGCACCAGAAAATGCTTGTGCTGGAAAAACCATTAAAAGAGAATGGAAAGAGGTGTGGCAATATGGTGCGAACTTTGAACCAAATAAAAGAAATGCTCCATGCCTTCAAGATGGGGTTGCCGCCCAAACAAAAGCCAAAGGATTAGGAGAAAATAATCGAGTTTTTTTTCCAAAAGAAAACGAAAAAAACATGGGATTTTTTAAAAGTCATTTTGTTGGGTTTTACACTTGGATTTTTGACATTCCACAAGGTAAAAAAGGAGCAGTGAAAAAACACTAATGCTCGAAATTATTTTCAATTCGATTTCTAATCTTGTTGTTCAATTTTTAATTCAAAAGCGTTGTTTAAAAGTTGGCTCAAAATCAATAATATTTGGGTTATTCGTTTGTGATTAATCTTTATTTTTGCTACACAAATTTTATTTCATGGAATCCACCTTGCAGAAAGAAGCAACACTCGAACAAGCAATTGATTTAGGTCTAAGAGCGGATGAGTTCGAAATGATTAAAGAAATTCTTGGTCGTACGCCAAATTTTACAGAAACAGCTGTTTATTCGGTGATGTGGTCGGAACATTGTTCTTACAAAAATTCGATTTTGTGGCTTAAAACTTTACCAAAAGATGGTCCACACATGTTGGTGAAAGCAGGAGAGGAGAACGCTGGTTTGGTTGATATTGGTGATGGATTGGGTTGTGTTTTTAAAATTGAATCGCACAATCACCCGAGTGCTTTGGAACCATATCAAGGTGCTGCAACAGGCGTTGGGGGAATCAATCGTGATATTTTCACAATGGGTGCTCGACCAATTGCGCAGTTGAATTCATTGCGTTTTGGAAACATCGAATCTGCACGAACGAAATGGCTCGTTAAAGGAGTTGTAAAAGGAATTGGCGACTATGGAAATGCCTTTGGAATTCCAATTGTTGGTGGAGAAGTGTTTTTCGATGAATCATACAATACAAATCCATTGGTGAATGCTTTTTCAGCTGGAATTATTGACACTAAAAAGACAATTTCAGCTACCGCAAAAGGACCTGGAAATCCAGTTTTCATTGTTGGTTCGGCAACTGGAAAAGACGGAATTGCTGGAGCTGCATTTGCATCGAAAGATATTACAGAAGATTCAGCTTCTGACTTACCATCGGTTCAGGTTGGTGATCCATTCATGGAGAAGTTATTATTGGAAGCGACAATGGAACTTGCTGAAACCGATGCGATAGTCGGTATGCAAGATATGGGCGCTGCGGGAATTACTTGTTCAACTTGTGAAATGAGTGCAGCAGGAAATGTTGGAATGGAAATTCATTTGGACAAAGTACCAACGCGTCAAGATAATATGCTTCCTTATGAAATTCTTTTATCTGAGTCGCAGGAACGAATGTTGGTTGTAGTAAAGAAAGGCCAAGAATCCGTTGTGAAAGAAATTTTTACCAAATGGGATTTGCATGCGGAAGAGATTGGTCACGTTACCGATACTGGAAGAATCCGATATTATATGTATGGCGAATTAGTTGGAGATGTTCCTGCTGAATCATTGGTTCTTGGAGGCGGAGCGCCACAATACAAACGGGAATACAAAGAGCCGGCATACTATCAGGAATTTAAAAAGTTCAATATCGACCAAGTAAAAAAGCCGGAAAACTTGAAAGAAGTTGGATTTGCTTTGCTTCAAATGCCAAATATTGCTTCAAAACGTTGGGTTTATGAACAATACGATTCGATGGTCGGAACTAGAAATATGACTACAAATCGACCTTCTGATGCAGGAGTTGTAAATATCAAGGGAACGAACAAAGCTCTTGCGATGACCGTTGATTGTAACTCGCGCTATGTGAATGCTGATCCAGAGGTTGGTACTATGATTGCCGTTTCTGAGGCTTCTAGAAACATTGTTTGTGCGGGTGGAAATCCAAGTGCAATTACAAACTGTTTGAATTTCGGAAATCCTTACAATCCAGAGTCATATTGGCAATTTGTTGGTGCAATCAAAGGAATGTCAGCTGCTTGTTTGAAGTTCGAAACGCCTGTAACAGGTGGAAATGTGTCATTCTATAACCAAACTTCAATCGGTGGAAAGGAAGTTCCAGTTTTCCCAACACCGACAATTGGTATGATCGGAATCGTCGAAAATAAGGAAAACGTTATGACTTTGGATTTTAAACAAAAAGGAGATTTGATTTTCTTAGTTGGAGATTATACCGAAGACATTGCTTCATCCGAATATTTGGCAACTTATCATGGAATCAAAGCGTCACCTGCCCCTTACTTTGACCTTGAAAAAGAATTCCAAATGCAACAAGCTGTAAAAGGTTTGATTGCAAATAATTTGGTTAATGCCGTTCATGATGTTGCCGATGGTGGATTATATGTATCTTTGGTAGAAATGTCGATGCCAAGAGAGCTTGGATTTGATATTGTAACTGATTCTGAAATTCGAGAAGATGCATTTCTTTTTGGTGAAGGTCAAGGAAGAGTGGTGGTAACAGTTACCGAAGAAATGGAAGAACAATTCCTAGAATTTATGGTTTCAACAGGTGTAAATATTACATTGCTTGGACACGTAACCAAAGGGAAATTACAAATCGATGAAGAACATTTTGGTTTCATCACCGAAGCAAAAGCGTTGTATGATAATGCTTTAGCAAAACATTTAGAAAATTAATTATGGAATATAATACAACGCGTGGACGATTAATTTTACCAGAATATGGTAGAAATGTTCAAAATATGATTGCTCACGCTATGGAAATAGGGGATCGCAAAGAACGAAACCGAGCTGCACAAGCGATCATTGAAGTGATGGGGCAATTAAATCCGCATTTGCGCGATGTGGATGATTTTCGTCATAAATTATGGACACATTTATTTGTGATGTCAGATTTTCAATTGGATGTTGATTCTCCTTATGAAATTCCAAAACCGGAAGTTTTGAATGAGAAACCACAATTGATGGAATATCCTAAAAGTTCAATAAAATATGGACATTATGGGAAATACACCCAGTCTATTTTAGAAACGGCAAAATCCATTGAACAACCGAATGAAAAAGAATATTTGAAAAATACGATGGCGAATTTTATGAAGAAACAATATCTTTCTCATAACAATGACGCCGTTGAAAACAATGTAATTGCGATTAATTTAAAGGAACTTTCGAAAGGAGAATTGATTCTCGAAAACCCAGACGAGCTTGTTAATACAAATACCTTACTTCGCTCAATGGGAATGAATAAAAAGTTCACTGGAAATAAAAACAATAAAAATTTCAAACAAAAGAAAAAATTCAAAAAGCAATAGTGTATGGCTTCATTTGAAATTTATGGTGGAAAGCCTTTGAAAGGTGAATTGCATCCACAGGGAGCAAAAAACGAAGCGCTTCAAGTTTTGTGTGCCCCACTTCTAACAGAAGAAAAAGTAACGATTTCCAATGTTCCGGATATCATTGATGTCAACAAGCTAATTGCCTTGTTGCAGACGATGGGAGTTAAGGTGGAAAAGGTGGAAAAGGGAACTTATATTTTTCAGGCCAAGGATATCGACCTAAAATATTTAGAAACGGAAGATTTTAAGAAGCGAGCGTCCTCGCTGCGTGGTTCAATTATGATTGTTGGACCTTTGTTGGCGCGTTTCGGAAGAGGATTTATTCCGAAGCCGGGTGGAGACAAAATCGGTAGAAGACGTCTGGATACTCATTTTGAAGGATTTGCGTTGTTAGGAGCGAAATTCAATTACGATGCAGGTGAACATTTTTATTCGGTTGAGGCAAAGAAATTAAAAGGAACGTACATCCATTTAGATGAAGCCTCGGTAACTGGAACAGCGAACATCTTGATGGCTGCTGTAATGGCTGAAGGAAAAACGACTTTTTATAACGCAGCATGTGAGCCCTACATTCAGCAATTATGTAAAATGTTGAATGCGATGGGAGCTAAAATCTCCGGAATCGGTTCAAATCTCTTACATATCGAGGGTGTTAAATCATTGAAAGGTTGTTTTCATCGCATTCTTCCGGATATGATAGAAATTGGAAGTTTCATTGGTTTGGCAGCAATGACCAAATCTGAAATTACAATTAAGGATGTAAGCTGGGAAAATTTGGGAATTATTCCAAATGTGTTCCGCAGAATGGGAATTAAATTAGAGCGTAGGGGAGATGATATCTACATCCCTGCCCAAGAGAATTATGAAATTGACACGTTCATCGATGGTTCGATTTTGACTATTTACGATGCTCCCTGGCCCGGATTTACACCTGATTTGTTGTCAATCATTTTGGTTGTAGCAACGCAAGCAAAAGGTTCCGTTTTGATTCACCAGAAAATGTTTGAATCACGCTTGTTTTTCGTTGACAAACTCATTGATATGGGAGCACAAATTATTCTTTGTGATCCACACCGAGCAACAGTTATTGGTTTGAACCGCGAACACGATTTGAAAGGAATTAGTATGACGTCGCCTGACATTCGCGCAGGCGTTTCCTTACTAATTGCAGCGTTATCTGCTAAAGGAAAAAGTGTGATTCACAACATTGAGCAAATTGATCGCGGCTACCAAGACATCGAGTTACGCCTAAATAACATCGGGGCAGATATCAGAAGAGTTGGTTAATGAAAAAGCAACTGATCATTGGAGGAATTGTATTGGCAATTTTTGCCTGCTATTCGCTATGTTTCAGAACTCAAAATGTCGAAACCATTTATGATTCAGCACCTGAAATTTCGTTAAAATCACCTTCGGGCAAAAAAGTCTCACTTTCAAGTTTAAAAGGAAAATTGGTTTTGATTGATTTTTGGGCATCTTGGTGCGGACCTTGCAGGCAAGAAAGTTCAAATGTTGTGGAAGCATACAACAAATACCGTAAGCGAAAATTCACCAATGGAAATGGCTTTGAAGTTTTTAGCGTTTCGTTGGATAAAGATGAAAACGCTTGGAAAGCAGCCATTAAAGCCGATAAATTGAGTTGGAAAAATCACGGAATTGATAAAGAAGGAATTGCTTCCGGAAATTATGGAGTGTCCTCTATTCCAAGTGGTTTTTTAATTGATGGAGATGGAAATATTTTGGCACAAGGCGATAAACTCCGCGGTTTGAATTTGCATATAACGATAGAGAAATATTTAGCGAAGTAACCTATATTCTATCCAACGTATATAAAATCAATCCTTTCATCTCATTTTCATAACCTTTTGAAAATTCGAGATTAGGTCGATTGGCAACACCTAAACAAATTGTTGCACATTGATGACCTAGTTGTTTTCCAAGGGCAAAAAGCGCCGAACTTTCCATTTCAAAATTCATCACACGTTGTTCGTCTTTTTGAAAAGAACCTAATTTGATGTGTATATTCTCCAAATGGGTTGGAATGCGCAAAGTCCTTCCCTGTGGACCATAGAAACCAGAACTTGTAATCGTAATTCCACGATGCGTTTTTTCTGAACTCAAGCGATTTGTTAATTCTTCATTTGCCGTAACAAAATACGTTTGAATTTTTGCGGGCAATTCCAAATGTTTACTTAAAGAGGAATTAAAGTCATTTTCTATTTCCGAAAATTCAATTTCATAGAAATGGGCAACATTATCAAAACCAAGCGCATGGTTTGACAAAATATACGAATGAACAGGAATCTCCGTTTGTAAAATTCCACACGTGCCAATTCGCACAATTTCCAACGATTTTTTCGATGATTTTTCTTGTCTTTTTTCTAAATCGATGTTGACAAGTGCATCCAGTTCATTTACTACAATATCAATGTTATCTGTGCCAATTCCAGTTGAAATTGCTGAAATTCGTTTTCCTTTATAGACTCCCGTATGACAAACAAATTCGCGATGAGAAGACTGATGTTCAATGGTTTCAAAGAACGCACTAATCAATGAAACACGATCTTGGTCTCCAACGACAATTATTTTATCTGCAATATTTTCGGGCGAAAGACCAAGGTGATATACCTGTCCTTTGGAATTCAGAACAAGTTCTGAAGCAGGAAATTTTTTCATTATTATTTGGTGAGACTTCCAAAAACTTTAACCAAAATATCTGTTACTCGGGCAACAGGGTCTTTTCTGATTTTATTCTCTTCTTTTTCTACCATGTAGAATAGCCCTTCAATTGCTTTTTGTGTTACAAATGCGTCTAAATCAGGGTTTATCTTTTGACCACCAGTTAAAGTCATTGCATTATTATATTTCGTGATGATTGGATTCCAATATTCCGTTAACTTAACTTTCGAAGTAGCTTCTTTCACTTTCGGAGTAAAAGCCGTAACAAGTTTTGAAGTTGTTTGATCTTTCAAATATTTTGTTGCAGCACCATCGCCACCGTTTAAAATGGCAAAACCATCTTTAACAGTCATGTTTTTGATTGCGTCCGCGAATATTGGTAATGCCTCTTTTGTCGCTTCTTCCGCTGCACGATTTAATGTTGTCTCAAACTTTTCTACTTGCCCATCTAATTTCCATTCTAATGCTTTATCTTTAACTTTTTGAGCGTCAGGAGGAAAAGGTAGACGAATAGCATTATTTTTTAAGAATCCATCGGACACAGATGTCAAATTAACCGAATTTTTAATTCCAACACTCAACGCTTCTTTCAAACCTGAAATAACTTCATCATTGGTTAATTTTGGAGCTGTATTTTGATTGCTTGAGGGATTTGTTGAACTTGTAACAAGTTTTGAAGCTTCATCCAAAACCTCACAGGAAGAAAACAAAGTAATAGCAAAGGCCAATTTGAATAGAACAATTTTTCTCATATTAAAAAATTTAGAAATCGAATTTACAATATAATACAACACGAAATTAATACGGGTAAAATAATTCGTCAAAAATTAGACCAATTATTAACGAAGAACATTGATGTAGCCTGTATGAAATTTCCTTCCGTCACTGTCTCTTTCTTTGTAGGAAATTTTCCACATATAAGTACCTGATTGAACCAATGACCCATTGTAAAAGCCATCCCATTTAGCTTTAGCGTCTTTGGAAACCCAAATAACTTCTCCCCATCGATTGAATATTTCAACTTGAAAATTCTCAAAGTCAATTCCCTCGATATAAAAAGACCATTGCTGGTTGTGTTCATCGTCGTCAGGTGTAAATGTATTTGGTACATACAAAAGAACATCTGGGACTATTTCTACATTTAAAGTAATTGAGTCAGAACAACCTAGTTGACTTGTTACTATCAAGGTAATTGGATAAATTCCCGTTACTCCTTCTGGGTATACAATAACTCCAGTCGGAGTGCCGTTTGCAATGGAAACTGCTCCTGGACTAATCCATTCCCATTGATTAATAGCTCCTATTGAATTGTCACTTGTTTGAACTGTTGTTTCAAACCAAGTAACAGGATTTTTTGCAATTGTGAAATCTGCAACAGGGGCATCAACGACGACAATTATATCATTTATCGTTGTATCGTATTGGCAACCATAAATTGATGTGGTATTTATGTTAACGCTATAATTTCCAGGAATAGGAAAACCATTAGAAAGACCTTGATTTCCTTGAATTGTAAATGTTTGACCATTCGAAAATGAATAATCCGTTGAGGCAATTTCTGATTGATTCGTTGAAGAATTGGTGAAAACAAAATTTCCAGGTGTACATTTAATTATTTCATCTGGGGTCAAATCAGGTTGAATTGGTGTTGGGTGTGTAATTGTAACGCATTCCTGTACTGAAGGAGATCCACAAACTTCTGACAACGTAACACAATAGGTTGTGCTTGAGTTTGTCGGTTGAACAGTTACGTTTGATGTTGTTCCTACCGAATTTCCATTTGCAACCCAAGAATATAAGTATGGTGATGAACCGCCACTGCCCGATACAACTAAAGTGATATTATTTTCTGGGCAAATTTGAGTGTCCGGTGTAATTGAGGTAATAACGAGTGGAGACGGTTGATTTATCGAAAAAGTAATTGTTTCCACACATCCTTTGTCGTCAGTGACTGTAACGGTATGTGAATCTGCAGCTAAATCTGTTGCTGTATTCGTTGTAGATGATGATTGAGACCAACTATAGGTATAGGGTGAGGTTCCTTGAGTTACATTGATAGTGGCTTGACCATTGGCAATCGTATAGCAGTTAGCATCTTGTTGATTGGAAATAGTCAACTGCATAGCTGGAATTTCAGTTACAGTAACATTTACAACCCCACTACATCCTGAAGAGGTCGAAACTGCACATGTATAGTTTCCAGCGCTTAATCCTGTAGCAGTGGCTGTAGTTTGCCCATCACTCCATAGATAATTTGCTCCACTTGGTGTTGGAGTAATAATAGCCGTAGCAGTTCCATCGTTTCCTCCTGGGCATGAAACTTGAGTTGTAATTTCTGTGAAAGTGGCAGGTGTGTCTCCTACTGTTGCAGATGCAGAGGCTGTACAATTATTACCATCAGTTATAGTAACTGTATAATTGCCTGGAATTGCGCCATTGATGGTACTTGCATTTGGACCAGTTGGATTCCATGTATAATTAATTGGATTAGGAGATCCTGGGCCTGGTGTTGCAGTTACGCTTCCAATTCCTTGGGAACATACATCATCTTGTGCAGTCAAAGTAACCGATGGACTGGCAAGAGATAACCAAGTGGTATCTGAAATAGCTGTTCCGGGTCCACCACCACATCCTGATTTTAAAAAGTATCCAGTTGGACCAGGCGGTACATTTGTAACAGTTAAAGAACCATTGTTATAAGGAAAAGTTTGACCAAGAGTATTACCCCACGTAACTCCCCAATTTCCTGGCGTAAATCGGTGTGCATCATTATTTGCTGTCCATTGTGTAGAATTTCTGCCGGGAACTGTAACTGCAACCGTTCCAGCAAGATTATGAACACCATGGACGGCTGTTCCTGTGGCCCATGAAAGACAAGCGGGTTTACTTTGGATACGTGTTTCAATAATATTTGTTGTTTCGAAAATTACAATTTGAAATGTTCCAAGATTCGATGTGCAAGAAAACATTGGGCAGTTATTCCATGAAACAACCAGACGTCTATTAGGCGCAGTTCCCAGTACTTGATATTTAATGTATTGTCCTATATTGCTTCCCGTCCCGGGATGCCAATCTTGCCAAGGTGCCATAATACAGTTTCTTGGTGCCGCTGTACTTGGAATTGGAGCAGAAGTAAATGTAGTAGGTTGTCCACCAGTAAATCCAATCCAACCATTGCTTCCTATGTAGAACTGAGTATAGCTAACGCCAAAAAAACAAAAGGTAAAACCAATATTTTGAATAGATGATACGGCATCATCAGATAAATTAATGGCAGTACCTACATTAAAGGGATCTGGGCTGTATGGAATCGATGCAACAGTGTATGGGGCAGTATTACCACCACCGCCACCGCCACCGCCTATTCCCCCACAATCATTAATTGTAATACTTTGTCCTGGGCAGACTACCGCATCTGTACCTAAACATACAGTAGACTGAGAAAACAAAAACGAATAGAGGGTTTGAAATACAACTATTATCGATACAATATATACTTTTTTCATTTAATTAAATCCACTATAAAATAAACGGAAAACAACTCCTAAGGTTGCTTCCTAAACAAAAATAGTCATTGATTAAATAAATACTACAAGGATTACTTACCTTTTTAATTAACTTTTTGTTGAAAAAAAATCATTCTCCCGAATTTAAAACTAGTTACTTTTACGGCGTTAACTCTAAAAATTAATTTTATGTCAAACAAGTATCACGGAGAAATAGAAGCTTTTATGGATCGTGTACGAGCTAAAAACTCCCATGAACCTGAATTTTTACAAGCAGTTCAGGAGGTCGCTGAAACTGTAATTCCTTTCATTGAGGAAAATCCTAAGTACAAATCAGCAAAAATATTGGATCGCATTGTTGAACCTGAAAGAACAATAATTTTTAGAGTGCCATGGTTAGATGATAACGGAAATGTTCAAGTAAACAGAGGCTATCGCGTGGAATTTAACTCTGCTATTGGTCCGTACAAAGGTGGTTTGCGTTTTCATCCATCTGTTAATCTTTCAATTTTGAAATTTTTGGGATTTGAGCAAATATTCAAAAACTCTCTTACAACTTTACCTATGGGTGGTGGTAAAGGAGGTTCAGATTTTGATCCAAAAGGAAAATCAGATAATGAGGTGATGAAGTTTTGTCAATCATTTATGACAGAATTAGCTCGACACATTGGAGCTGATACAGATGTTCCAGCTGGAGATATTGGTGTTGGAGGTCGTGAGATTGGATATATGTTTGGTCAATACAAAAGAATACGAAATGAATTTACGGGTGTTTTAACTGGTAAGGCAAGAAATTGGGGAGGATCCTTGATCCGTCCTGAGGCTACAGGTTATGGTACAGTTTATTTCGCTAAAGAAATGCTAGCAACTAAAGGTGACTCTTTTAATGGGAAAACTGTAGCAGTTTCTGGGTCTGGAAACGTAGCACAATATGCTTGTGAGAAAGCAACGCAACTTGGAGCAAAGGTTGTGACATTGTCAGATTCTGAAGGATACATTTATGATGCAGATGGAATCGATGCAGGTAAATTAGCTTTTGTAATGGAATTGAAAAACGTGAAACGCGGACGTATTTCTGAATATGTTAAGCAATATTCAAATGCCAAGTTTGTTGCTGGAAAACGTCCATGGGAAGTGAAAGTTGATATTGCGCTTCCATGTGCTACACAGAATGAATTAAATGGCGATGAAGCAAAAATCCTGATTTCAAATGGAGTTAAATGTGTCGCTGAAGGAGCTAATATGCCTTCTACGCCTGAGGCGATTGCCGCATTCCAAGCTGCAAATGTGTTATTCTCTCCAGGAAAGGCATCAAATGCTGGTGGTGTTGCTACATCTGGACTGGAAATGTCACAAAATTCATTGAGATTATCTTGGAGTGCTGAAGAAGTAGATCAACGTTTACATGGTATCATGGTTTCTATTCACGAAGCTTGTGTTAAATATGGTAAGGACGCAAATGGAAATGTAGATTACGTTAAAGGCGCAAATGTTGCTGGATTCGTAAAAGTAGCAGATTCAATGATAGATCAAGGATTAGTATAAGTTTAATAATTCGAACTATTTGATAAGAAAAGACCCTCTTTTGGGTCTTTTTTTTTTACAATTTTTCTTTGACAGTTGGAATTAATTATTAATTTTGTTTAGAATAATTCTAAATAGTGAGAATTCAGCAAGCCACAATATTACCTAATCAGGATTTAAATCAATGTGATTTTACATGTGACAAAAAGAAGAAATGTTGCAAAAAATACAAGTCCAAGGGAAACGCTTGTAAAAAATGTCCGAAATTCAGTTGATGCGAACTTTTTTTTTGGTTTTATCAATTTCAATGTTTTTGACTACAGGTTTTACCCAGAAAAAACTAAATTCAAATTCAAATTATTTTTTTCTTTCAGACTTATCCCTTCAACGAATGGATGCATTCTGGAATCTTGGTTTTAAAAAAAGGATTAAATACGTTGAATTAGGATCCTCATTTGGACTCGGAATAGAGAAAACATTTTTTCAACAGTCCTTTTCTCCTCATCTTGAACTTTTTTCTTTTTACAACTTGTTCCAAAAAGAAAGAGATAGAAAAATAGGTGTTGTTTTTGGACCTGGAATATTAGTTTCGGGAACAAGTTTCAAAATAGGTACGCCAATCTATTATGGCGATATGTTTGCAGCATACCAACTTTGTATTGGAGGGAAATTTAAATTAACGCATCAAGCAGGTTATGGCGTGATGTTGGAATCATTTACTTTCAATAATACTCGAACAACAAATAAGTCATATAATTTTTTTGCAAAAATTGGAGTTTCATATGCGTTTCACATTTAGTATTTGTCTTCTTATTTTACTCTTTTCTTGTAAAAAAGAAAAGATTGGAAATGTCCAAATATATGGACACGCAGGAATGGGTTTATCTATGCAAAATTCTATTTATCATGACAATTCATTTGAGGCTGTTCAATTATGTCTTGCAATGCCAAACTCCAACGGGGTAGAAGTTGATGTTCAAATGGATAAGGAAGGTAATCTATGGTTGTTTCATGATCAATTTTTGGATGCAGAAAGTTCATTGGGTGGATGTGTAAATGAGAAGTGTTCTTCCGAATTAGGATCAGGAACGTACAAAACTTTGAAAAAGGAAAAAATCGCTCAATTGTCTCAAATCATAAATGAAGTAGGTTCTGGCCAAAAATTATTTCTCGACATCAAAAATGCCAATACATGCACAAATAGTATTGTCGAAATTAATTTATTTCGTGAATCCTTGAATAATTTAATTGACTCAGTAAATCCAAATATCTATTTGATTTTGAACGATGTCAATTGGCTAAGCCAACTTTCCAACCAATTTCAAGTATTATTTTCCTCCGATGATTTGGTTCTTGCAGATGAAGTAATAAACCAAAACGCTGAGGTAAAGGGACTCGTTGTTCGCAATAAAACAATTGATAAAAACAAGGTTAATGAGTTAAAAAATCAAGGGAAGGAGGTTTATCTATTTGATATACGTTCACCGAAAGGAAATCGCGAAGCGATGTTGAAAGAACCCAATGGAATTATAACGGATGATATCCGAGCAGCATTAATCGAAAGAAATTAATGATTGGTTAAATTTTACAAGAATTTTAATAATTCTGAATTAATTTTTCTTTTGCGCACTATACTTAAAGAAAAGTCTGTTAATTTAATTTTTTGATTAACAACACCAACCATTAGATTTCGTTTTCCTTCAAGTAAGGCTTCAACAGCTGCCGAACCGAGTTGACAAGCTAAAACGCGATCCATGCAAGTGGGTTTTCCACCTCGTTGAATGTGGCCTAATGTTGTAGTTCGAATATCAAAATCGGGAAGATCTTTTTTTACTTGTTCAGAAATTTTAAATGCTCCTCCTTCTTCATCACCTTCAGCCACCACGACAATAATTGATGAATTATCTCGATTTTTTAAATCTTTAAGTTTGCCTACCAACTGTTTTATATTGAAAAATGTTTCCGGTATCATTATTTCTTCAGCTCCTCCAGCAATTCCACTCGTAAGAGCAATCATTCCTGAATCTCTTCCCATTACTTCTATGAAAAACAAGCGATTGTGCGATTCAGCAGTATCCCTGATTTTATCAATTGCATCGACTGCGGTATTAATTGCTGTGTCATAACCAATCGAAAAATCCGTTCCATAAAGATCATTATCAATTGTACATGGTATTCCGATGATTGGAAAGTCAAATTCTTTTGTAAAAATCGAAGCTCCCTTAAAAGTCCCGTTTCCCCCAAGAACAATAAGTCCGTTTATTTCATTATTGAATAAATGGTCCATTGCTTTCTTGCGATATGATTTCTCTAAAAACCTCTTGCTTCGGGCCGATTTTAAAATTGTTCCTCCTCGTTGAATAATATTTTTAATGGATGAAGAATTTAATTCAATAAACTGACCATCAATCAATCCTTCGAATCCATTTTCAATTCCAATAACCTTAATATGGCTGTTAATTCCACTCTTTACTATCGATCGAATTGCTGCGTTCATTCCTGGAGCATCACCACCAGAAGTTAATATTCCTATTTTATTCAATTTTTTATTTAAAACTAATAGGATTAAATGCAGTAAGAATTACATTTAGATGGAATTTATTGGATAATTTCTATACCTATTTGACAATAATGAATTTTATTTTAATCGAAGATCCATTGGACATCCCCGATAAATAGTAAATTCCAGCTGAAATTTGAGAAACCGATAATTGCATATTATTTATTACTTGGCCGCTGTGAAGTAATTTTCCATTCATATCGTGAATTTCAAAGTCAGTATTTGAATCGAATCCCTTCAATTCAAACAAACCATTGGTTGGATTGGGGAAAATAATAGCCGCTGACTTATCCGATTCAATTAATTCATTTGAAGAGCAATTTGTTACTTCAATGGAGATTTCGCTGTAGCCAATACAACCATTTGAATCAATATATTCTGCTGAAATGGTGAAATTCCCAATACCTGAAACTTGTGGATTAAATGTATTACCATTCACCCCAGTACCGAAAAATTGTGCTCCAGTGGGATTTGATTGTAGATCAATTGCTCCGTCTTGTAGGCAAATGACATTATCTGTGTCACTTGACGAAATCGACAAAATTGGATTTGGAAAAATTTCGATTTGTTGGGTGGAACTTGAGTTACCTGCGGTGTTCGAGGCCGTTAAAGTAATATTGAATGTCCCTGTAGAATTAAAAACGTGAGTCGGATTTTGTTCATTTGAGGAAGTCCCATCACCAAAGTTCCAAAGCCATTGAGTAGGAACATTAGTTGAATTATCAGCGAAAGAAATGTTATTCCCTAAACAAGCCGTATTAGAAGAATAAGAAAATTGAGAAAAAGGGGCTGTAGGAGGTTCCGATGGATTTACGAAAACTTGAAAATCATCGAAATAAAAACCGTCTGCTGTTGTTCCTCCATCTGATCTCAATTGGAATCTCACTTTTATTGATTGTCCCAAGTATTCACTTAAGTTAATTTCTTCTAAAACCCAATTAGTCATTGTCCCTTCATAAAGTGGTTTGTCTACAGGTTGGACGCCACCTGAAACACCTAAAACGGTGTAGTTTCCACATTGGCCAATCCAGGTATTACCTCCATCTGTTGAAACTTGAAATTGTACGAAGTCGTAATCTGTCTCAAGAGCCCATTTTGCGTAAAAAGAAATTTTGGCTGCTCCCGCATTTGTTAGGTCAATTAATGGATTGTATGCGAAGGTTTTGTTTGCGTTGTTTGAATAATTATTTAATGATCCATCAAAAAAGCTCTTTGAAGGTGAAACAAATGTATTGGTGGTCGTCGACCAGTTTCCTGTCCAGTTTGCTGTAGCACTTGCGTCCTCTGTTGCTTGTAAGTTATATGATCCAAAAGATTTTGTTGTTGTATCTCTTCGTTTCCAGATTCCATAATCAGTTATCAAAACATATTTAATGACGTTGCCAAATTGAATGGTAGGGTTTAGAGTATATGAAATTGATCCTGTGGAACTTTGCATTTGGTTTAAGTCGTAGGTCAGCGAATTTCCGACAGATGAAATATTAAGTAAGGGTTGGATCGAAACTGAAACGGGACCTGACTCTCTTCCGAATCGTTGAATAGAATGATTGAAATTACCCGAAATAGTGGTGATAGATGGATCGTCAATATCTTTTACCACACAATATTTTTTAGCTAGATGTGCTAAGACTAAATTTGGAAAAAACATTTCTTGGCAAGTTGGAATTATTTCTGATTGAGGTTGCCAAAACGCAGTTCCAACCTCAGGGGTATGAACGAAAATAGTATCCTTAACACCGACTCCAATATCTACTTTATATTCATAATCATCCGAATCTCCCGAGGCAGGATATAAACCAGAACTTTTCATGGCAGTATAACCATTGTACTCAGCCATGTGATTGGTATATGCTTGAAAATAATCGTGGTGATCAGCAAACTCTGCATTTGTCGTTCCAATTGGAAACAAAATATCTTCGGCATACGTGTGGGCGTTGAATGCAAATTTGAAATCATTGTTCTGAACCAACCAACGCATTGCTTGAGTTTCAGGTTCAGAGAAGGGAGCTGTACCACAATAAGTTTCATTACTCGTGTTTGTGCTTGTTCCCGTCGTACCCCAACCGTATGAGTAATTGCGATTTAAGTCGACGCCATACGTTCCGTTTCCATTGTTGCGTCTGTTTTTCCGCCACATTCCTCCACCATTTGGATTGGTTGTTTCATTATAAACATAGCCATCTGGGTTGATACAAGGAACAAAATACATTTGCGTATTATTTACGAGATACCTGATTTCCTCATTCGTGCCATAGTTTTCTAATAAATACCACATATAGAAAATCGTTTCCATTAAACTCATTGGTTCCCGGGCATGGTGAATCGCTGTATATAAAATTTTTGGTTCATCACTTTCGTCAGTAGTTGGATTATCAGAAATTCGGACATAATAGATTGGCCGATTTTCGAATGTAAGAAAATTAGAAATAGGAGCTTTGGTTGTAATTAAATTAGGGTATTGCGCAGCCATTGCATCTAATTCAGCGAGCATTTCATTGTATTTGAGATAACCACCCATTGTTCCTAAATTGAAATTAGCAGGAACCTCAGGTGAACTATAAGAATTATTACCAGTTGAATTGGAGCAGTTTATATTTTTAGTTGGCGCACTTTCTTTCTTATTTTTTTGGTCATTTAATAATTCAATATAATATGCTTCAACATCCTGAATTACAATCTCGTATGAGAAATTATTTTGACTCATGATCGAAATTTCTTCTTTCGAGAAATCTGAAATAAAGTGGATGCCTTCTTTTCTAATTCCATGATCTACGGCGACACCTAATTCTCCGAGACGCGATATTTCATCATTATTTCCAAAAACTTTAACTCGTGAGTAATTTTGACCAAATAAAATTAAGTTACACAAATAGAAAAAGATGAACAGGACTTTCGTTTTCATAGTTTTAGAGTTTCTAATGCCAAATTAAGAAAAAAATCATTCAATCTAAGTAATTTAGATACTTTTCAAAGCAACCTTTTAACATATTATGAGTATTTGAATTAGGCAAAAAGTATCAATTGTTGTATTTTCGCTTTACCTTGAATCGATATTTATATATACTTATTTTATTATTAGCTCCGAAGGCTTTTGCTCAGTCGGTTTGGATGACTCCTAATAAGGGACAGTGGGATGATCGAATCCTATATAATGTTGATTTAAATCAAGGAAAATTATTCCTCGAAGACAAGAGGATGACTTTTTTACTAAGTGATGCTATGGTTCACAATCATGGAGAGGAAAATTCGAAGGAACATGATCATACGGCCACGAAATATCAAGTAATTCAACAAAATTTTTTGAATACCAAATGGAAGGGTAAATCAATAGTGTCAAATGTTTCTGGTCATTACAAAAATTATATTCTAGGAAATAATCCTGCTAATTGGACGTCATTTGTATATGAATATTCCAATGTTCGTTTTGAGGAATTTTATTCTGGCGTAGACTTAATTTATGATGGAAGACAAGGTCAATTATCGTATAATTTTGAATTAAAGCCACATTCAAGTTCTGAAGAAATTGAATTCGAAATTGTAGGTGCAGATGAAATAAAATTGGATGAAAATGGTCTTCTGCATATTGCACATCGATTTGGCGAAATCACCCAATCTTCTCCAATTGCTTGGTCGATTGATGATCAAGGTAATCGACAAAGAATCGAAGTTAAATTCAAAAATAAAAACGGGAAAATAAGTTTTCATTTTCCGAACGGATACGACAAAAGCAAAACGCTGTTCATTGATCCAAGTTTGACCTTTTCAACTTTTACGGGATCTACAGCTGACAACTGGGGTTTTACCGCTACACCAGATCCCAATGGAAATTTATTTGGAGGAGGAATTGTTTTCGGAAGTGGTTATCCAACATCGGTTGGAGCCTACGACATTTCATATAACAACGGAACTGGTAGTTTGCCATTTGATATAGGTATTACAAAGTACAATGCTTCTGGAAACCAGTTAATGTATTCGACATACATCGGCGGTTCAGGGAATGAAGCGCCGCATAGTATTGTCTGTTCACCAAACGGAGAATTATTCATATACGGGGCGACCTCCTCTGGTAATTTCCCAATGGCAGGATCTCCTTATGATAATTCATTTAATGGTGGCCCGAATATTACAGAAAATAGTTTGAATTTTAATGGCTCGGACATCTATGTAGCTCGTTTGAATGCTGCCGGAACAAACTTGATTGCTTCCACATACATTGGAGGTTCCAATACGGATGGTCTCAGTACGAATACACTACATTACAACTATGGAGATCAATTTCGAGGTGAAATCACCTTGGATTTAAATCAAAATGTATATGTTTCAAGTACAACAGAATCGAATAATTTCCCAACGGTTAATGCTTTACAAAATTCATTGAATGGAGATCAGGACGCTGTTATTTTTCGATTAAATAATTCATTAAGTTCTTTAGCGTGGAGCACATACTTCGGTGGGAGCGGAAATGAAACTGGAAATGCCATAACAGTTGGTTCAAATAGTTCTGTTTATTTTGTTGGCGGAACTACATCAACTTCTTTGCCTTTTGCTTCGGGTAATGATTTGTCTTATAATGGTGGTCAATCTGATGGTTATCTTGTTCGCCTAAATGCTACGACAGGAGCATTACAGGCAGGAACTTTTATGGGAATGAATGAATATGATCAAACCTATTTTGTCCAAACGGATATTGACAATAAAGTTTATGTTTATGGTCAAACAGAGTCTGCTTGGCCAATTTCACCGGGGTGCTACGGAACGCCGAATTCGGGGCAATTTGTAAGACAATATTCTTCCGATTTATCCATTGTAAATTGGACCACTATGATTGGAGGAGCTCATGGGCATGTTGAGATTTCTCCTACAGCATTTTTAGTTTCGGATTGCTATGACATTTATTTGGCAGGGTGGGGAGGTGTATTGAACCAAAGTGGACAAGCGACGAACTCGACTACCAATGGTTTCCAATGTACATCAGATGGCTATCAGGTTACAACAAATGGTAGTAATTTCTATATAGCGGTTCTAGATCAGGATGCCTCTGCTTTGAAATATGCTACATTTATGGGTGGTACAACGAGCAGCTATAACCATGTAGATGGGGGAACGAGTCGTTTTGATAAATCAGGAAGAATTTATCATGCTGTTTGCGGGGCATGTGGAGGAAATCAGTATGGTTTTACAAGTACCCCTGGTAGCTGGTCTCCGACAAATAACAGTTCAAATTGTAATATGGCCACATTCAAATTTGAATTGAGTACAATTGAGGCTGCGGCTGCGCAACCAGAGCCATTGATTTGTATACCACAACTAGTTTATTTTCAAAATAATAGTGTAAATGGAAACGCGTATTTATGGGATTTTGGAGATGGGAATACTTCAACTGAATTTGAACCATCATATCAATACACTACTCCAGGCGTCTATGAAGTTCAATTAATTGTTTCGGATACTTCAGGTTGTTTTAGTGCCGATTCTGTTTCGGTAACCGTAAATATTGGAGCATTTCAGGGAACAGTTACAGCTCCTTCTGGACCCATTTGTCCTGGTTCATCTTATCAATTTGATGCATTTGGAGGTTCAAACTACGCTTGGTCTCCGGCAAATTTACTCGATAACCCGACAATTTCGAACCCAACAGCGACTATATATCAAACAACAACTTTTACGGTTACAATATCAGATAGTTGTGGGTCCTCAACGAACCAAGTTACTCTTGAAGTAATTGATAATGAAATTTCTATTTCTAATGACACTAGTGTTTGCATTGGATCGAGTGTGAATTTGAATGCAGAGGGCAACGGAACTATTACGTGGCAACCTACCACATTTTTGAACAACCCTTCGATATCGAATCCCATTTCGACGCCTGATAGTTTAATAACCTATACAGCTACTTTGACTTCACCGGAAGGATGTGTTAAAAAGGATAGTGTTACGATTTCCGTTTTTCAAAATCCTCCAGTTCCGATTTTAGCCGATACACTTGCAATGTGTGCTGGAAGTCAGCTTGACATTCTCATTTCAGGTGGCATTACTTATGAATGGAGTCCGAATTCTTATATTCTATCGACACAGGGAAATCAAGTTACAGTTTTTCCACCAAATGGTCAGTGGTATTATTGTTTGGTTACAAATGCCTGTGGATCGAAATTGGATTCTGTATTTGTAAAGGTAACTTCAGCCAATATTGTAGCCGGTAATGACACAACAATTTGTCCAAATGAAAAAGCAACTTTGTGGGCATACGGAGCAACAAATTACATATGGTATCCGAACGACTACGTTGAAAGTGCATTTGATAATTTGGCAATTGTGAAACCTGCCGAATCCACTGTTTTTTATGTAATCGGAATTGATTCAATAGGGTGCAGGGATACCGCGCAGGTTGAAGTTGTTGTTCATCCTTATCCTTCGTTACAAGTTTCAGCGGATGTATTTGCTTTTTATGATGATGAAATACAATTGAACGCAATTACTCACGTTCCTGGTATTTTGACTTGGACACCACCCGAGTTTTTATCATGTGTGAATTGTCCAAATCCTATTGCTACACCAAATACAGATATTACCTATTTCGTTGAATTTATTGATCCGAACGGATGTAAAGCCAAGGATTTTGTTAATATTACATACCGTCCTGCGATCTATGTTCCGAATACTTTCATTCCAGATGGTAATAATACGAATGAAGTATTTAAAGTTTATGGCGGAAATATTAAGGAAATGGAATGTCTTATTTTTAACAGGTGGGGAGAACTCGTTTATACATTAAAATCAACAAATGACTTTTGGGACGGAACTTTCAAAGGTAAAATTTGCCAAGATGGAACCTATACTTGGAAACTCAAATTTCAAGATTTTCAGCTAAGAACATATCAATTGACTGGTCATGTTAATTTATTGCGTTGAGCGACTAAAAATTTGAATAATTTCGCAACAAAAATTAATGGCTTTATCTATTCATTCATTTCAGTTTAATGCTTTCCAAGAAAACACATTTGTTGTTTGGGATCAGGAAAAGAATTGTGTAATCATTGATCCTGGTTGTTATGATCGTAAAGAGCAACAAGAACTTCTTGTTTTCATTTCTGAAAATGATTTGAAGCCACGAGCTCTTTTGAACACGCACGCACACATTGATCATGTGCTTGGTAATGCTTTTGTTTTACAAAGTTTTCAGGTTGACTATTATCTTCATAAAGAAGACATAGTTACTTTGAAATCGATTGATTCTTATGCTCATGTTTATGGATTTGAAGGTTATCAATCCTCACCGCAGCCAAACATTTATCTTGAAGACAATCAATTATTGCAATTCGGAAAAATTAAAATTAATGTTTATCATACACCAGGACATGCTCCAGGTCATGTTGTTTTTCATTTTAAGGACGATAATTTTGTGGTTAATGGTGACGTATTATTTCAGGGAAGTTTTGGCAGAGTTGATTTACCAGGAGGGGATTTAGAAACTTTGAAAAAATCCATTTTTGAAAAGATGTTTCAATTACCAGAAGACACCATTGTTTATTGTGGACATGGCCCTGAAACAACAATTGGTAGAGAGAAGAAATATAATTATATACATCAGTTTTGAGAATAGGAATTAACACGCGTAATTTACTTTCCAACAAGCTTGAAGGGTTTGGTCAATATACCTTAGAATTGACTCGAAGAATTTGTGAGAATCATCCTGAACACGAATTTTACCTTTTTTTTGATCGGCCCTTTGACCCGAAATATGTCTTTGCTTCTAATGTCAAACCAATTGTATTGTTTCCACCAACGCGTCATCCTATTTTGTATGTTGTTTGGTTTGAGTTTTCATTGAAAAGAGCACTTAAAAAATATCAAATTGATGCTTTTTGGTCTCCAGACGGATTTTGTAGTTTAAGTTCATCTGTTCCGCAAATTGCTACCATTCATGATTTGAACTTTGAACATAATCCAGGAGATTTACCTTGGTTAGTTTCCAAATATTTTCGTTTTTTCTTTCCGAAATTTGCCGAAAAGGCTGAACGCATAATTACTGTTTCCAACCATTCGAAAAAGGATATCCAGTCAATTTATCAGATTGATGAGCATAAAATCTGCTCAATTTACAATGGGGCAAACGAAAACTATAAACCAATTTCAGAATCAGAACAAATTAATATCAGAGTAAAATACACAGAAGGAAGACCTTATTTTTTATTTGTAGGTTCTTTGCATCCGCGTAAAAATGTGCAGCGATTGATTGAAGCTTTTGAACTTGTATCTGAATCGAATCTCGAAATTTGTCTTGTAATTGTGGGCAGCTCTATGTGGCGGGAGAATAAAATTCGAATTTCTGAAAAAGTAAAAGCAAGGGTTATTTTCACTGGACATTTAGAATCAAATGAACTGATAAAAGTGATGGCATCCGCAAAGGCTTTGACATATGTTCCCTATTTTGAAGGATTTGGTATACCATTAGTTGAGGCAATGCGTTGCAGTACACCTATCCTTGCTGCAAATGCTTCTTGTTTGCCAGAGGTCGCTCGGGATGCAGCTATTTATTGTGATCCGTTTAATGTAAATGACATTGCTTCAGGAATGAATCAACTTTTGAGTGATGAGTTACTTTGTAACAATCTTTCAAAGTTGGGATTAAAGCGCAGTGTAATCTTCAGTTGGGATGCAGCTGCAATTTCGGTTTGGAATGAGATTGAAAAGTTATTGCCAAAATCTAATTTGGATAATGTTTAAATTTACAAACTCGACTTCGTAGTTCAACGGATAGAATAGAAGTTTCCTAAACTTTTGATCCAGGTTCGATTCCTGGCGAGGTCACAAAACAGAGTGCGAGTTTAGAGCGAGAGTGATATACTCCACTCCGTTTTATTCGCTCTCACACTCATTATCGCACTTTATCTTGATTTTTTGTTGAATTCTTCCCAGTCCAAAACTCCTTCCAAATCATTATAAAGTAAGATTTTTCGACTTTCGGGGTCACAAAACAGAGTGGGAGTTTAGAGCGAGAGCGATATACTCCACTTTGTTTTCTTCGCTTACATGTTCATTTTGGCTCTTTCAGCAGATTTATTTTATGAATCTTTTGATTTGAGAACATTTTCCAAATCCATTGAAAAGTCTTTCTGTCCTGTAAGGGTTTAAACCACATTTTATTAAGTCATTTTTTTGATATACAAATCAAAGGTTGTAATTTCTTTGTTTGAGTTGACTACGATTTTACCGCCATAACCTTCGATGATTGATTTTACGGTACTCAATCCCAATCCTCTATGTAATTTTCTACTTTTCGTTGTGAAAAATCTATCAAATATTCTATGAATATTTTCGGGTTGGATTTCAATACCATTATTTCTAAACGAAATTATTTCGTAATCGTCGTTTTGAGAACAAGTAATCTCTATCTTTCGCATGGATTGATTTTGATCAAATGATTCAATGGCATTTTGAATGAGTAGAGAAACAATTTGAGCAAAACTAATCTTGTCAAATCGAATAATCTTTCCTTTGTCAATTAAAAGTGAATACGAAATATTTTGTTCTTTTAACTCATTAATAGTTGGTGAATTTACTAATGAATCGTATAAATTAAATATTTCAAACTCAATCGTAGATATTTGATTTTCAGCTAATACGTTCATTTCAGCAACAACATTTTTTGTCGTATTTACAGCCTGTTCAATTGCTAAATCAAGTAAGTATTGTTTTTTTAATTCTAGCAGTAAATCGATAATTTCAATTGGATGATTTGATTTGAAAACGCTTGAGATAAAAGATTCTGCCTCAGAATCAGGGTTAAGTTCTGCAATTTTAATTGATAGTGCCTCTAGTTGCTCATCTGCTAAAAAATTATGTGTTTTTAGAATTATATAAATTTGCTCTATTAATCTTCTTAAATCCCTTCCAAATAATTTTTTAGTTTCTTTTATTGTGGGAAGCCAAAATTTAACAAGATCCAAACATTCAGCGTTGAGATTATTATTGAAGAGAATATTGTTTTGATTCGTTACAGCGGTTTTTACTTCCTTCGTTCCAGCAAAAATTATCCCTAAAGGTGTATTTAATTCATGAGCTATTGATGATATTGTCTGAGAGAATATTGATTTCTTTTCAAGACCTATTATTTGAGCATTGAGTTTTTGATTTTCAGTGACAATTTTGTTAAGTCTTTTTTCGGATTTATATCGAAGATAAATAAGATAAGAAGAGCCCAATAGTAAAGAAATGATTATAATCCCGACCCAAATTAAATTTCTAGTTTTTTGCTTTTGCTCCTTCAACTGATATTCTTTCTCCGATTGAATTCTTTTATTTTTTAATTCGTTGATTTCGTATTTTCTTGCGAGTTCATTTCGGATTATCAATTTAGATTTTTCGATACTCAGCAAACTATCTTTAAGAAAGTGAAATTTTTTCAATTCATCGAGTGCTTGCAGAGTTGTACCGTTTTGCTCTAAAATTTGACTCAAAATGTAATGTGCATCTCGTTTTACATGAACTAATTTATACTCATTTGCTAGCTTCATAGCAGCATCGGCGGCAATTAAAGCATCTTTATTTTTTTTGATATTAAGTAAAATGTTTGATTTTATTATCAATGAATTTCCTATACCTTCATTTTCTTGAATTTTTGTTCGCAATGAGATACTACTATCAATGTGGTTAAGGGCTAAATCGAATTTTTTAGTCGCATTATGAACTTGGGCAATGTGTTGGTGAATTTCAGCTATTCGATAATCAATACCAATTTTGCGTGCTATTTTTAAAGCATTTATTTGATACCTTAAAGCTTTTTTATATTCACCTTTAAGAAAGAAGATATCTCCAATATTTGTAAGTCGACCACTGATACATTGCAAATCCTCTATTTCTTCGCAAATCTTCAGGCTTTTATTTTCATAATAAAACCGTTTATCCGAATCATTCAACTCCGTATAAACTTTGTTCATATTTAAGTAAGAATTAGCTAAGCCGCGTTTATCTCCGATTTCAAGTCGGATAACAATGCTTTCATTTAACACCTCAATTGCTTCTGCATAATTTCCTTCGTGTGATAAACATAAACCAATGAAGGAAAGAGTAGCGGACTCATTCAGTAAATCGTTAATTTTTTGACTTATTTTTTTTGACTGTTTTAAATCTTTTATTGCCTCTTGAAAGTTTCCCTTCTCGGCTGTAAATACTCCTCGATAATATAATATTGCGGCTAACTGAAATTTATCATTTGTTTTCTTAACGAATTGATTGGCCTTATTAATTAAATCGAGAGATTTATCAGTTTCTCCCATTGCTGATATAGCCTTGGCTTTATAATTTAGGGCTCGAATGTAATATCCTGAAAGTTCTTTTTTATCAATTTCATTAATTACTGAGTCGCACAGTTTTAATGAATTCTCATAATTACTTTTGATATATTCGATTGAAGCATGATAAGTTCTAAGTGCAGAAATTAGCTTTTTCTTTTTTCTATTTCGAGAAATTCGTTGTAGTGCGAGGTCATAATTACTTTTTAAAATATCTTCATGAATTTTTTGTAATTCGATTTGATCTTGTTTTTGTTTAAAGGATTTTTTGATTAAAAAATCATATTCTGCCTGGTTAATTAGTTGTGAAAAACAGTAACTATTAAGAATTAATAATAGAAAGAATAGCGTGAATTTTTTGGATTCCATAATTTGGAACAAAGATAGATAGTTAGCACAACATTTCTATTTTTTTGAACTGAACTTGTGAAAACTTAATTTGTAATTGTGAAAAAGTTTATTTGAATTTAATCATCGATTTATATTTAATTCTCTTATCAATTTCAAAACAAAATCAACTTGCTCTTCGCGCGTTAGATTGGAATTATCCAAAATGATTGCATCATCAACTTGAATCAAGGGACTAATTTCACGATGTGTATCGATGTAATCTCGTTCCTGTAGATTTTTTCGAACTTCATCCAGCGTAGATTGAATTCCTTTTCTTTTAAGTTCATCATATCTTCTTTGAACTCTTACTTCTTCATTCGCGGTGACAAATATTTTCAATTCAGCATATGGAAATACGACAGATCCGATATCCCGACCATCCATAATTATTCCGCCATTGTCGCCCATTTTCTGTTGTTCCAAAACGAGCTTTTCACGAACAGGACCAATCGCTGCAATTTTAGAAACGACTTCTGCTACTGCGTTACTTCGTATTTCTTCTGAGACATCTTCGTCGTTCAAAAACAAACTAGTCTTATCCGCTTGTTTTTCGAAATGCATTTGAATGTTCGGTAAGTCAGCTATGATTTGTTCAATTTTGGGATTTCCATCAACGATTAAATTATTCCGCAGACAGTAGAGTGAAACAGCGCGATACATTGCTCCAGAATCGACAAAAACAAAATTAAGTCGTTCAGCAAGATCTTTCGCAAGTGTACTTTTCCCACAAGCAGAATATCCATCAATGGCAATCGTAATTTTCTTCATCTAAGTAAAATTAAGAATTCTCCAAAAAAGAAAAGACTCCTTGTAGGAGCCTTTTTCTTAGAATTATGATTTTAAAATCTTAATAGTAAATTGCACGTTGAACTTTGGAAACGTATTTAGCAAGTCGAATTACTTGTTTTGTATATCCAAATTCATTGTCATACCATGCGTACAAAACAACATTCTTACCATCCTTAGATACTATGGTAGCATTTGAATCAAATACCGAACAACATGTATTTCCAATGATATCACTCGACACCAATTCAGGGTCGAATGAATAATAAATCTGGTTAACCAAATCACCATTTAAAGCAGCGTTTTTGATTTCAGCATTTATCTCCTCTAAGGTGGTATTCTTATTTAATTCAAGGCTTAATATTGCTAACGAACCATTAGGAGTTGGAACACGAACCGCATTTGCAGTTAATTTATCTTTCAATTCTGGAATTACTTTCGTTACAGCATTTCCTGCACCTGTAGAGGTAATAACCATGTTGATTGCAGCTGAACGACCGCGACGTGGTTTTTTATGCATATTATCCAAAAGGTTTTGATCGTTGGTATATGCGTGAACCGTTTCAATATGACCTTTTACAACTCCAAATTTATCGTTTACAACTTTTAGAATAGGTGAAATTGCATTTGTCGTGCAAGAAGCGGCAGAATAAATGGTTTCATTTTCAATGTCAAGGGTTCCTTGATTAATTCCATAAACCACATTTGGTACTTCTTTTCCAGGTGCTGTTAGTAATACTTTCGAGGCTCCTTTTGCTTTAAGGTGGCGAGACAATGCCTCCCGATTTGAGAAAACCCCAGTGTTGTCAATGATTAATGCATTGTTGATTCCGTATTTTGTATAATCAACTTCTTCAGGAGCAGGGGCATCAATCATTTTTACAATTTGTCCATTGATGATGAGTGCTTTATTTTCCAGGTCTTCAATTACAGATCCTTTGAATGCACCATGCACTGAATCATTGCGAAGTAAAGAAGCTCTTTTGATAATATCTGCATCCGAAGATCCACGAGTCACGATTGCTCTCAATCGCAATTGTTGACCTTTACCAGCTTGCTTGATTAATTCTCGAGCAGCAAGTCGACCTATACGACCAAAACCATACAAAACCACATCTCTTGGTTCAATTTCACCACCTGTATTTCGTTTCAGCGTACCTAGTTTATTACTTAAAAATTCAATCTTTGAATTAAAATTTTCTTTTTCAGCTAACCATTCGCTAGCTAACTTCCCAATATCTAGCTTCGATGCAGGAACTTCCAAGGTTGTAATAATTTCTGCTAATTCAGAGGTAGTAAATACATCAATTGGTTTATTCACAACTTGACCTGCGTATTCGTGAAGGTTAAGAATTTCTGAAATTGTCACATCCGTTAGGTGATGACGAAATAATACTAATTCGATTCCTTTGTCGTAAAGTAATTCTCCAACTTTACTTTGCAGTTTTACCGCTGCTCTTTCTTGCTCAATATGAGACTTTAGTTCTTTTTCGTAGCCTATTGCTGTTTCCATTATTTAGATGATTAATTAAAAGTTTGCAAAAGTAAGAAGCAAAAAAGGCTACCGGTGTTTGACCGATAGCCTTTCGCTAAGTTTTTATCCCAAATAGGGTTTCAAGAGTTTATTTCGAGAAGTATGTCGAAGTCGTCGGATTGCTTTCTCTTTAATTTGACGAACTCGTTCGCGCGTTAAATTGAATTTCGCTCCAATTTCTTCAAGGGTTAAACCATGGTTCATGCCGATTCCAAAGAAAAGACGAATGATCTCACGTTCTTTATCTGTGAGCGTGCTCAAAGATCGTTCGATTTCTTTTTGAAGAGATTCAGCCATCAATACATGATCCGTTTTCGGGGCATCCGTATTTGCCATAACATCCATTAAGGTTCCACCATCTTCGTTTGTTGTAAGCGGTGCGTCCATAGAAACGTGTCTTCCAGAAACATTTAAGCTTTCTTTAATCTTATCTTCAGGAACCTCAAGTGCTTCAGCTAATTCTTCTGCTGATGGCGGTCTTTCATATTCCTGTTCTAAACGAGAAAATGCTTTGTTAATTTTGTTTAGGGAACCAACTTGATTTAGTGGTAAGCGAACGATTCGCGCTTGCTCTGCTAAAGCTTGTAAAATAGATTGACGAATCCACCATACGGCATAGGAAATAAATTTAAATCCTCTTGTTTCATCAAATTTTTGTGCGGCTTTAATCAAACCTAAATTCCCTTCATTAATCAAATCTGGCAAGGTTAAGCCCTGATTTTGATATTGTTTCGCTACTGAAACGACGAAACGTAAGTTTGCTCTTGTTAATTTTTCTAAGGCCCTTTGATCGCCGGCCTTAATTTTTCTTGCTAATTCTACCTCTTCTTCTGCGGTAATAAGTTCTTCACGACCGATATCTTGAAGATATTTATCTAAAGATTGACTTTCACGATTTGTAATCGATTTGGTGATTTTAAGCTGTCTCATTCTGACTTTACCTCGCTGTTAAAAAATTAATAAATAGTACAAAGGAATAGGAGGCAAAGTAACGCCAAAAATAGCGAACTGAAAAATTTTTTTTTAATTTTTTTTTAACTATTTTCAGCCTTTGCTCACTACCAAAAACTATGCCTTTTTTGGATTTTTAAAGTCCGAATCCGACATAATCTTTTTTTCCGCTTTCCGACATGATTTCGAGCAGAATTCCACGGTTAATTCCATTTAATTTCGTGGTCAGCTGTTCTACTGATTCTACAGGTTCGTTGTTAATTTTGGTTATTATTGTTCCTTCGGTTAAACCTAATGATTTTAACTTTCCGGCTGCCAACGTTTTTATTTTTACCCCATATGAAACATTCAACTCTTTTTTCTCCTTGTCGTTAAGTTCAATAAACGTAGCACCAAGTGCTGCATTCTTTTTTATTTCCTCTTTGGAGACTAACGATGTTTCCCCTTCTTTGTTACGCAAAATTAATTCCTTAATGAGTTCATCTCCATCTTTTTGACGAATCGTTATACTGACTTTGTCTCCTGGACGACGTTTTCCAATTTCTTCTTGCAAAGAGGCTACTGAATTAACTTCTTTGTTACCAATTTTCAAAATTACATCCCCATCTTTCAATCCAGCTTTATCCGCACTTCCGTCTTCAATTACTTTTGCTACAAAAACACCTTTTAGATTAGGTAATTTGTTGGTTTCTTTTACTTCTTGTGTGATGTCCGCAATTTGAACACCAAGGTATCCACGTTGAACAATTCCATAGTCAATTAAATCGCGCATTACTTTTTGAACAAGGTTAACAGGAACAGCGAAGGAATAACCACTGTAACTTCCTGTTTGTGAAGCAATAGCTGTATTAATGCCCACAAGTTCTCCTCGAGTATTTACTAAAGCTCCACCACTGTTACCCGGATTTACGGCTGCATCTGTTTGAATAAAAGACTCAATTGGAACGACTTCCTTGCCGGATCGTTCACTTAACAGATTTATATTTCTTGCTTTAGCTGAAACAATTCCAGCTGTTACTGTGGATGTTAGATTAAATGGATTTCCAACTGCTAAAACCCATTCTCCGATTTTCAAATCATCGCTATTGCCCAAAGGAATTGGTTTAAATCCACTTCCTTCAATTTTAAGAACGGCAATATCAGTAGCTGGGTCTGCACCAACAATCTTTGCGGTATATTTTGAGTTATCGTTTAGAATAACCTCAATCTCACTTGCATTTTCGATCACGTGGTTGTTTGTAACGATATAACCTTCTGATGAAACAATCACACCTGATCCTGCACCAGAACCATATTGCTTGAATTCACGTCCACCTGCACCCGGGCCATAGAAAAACTCTTGAAAAATATCCCGTTGAAATGTAGTTTGCACAACCTTAGTCGTAACGTGAACAACTGAATTAATCGTATTTTCGGAGGCTGCAGTAAAATCTATATTTGGATCTATTCCACCTGTAAAACTCACTGGAAGTGTATTCATCCGATTTCCGTCAATAACTTGATCGGAAAGTTTCATTTGACTGTAGTTAATCACAAAATAAGTCGCAAAAGGAAGGGTGCCACCTAAAATGCCGACACCAAAAATTTTCAGATAAGATAGATAATTCATAGTGTTAAAATTTTAATCAATGCAATAATAACACAAACCATTCCAATTTATTAGATGAATGCAGTTAAAGAATGTTAAGCAGTTTCCTATTCAATTTTGTGGTAATTTTGTCAGAAATTATGACAGTAGAATTCACCAAATATGAAGGTACAGGAAATGATTTTCTGTTGTTGAACAATCTAAATGGTCAATATGATGATTTAACAATCGTTCAGATTCAAAAAATGTGCAAAAGAAGGTTTGGAATAGGAGCAGATGGTTTAATTAAGATAAATAAGACTTCTTCAGCTGCATTTTATATGGATTATTACAACGCCGATGGAAGCCAGAGTTTTTGTGGAAACGGAGCTCGGTGCGCTGTTCATTTTGCACGTGTAATAGGAATAGATGTTACTCAATCAATTCAATTTGATGCGATTGATGGGATTCATGAGGCTTCGATTACGGAAGATTTGGTGAAATTAAAAATGATTGATGTCGATAAAATAGAAAATCGAGGTGATTCATTTGTTGTATATACGGGTTCACCCCATTACATAAAGTTTACTGAAGACATTTCCTCAAAACATGTTATTTCATTAGGCCGAAACGTTCGTTTTTCAGAGGAATTTCGTGAAGAAGGTATTAATGTTAATTTACTCAAAGAAAATTCTTCAAACGAAATAGCCATTGCAACTTATGAACGTGGTGTTGAGGATGAAACTTTATCTTGCGGAACAGGAGCTACAGCTTGTGCTTTAGTTTGGGATTCGGTTTCGGAAATTGAATCGAAGGAAATTAAGATAAAAGTCAAAGGAGGTGATTTGATCACCCAATTCGATCGGAATCCCGTTGGAGGATATACGAATATTTATTTAATTGGTCCAGCAACCTTGGTTTATAATGGAACAATCGAAGTGTGATTTTCAATTTGATTTCATTGAGTTGTACCTCGATCACGCTGATTATAGTGCTTCTTTCTTATGGATTTTACATGCGGATAAAATACCTCCTCACATTGGTATTTCTACAGAAGAATCGTTTTTTAGTTTGAAAGTCAATGGAAAAGATGAAAACTTACCTGTAGAAAAATTGATTGCGCTAATTCAGCTAAAACGTATTCCAACTATTCTAATTCCCTTGAAGCATCATCTTTCTATAGATGAAATTGCCTTGAAGTACAAACAATTTGATCGAGCAGTTAATCTAAAAAGTACCTGTTTAACTCCGATAAAAGAATTGCTTTTCCCCAACGAAGAAATTCACAGACTAAAAGATCTTTTGGAAATTATTCGCGAAAATGGGCAATTGAATTGTGTTTTTGGATTAAATTTGAGTTCTACCTATGAAGGAATTCCATTTTATACAACGGATGAAATTCAAAATAGACTTGAAAAATTAACGCATGTTAAAGGGTAATTCCATTTATTTACGTGTTGTTGAAGCAGAGGATGCTACGAAACTTTTTATTTGGGAAAATGATCCGAGTAATTGGAAAGTATCCAACACGGAGGTTCCTTTTTCGATGCATTCAATTCATCAACTGATTGAGCAACAATCAAATATTCGAAATTCTGGAGAGTTGCGTTTTATGATTTGCTTGAATGAGAATGGAAATTCCATTGGGACAATCGATCTTTACGATGTGAACTTCAAACATGGTTATGCAACGATTGGAATTATGGTGGCAGATCAAGCCGATCGAAGGCGAGGTTTTGCCCAAGAAAGCATAAAACTAATTGTTGAATATGCTCGAGATATTTTGGAATTAACTAACTTGCAGTGTGCCATACATGGGGATAATGAGCCGAGTATTGCTTTGTTTGAGCAATGCGGCTTTACACGAGTTGGAATCAGAAAAAACTGGTTGAAATATAAAGGGAATAGAATTGACGAAATAAGTTATCAATTATGTCTAAAAGAAATATAATTATAGCAGGAATAGTATTGACACTTGTTCTTGTTGCAATCGGGGCTCCAAAAATTATGTTGTTCCTTGCTGGAAATCAGAAGACAACAAATGAGGGAGATATTGAGTTTTACATTAAAGAACCAATGGATTTGAATCAACTTGCCCAGGAGTTAAAGGGTCAAGGAATAATCGACGATACTAAAGGATTCATATCGGTAGGAGAATATAAAGGATTGACGAAAGAAAGCATCGCTCAAGGGAAGTATTTAATCGAAGAATCAACAAATTTTAGAACGCTTTTAAATGGTTTTACAATCAATTCGAATGGTAATGGTAATGCTGAATTAGAGGTTGAAGTAACATTCACAAATTGTCGAGATATATATCAAATGGCAAGTAAGTTATCAAAAATATTAGCCGTTGATAGTTCGAAATTGGTATTTTATCTATTGGATGGTAATACACTCAAACGATTGGGATTTACTGTTGAACAGCTACCAGCACTGTTTATACCTGACACCTACAAAATGTATTATGATACAGGTGAGGAACTTTTCGTAGAGAGAATGGCAGCTGAATTTAAACGTTTTTGGACAGCTGATCGCAAGAGTAAATTAAAGTCTATTGGTTTGCAAACACCTAGTCAAGCAGTTACACTTGCAAGTATCGTATATTCTGAACAGTCAGTTCATTCGGATGAATGGCCAATCATCGCAGGATTATATTTAAATCGAATTAATCAAGGTGTTAAATTACAATCTGATCCAACTTTTAAGTTTTGTTGGGGTGATAAATTGAAGGGAGTACAGCGACTTTTAAATGTTCACAGAGATATTGATTGTCCATACAACACATATAAAATCAAAGGATTGCCGCCTGGACCAATATGCCTGCCTTCTCCGAAGGTAGTTGATGCTGTATTGAATCGAGCAAATGTTAACTATTTATTTATGTGTGCAAAGCCCGATTACTCCGGACGACATAATTTTGCTGTTTCAGGTGCCGACCATATGAAAAATGCGGATGTATTTCAGAAATGGCTAGCTTCCGAATTACGTAAAAAAGAAGGGCGATGAAAAGACGTACGTTTTTTAAGTTGGGAGCAATAGCTGGTGCACTTTCTGTTATCAAACCTCTAAGTGCTTCAAATTTGTTAGAAGCTTCAACAGAAGGTATTGCAGACGGTCCGATTATACTTTCAACATGGAATCATGGTTTAGCGGCTAATAGCGCAGCATGGGAAATACTTGAAAAGGGAGGAAAAGCAATCGACGCAGTTGAAAGAGGGGTAAGAGTTACAGAAGCTGATCTTACAAACAGAAGTGTTGGGATTGGAGGAAGGCCAGATCGCGATGGACATGTAACATTAGACGCTTGTATTATGGATGAACAATCACGATGTGGTTCCGTAGCTTTTCTTGAAGGAATTGCTCATCCAATTTCAGTCGCACGTGCCGTAATGGATAAAACACAACATGTAATGTTAGTTGGATCTGGAGCTAAAAAATTTGCTTTGGAGATGGGTTTTAAAACCGCAAAAACACCATTGCCAGAGGTAAAAAAAGATTACGAGCAATGGCGAAAAGAAAATAAAAATCTATTTGTAAAACCAGAAATTAATCACGAAAATCACGATACAATTGGAATGATTGCAATGGACGCCAATGGTGATTTTAGCGGCGCATGTACAACCAGTGGTTGGGCTTACAAAATGCATGGTCGGGTAGGGGATTCGCCAATCATAGGTGCTGGACTTTTTGTAGATAATGAGGTTGGTGCGGCAACAGCTACCGGAATGGGAGAGGCAATTATTCGTATAGCTGGAAGTCATACAGTTGTAGAATTAATGCGTCAGGGATACACGCCCACGGAAGCTTGTAAGGAGGCAGTTCGAAGAATCATTTCAAAGCATAAGGACCTTACTAATTTGCAATGTTGCTTTTTGGCAATAGACAAAAAGGGAAATTATGGTTCCTATTCGGTGTATTCTGGTTTTAATTACGCTTTAAAAACGAAAACCGAGGATAAAATGGTTGATTCGGCATTTGATAGAAATTGGTGAGATAAATTTTGAATTTTAAAATTCGAGAGAATCCTTAGAATTAGAAATTTCATTTGTAAGAGTTTATAAATCTTCTATCTATTTAGTTTTGTAAAAAAAAATAGTTTTTCAAAAACAAATTAATCATTCTTAACAATGGACAATCGAAGAGCTGTTTCATCAAGAGATACAAAATTTGCAAAACGAGGGATCATAACCAAAAGTTGGGGAGGAATTGATTTGAAATTCCGATTTTTGTCAAAAAAATGAATTGGAAACTCAACTGGAATTATTGAAACTATTTCTACCCGAGATTTTGGTAGAACACTTTGACTTAATAAATTCAAAAACGGATG
>CANMHB010000020.1 GCA_947497485.1 Flavobacteriales bacterium
ACAATGGAAGGGTTTACACCGGAAATACTGGTTGTGAAATTTCCCAATCCACAGTTGTTGTTGTTTTGATTGGAATTAAAGCCTGCGTACAAGACTTCTGTGATGTTTCCTACAAACGGACCATTAATATTTACGATTACTGGTTCATATGTACAAATTCCAATTTTTAGGTTGGGGATGTTTTGGTCGCAGTTTATATTGAGTGTTCCACCGTCATAGTTGGAATAAATAACCACATTTCCATCCTGATTACAAATGGGAGAAGTGTTCACCGTAGGTTGATTATTGTTGTATAGAAGATACCATTGATGGGTCATCCCTGAAGGTGGTACACCAGAAGATCCAGAGGAAGAAGGAAACAGGCAAGTGGAGTTGACGTTGCTACCAAATTGCTGAGGCACCCAGGTATCTCCATTATTGACTTGGATATTTTGAAAATTGGTAGATGTATTTCCATTTCCAATACGAATACCCACTTCAATTGGAGTTTGGGTGCTATTAACCGAAGAAAAATCACCATATACAAAATCAATTCCGGGCAAGATAAATGTGGTAAAGTAGAGTTTAGCCTGAAACGAAAAAGACTCTCCTTGTATACCTACGCGCCTCACATTTTCCCATTGAATGATGATGCTTGTTGGGACATTATTAAACCCATTTACAATTTGATAACTTATTCTTGCATTGTTATTTGCACTTTCCAAATTACCTGCAAACGGAGCAATTACTGGTGTTCCGGGTGGCTGAGAAATGGGGTTGTAATTCGTAGCACTGGCTGCCTGACCTAAGGTTATAAAACCATTGGTGCTTACAAAAAGCGTATTGTACGCTTGTCCTCCAATGGTAAAAGGAACTATCGGAATAGCACTGGAAACTTGATCATCAAAATTTTGTGTAAAAATTGGAGTGTCTGATGTTAAATCGTTGTACGCATTAAGTTGCTGATTCGTATACTGAAACTCAAGTTGTTGAGACCAACAGTATCCAAACACCACAAAGAAAATTGACATTACAATTATTTTCACATCACAAATTTTTATCTAATAACAAATAAATCAGACGATTGTTTATGTTAATTGTTGCTTTTATACGAATGTAAATAATGATTTTTTCTGCTCCAAAGAAAGATTTTATGTCCCCTTTTTGCATTCCCATTCGTTTTTGAAAGTAAACTTTCGACAATTCTTGAAACGCAAAAAGCCAGTCAAATTTGACTGGCTTTTCCTTGTAGACAGGAACATCGAATTATCGAACCTCATTAGGGATGGGTTGCTAACAATCACCTCACCAAATGCAGAAAACCATGACCTTCCAGGGGTTGTTCGTTGTTGTCTCTTGCTTGGTAGCGGTAAAAATAAACACCATCCGTGGCATTTCTTCCATCCCATGAAGGATTATTGTTGAGTAAATCACTGCTTTCTTCCTCGAAAACAACGTTGCCCCATCTATTTACAATAATCAACTTTAAATAACTGATATTTTGGAGACTCAAGAAATACGCATTGTTGGTTTCATCACCATTTTCAGGAGTAAATACATTTGGAGCAATGAGCACGGGAGTTTCATCTTCATCTTCAGGTTCAGGTTCGGGATCCGGATCGGGTTGGTTACAGCCATCAGATGTAATCGTAATGATATCTGAACCCTGGCCACAAGTACCTGTAACGCTAGCCGTATAATTTCCGGGTTGGGTAATGGTGACCAACTGATTGGTACTTGTAAATGTATTTCCACTTTCCAGTTGTCCAAACCAAAACCACGAGTCTCCCGCTCCTACGTTTAGAGTCAAGGTATCCCCCTGACATAAATTTAACGTATCGGGACCAAGATTAATGTATTGATCAAAGCTCGAATAGAAAATCCAAGACGGATAATTTGGTAAGGCATAAAATGCATCCTCTGAGGATATATCCACAGAAAGAACATCATAATTCACGGTCGGAGCCGATCCATTTGGACAATCAATGGTTCCTAATTTTGTGAAACCGTTTGGAAAATCGAAATGGTTGAAGTAGATTTTTCCATCGGGAGCCAATTGCATATAATACAATGAAGTTTGGACCGTCGGATCGATAACCTCCATTGTTGATTCCACACTAACTCCTGTTTCAAATGCATCTAACAAGTCATAACGAATCAATTGCTGTTGCCCGTTACTTTGGTTAGTTAGTGATGAATACAAGAATAAACCATTCGGTGAAAACTCATAAGCAGTCTCATTATTGATAGGTAAATTGACCTGATTGGACAATACACCCGTTGTTAAATCAAAGTCGAAGAGTCCTTGGGAAGTCATTACTTTTTGACAACACACTGCGCCGGGATTAGCACTAGATGGCGAGGATTTGATAACTCCTCCATTTACAGGAGCACCCGTTGGATATACTGCCGAAAGTGAAATGCCATTTTGCGTTAAACTATACACCCCAATTCCAGTGGTATCTTGATAAATCAATAGCCAATAATCTTGTTTGTTTGCGTGACGAATCGCACAAAGTCCTTCAAATGAATAATCATAAATCGGCACATCGGCTTCCACAACATCACCCAAACCATTGTTGAGGGTCATGTCAATTTTAAAATAGCGAAAGCCTCTTCCATTCGGTTCTTGCGCTAAAATTTGAGGCGTAGCATCAATGTAATGTTCTAGCTCCTCCATCGTAAACAGGTAATACATGTCTGGTTCCCCGGGATCAGGGACGATTACGGATGATTGAACCGCACTAAATCCACCACCTTCCAGTCCTTGCATGTCGTACATTACCTGGTTATTCTTGTTCCAGATATGTCCGGGATCTTGACCCGACGCAGGAACTCTACCACCGCCGTTGGAGTAAAAAAGTAGATTGCCAAATTCATCGCAATAAGAAGTGCTTCCTTCAGAGGTAAACATGGCACTTTGTGTCGTGTTCAATGCAGCTGTTCCTGAGTTAAAATCGTAGCTATACCCATTACCAAAATGCCAAACATTAGCCTCTTTCTGTCCAAAACAAAAGGAGGAAAATAAGATTATTAGGCATGTTGAAATTTTTATCATCTCGTCATAAAATAGGTTGAATTGTTTTCATCGTTCTAGTTATTCAGCTGTTTTTTTAATGTCGAAAATTGTTTTAAAAATAATTAAATCATCTAAAAGTTTAGATAGGAAACCTATCGAATCAAATGGAGAAATCCATGACCTTCCAACAGTTTTTCATTGCTATCTAGGGCTTTATAGCTGTAAAAATAAACGCCTTCAACTGCATTTTTTCCATCCCAAGAAGGATTATTGTTTACCACATCATTGCTTTCTCCCTCAAATACGATATTTCCCCATCTGTTTGTGATAATCAATTTTAAGTAACTAATGTTTTGACAGGTCAAGAAGTAATTTTCATTGATATTATCCTCATTTTCAGGAGTAAAGACGTTTGGAGCAATGAGAACTGGAAGTGTATTATCTGGATTGGGATCTGGATCAGGTTGGTTACAGCCATCAGAAGTAATCGTTATAATATCTGACCCCAATCCACAACTACCGGTTACGGTAACAAAGTAAGTTCCGGGCGCATCAACCGTAATGGATTGTTCTGTGCTGCCTGTTGACCAAAGGTAGGTTGCACCTGGATTACCTGCATTCAATTGCAAAGAACCGCCTACATCACAAAGGTTCACGTTATCAGGACCTAATGCCACATAAGTGGAATCGTAGTTTTCAAAAATCCATGCGGGAAAATTGGGTAATCCATTGAAGTTACCTGCACTGGCGCTTCCATTAAACGTTAATACTCCATATTCAAAAGTTGGATTGGCCGTATTGGGACACACAATGCGGTTAAGGGTATTAACAGGTAGTTCTATTGCGCTATCGTATTCCACAAATAAAACATATATTTTTCCATCAGGACCCAACTGCATCTGTGAGATAAAGGAAAAGTCGTCATAAATCCTGGAAATACAGTTTGTAAATTGGGTACCATAAACGACGGTTTTCCGTTTAACCACCACAAATAACCGTATGCCTGATTCAATGATTGTGAGGTATTAACCATTTCGTTAAAATAGTTGTTATCGGTCATAATTTGGTTTCCGTTCCATGTGAGAAAAGCGAGGAAAAATGAGAAAACAAAATCAATAGAAAAATAAATTTCATAAATATTCTTTTTTCATTATAATTTTTCATAAGACGTATGTGAGAATCAAAATTTTCTTTCAAAACAATTAAAACCAATGAAAAGTTTTATGTCGTTTATTTTACCGATTTTGCCACTTTAAAATTTCAACACTTCCACACCAATCGCATAACCATAGATTTTTCCATTGGCATCTCGGTAAATTCTGATTTTATTGCAAGCCATTCCCAGATTGATTGGAGTCCAGGTTAATCCGCCGTCTTTGGTTTCGTAGCCGCTGTTCATGGTGCCAACGAATCCATGATTTTCGTCGATAAATCCAATTCCAAATTCTCTGGCTCCTGCATTTTCAACAAGATTGATTTCCTTCCAGGTTTCACCGCCATCGGTTGTTTTGGCAATGCGTTGTTGTTTCACGTTTGGATCAGGGTTGTAGGATTGAATGGTAACATAACCCGTTTTTTCCGTCGGAAACGAAGCCTTCCAAGTGCCTTCAAATGGACGTTTGGATTGGTATACTTTTTTCCAGGTTTTGCCGCCGTTACTGGTCTTTAAAATCAATGCATTCGATTTTCCCATGTCCTCATCTGACGCAGCGCAAGCGAAACCGGTATTCTTATCAAACATTTTTATATCGAAAAGCATTTTACACTCTTTGTTCATGCTATTAGATGTCCATGTTAAACCGCCATCGTGCGACACCATCATGTTGGCAGGGCTTCCGACACGTCCAACCCCGAAGATGTGAATTTTATAATCGATTTTGCCATGATTGATGTATTGCTCTTTCACGATATCCATTGCACAAAGCCCTTTCACATAAGGTCCAGCATATGAAACAGGATTCCATGTTTTTCCACCATCTGTTGTTCCATATAATGGAATAGTATCTGTCACATCTGGGAAGTAATCGGTTCCAACAGTTCCAGCAAAACCACGCAGACTATCCACAAAGGCAATGCAGCGGAAAAAAGTTCCTTTCTTTTCCAATTGCTTTTCCCAAGTTTCACCACCATTTTGCGTATGATAAATACTTCCGTATCCATTGACATACCATCCTTCTTTCTCATTGATAAACGCAATGTCATCTTGTTTTCCCGAATAGCGCTCCGTATTCAATTTTTTCCATCCTTTTTCAGGGAGTATCGTCTCATCCTTTTTTGAAAGGACGTCATTACTCCATTGAACAGCTGAAAGTCCAACTTCTTGATTGTATTCATCAAACAATTGCTGGATCTGTCCATTTGAAAATTTATTGTAGGCTTCCTGCATAGTACCCGACTTGGCAAAGAAGTGATCCGTTGATGGATAGGTTTTTAAGATAGCATTACCAGGGTGAAAATGATTCACTGTATTTACTATTTGCTGATGGTCAGCTCTTGAAAAGGCTTGAAAATCAGATTCGCCAAATTGAACCAACACTTTTGCCTTGGTATTTTTCCAGTTTTCGAGGTGTGGATAATCTTGTATTTGTCTCCAGTATTCCGCATTTCTCGAATAGATTTTCCCTTTTCCGTCGTATTCCCAACTCGTTCGCAAAACACTATCCGCCTTCGGGTCTTTAGCCAAGTCTTCGAGCTTTTCTTTCTTTACGAAATAGCGGTAGTTCAAATCGTATTGTTCAAGCACAGATTGTTCCACTTCGATGGGATTCATTCCTGCTAAAGCATTTTGGACACGATACATTTCGATTTGGTATTCAAACCAAGATTTGGCAGTTGTTCCATAAACTACAACACCCGCAACTTGATTTTTTGCACTAAGAGCCGGCGCAATGATTCCGCCCATGGAATGTCCAACAATAATGATTTGGTTCGTATCGACGTACGACAATGTTTTCAGCTTTTTCAAACCAACTTCAAAGTTTTCAATTTCATCTAGCAAATCACAACTCTCACAAGGCGGCGTGTTTTTGCTGTCACCCAGCCCGCTTTTTTCAATGCGCAGCGTTACGTATCCTGCATCTACATACGCGTCAATGATTCGTTTGTAAGGATGGTCGTTTGTCAATTCATCGATGCTGCTGCAGGTATATCCGGGTATGAATAACATCGCCGGCATTTTAGTTTCTTTGAAGGGCTTGTTTATAATTACACGCAGTTGTCCACCTTTGTAGTTTGCCTCGTCGTAAATCACAGTAGCATTGTCATCTGTTTCATACGGACGGGCAATAGCTTTTGCCTTTAATACAAGTTTCTTTTTGCCACGCAAGACCGTTAATTGCACTTCTTGATCGGGTGAATACTCCATAAACAAACGAATGAATTCGTCCGTTGAAGCGAAGGTGGAATTTCCAATTTTTACAATCAAATCCTTTTCTTGCAATTTAAGTGCAACACTGGTTCCTCTTACAACTTGCTGTACTTTACAACCAGAATTTCCATTTTCGGTGACATATTCAACTCTCGCACCGAATTGCACTTTACGCTGAAGTTGTGAATACCCATTAAGACTAATAAAGAATAGAAAACAAAGAAAAATGAATCGTATCATAGCTTTTTTTACAACAAAAAAAGACATAGTCAGTAACTTTTTCTTGTCAAAAATTGCTTATTTCATAAATTGACTTGGGGCTTGCCCAAACGCTTGTTTGAATGCTTTAGAGAAAGTTGCTAAATCCGCGTAACCATGAGCAAAAGCAGTATCTAGAATCGAAACACCATTCAATAGTTCGATTTTTGCATTTTCTAGCCTTCTCCGGATTTGATATTGATAAGGAGAAATTCCAAAAACGTTCTTAAAAAGGCGTATGAAATGATATTTTGAGATTCCGGCGCCTGCACTGATTTCTTCCAACGACAAGTTTTTCATTGCGTGCAGATCAAGCAGTTCTTTTGCTTTAAGTAACAAGCGAAAAACTTCTTCATTGGTATTCACTTTTTTAAAATCCATCTTATTCAAATGATTGAAAATAAAGCGTTGGTCAGTGATAATGGACTCTGCTAATGAATAGAACAGTTCTTCCTTTAAAAATTGGTTGTTGAAATTCCCTGATTTGACCGATTGATTGATTTCAACCAATGAATACCCTAATGTGGTGTTTTTAATGTTGTAGCGATTTACAAAAAATTGATCGGAAAGCAAAAATTCCTTGAGGTCTGCGCCATTCAAATCATAATAGTCGGCAACTTCAGAAATGATTTCAGAAGAAATATCAATGCAAAGTCCTTGAACAGGTTTCTCGTGATCTATTTTAACAATGGAAGATGTGAAATCATTACCAATGATGTATTCACCCTCTTTAACCGAAAATTTTTTATCATTGGCGAAATAGGTTTCTTCACCTGATGCAACATATTTGATTCCCAAACCGGTAAAAGGTGTTTCTGCTTCCAGTTTGTTGAACTCTGAAAACCGAATGGCATTGTTGTTTTCGTCTTTGAATATGGTTTGGTTCATTTCAACAATTACAATCTATCATAAACAATTCGGGGAATACTTTTCAAAAGTAATGAAATTATCAGCCATCGTTTCGTTACATAAACGACTTTCTTCTTCTTTTGAATGGCTTTAAAAATTTGTTCCGATGCTTTATTCACCGAGGCAACCCAAAATTGACCTTCGCCTTTTGCCATTGCGGTATCTACAAAACCGGGACGAATATCAGTGACAATAATTTTTAATTTTAGCTTGGAAGCTTTTTGACGCAATCCTTCTAGGTAATTTATCTGATAGGCTTTTGAAGCATTGTATGAGGGAGCAACCCCATTTCCGCGCAGACCGGCGATAGAACTAATTGCGACTAAATGACCGGATTGCTGTTTTTCAAAATAGTTAAATGCCCAATCTGCGACATACGTGAAACCAAGTATATTCGTATCGATGGTACGTTTCTCGATGCTAAAATCCAATGTCTCATTTAGATCACCCGTTCCCGAACTAAGAACCAAAAGATCAAGTCCACCTAACTTGGAAACCAAAGTTTTCAATTTCTCATCAATAATCTGCGTATTTGAAATATCAAACGAACTGATGAAATAGTCATTTGGTTTTTGGGCTTTTAATGCTTCAAGGAGTTCCGTTCTTCGGCCTGTAATTCCAACTTTATAGTTATTTTTAGTCAAAATTTTGGCAAGACCTTCACCTATTCCCGATGTTGCACCAATTATGATTGCTTTTTTCATGAGAAGGATAGTTAACTCAACCCAAATTTATCAATTTTCGAACCAATGGAAATTTCTTTCATTTCGTGTCCCAAGACTTTAAATTCAGGGTTGTTAAATTTCATTTTCAGATAAGTCTTTCGCTAAGCTTGCAATTTTCAGTTTTCTATTCCTAATAACATAGTTAAGATCCTGAGTATTGTCAATCATAAGTTGTCTGTTGTAATAATTGACGTGTTCAAGAATACCAAAGACGTTTGCAACTACACCCCAAAACATCAAATTCTCATTTTTTACAGTCCAATTATTAAGGAATAGCTGAATAATAAATATTAACGGAATTAAACCAACCATTATAAGATTGATTGTTTTTGATTTTCTAAAAAATGTTAGATTCTTGATTTGGTTAAATGGCTTTCCGGTGAGTTTATAAAGTTTAAGTTTCCAATAATGTTGTCCTTGAAACAAAATAAAAATGCAAACAATCAAGCCGTAGAGCAGAAATATTATATCATATATAGGACAGCTATAAATCAAATAGATTGATATCAAGGGGAATGTAATAAATGCGTGCATTCTTTCCATTGGGTAATACCAATTCAAACGTTTAATTAAATCTTTCTTACTCATTTTTAACTTTTATTTATTTTCATCGGATTCTTTCGTCTGCTGGGAGACATAATAAAATTCCTAATTAATGCTCACCGAACAAGCATGGATTTTGGTGTATTGGGGAATTAAAAGTACAAAGGGGTCTAACATTATCGAACTACTTGAAAACCTTGATGCTCATTTCCATTGATTGAAATGATATAAAAACCTTGAGGAAATTCACTTGTGTATATGGTTGAATTATTAGGTTCTATCTCTCCAGATTGTACAATTTGCCCCATCGAATCAAACACTTCATATTTAGTTGAATTTTCAGTTGAGTTTACTTTAATATGCAATTCATTTTGACAAGGGTTTGGATACACTTCAATTAAATTGGCTCCATTGTTTTCAATCATTCCTGCGGTTTGGTTTGCATCATAAATAATGGCATCATCATAGGGTTCAGATAAGGAAATGTTTCCGCCACTAAAAATAAATTTTCCTGAGTTGCCCAACTCTGAAACTTCCATTCCACCGCGAATATTTGGCAACGAGCTAATTGTTGAAAATGTATTGTTGTTTAAATTATATATATAAGCTTCGTTCGTCACACCAAATGATGTATTCGGTAAAACCTTATTTCCACCTGCAATCAAAATAGTTGAGTTAAATGCAACCATCGCAAATTGTGAGCAAGCGAGCGGGCCAACAGTTAATGGGTTAATATCGTCCAGAGCTGGATCGTATATATCTAGTTTATCAGAAAATTCAAATAGCGGAATATTAAAACCTCCATAAATATATACTTTGCCATTCACTATTACTGCGCGATGTGAACTTACAGCAACGCTCAATGTTGAAGACAATGTTCTCCAACCATTTTGTAAATTAAAAACATAGACTTCATCTCTCGCTTGATTTCCATCAAACCCCCCAGTGATTAATACTTCTCCATTCGAAAGTAAGGTGGATGTATGGTTAATTACACCGATTGGTAAATTGCCAGCAGGTGTGAATGTATTGGTATTCGTATTGTATAAATAATTTGTTGTTGGATATTCCAAAGCAGATGAAATTGTCGAAAGTCCTCCAGTTAACAGGATGATAGAATCATTTATAAGCGTAGATTTCATTTGCTCTCGACCCAGTGAGATTGGTAAATCAGTTAGCGTAACCCAAGAATCTGAAGAAATAGTGTATTCAAATACTTTATTGGACTGAGGCGCTGAACCATTTTGAGAACCTCCGAATAAGAGAATTTTACCATTGTTTAATTTAACACAAGTGCTCTTACTTAAACCTGAAGCATTGGGAATACTGGCTTTAGAAGACCATAAATTAATTGCAGGATCATATTCATAAACACTATTAATGTTAGAGCCACTTGCCACAACACCACCAAAAATTAGCACTTTATCGCCTGTAGACTGTTCCGAACAATGTCCATATCGTGCATCAGTAAATGAAGCAGTAGTTTGAAAAACTTGTGCCAAAGAATTAAAACAACAAAATGTAACCGTCAAGCTGAGTGTTACTTTAAATATTTTCTTTTTCATGTTCTTATTTATTTTATAACTGTTAGTCGTTTGGATGTGCTTATGTTATTTGAATTAATCGTATATATATAAATACCTGTTTTTAAGTGACTTGTATTCAATTCAACGCTATGTGAACCAGCAGTTTGAAACCCATTAAAAATGCAAGCCACTTCAGCTCCAAACATGTCATAAACGCTCAAATTTACAATCCCGGAGGTGGTAATTTCATAACTGATTGTTGTAGTGGAAATAGATGGATTCGGGAAATTTTGTTCTAAGTCAATAGCATTTAAACTATTGCTGCTTAGTTCACTTATAGAAAGCTGTAATTGCAAATCGCTTCTTTTCCATGCACTTTGATACAAACTACCTGCTATTAAATCATTGTTATTTATAATCAATGATTGAACTTTTGGAGTTGGTGATTCAAAACCATCATTTAACAATGTCCAGTTTGCACCACTATCTATACTTATAAATACACCCGAATTTGTACCAGCAACGATTATATTTTGATTAGCTACCAGAGAATTAATATTCAAATCGGTTAAGCCATTATTTACTGAAACCCAGTTTTGTCCACCATCCGAACTCTTTATTACACCAATTGATCCAGAGCCTCCTGCAAAAATGGTAGTACCAGCAACTGCAAGTTGGTAAATACCTGCTGGGACATTACCAACTGATAACCATGTGTTTCCATTATTTGTGCTTTTGGAAATACCGTTCCAATGGGAACAATATACATCAGTTCCCATGAATGCTATTGATTCAACTACTTGATGAGCGAGTCCAGTATTTGTTTGTACCCAGTTATTACCTCCGTCAGTACTTCTAAATATACCCCAACCATAAGTCCCTGCAAATACATTTGATCCTGAGGCTTTTAAAGAAATAACACTTTGCTCACCCCCAATATATAATCCATTATTAACGGCTGTCCAAGAAATTCCATTGTCAATACTTTTAAATGCGCCATAATCTTGTATTCCAGCATAAATAGTATCACCTGTAGATGTAATTGACAAGACATTATGAATATTTCCTAATGAATTAGTCAAACCATTATTTGACTCTGTCCAGGTTTCACCTTGATCAGAACTTTTATAAACCCCATTTGGACTAGCCGCAAAAAGGGTTGAACTTGTATTGGCTAAATCTACAATCGCTTGACCATTATTTCCATTGTTTGACTTAGACCAATTAGATGCATTATCTACCGATGTATAGATTCCACCACCAAAAGTTCCTGCGAAAACCTTAGTACCATCTGCAAATATTCCCAAAACATATAGATTATTCATTCCGTTGCTAGATTGGGTCCAATTTGCACCGCCATCATTACTGTAAAAAATACCTCTACCGAATGAACTTGCATAGAGATTGCCACCATTAGAAGAAATTGTCTCTGTTGGTAAATTCTGTAAACCGTTTGATGATAAACTCCAAGTTACTCCGTTATCTGTGCTTTTAATAATACCTTCGGTAGATGCTGCAAAAATATCTGATCCTGAAACTGTAAACCCTACTACATTTGAATACGGAGCAGTTGATTGTTGCCATGAACTTCCGTTGTTCGAAGAATGGTATATAGCATCACTACCTACAACTCCTGCAACGATATTATTTCCAATAAGTGCCAGTGAACGAACATCAAAAAAGTTTAAAGCAACATAAGTCCATGTGACACCATCGTCAATACTTTTGTAGACACCACCATCTTCCTTGTTTGTTGCGTAAATTGTATTTTGTACTTCAATCATTGCGTAAACTCTTTTATTTGCGAGTCCACACAAGGTCCAGTTTGCACCTCCGTCGACACTTGAATATATTCCCCCGCCACTGCCCGCAAAAATTTTAGAACCTGATACCAAAATACATCTGATATCTAATACGCCTAAACCGTTATTTGACAAGATCCAATTAGAACCATTGTCTATACTTTTATAGACTCCACCAAATGTTCCGGCATATAATTCACCCCCATTCTTTACAAAGCAATTGACTAACCCACCTTCAATATATTTTTTTGACCATTGACTATAACATGGGTTTGTAAAAGGTATTAAAAGAAACCCACAAATGATTACTAGAATTAAAGAAGTTAGATTTTTTGTTTTCATGATAATAATTTTTAAAAGATTAATTAATTGTTTCTTACCAAATACACAAAACCATGTCCCGTTTTGCCCGCTTTCGTTTTGTAGTAATAGGTATAAACTCCATCAACGAGTTCTTTTCCTAAATTGTCGTTGCCTTGCCAGTTATTCTGATAATTATCTGATGAAAACACCTTATTCCCCCATCGATTTAGGATGAAAACTTCAGTATTTTCGGGTAGGTTGGTTATTTCTAAAATATCGTTGATGTTATCATTATTAGGTGAAATGACATTGGGGAATTCAAAGGGAAGAAGTGAATCTGCTTCTTCTAGGCAGTCGAACACTGTTATGTTTTGTGTGATTGTATCCTTAAAACAATTAAATTCAACGATGGCTGTGATTTGGTAGGATCCCAATTGCGAGAATTGATGGATGGGATTAATCGCTGTAGATGTATTATTTAAGCCTGAGTTTACATCACCAAAATTCCAATTTATTTGATTGATAGGCAAACTAGATGCAATCGAAAATGAAAAATCACTGTGCAAACACGAATCAGGAAGAAATGTGATGGTTGAGTTGGCTTCAAACCCTCCAAGCGGGACTTGAGAAGGCAATCCAATTTCTACAAAAATATCATTTGAAGGACTAAAACTAACAGCATTGTTAATATATCCACAACCAAGACCCAATGAATTCGGACTAGAGATTTCATCCAGCCTTTCTTGATGTAATTCATAATTATAAAGAGAAACATACAATTTATTGTTTAGTGCTCGTTCTATTTGATAACAGGCAAAACCAACGGGAGCAACCGTTGAAGAATAAATTTCTGTATTCGAGGATGCTATTGCAGCAGATGTGTAAGTGCTCAAATTTAATTGATGAACAGAATTTTGGTTCGTATAATAAAACTTAGACCCATCGGGAGAAAAACATGCACCATGCTTTATCAAATAAGTAGGATCGAATACTACGTCTGTAACATTTACGATTATAGGATTACTTAAAACCCCTGTGGTCTTGTTAAAGTCGAAAAACTCTACCCGGTCAGTTCCATCCACAGGCATTCCGATCCGATTACCGTCAGGTGATGCTGCCATTGCTCCAATACTTCCCTGATAGTAATTATAAAATCCCCCTATTATTTCAAAATTTGACCCTACAACACTTACAACAGGTTGTGCACTAATGCCACATGCGTCAATTTTCCAGGCTAAAAACTCGTTGGTTGTTCTTCTGTGAGCGATTAACCAAAAACCTTGAATTTCAGAACTTCTAATAACAATCAATTTTTCCGTCAAATCAGTTGCTAGTTGTGTATTCATAGTTGCAACTTCTATATCTCCAAGGCCTCCATTTAGGTTTATATCCACAATACTGTATCTTAATCCATCGTCACTTAAAGCGCTACCAATACTAACCCCATCTAGTGTGAAAACATAATAACGTTGATTATCTCCCGTAAAAGGTACGATCACTGCCCCCTGTGTGTAATTAATGTTATTCCCCCCTAATAAATTCGTTCCATTTTGCATTACTTGATTGTTTGCATCCCATACTTTTTTTGCATCCGTATAGAAAAGTAATTGACCTGTAGAGGGGTCGGAAACACTCGCCGATGTTGAATACGATAATATGGCAGCATCATTGGAAACCACCGGATTTAAACCTGAAAAATTCACTCTATAGCCATTACCAAAAACCCAATTATTATTTTGCAATTGCCCAAAAATAATAGGTGTTTGCAGGATAAAAATGAGGTATATTATAATGAAATTTCTATTCATAATCAATACATTAATTTACCGAATTAAATGCACAAAACCATGTCCCGTTTTGCCATCTTTCGTTTTGTAGTAATAGGTATAAACTCCATTAACGAGCTCTTTCCCTCCTAAACTAGAGAACGAGCGTCTAGTTTTCAATTTTTTAAAGTTTGAAAAGCGAATATCGTTTTTCTCGTTGTCGGCATTCATTCTGTGGTTCACTTTAAACATTTAATAATTATTAGGGTTATCGCAGAACATTAACAGAACCCGTGATTCTTTTCTTATCATCAACGTTTTTCACTTCAAAATCAATGACCCAAGTATAGGTTCCTTCTTGAACATCAATAACTTTATTAAACGTACCGTCCCAACCCATAGTGTGGTCATACGATTCCCAAATTAACTCTCCCCAACGATTGAAAATAGAGACCTGAAAATTAAATGGATCAAACCCACTTGTGAAAATCGGTTTCCACAATTGATTGTGCTCATCTTGGTCTGGCGTGAACGTGTTTGGAACATAGTAAACAAGCTGCTCTTCATAGCCAATAAACTGAGTTACTGAATCAATACATCCTGCCGAAGATGTAGCAGTTAGCGTAATGAAAAATCCTTGAGTGGTATTGGTATATTGGTGAAGTTCTTCAATCTGAGAACTGAAATTTCCATCGCCATAATCCCAATAATACGTATTATTTCCTTGTGTTGAGTTATAAAATTGCACGTTTTCCGAAGGTGCTGAAAACTGACCCGGAACAAAGGTAAACGATGCAATTGGATCCGCTTCAACACACAAGTAGTCATTTAGGATTGAGGTTGCGGTACAACCGCTTACATCAACTTGCAATTCTACATCGTAACAACCTGGATTTGATAAATTGTAATCAATCGTTGGTGTATTACCGGCAGCTTGACCATTAATGAACCATTCGTAGGTAACATTAGGAATTGATTGTGTTGTTAATATTCCCTGCAAAGGAGAACAAGCAAGTAAATTATCGGCAGAAAATGAAACATTTGGATTTGGTGAAATTTGAATATCCATGGTAGCGTTATTAGCACATTGATTTACATTTGGAGTGAAATTGTAGGTGGAATTACCCAGTTGTTGTGTATTGATACTAGAAGGATTCCAATTTCCTGTAATCCCCTCCAAGGATTGAGTTGGGAGAACAGGAGTGGGAGAAAATCCCAGGCAATATGGTCCCATCGGAGTAAAAAGTGGATCAATAAGCGGACGAACCATTACGATGCAACTGTCTAAATTAGAGCAACTATTTAAACTTGCATTTACATAATATGTGATGTTCTGATTGACTGCCGAAGAATTTGTTAATTGTTGATTGATGGTTGAACCTGTTCCATTTGTTGCTCCCGAAATATTGGGATTAGAATTGGTTGAATACGTAAAAGATGCTCCTGCAGGAACAGATGAAATCGATTGATTAAAAGCGGTTCCACTGCATATTGTATCAAATGGAGGAATATTAACTTGAACGGTAGCATTAACAGATACATTAACAAAGTCAACTGATTGGCAGCCATTTTGATCAATTCCGTTAAGGATTGCTGTAAAATTCCCAGGATTTGCGTAAGTAACCGTATGAGGACCAAAACCGGGTGCTAAGCTGGGTGTAGCATTTTGAGTAAAATTCCAACTTACGTTAGAACAATTTTGTGATAACAAGGCATCATACACAACAGTTCCTCCAGCACATATCGTTAAAGAACTTGAAGATATTTGCGGATTAGGTCCGACAAATGTGCCTCCATTGGGATTATTTGCATTGAATGTAAGTGTAAATCCGGTGTTTGCAGAGAAGTTATTTACGAGTAGAGCATAACTCGTTCCGGCTGTCATAGTAATACTTTGTATGTAAGCATTGTCAAATACTTGACATCCGGGTAATTCATTTTGGTCTGTGTCGGTTAAACTCATTCCAGTAGATCCAGTAGAATTTAAACATGAACTTGCACAACATCTAACTGGAGTCCTTGTTCCACAGGGGTTTGCAGAATTTAACTGATAAAAAATGAAGTCGATATCATCAGTAGGATTTACAGGTGTTATATCAAAAGTTAAAGGACCACTTGTTCCGCAAGTCCAATAAAACCAAGAAGAATTTGATTCATCAGGGCCAGTCACATCTAAACATGTACCGGTTTCAGGTTCATCATTGAAGGCTCCTCCTCCACCTAAAATAGCTACACTGACTGGATTTTGATTACACAAAAAAGACGCTCCTCCGCAATCTGCTCCAGGATTTGCTGATGGGGTATAGCTGTTGATACATAATTCAAATGTCCCTTCATTTGCCTGTGTTGTTGAAATGCGGATGTAATAGGTGTTTCCAATCATCAAGGCACCTTCATAAAGTTGAGTCGTACCAAAACCTACTGTTCCATTTGCGCAATTTAATTCAGTCAATGTTCCTACACAAGTCCCAGAATATAATGCGATTCTTGGTTGGGACATGGTTCCACCACCACCTGTACCACTTGCAGAAATCAACACATCAGTTCCTAAAGATGTAAATGAAAACCAGATATCTTCTGTTGCCGTTGCAGACCAACATGTTGGTAATCCGTAAGCACTTGCTGTTGATCCGACATTGGTAAAAAAAGCATTTCCTGAACAATAATTCGACACTGAATTAATTTGCGTAGCAGAGCTGCAATCCGCACCTTGAGCAAAAACCGAAGAAACAAAAACCAGAAAAGAAAAAATTAAAAAATTTATTCTTATAACTCGTAATGCCTTGAAATTATGAAAAGTGGTCAAATTATAATTTAGATTGTTGTTGGTTATTTTATTAAATGCACGAACCCATGACCAACTTTATCATCTTTCGTTTTGTAGTAATAGGTATAAACTCCATCAAGGAGCTCTTTCCCTGAATTGTCTTTACCATTCCAATTATTCTGATAATTAGTTGAAGAAAAAACGATATTTCCCCAGCGATTTAAAATTATTACTTCTGTATTTTGAGGTAAGTTTTCGATTTCAAAGAAATCATTGGCTCCATCCGAATTTGGGGTAATAACATTCGGGAATTCAAAGGGTAAGGATGGGGTCAGTGTATCTGGACAATCAAACAAGGTTATATTTTGCGTAATCGTATCCGTATAACAATTGAATTCAACAATGGCGGTGATTTGGTAGGAAGCTAAATCAGAAAACTCATGAGTTGGATTTATGGATGTTGAGGTATTACTTGCTCCTGAATTTGGGTCTCCGAAATTCCAACTTATTTGATTGATAGCTAAAGATGTTGCAATCGAAAATGCGATATTACTTTGCAAACATGAGTCGGGAGAAAAAGTAATGGTTGGACTTGAAAAATTTCGTTCGTGAACGCGCCCAGGTAGACCTAACATGCACAATCCGTTCAGAGTAACGGCATTACTGGTGTAATCACAAAACGAACTATTTGGTGAGTTGATGGCATCCAAAACATTACTTCCTCCGATAGCCACGTACAATTTTCCGTCTTGTCCTTCCTCGATTTGAAAAGTTGGATCGCTCGGTGTGGCAACCAACGTATGTGAGGAGGCAATATTTATGGAGTCATAAGTTGTTAATTTCAATTGATAGACTGATATGTTGTTGGTATAATAAAACATACTGCCATCCGGTGAAAAACTACATCCGTATTTGCGAATAGGTGAGCCGGGGGTGTTATCTGTTACTTCCACTGTTATGGGATCAAATAATTGGCCGGTTGCGGCATCAAATGAATAAAAATCGATTAATTTACTATCATCAATAGGCATCGCAATTCTGTTACCTGCTCGATTCGCTTTCATCGAACCATAAAATGGCATTCGTGGGTCAAAATTAGAATTAGCGCCTAACAATAACGTTCCCACATTGCTTGAAACAGGGGTTGGATCTACTCCACAACCATCTACTTTGTAAGCTAAAAATTGATTGCTTTCTTTTTTGTGTACGATTACCCAATAACCTCGAATGGCTTCACTTCGCACAACGGTCATTTTTTCAGATAAAAAGTCAGTAAGAAAAATATTTTTTTGAAGTGGATCGACGTCTCCAAGTCCATTGTTGAGCGTCATATCAACTACTGTGTATCTGAGTCCGTTATCGAGTTGTGGAACATCGTATTCCAGATCGTCCATCGTGAAAATGTAATATTTAGCTGGGTCTTCCGGGAACGGAACAATCACAGGTCCTTGTGTGCATGAAAGAAATGCGCCACCAAATAAGTTAAACCCATTCGGCATGGTTTGATTATTGGCATTCCATACGCTCTGCCCATCTGTGAAGAATAATAATTGCCCTGAAGTCTCATCTGAAACTGTTGCACATTGCTCAGCACTATAAATTGCCGAAGAAGTCATTCCGTTGGGTTGTGGTCCAGAAAAATCCACCATACAATTGAAACCAAAATTCCAATAATTGTTTTGCAATTGTCCAAAAACTAAAGACTTTTGAATAATCAAACTAAGTATTACAAATATGAATTTCCTTTTATTATTAAGCATGCCATTTATCGTATTAAAGTAACAAAACCATGTCCAACCTTACCTTCTTGGGTTTTAAATTTGTAGGTGTAGACTCCATCTACTAGTTCATTACCTGAATTATCTTTACCATCCCAATTATTTTGATAATTATCAGACGAAAACACGACATTTCCCCAGCGGTTTAAAATTAGAACTTCTGTATTTGCTGGTAAATTTTGTATTTCAAAAACATCATTTGTTCCATCTGAATTTGGGGTAATAACATTTGGGAATTCAAAATTTGGTTGGGGTAACGGTGTTACATTTACAACAATAGTATCACTACCACTACATCCATCTGTATCCGTTCCAGTTACAATGTAAATCGTGTTTTGGGATGGTTGAGCAACTGGATTTGGACAGTCGTCACAAGTTAAACTTGACGAAGGATTCCAAGTGTAGGTTATTCCACCTGTAACGTTTAATGCAACAGTATCTCCTAAATTAATAGTCGATAATTCTGGATTTGCATCAATGGTAATTGAATTACTATTTGCTAATATGATCGTCGTATCAATCGGACAGCCATCAACACTATTTATTGTGATATCATAAGATCCTGGAGCAAGGTCACAAATACTATCCACAATCATAATTGTAGGAAAAGGCCAATCGTAAAAATACGTTCCAGCAGGAGATGGATCAAAATAAATACATCCGTTGTTGTTTCCACAAGTTGGTTGTATAACCGTTGCGTTCAATTGATATGATACTGTTTCGGTGATTGAAAATGTTTGTGTTGTTGAATTGCCACATTCATTTGTAATTGTGCAAGTGTAATTTCCAGCAGATAAACCTGTCGCAGTTGCATTTGAACCGCCACTAGGAGACCACGAATACGTGAATGAAGTTCCACCTGAAGGAACAACAGTCGCAGATCCATCTGAACCACCGTTACAAGTAACATTGATTTGACTTGATGTGGCCGTTACTGTAGGACAGGGATTATTATTAGGAGGAAGAATACAGCAGTTTCCACCAGCTGAAACGTTAAGTGTTTCATTTACCCAACAAGCATATTGAGTTTGATGATATAGGAGTGTTCCTGAGGTAGCGTTTTGAAAATAATAAACAATCTCATCAGGGGTATTTGCACCGCCTAGTGGAGTTAAAGTATCACAGCTGTAGCCGCAATACATTAATCCGCCCCACGGACCAGAACCGTTTCCATGTGCAGGAGTATATCCGACAGATGGTGGATTCATCGGTGGACTGATTGTCACAATTCCTGCAAGAACACCTGTGATAGAAGTTGTAAAGTTACCGAGTCCACAATTGTTATTATTTTGATTGGAGTTCATTCCAGCATAAATAACCTGAGTGATATTTCCTACAAATGGTCCGGTGAAATTAACTTGAATGGGCTCGTAGGTGCAAATTCCTACTTTTAGATTTGGAATATTTTGGTCCACATTTATGGTTAAAATACCCCCATCGTAATTTGAATAAATCACTAAATTGCCATTGGGGTCGCAGGTGTTTCCACATGGAATATCTACTAAAATTATTGAGGTATCAATTGAGCAACCGACCGAATTTGTTATCGTTATATCATAAGTTCCTGGACTTAAACCAGTTTGACTGCTCACTGTCGAACTCGAAGGAAAAGGCCATGAGTAAAAATAGGTGCTTGCAGGTGTGGGAGAAAATGAGATCGATCCGTCATTATTTCCACATGAAGGTTGCACAATAGTCGCATTGAGGTCAAAAGCAGAAGACGTTAAACACGTGCCATTGCAGTTATTGATAGTTGGAGCAGAGTTTGTTGTCCACGTAGCGCCACCATCCGTAGTTCGCTCAATTACGGTACCCATGCTTGGCGCTTGACCAGCATAACTCACTATGGACAAAGGAAGTGTTGATGGACCTGCGAGACTCGTTAGAGCTGAGCATCCTGTTGGGTTAGTTATTTTTGTAGGAGCGTTAACAAGAGCGTCATAAGTGGGATTGTTCCATCGATTTGCGGCATTTGCAACAAGAGTCCAGTATACAACATCAACTGGTGCGCCCGTGCTATTGTAAAGAGCGATATACGAATCTAGATTATCTAAGTACCAACGTGAACCTCCTGTTATAATATTTCCAGTCGTTGATGAAGGGCAAAGTGATGCCAAGTTTATTGTTGCACCAGAGGCAGGTCCTCCAACACTAAGGAATCCTAGCGGAGGTATAGTTGTTCCAGCTGGGAATCTAATAGAACCTTCTGATGATGCAGAAATCCCATTGAATGGTGTGGCGAGAATCCAACAGCTAATATCTACAGCATTACAAGGGTCTGAATTGTATAATTCAATGTATTCGTTTCCTTGTGTTGGCTGAGTGCAACTGAAAAGAGTTTGAAAAACAGAACTCGTTGCATCAGTTCCTGGCTTAACCATTACTTCATTGATGACAACTTGTGAAAATGTAAAATGTATTTGAAAAAAAAGGATGGTAGAATAAAGTAATTTTTTCATTGTTATTGGTTTAGCGTAATAATACATAAACAAGCTCCAGAATTAAAAAAGAGGTTTTTTACTCCGCTTATAGACGAATTCTGCGAATAGTAATAAGGTATGGTTGGGGAATAGCAACGTAACATTTGAAATGAAACAAGAACGAAAAGTAAATTTTTAATATTCATTGAACAGTTTTATTTTTCTAATTACTCTTTCACAATTCGATATACTTGATCTTCATTCTGTTCAGCCTTGAATAAATACATCCCGCTGGAAATGAAAGTAAAATGAATTACCTCATTTTCTGATGTGAATTTTCCAGATAATATTTTCTTTCCTTGCATATCGGTAACAATGTAATCAGATCCAACAAGTTTATTAGAAATAGATACATTCAGATAATCATTAACAACATTTGGATAAAGGCTAATTCCTTTTTTTGAATTTTCAGCACTATTTTCAAACAACGATGCTTGCAGGTCACCTCGATAGGCTCGAATATCATTGCCTACGCCACACACAACAAGTGTTCCATCCCAGCCAATTAACGGACCCCCGATATAGACATTTGTAATAGGAGTTTGCCAACGCAGCGTTAAGTCGGCATTGAATGAGAAAAAAGCCCCATCTGAAAAGCCACCATTGGTTACATTAACAATGCCAGCGGCATCAATGGTCATTCGAGGATAAGACGCATTTCCGTACAAAATAACTTGTGAGCTGTCTGTAATAGTTCCAGTTATGGGATCAATTCGAATCACTTTTCCGCTTCGGCTGCAGGAGTAAACAGATCCATCCAGTCCAATTCCAGAAGACGAGAAAGGAATGTAATGAATGGGAACACTCCAGTTTTGAGTAAATCCTGCGCCGTTATCCGTAAACGAATACAGTGAATCTGTTATCGGATTATTTTGAGATCTTGGGAGGTAAATTGTGCCGTCATTTCCTAAAAATAGTGCTTGCTGCTGAACAAGACCATTGTCAATAGCCTCTGTTTTGTACAAAAGTTGGCCATCTGATGTATCGAAAGCTGCGACTTTTAACTGAGTAAGGTCATTGATGATTCCATAAATTTTAGAGCCGTAAACAGCTAACTCAGCTCCGTCTCCGTATGCGAGTCTATAAGTCTGCCAAACAGTTGCCCCATCAACTTTATTTAAACGCATTACGGAATTAATATTCCCAACAATCAAATCTCCATTTTCCAAAAAATTAAGACCTTCCACCGAACTTTCATCAATCAAGCTGTCAGATTTCCAGATCACCGAACCATCTGCTGCATCCAGAGCATATAAATACGCAGCATTGCTATTTCCAGAACGTGATGCGTAAACCACGCCATTTCTAATTGCGGATATGCGATTACGCCAGTCTAAGTTTGGAAAATCTACCGGTAAATTCTTTGTCCAAAGCGTATCTCCATTTCGAATATCCATCATAACAATTCTACTACCATTTAAAACGTCACTTGTATTGCTTATTCTCACTGTCGCAAGATAAATGCTATCGCTAACTGGCGATCGAGCAATGGTTGACGGCATACCTCCCGACCAAAGCAGATTTTCACCAGTTGGACCATATTCATTTGAAGATCCATTTCTATAGGAATTCCCACCCGTCGAAACAGACCAGTTTTGAGCAGATGTGTTTAAACTCGTTAAAAATCCGAATAAAAGAATTCCGTTTCTAATAATTGAGTCCACACTATTTCTGAAATCGATTACCATAATACAATTCGTCTTAAATTACTTAATAGTTATTCTTTTATGAATTTGTGTGTCACAATTCCTTTGTCTGTAAGAGCATTTAGGATGTAAACTCCGCTTGCGAGATCTAATACATCAATGTCTGTTTTATTGTTTATTAACTTAAAGCTTTTTATTTTTTTCCCTTCGATACTATAGATTTCTATTTCTATATTTTGTTTTGATTCAATTGTAATTACGTTTTTGGCAGGGTTTGGATAAACCATAATTGGCAATTGATCCTGATTTTCCATTATGGAAGAAGTTTCTTCTTTCAAACAGCGGATTGGTAGACCAGTTAGTTTATGGCTTTCACTGGTTAAACAAGATTCTGAATCAAAACCAACCAACATGATAGAAGCGTTAAGTGCATCTATTGAAGTAGATGACCATTGATAGGCCATATATGTTAAGTTTTCATAGGACCCATTGTTGTGCGCTCTCCATCCTGATGGCAATAAAGTAAATCCACTTGAGTTAGTTGCCCCTGTGTTTGGATCTATCCAATGAGCAAGACCTGCTTCTTTAAGTTTTCCTCCAGCCACAGCATTACCTCCAAGAAAATCAATGAGTGCTTCCCATTCTAAAATGGATGGTACATGGTAACCCGCGGGACATACATTTCTAATGTCATTCAACACATGCCAATTGTATAAATTACCATATTCATTTGCCAGTAGATTATCATCCTGATAAAAACAGTAGGCAGCTTCGGTTTGAGTTGACCACAACGTGTTATCCGTAATCAAAGGAATTGGATCCTGATTATTGAATTTTGTGGTTCTCAGATTTTCTGCCAACCAGATTTGATTTCCGATAGAAATGGTATTATAAGTGTTTCCATCAACATCAGAAACAGGTTGACTAAATGCTGTAATCGAAGCGAACAAGCAGAGGTTTATTAATAAAGTGTGTTTTTTCATTTGTTGTTTTTAATCGTTAATATTATTGATTTCAGATTGGGTGTAAATGAATTGGAATTTTTCGTATGCTGCATCATTGAAAAACAAGTTGTTAACTCCAGAATTTGAAGGTAAATGAGAGTAATGCTGAGGAACTGTCTGTGAACTTAAATTAGATTGAAAAAACAGAAGTAAATAAGACAAAAAAAAGTAGTATTGCGATGACTTGATAATTATTGGAATTACTCTCATTTAATTTCCTCTATACTAGTTTGTCCAATGTCATATTTTTAAATACCAACACTAACAAAATTAAGTATTAGTTTAGGGAATATTTTACCTATTTAAACAATTAGTCTATATTTGTATAACATATTTAATTACAATATAATAACTAATAATGTTAAGTCAAATATCCTTATTTGAACTCATAAAAACACTCGATATACACGAAAAGCGGTATCTTATGAGTAAAGGAAAAAAGAGTGGGGATGATCATACAGCATATACGGAAATGTTGGATTCAATTTACCGCATGAAAGAATACGATAAAAACGAATTAATAGAAGTTTTTTCAAAAGTTTCTAAATCCAAAAAATTGGATGTCAAAAAGCATTATCTCTATTATTGGATTCTTAATCAATTGAATGAATATCATAGGAATAGCTACGATTCACAAAGAAATATTCAAAACATACAATTGTTACTTGATCGTTCTTTGATAAGACATGCGCAAGATTTGATTTCAGTTACAAAAAAAGGAATTATTAATTCAGAAAATCACCTTGATATCCTGAGTTTATTAGAGAAGGAATTACTCCTAAACAAATACCTTAATGAGTCAGATTCGCTTAATATCATGGAAGAAATTGACGATTTTTCAAATCAATATAGAGATTTAAAATACCTTGAATTCTTAAAACTCAAGTTTAGAAAGATACTTGATTTCAATATGTTTACAAGAAATGAAGTGGTTGAGAGTGAAATCAACAATTTGTTCAGGGGGAAAATTGATAAATTGAAAATTTCGCCCGATGCTTTTCTATTGAATTTTAATTATAACCTTCTATTTTATTGGAAATTTGGTTCAGAAAATAATTGGACGAAGGCATACAAATACGCACTTAAAAACTATAAATTACTGGAAGAAAATCACGAAAAGATCAATCAATTTCCGGAATACGCGATCCATATTTTATATAATTTGCTGAACGTTGCCAGTTTTACAGGAAAAGAAATTTACAGGGTAGCATTAAAAAAATTGAAAGCTACAATTCTAACGATACAAAACAAACGGATTAAACTCGATGGTCTTCTTTACTTACACCTTTCGAACTTAATTCATTTAAATCGGAATAAATCGAAGTTACTTGAATCGAAATCAGTTGAAGATGCAGAAAAATTCATCGAGAGGAATAAACAAAATTTTTCTCATATTCGAATGAATCATTTTTATTTTGACCTAGCTAAATCATACTATTATCGAAACGATTTTAAGAAGTCATTTTCAATTTTGAATGAAATGTATCAGAATTTTTATTCGAAAGATTATACGATTGACTTCAATACACATTCACGATATTTATATTGTTTGGTTTGCTATGAACTTGGTGAATATGAACTTTTGCGATCAACAGCAAAATCCATTAAGGATTTCATGGAGAGAAATGGAATTTTATTCAAATTTGAAAAACGAATGATTCGATTCATTATGAATGACTTGCCCATTTTTTTAGAAAAACCAGTTGAAACTAGAAGAAAAAAAATAGAAAAACTCAAAAGTGATATTACGTTGATCTTTGAGTCTAATTACGAAAAAAAAGTATTAAACTATTTCGATTATTATTTTTGGATTGATTCACAGGCAGTACGTTTCAATAAATAACTTTTAATGTCTATTTGGTTCTACAAGCAACCAAATCAAATCCATAACCTTTAACGGCTCTTCCAACGGACTAATATGACCACCATCAACGAGTATGGTTTGAATTTTTGGATCTTCGCTGAAAATTCGTATTTGATTTTGGTAATTACTGGAAAGTTATTGTTTCCTAAATTATGTTAGCGGGTCGTTGTTTTATTCTTTATTCTGGTTTCATCGTTGTCAATTGAAGACCAATTTACACAAAAAGCCAAAATAAGTTTTATAGAGAAAAGCTGCATTACTATTTGTAACAATGGATCGGAATAATTCAAAAGTATTGATAAAATAACGCTCAGAAGCAAAAGTGTTATTGCTGCTATTCTCTGTGTGTAATGCTTATTTATATTCAAGACAATGATTGAGCAAAGCAGCGTAAATATCGATATTCCCAAAATGGCTTGTAATTCATTTGGGAAGATCCAAATAAGAATGGATGGTTGTAATAGATGAAAAAGAACAAAAAAGTATCGTTTTCTTAAAGACTCATCATAATAATTATTTGTTCCTGATGTAAAGTTCGCTACAACGCCACCGGCAATGTCAAGTGCAAGTATTGTCAGTATAATTAACTTAAAATTTGAAATGTTTGTATTCAACTTCAGTAGTAGCGTTAGTCCAGCAAATGATAAAGAAGCAATTACAATTGCCAACAAGTCAAAAGTTGTGGTTTCGCGTCCGAATAGTTCAAATAGAAACTTATGAACTTGAATTTTCTTGTTTTGAATTTTCATTATTTGTTGTCCATTTACAAAGCCCTATAATTTGTTACTAACTGATATAATACAATTAAATCGTTGAATACAAAGTTTTACAAAAGTACAAAAGGTAGCTTTATTTCAGCATTCACACGACTATCCTTCATTTCATTTCGGATGGTCCGCCGCAACGGATAAAGGGGGTTTAACAAGGAAAAGCTCTGACCACTTCGTAATCTTCTTCGCTCTCGCTCTGCTTCTCATTCTGAAAGAAAAGCGCTTGTTAAAAAGTGTGAGAAGGAGATTGAAAGCGAGGTAAAAAAGAAAAAGCGCTAATCTTTTCAGACTGCGCTTTTCTTTTTAGTAGACAGGAACATCGAATTATCTAACCTGATATGGGAGGGGTTGCTAATAATCACCTCACTAAATGAACAAACCCATGTCCAATTTTCCCGTTTTGAGTTTTAAATTTATAGGTATAAACACCATCAACCAATTCTTTTCCTGAGGCATCTTTCCCATCCCAATTGTTTTGGTAATTCGTGGATAAATAAACAACATTTCCCCAGCGATTGAGGATGATAACTTCTGTATTCTCAGGTAAATTTTGAATTTCGAAAAAATCGTTATTACCGTCATTGTTGGGTGAGAAAACATTGGGAATAATGAAATCCAAATCACAATTAATTTCATTTAGAGCAGCATTATCCATCACAAAGTAGGGTTCAAAAGTATAACCATTTGCTTCATTAAATGTGAAATCTTCGGGTGGTGAGCACGGACCGCCAATCATGATTGCCTGAATGGAATTGATAGCGGTAAATTGAATGTTAAGTGTCTGCCAGGTTCCATCTGCTTGATAGGAGGCACGCCCAAGCTCAACCCAATTTCCAGATATCGTTGGACATGTTACTGTTGAATCAGGTAATTGCGTACAATTTGTGTTGCCGAATACAGTAATATCGACCGGTCCAAACCATATATTGGGTAAAGAAGTACCAAAAGATGACATCCCTATTCCGAGAAGGTTCATTTGGATATTGTAGGATGAACCTACTTCTAAAGGTTGAGTCAAACAGGTTTTTAAGTATTCAATATAAATTCCGTCTTCAATTTGTCCATCAAAACCAGGAACATCCGGAAGATTTAAAATGAAAAAACCTGCAACACCCTGTCCATCAGGTAACGGTGTTGGTATGTTGGGCCAAAATGCGCCAGTCAGGTTGATGAAATAATCCGATGATCCCCAGGTTCCAGGTTGCCAGTTATCGACACAATAAATTCCACCCACACCTTGACTATTGATTGCAATTTGTGAAAAATTAGTGGGCAAGCAGCTGTGTTCCTCAAATGATGGGTTTGGTATAAAGTTATTCCCAAGAATTCCTAGATTGTTCCCAGTACACTCGCAATCTAAATTATCGTTGAGGTCAATCAATCCATCGTTATCATCGTCCAACCCATTATTGCAAATTTCTTGGGATGAGGCATGAAAGGAAAATAGAAGAATGATAAGCAGATAATTCAATTTCTTACCCAAAATCATTCTTTAATGAATTTTACAGTATATGTTTTTTCACCTTGAGTCAATTTAAGAATGTACCACCCGTTGGCTAAACTGGCGACATTAATTTCTTTACTTGAATTGGAGGTAAACATCAATTGCCCTAAAGGATTATAAATGCTCATTTCACCATCTAAATTTTCAGATAATCCTCTAATATGTAGTAAATCTTCCGTTGGGTTTGGATATACCAAAATCGACGTATTTGAAATTTCCAGAACCCCAACCGTAGAGATAAAATGGGCTGTAAAAATTACTGAATTTGTATTTAATGTATCTAGAAAAATTGCACTTGTCGTATCTGAAATCAATCCATTTGCCTCCCAATGAGAAAATTGATAACCCGGCATTGCTTCTGCTTCTATTTTTATAGGAACTCCATCGAAGTAAATCCCATTCCAGGGATATGAATTGGGAGTAATTGTGCTGATGTTGATTTTCCCGGCATTTGCAGGATAAACATCTAAATTAACGCTAACTTGCTGAGGAAGACTAAAGCTACTTTGAATATGATTACGCATATTTTCAGGTCGACAAAGTAAATCCTCTGAGAAAATTAGATGATATTGATAAAATGCATCTACTTGAGCCTGAACATTATTAGGATCTCCCCATCTCTCATATTCGTTGGCCATTTCACTAACCGTTCGGTTGAACATATCATTTTCTAATTCCAAAAGTCTTGAAGGCAGGTAAACTGTATTCATTTGATCGGCAAATCGATTGATAAAATAATTTTTGAATCGATTATTTTGTAAACTGTGCATCCATATGTTCACATGGGGATTGTTCGGGTCAGATGCCTGCAAATTGAGTAATCCACCCAGATAATTATGTGCACAATTTAATTCGTTTGAACCCAAGATTGTGCTGTAATCGTTGGGAAGTAAACCGTATTCCAAATCCATTAAACAGTAGCGCCAGCGATAGTTAGTAGCATCGGAACGATAAAGTTTTATGTTATTGTATCCAGGAACCCAATCCACATTATTCATCCAAACTTCAGCAATCCAATAGTCATTTAAATAATTCAAATCAAAATATTGATTTGCCTGACTCCAATAGCTTGTATCAAATGGATTTAATTGAATTAGGTTGTTGTAAGAATTATAGAAATTCTGAACATCACCTTCAACTGCTCTTAATTGAAATCCATACTGGGCTGTTGAACCAAGAATTTCGATCGTATTTTCACTTGCTCCATCATAAATTTCAAACATTTCTGTATTAAATTTCTCTCGTAAATCATAAAGCCCCCAGTAATTGCCATTCACATAAACCGTTGCCGGTCGAGATGCCGAGTAGTAATTATATGTGCCTTCTCCCATCATTCTTCCTTGAACACCATCCTTGTGAGGTAAAATTAAGTTGAGGTTACTTCCATTTCTCAGATAAAAATCACTATAAACTGTTCGATTTGTTCGATCTGGAATGATATTACCAGTAACAGGACCTTGTCCCAAAACACCATCATTAAATTTAATTCGAAACGGCCTTTGAGGTTTACCTCTTGATCCCCAACCACCGTCCATAATGATTCCTGCCCTTCGAGAAAAAAGAAGATTGTGATTAAGCGTAGAGTCAAAATAATCAATGGATGCATTCTTCAACAAATCGAGTGAAGGATTATCAAACATTCCTGTGGGTCCGAATAAGTTTTGTGGGTCACTGATAACTGAAATGATTGGTGTAGTATGGTGAACATTGAATAAATAGCTAGCTGAAGTTATTGTGCTAGTAATCAATCCATTAACATAAGATCTTGCTCGCAGAATTTTTGATTGAAAAATATAAATCGGAGTTCCGTTCCATAGAGTTGAATTTTCATTTGGATCACTTCCGTCAAGCGTGTAATAAATTGTGGCTGTGGTGTTATTTAGGTCAGTAATTGATACTGAAATTGGACTTGTGTAAATCCCACTATTTATTGAAAAAACAGGGGCAGCAGCATAGCCATCTGAAGGAATGGAGTTGTTGTTACTGACACCAGGTGTTGGAGAACTAAATCGTTTAAGTGTTCCTGAGGCATCTAAAAAATGTCCAATACTTATGTCGTATCCTGGGCCACAATTAACATTTAAAGCACTAACCACTGTTCCGGATGGATTATACAATTTAATTGTTTCACCTGTAGAACCAATTTTAAAATTGGTATGATTGAAATTTCCTGTTGCCGGAACAAAATTTGGTGATAGTGCATTAATTCCAGTATTTGCTAGACTTAACTCAAACAACTGGAAATTTGTTGGACAAGTTGCGATTACATCAAACGCAAGCGAATCAATGTTTCCAGCTGAAAGGCCAGCTGATATCAATTCACTTGCCGTGTAAAGGTATTGTTGGCGAGCACCTTCGTACCAGTTACTGTAAGCCGAAGGATAGTCATAATAACCATTCTGAATGATTCCAGTTCCAATAATAGAAGAGTTAAAGCGAATATTGGGGCGCTGCTGGGCATTGCTTCCACCACTGAATCCGCATGCGGAACCTGGGTAATTCAATGCAATTGTAGCCGAATTATAGATTGTGGAACTTTGGGAATGAATGGAATTGCATTGGTAAAACGGGTTGTAGGTGCAAAGATTCAAAACAATATTTGATACGCCATCCCAATAGAACGGAGTCGTAAAATGATGGGTGTTCCAACCTGTCTGTGGTTGAAAAGTGCTATCAGTTAGTACACTCGTAAATGGTGCGCTAGCAAAACGATTTTTCTCACTGCAAAAAACAATTATAAATTCATTTGGTTGAATAATTTGATGGGGAAAATACCATTCGCCAGGTGTTGAATTATCACTTAAACTGTAATTGAATAAATCAATCGGGGATGAACCTGCATTAAAAATTTCTATCCAGTCTTCATAGTCTCCTTCCTCGTCCAAAAGAGTAAGGTAATTTTTATTACTCCCTTCGTTGATAATTATTTGACCGAAACAAAGATTATAACCAAGTATAAAGATTATGATTAGGCGTAATTTAAATCTGAACATTTGAAATTATTCTAATACAATTTTAAACATTTCATCCGAAAAATCCCTAAATCCGAAAAAATAAAAACCTGTTGTTACCAGGAAAAGTTCAGACCAATTCGATATTTTCTCCGCTCTCCCACTTCACTCTCGCTAGTAACGAAAAGCGCTAGTTAAAAAGTGTAAGAAGGAGAGTGAGAGCGAGGTAAAAAGAAAAAGCGCTAATCTTTTCAGATTGCGCTTTTCTTTTTTAGTAGAGAGGAGTATCCAATTATCGAACCTTGACGATATCTCCGAACTATCAAGATCAAGCCAGATATTGGAGGGATTGGAACAAATTCAAGTTCAGTTTGTCAAGAAAATATTCTAAAATAAGGAGGAGTTACCTTATAATAAGGTTATAAGAAAATGATACATTTGTTCAATTAAATTTTTTTGAATTGAAATTACGTATTCTCTTATTAGTCTGTTTTCTACCCTTTTGCAATGTAATTGCCCAAGACATTATAAAAATGGAAAAAAGTGGTGGTGTTTACCTCATTCCTTGTAAGGTGAATGCTTTACCCTTGAAGTTCATTTTTGATACAGGTGCAAGTGAGGTGAGCATTTCGTTAACGGAAGCACTTTTTATGCTGAAGAATGGGTACTTAACGGAATCAGATATTAAAGGAACGGTATACTATAGTATAGCAAACGGTGATATCGCAGAAGGGACCAAGATTAACATTCAAAAAATTGAAGTAGGAAAACAAACCTTGTATAATGTGGAGGCCTCCATTGTTCACTCAACGGAAGCACCCTTACTCTTTGGTCAAAGTGCAATGGAACGATTTGGGAAGTTTACCATGGATTATCCAAATTCAAATTTAATTATTGAAGGGACATCGAATACAACATCCACAACAATCTTTGCAAATTCAAACATTATTAAATCAGTAAAAATCGGAAATCAAACATGGATGACCGAAAATTTAAACGTAGATAAATTTAGAAATGGAGATTTAATCCCCGAGGCAAAAACCGATGAAGAGTGGTTAAATGCGGGGAAAAATAAACAGCCGGCTTGGTGCTACTATAATAATGATACTTTACATGGATTAACATACGGAAGAATATATAATTATTATGCATTAACAGATTCAAGGAATATATGTCCTGAAGGATGGAAAATTCCATCAAAATCCGAATGGTTAATAATGTTAATTGAAAACACTGAAGCGCTAGATTGTGGAACGAAATTAAAAAGTAAGAGTGGTTGGCATCAATCAAAACAGATTAATGGCAACGGAAATAATCTTACCGGTTTAACAATTCTGCCTTCCGGAGGCAGATATGGAGGAAAGGATTTAATTTTCAACCCTATGAGACCTGCGCGCCAAGGTTTTGATGGTTTACTTTTTGATACTTGGTTTTGGACAAGTGATTACAATTATCTTGAAGACTGGGCCGAAGTAGCAATTTTTTGTTGGTCATGCGCACCTTCTACCGGAAGAGTGCCAATGCCTCATGGTTCTTCGATCCGTTGCATCAAAGATTAAATTTCCAGGTTTAAAGGATAAGTCTAAACAATTTACTCCTAACCATGCCGTAAAAAATCGATGAATGAAAAAAGAGAAACTTCATTACATATTTAAGCAATTGCTTGGCGCTTAACAAGGAAAAGCACAGAACGCTGTGCGATCATTTGCACTCTCACACTTGTCCCGATACTTCGGGGTTTCACTCTCACACTATGAAAAGCGCATTTTAATAAAGTGTGAGTTTGAGTCCGCCTAGGCGGAGAGTTTTGAGGGAAAAAGAAAAGCGCCATCACTTGCGTAATTGCGCTTTTCTTTTTAGTAGCGGGGACACGAATATCCCGATAGCTAAGCTTTTCGGGATGGACCTAAAGAGGGGCTTTACAAAGAAAACCGAGTTGTTTTAACAACTCTTTTTTTATGCCTTTAATCTTCATTCAAGCCTTCGGCTTGTTTCAGTTTACGGCATAAAAAAACCTGAGCCAAATGACTCAGGTTTTCTTTGTAGCGGGGACACGACTCGAACGTGCGACCTTCGGGTTATGAGCCCGACGAGCTGCCAACTGCTCCACCCCGCAATATATCTTTATTTAATTTTTCATTTTGAAATTCTCCGTTGAGAATTGTGATACAAAGATATGTCAAATATGCCGTTTATGCAAATGATTTAACAAATCTTTGAATTATCGGACTGTTGGACCCGCATCAAAGGCTTTTTCTGGAGCAAGAAAACTCAAGGCGCCTTCCTCGTTTTCAGCCATTAAAATCATCCCTTGGGATTCGATGCCTCTAATTTTTCGTGGTTCTAAATTTAAGAGTACAAGAACTGTTTTCCCAATTATATCTTCTGGCTTGTAATGTTCTGCTATTCCCGAAACAATTGTACGCTCATCAATTCCTGTTTTTACACTTAATTTTAAAAGTTTATCTGCTTTTTCTACTTTTTCGGCATGCGTAATTGTCCCTAATCGCATATCCAATTTACTAAAATCGTCAAAGTTGATTGAATCTTTCATTGGCGGGTAGTTTGATTTATTTTCATTTGATTGATGCAGTTTTTCTAATTCAGAATCAACCAGTGAATCCTCGATTTTTGGAAATAAGATTTTTGATTCTCCTATTAAATCTCCTGGCTTAATGAGTTCATCATTTTGTAACTCATTCCATTCAGCCCAATTTTTATTCAAGACTACTTTTAATTTCTCTGATGTATCTGGTAAGAAAGGTGCTGCCGCATGGGCTAATTTCGCTGTTACTTGCAATGCAATGTATAGAATCGTTTTTACACGATCAGGATTTGTTTTAATCAATTTCCAGGGTTCTTGATCAGCCAAATATTTATTTCCAATTCGTGCTATTTGCATCATTTCCGCTTGAGCATCACGCAATTTATAAGCGTAAACTAAGTTTGAAATACGATTCGGAATTTCTTTCAATTCATTTAAAACTTGAATGTCAGACTCCTCAAAGTTAGATGGTGTTGGCACTTCTCCATCATAATATTTCTTCGTTAGTACTAATGTTCGATTGACAAAATTCCCAAAGATATCTGCCAACTCACTATTTACCCGAGTTTGATATTCCTTCCAAGTGAACTCAGAATCCTTGTTCTCAGGAGCAATTGCAGTCAAAACATACTTGAGTTCATCCACCTTATCCGGATAAGATTCTAAATATTCGTGCAACCAAACAGCCCAATTACGTGATGTTGAGAATTTATCGCCCTCCAGATTCAGAAATTCATAGGCTGGAACGTTGTCCGGAAGAATAAAATCTCCATGATCTTTTAATAATATTGGGAAAATGATCGCATGGAAAACAATGTTATCTTTTCCAATAAAGTGTACTAATTTTCGGTCTTCAGCTTCCTTTTTACACCAATAATTTCTCCAATCTTTACCATTGTCCAAAGCCCATTGCTTCGTGGCTGAAATGTACCCAATCGGAGCATCCAACCAAACATACAAAACTTTTCCTTCGGAATCAGGCAGTGGTACTTTAACACCCCAATCCAAATCACGTGTCATGGCTCTTGGCTTTAAGCCACCATTAATCCATGACATGCATTGACCGATCACTTGATTTCGCCAAGTTTTTGGATCATGTTGCTGAACGCCATCAAGCACTCCATTTTGAATCCATTCCTTTAACCATGCTTCATGCTGATCCATCGGTAAATACCAATGAGAAGTTGATTTCAAAATGGGCGATTTCCCACTTAATGTTGATTTTGGGTTTTTCAAGTCCGTTGGACTCAAGTCACTTCCGCATTTCTCGCATTGGTCGCCATATGCATTCGGATTGGTACATTTCGGACATTCCCCGGTTATGTATCGATCCGCTAAAAACTGCTGAAATTCTTCATCATAATATTGATCCGACGTTTGCTCGGTAAACTTTCCTTGCTCATGTAATTTTTTGAAAAAATCAGCCGAAGTTTCATGATGCAATTGGTCAGATGTCCTGTGGAAAATATCAAAAGAAATATTGAATTGCTCGAAGGCATTTTTAATCAAGTGATTGTATTTATCAACGATTTCTTGCGGAGAAACTCCTTCTTTTTTTGCTCTCAGTGTAATTGCAGCTCCATGCTCATCACTTCCACAAATAAATGCAACATCATGGTCATTCATTCGCAAGAAACGAACGAAAATATCAGCTGGTAAATATACCCCTGCCACATGTCCAAGGTGAAGCGGTCCATTCGCATAAGGAAGTGCTGCGGTAACTGTATATGCTGCTTTTTTCATGGGAATGTAAAGTTAATAAAAGCGTTTTAATTGTTTAGAAAGGAAATGGAAACAATGAAAATAAAAAAGGGTCAACTTTCGCTGACCCTTAACTTTATGATGAAAAGAAATTATTTCTTAACTACATTGAATTGAGAAGTTTTACCATTCTCAAGAGCAACATTGAACACATAGATACCTGCATCCAAAGAAGCGATGTTCACATCTGCTTTTCCGTTGATTAATTTCAACGCACCTTTGAAAGCAACTTTTCCTGTGATATCAGAAATTGTCAATTCTGCATTTCCAGTAGATTCAACTGATACAGTTACTACATCGTTAGCTGGGTTTGGATATGCAATTCCGTCAACTGAATTAAGTGCTTCAGCTCCAACGTTACCAACAATTTTTAATCCCAATGAAAATGCACTTGTACCACTCCATCCAGAGTACCAAGTTGTACCATCAATGTTTACTGGAGAAATTGGTTGAGCATAGATTCCGTAGTTACCATCGTAAGAGATACCATTATCGAATCCGAAACCTACTTCTGGATTGTAAGTAGTCAAACAAACTAAATAACGCTGATCGTCATTTAAAAGAACTGGTTGAGAGAAAGGTGCATAAACAACAACTTCGTTATCTGCGTTTGAAGTACAAACATAATCGATTGTTCCTACAGGGTTTAATGCATCAAAAGTTACAGTTGCCCATCCACCAGATACATCCGTCCAACCATCATTCCACTCATAGATTTCAGCAGTTACTGCTTCACCTTCAATTGTATCGTTTGAAGCGTTTACAGCAAAGTATAAACCTTCAACACCTGTTGTATTGTTTGGATAAATATCTTGTAATCTCATACAAGCTTGGTAGCTTGAAGTAGCATTACTTGGGAATGAATTTACCAATACTTTACCAGTTTCAGAATTTTGTCTTGCCAATGACAATACGTCATTTGTTACATTGAAACTAGAAGTCAATACGTTATCATAATCTGATTCGTCTGTAGCACCATCAACTGCGATTGTATAAGTCATTGTGTATTGACCAACTGCAGGCGAAGCCATTGTATAATCAGGGAATGCAAAAGTGTTTCCTGCGAAAAGAGCTGCTGTATCACCTGAAACAATTGGAACGTTTGAAACAACTTCATTATAAACAGTTGCTCCACTTGGATCTTTTATTTCTGCAGTTACAGAGAATGTGTTGTCAGCAGAACCAAAATTGTACATTTGAAGACCAACACCGAATGTATATGCATTGTTTGCCATCGCTAATGGAACTGAACCATATCGAGAGATTAACGCTTGCTCTTTGTTAGCACCACCATCATTTGCAAATAAGTTTTGCTTGTTACCCATGAAAACTTCAACAGGACCATTAGCCATTTCAGCAACTAATGCTGCCCCATCTACACTTGACAACATAACAACAGGAATCGTTACGCTTGTACCATTTGTACCACCAGCCATACCAATAGCTTCAGGATCACGGTTAACGATAATTACACCAATTGCACCAGCGTTTTGAGCATTGAAAGCTTTAACACTGAAGTTACAAGTATTACGGTAAATAACCGCAATCTTACCTGTTAAATCATTCGTAAGTGCATTACAGCCTTCTTGAGAAATAGGATGCCCTTGAGCATTTGTTCCCGGAGTTCCATCCTCAACAAGCATTAATGTACTTTGAACATAAGTTCCAGGTACATTCCAATCTGGAGTTGTCCAGTCGCCACCAGCTGGATCTGCCCATGTAAACGCATAGTTTTGAGCGATCGGGGCAGGTGAAATCCCCCTAACGATAATTTGCGCGCTTGCAAGATAAGTCAGTGCAATTGCGGAAATAGAAAGTAATAATTTTTTCATAAAATAAATCTTTTAAGTTTCGACAAATTTATAACAAAATCACAAATAATAAAAATATGATTCTTTGAAAAATAATTTATTTAAAAAAATAAGCCCAAAGACTTTAATCAATGGGCTCAAAATAGTTTATTATTTTGAAATTACTTCAACCAAACAATCAGGTAATAAAAGATCGCGGCTAGTAATCCACTAACGGGGATGGTTAAAATCCAGGCCCAAAGTAAGTTGATGGTAACACCCCAGCGAACGGCACTCAATCGTTTTGTTGCTCCAACTCCGATAATTGAACCAGTAATTGTATGTGTTGTAGAAACTGGAATTCCGAATTGAGAAACGGTAAACAAGGTCAAAGCCCCAGCTGTTTCAGCGCAAACACCTTCTAATGGCGTAACTTTGGTGATTTTTGTACCCATTGTTTTAACAATTTTCCAGCCTCCCATAAGCGTTCCGATACCAATCATTAAATAACACCCAAATGAAATCCAAAATGGCATCGTATCAGAATGAACCTTCGTTTTTATTTTATGCCCTTCCAATAATTTCCCTGAGCTCTTATCAACGTATGAGGCAAAAATTGGTGCAAAAGCATAATTGGCATTTAATACTTTATCGTTGAAGATTGTATCATTCGTTTTGGCATCACACAAGGCATCACCATATGTATAAACTTCAATCTTTGATAATTCGTCATCAATTGCTTTGAAAGAAGGTATTTTGTCCGCTTTGTATTCGCTATTTAATTTTTCTTTCTTGTCATATACTTCTGTTCCGTTTGATGCATCAACGATTGCCTTGTGCTCAACGAAATAAATAGTTGAATCCAACATGGCAACTTCCGGTTTGAATTTCTCAAGTTTACCTTCTTCGTTCGTATATTCTATTTGCATCAATTCGGTAATCTGTAGCGATTTTGGAACTTCTTTATCTAACTTCCCTTGTCTGCCCATATTTCCATAAACCAACAATGCAGCACAAATAATACCCATTACTTTTTGAGAGTCTGCCCCACCATGTCCTAATGAAAAAGCTGCAGAAGACAAGAGCTGTAAACGCTTGTGCATGTTTGCCTCTTTCAGAGCTGATGGCTTTTTACCGTGTTTGATTTCAAACCAAATGTAAACCAGATTAAAAATTGTAATCATTCCAATCACGATATACATCATGATTGGTTTCATATCAATATAATCAATCATGAAATTCATCACATAAACCGTAGCACCAGATAACAATGCTATGACAACCATTTTTTTCCAGAAACTCCTGCTAATCGTAACCAACGCAATCAAGAAAGCAATAAAGCCTCCAATTAAGGGAGCTAGGAATATAAAAAGAACCACTTTCAAAATCTCACCAGAATCGATTACACCGAAACCTGCATGCGCAACTGCTGCTCCCGCAAACCCTCCGATCAACGTATGCGAAGAAGAAGAAGGAATTCCTAACCACCAAGTCAATAGATTCCAAAAAGTAGCAGCCAACAAACCTGCGAGTATTACCCAAAGATCGATAACGTTGTTGTCTACCGTTTTTGCTACTGTATTTCCAACACTCATGTCGAACACCCAGAATGCAATTACATTAAATAATGCAGCCCAAACTACTGCCTGAAAAGGAGTCAAAACCTTGGTGGAAACTACTGTAGCAATGGAATTTGCCGCATCATGAAATCCATTTACCAAATCAAAGATCAAGGCAATAGCGATTACGACTAATAGTAACGTAAACATAGCTAAAAATTTAAATTTATAATTAAGCGTATTTTACAACAATCGATTCGATTACATTTCCTGCATCTTCACATTTGTCAGTCGCGATTTCCATTACCTGATAAATCTCACGTCTTTTGATTAGTTCTTTTGCATCAACATCTGATTCAAACAAACGCTCAATACTCATGTCAAAAATATCATCCGCACTATTTTCAATGCTGTTGATCTTAATAACACATTCAATAATTTTTGAGGTATTCTTAAGGTTTCTTAATTCTGTCACTGCAGATTTTACTGCATTTACTGCGTCTTTGATTGCTTCTGCTGTTTTTTGAATTCCTTGATCTGAAATTGGATCTATTTTGTAAAAATTGATTTTTTTAGCTGCCGCGTAGATGTGGTCAGCAATATCATCCAATGCTGAAGCTAAACTATGGATATCCTCACGATCAAAAGGTGTAATGAAATTTTTACCAAGCTCAATGAAAATGCGGTGCGTGATTTCGTCATTCTTATGCTCGATATCCTCCATTTCTGAAATAATCTGAGCGCGCTTGTTGAAATCTGGCTCGTGAACAACCTGAACTAATTTCTTTGCTATATCTTGCAAATTATCACTTGCTTCTTCAAATAAAGAATAAAACACTTTATCCTTCGGTAAAAAATAACTTAAAATTCCTGCCATAGTTTTGATTTTAAAGAGCAAAGGTAATTTTCCGAGAAAGAAATTAAATGAAACTCCTTGTTTCTTAACGTAAACATAACATTCGGTTTTTGAATTATATAGAATTTTCAATTGAAATTGATTGCTCAGGCTCCAATAGCAAAGTGTTTACGACGTAAAAAAAGAATTGAATACTAAAGAATTAGACTATCGAAAAAACATCTTCTTTCTCGAAGAAAAAACAAATGTTACCAAATTGTTATCAAAATTATTTTAAAGTTAAGTTATTATTTCCTGTATATTAATTCAATGTTACCTGAATAAGTTTGCAGAAAATTTTTAAGATGAAAAAAACAATCAGGACAATTCTATTTTTAGCCATTAGTCAATGGAGTTTTTACGGTTATAGTCAAATAAACATAGCCGACTCAACCAAAAAAGTATCTCCTACACTTACAAAAAAATGGTATGAATCCATTAATTTGAGAGGGTATGCTCAAGTAAGATATAATGGACTTTTGCAAACCAATGAAGATTTAGAATGTGAACAATGTGACAAAAGTTGGGGAGGTGAAAATGGTTTTTTTATTCGACGAATGCGATTGATTTTCTTCGGTCAAATCCATCCCCGCGTATATTTTTACATTCAACCCGATTTCGCAAGTGCTCCATCCTCTTCCACCCTTCACTTTGGTCAATTGAGAGATGCCTACTTTGATCTTGGTATTGATAAACAGAATGAGTTCCGTTTTCGAATAGGCCAAAGTAAAGTGCCTTTTGGTTTTGAAAATATGCAATCTTCTCAAAATCGCTTACCACTTGATCGGGCTGATGCCACAAATTCAGCCGTTACCAATGAGCGTGATTTAGGTGTTTTCTTTTATTGGGCTCCTGCAAAAACCCGCAAATTATTTTCTTCTTTAGTAAATGATGGTTTAAAAGGTTCCGGTGATTATGGTGTGTTTGGATTAGGTGTATACAATGGTCAAACAGCAAATAGACCTGAGTTAAACGAAAACAGACATGTTGTAGCACGGATGAGTTATCCTTTTCAAATTAAAAATCAGATTATTGAACCAAGTATTCAAGCTTATAAAGGACAATATACCTTGTCTTCATTATCAAGTGGAGTAAAAGTAAATGACACAAAGACATACAGAGATGAGCGTATTGGCGGAACATTTGTTCTTTACCCTAAACCTTTTGGAATTCTAGCTGAATATAACGTTGGTTATGGCCCAGAATTCGATAAAAACGCGGATTCAATTACCACACAATTCTTACAAGGTGGTTTCATAACTGCAAGTTATAAACTGGATATTCTCGACCAAACCATCATCCCCTTTGTTCGATATCAGCGCTACAACGGTGGTAAGAAACATGAACTTGACGCACGAAGTTATGAAGTCGAGGAATTAGAAATCGGAACGGAATGGCAACTGAACAAGAATTTTGAATTGGTTGTGATGTACACAATGTCATCCAGACGTTTCGAAGACTTTGCAAAACAAAACAACTACCAAAGAGGAAACCTACTTAGAATTCAAGCTCAAGTGAATTTTTAGGAATTCAAAGAATCACTTTTCATCAAAAAAGGTCGCCCAATTTGAGCGACCTTTCTTACTTTATTTCATTTTTTACTATTTCGCGGCGTGATATTTCGCTGCTACTGTATTCCAGTCAATCACATTAAAAAAAGCGTTGATGTAATCCGGACGACGGTTTTGATAATGTAAATAATAGGCATGTTCCCAAACGTCCAGTGCTAAAATCGGTGTTCCGTTGCAGCCCTCACCCATTAAAGGATTATCTTGGTTAGCTGTAGAACAGATTTCAAGTTTTCCATCCGTAACACACAGCCAAGCCCAACCTGAACCAAAACGCGTTGCTCCTGCTTTTGCAAAATGGTCTTTGAACGTCTCAAAATCTCCAAAAGCATCATTGATCGCAGTTGCTAGTTCACCTGTTGGTTCTCCACCACCATTTGGACTCATTATTTCCCAAAACAAATTGTGATTCCAATATCCGCCGCCGTTATTTCTTACAGCAGGTTTATCTTTACATACTTTTAGGATTTCCTCGATGGATTTTCCTTCCAATTCTGTTCCCGCAATTGCATTGTTTAGGTTCGTAATGTATGCTTGGTGATGTTTTGTGTGATGAATTTCCATCGTTCTTGCATCAATATAAGGCTCCAGTGCATCGTAAGCATAAGCCAATTTTGGTAATTCGAATGCCATAATTCTGTTTTTAAGTGATTATTTTTTGATCGTTTCAAAATTAGAAAAAAACCAATTCTAAAATGTGTTAATTAATTTAAATTTCTTTTTAGCGTCGAGACGGTTGGACTTTTAGACTTATAGGTCGGTTAGACTTTAGGACTTTAAGATATTAAGACACTAGGACGGTTAGGCTCTCAACTCTCAATACATAACGCTCGTCCCTTCGGTCAGTATTTTCAGCTTTCAATTCTCCATTCGCAATTCGCACCGCCGAAGGCAGCAGCGAAGCTAATTCTCAATTAAGAACTCTCCATACATGACGCTCGTCCCTCGGTCAGTATTTTCAACTCTCCACTCTCATCTCTCCACTCTCCACTCTCATCTCTCCACTCTCCTCTCTCCACTCTTCACTCTCCACTTTAATCTCTCATCTTTCAACTCTCCACTCTACGTAAAAACCCCTAGCTCCACCTCACTTTTTCATCTTATTTTTTCATTAAACACTAAATTCTTCATTCTACATTCTAAATTCTCCACCATCTTTGCCTCATCAATCGTTCAAACGAGGACGAGTTTATATTTTTCTTGTCAAAAACAATCCTAACAAAAACATATTTAACCATCTCAATTTTCCACTTTCATCTTTCATCTCTAAACTCAGCATTCTCATTTCTACATTCCCACCACCGAAGACAACAGCGAAGCTAATTCTCTATTTTCAACTCTCCACTCTCCACTTTCCACTCTCCACTCTCCACTCTCATCTCTCCACTCTCCACTCTCCACTCTCCACTCTCCACTCTCAATACATAACGCTCGTCCCTCGGTCAGTATTTTCAACTCTCCACTCTCAGCTCTTCACTCTCAACTTTCCACTCTCATCTCTCATCTCTCCACTCTCAGCTCTTCACTCTCAACTTTCCACTCTCATCTCTCCACTCTCCACTCTCATCTCTCCACTCTCATCTCTCCACTCTTCACTCTCCACTCTCATCTCTCCACTCTCCTCTCTCCACTCTTCACTCTCCACTTTAATCTCTCATCTTTCAACTCTCCACTCTACGTAAAAACCCCTAG
>CANMHB010000021.1 GCA_947497485.1 Flavobacteriales bacterium
ACCAGGAATATGCGTGAACGATACAATATTCATCACTGTAATTGCTGTGAATGACGCGCCGATTGTAGACAACGAGTTTGTTACAACAACTGAAGAAACACCAGCAACAGGTGACTTGACAGATGCAGGTGACTCAGATCCTGATGGAACAGCCCTTACGGCAAATACAACGCCAGTGAGTGGACCGTCAAACGGAACGATTGTTATCAATGCAGATGGAACATACACGTATACACCGAATACGAACTTCAATGGAGTTGACACGGTTGTAGTATCAGTATGTGATGCAGGAACACCAGGAGTTATTTGTGTCAACGACACAATATTCATTACTGTGACTGCTGTAAACGATGCGCCGATTGTGGATAACGAAATTATCACTACAAATGAGGATACACCAGTAACTGGTGACTTGACAGATGCGGGTGACACAGATCCTGATGGAACGTCACTTACAGTGGATATTACACCAGTAAGTGGACCGTCAAACGGAACGATAGTAATTAACGCGGACGGAACATTTACCTACACACCGAACCCAGGATTTACTGGAACGGATACAATAGTAGTATCAATCTGTGATGAGGGTCTTCCTTTACCAGGAATATGTGTGAACGATACGATATTCATCACTGTAGTACCATGTTCAAGTAATCCGGCATTCGACTGTGATGGAGATGGTGTTACAAACGGACAAGAAGTTGCAGATGGGACTAATCCAACGGATCCATGTTCATTGTTGATTGCAAGTCAGACAGAAATACCAAGTACAGTGTGGAATGACGCAGACTGTGACAATGATGGATTAACGAATGGAGAAGAAATGGTAGGAACAACAGACCCATTGAATCCAGACACAGATGGAGATGGCGTACTTGATGGAACAGAGGTTGCAGATGGTACAAATCCAACGGATCCATGTTCATTGTTGATTGCAAGTCAAACGGTAGCGCCAAGTACAGCTTGGAGCGATTCCGACTGTGATAATGACGGAATAACAAATGGAGAAGAAATCGCAGGAGGAACAGACCCAATGAATCCGGATACAGATGGAGATGGTGTACTTGATGGGACGGAGGTTGCAGATGGTACAAATCCAACGGATCCATGTTCATTGTTGATTGCAAGTCAAACGGTAGCACCAAGTACAGCGTGGAGTGATGCAGACTGTGACAACGACGGGTTGACGAATGGAACGGAAGTGGCTGGAACAACTGACCCATTGAACCCGGACACGGATGGTGATGGTGTACTTGATGGAACAGAGGTTGCCGATGGTACAAATCCAACGGATCCATGTTCATTGTTGATTGCGAGTCAGACAGTAACGCCAAGTTCAGCGTGGAATGAATCAGACTGTGACAATGATGGAGTAACAAATGGTTTAGAGGTTGCAAATAGTAGTGATCCATTCAATCCATGTAGTCCAAAACCATGCGATATTTTGATTCCAGAAGCATTTACACCAGATGGAGATGGTATTAATGATGAATTTGTAATTGAAGGAATAGAATTATATCCGAACAATACAATAGCCATTTTCAATAGATGGGGAGTTTTAGTGTACGAGGCATCGAATTACGAAAATAATTGGGATGGTAGCACACAAAGCAACTTTACACTAGGAGGAGATGATTTACCAACAGCAACTTATTACTATGTGTTTGACACGAAAGATGAGAATGTTGGAGTATTTACAGGATATATCTATCTACAACGATAAATTAAATAGAAGCGCTCAGAGTAAAAACTGAGCGCTTTATTAAAAATTAATATTATGAAAGAAATAACTAAAATTATTAGAATAGCATTTTTTTGTGCATTTGCGTTACCGACTTTTGCTCAACAAGAGCCGCAATTTACGCAATACCCTGACAACACATTATTTGTAAATCCAGCTTATGCTGGAAGTCGAGGCTTGTTTAACATTACAGGTATACATCGTGAACAATGGGTTGGTTTTGATGGAAGACCAGTTTCTACAACCTTGAGTGCACACTCTCCTCTGACATATGAATCAGTAGGATTGGGTATAACGATGGTGAATGATCAATCAGGACCAATTAAACAAACAATGGTTTACGGTGATTTTTCTTATACGGTAAAGTTTAAAAACGACAGAAAATTGGCATTTGGAATAAAAGGTGGAATGAATATAATATCCGTCGGTACCTCAAGTCTACAAACGGGTGATGACAATGACCCAAAGTTGCTTCAAAATGTAAGGAACAATATCAATCCAAATTTTGGTTTTGGAATTTATTACCATACCCCGCGTTTTTTCATAGGTGCTAGTAGTCCTAAATTACTTGAGCGCGGATATGATGGAATAAGTAAATCAAATTTGGAAAGAAGACATTACTTTGGGATTATTGGCGGAGTTTTTCCATTGAATAATGATTGGAAATTGAGACCAACTGCACAAGTTAAAATCACTGAAAAAAGCCCAATTAACATTGATGCAAGTATTGCAGGGATTTATAGAGAGAAGTTATGGTTGGGAGGTATGTATCGTTTAAACGCAGCGTTTGGTGTGTTTGCACAGTTTCAAGTAACGCCTCAATTTAAACTAGGATTAGCGTCGGATTTTGGTAATCAAGCAATTCGAAATTATAATTATGGGACATTTGAAGTCTTAATGTCTTATGATTTTGTATTTAAAAAGGAGGGACTTCGTTCGCCTCGTTATTTCTAACTAAAGCATTCACAGAAATTATGAAAAAATACTGTTTAGTAGTATGCTATTTAATAGTAGCATTTGCTTCCTTTGGACAAGCAGGAAAACTGAAAAAAGCGGATGCTTATTATGAAAAACTATCGTATTCGTATGCAGTAGATTTGTATGAAGAATTAATAGGTTCTGAGGTAGATAGCCCTAAGTTACAAGCGAAAATTGGATCTTGCTATTATTATATGGGAAATATGGTAAAGTCAGAAAGTTATTATAGTTCCATGATTAATTCTGGTTTAGCAGTAAAAGAGGATTTTTTCTTTTACGCACAAGCCTTGAAGCAAAATGGTAAGTATACTGAAAGTGATCAGTGGATGTCAAAGTTTAATCAACTGGCTTCAAATGATACTCGTGGATTATCGTATATCAACAATACGTCATATTTAGATAAGATTCAAAAGCAGGGTGTTCATTTTGAAATCAAGAATTTGAATTGTAATACATCAGTTGCTGATTTTGGTGCATATCCGTCCATAGATGGGAAGCATGTTTATTTTGTTTCAGCGCGTAGAAAGCCAGTAATGATACAATATGAATGGACATGGAATGAAACACAATACTTAGATGTCTATAAATCGAATGTTGATTCACAAAAAGAATTGGACAATATTTCAATATTAAATAAGGATATAAATACACGTTTTCATGAAGGGCCTTTGTGTTTTTCTCCCGATGGTAAATACGTTTATTATACACGTAATAACATCTCAAAAGGAAAGCAACGAAAGGATAAAAAAGGCATTCAAAATTTACAGTTGTTCAGAGCAACAATTGATTCGCTAGGTAATTGGAAAAATGAAGAGACCCTTCCTTTTAATTCCAAAGACTTTTCAGTTGGTCACCCAACGATTTCTTCTGACGGCCGCATGTTGTATTTTGTTTCGGATATGCCAGGTGGATTTGGTGGGGCTGATTTATATAAATCCTTAATCAATACTGATGGATCTTTTGGAAATGCTGAAAATATGGGAGCACTTTTCAATACGGAAGGACAGGAAATGTTTCCGTGGATCAATAGTAAAGGTGAATTGTTTTTTGCTTCGAATGGCCATATTGGTTTGGGTGGACTTGATGTGTTTGTGATGAGTTTAGACAAAAATGGTGGATTTGAGAAGTTAATAAACGTTGGAAAACCTGTTAACTCTCAAAACGATGATTTTGCATTTACGATGAACAAGGATAACGTAACGGGTTATTTCTCATCGAACCGCACGGAAGGCAAGGGAGATGACGATATTTATTCTTACGTATTAACAAAACCATTTCAAAAGCAACTCATAGTTCAGGGAATTGTTAAGGATGAAACAACAGGTGAAATTCTTCTTGGCGCGACAGTTAAATTAATCAATTCGAAAGGTGAGGTGATTTCAACTGTGATGGCTGATAATTCAGGTTCGTTTTTGTTCGATATTGAACCCGGAGAGGAATATATTATTGCGGTAAGTGGTGTTGAGAAGTATAATGACAATCAGCGAAGTGTATCGACCAAAAATTTAGATGCTGAAACCACAGAACTTGATGGGAATATAGCCTTATCTAAAGAAGTGAATTTGTCTTTATATTGTCTTGTTACTGATTCAAAGTCGGCTCTGCCATTAGAAGAGGTGAAAATTACAATTACAAATAACGATGATCAAAATGAGTTTATCAATCGATTGACTACAAAAACAGGGGATATTGAAAAAGAATTATTGGATAAAAAAGTCAGTGATCAGTTATCATATACCATCCGATTGGAAAAACCAGGTTACCTGTCAAAGGTTGTAACGTTTAACTACACAATACTTCAAACGGGTAGAATCAATGTTCACGAAACATTGGATTTGACAATGGATAAAATTGATATCGGTTTGGATTTAACTTCAATTATTGATATCAACCCAATTTATTTTGATTTAGGAAAATATACAATTCGTGCTGATGCGGCTATTGAGTTGAATAAGATTGTAAAGGTAATGAATGAAAATCCAGCAATGGAAATTGAATTGGGTTCACACACCGATTGCCGCGGATCAATCGCCTCAAATGAGAAACTTTCAGACAATAGAGCAAAGGCTTCTGCTAACTACATAAAAGAAAGAATTACTAACCCAGAAAGAATCAATGGAAAGGGTTATGGTGAGGCTCAGTTAAAAGTAGACTGCCCATGTGAAGGAACAGTTAAGTCAACTTGTTCAGAGGATGAGCATCAAAAAAATAGAAGAACTGAATTTGTGATTATAAAAATGTAGTGCGTCACAATCAAAACTACATTTTCTAGCTGCTGTTGTTTTTGGTTGTTTTTTTGCTAATCCAAGAAGCGTTGAATATCTTCCAAAAAGTTTGAACTTTTCCCTAGTGAGGTCACAAAACAGAGTGAGAGTGTAGAACGAAAGCGATATACTCCACTCTCTTTTTCTTAGCTCTCTCAATCATTCTGCAAACTTTATTTGTTGCATTTACTCACACTTTCCCAAACCACTTTCTTGATTTTATTTTGTTTTGGAAGCGACAAGTAATCAGCAGGAGTTTGTTTCACTGGCTCGTTAAAAATTGTAGAAAAAAATGAACAAGCAGTAACAAAAGAACCCAATTTACTTGGATGCGCGTTGTCTGGTTGATATAAATTCTTAATATGATGTTTGAAATACAATTTCTCCCAAATTAATCCTACTGGTGATAATTTAGCTTGATATTTTTCAGTAATTTCTTTGTATTTTGAAGAAATTCTTCGAATCATTTTAAAGTGCGTATTTGAGTGCGCCAACTTTTTATAGCCCTTCCGATAAGACCAAGTCATATAAAAAACAATTTTGGTTCTGTTGTGATTTTTTTGAATACTCTCTATTATTTTATTTAATCCTGGCAATGTTTTATCGTGAAAAGTCAAGCTATCTTTCAACATATCACGACTAGATCCCTGTAGCACGACATAATCCCATTTCTTCCACGAAATTGCTTTGTAAACCTTTTTTCGTAAAGAATGCCGGTAAAATGAAGTCTTTCCTTTTACACACCAATTAACCTCTACATTCTTTCCATTCGATTCGGCAATGTCTAAAAACATTTTAGGCATGTGATTACGGTAGGTATATGAATTACCAATGAAAAGGACTTTTATTTTGGATTTTTGTTTAGCAAAAGGTAAGATCTGAAATCCAAAAATTAAAATGACTACAACGAATAACCTAATTTTCATTCAGTACCAAATTAAAAAAATCTTACTCTATTGAGCTTTATTCAACTTCGAATGCTTTCTTCCGTATCTAAAATAAAAAATCAAACCAATCACCAACCATACAAAAAACCATTTCCAATTCGACCAAGCCATACCAGTTAATAAATAACAACATGAAACTAAGCCGAGAACCGGAATTAAGGAAAACTCTTTTACAAATGATAAAACTACCATAACAATACAAACAGCAAAGAAAATAAGCATTGGAAGTGCTGTTTCGATGTTTTTAGAAGTAACTTGAAACTGACTTTTAAAGAACTCAGGGTAATTATAAATCAAAAAGCTGTAAACAGCCAGAACGATTATTGGAAACCAATATTTACTATTAATGTATGGTAAATGAAACTTCCCTTCTTCCCTATTCTTTCGAGGCAACGTTAAGACTCCACCGCATACAAGAACGAAGGCAAACAAGGTACCAATACTTGTGAAATCCAAAATGAATTTTTCGTTTGTAAATAAGATTGGAATTCCCACTACTAATCCCGTAATAATCGTAGCGAAACCTGGAGTTTTAAAGCGCGGGTGAACTTCTGCAAATTTCTTGGGCATCAAACCATCACGGCTCATCGTCATCCAAATTCGCGGTTGTCCCATTTGGAAAACCAAAAGCACGCTTGTCATGGCAATTACAGCCGCAATTGAAACAATCCAAAGCATCCATTTAACTTCTTTCATCTTAAAAATTTCAGCCAATGGATCATTTACACCAAGAAATTTGTAAGAAACCATTCCCGTTAAAATCAATGCAAGAATGATGTAAATCACAGTACAAATTACCAATGAATAAATCATTCCTCTTGGCAAATCTTTTTGTGGATTTTTGCTCTCTTCTGCTAACGTTGAAACTGCGTCAAATCCAATATAGGCAAAAAATACAGCTGAAACGCCAGCCATAACACCACCGAAACCATTTGGCATGAAAGGTTGCCAGTTGTTGAAATCAATGTAAAACATCCCAACTAAAATTACCAATAGAATAATCGACAATTTGATTACAACCATTGCATTGCTGAAATTCTTCGATTCTTTTGTTCCGACAAAAACCAAAGCCGTAATTAGAATATTAATGATAACAGCCGGAAGGTCAAAAATGATTTTCAAACCACCAATTACAGGGGCGTGTTGCCAAGCTAATTTGGCTTCTTCTGTCAACATGGCCTTGGCATCCAAGTAATTTGTTGTTAGCCATTCCGGAATTCCAGGAACTAAATTCGTAAAATAACCACTCCACGAAAAAGCGATGTAGATATTTCCAATGGAATATTCCATAATCAATGCCCAACCAATGATCCAAGCGAATATTTCCCCAAACGAAACGTAAGCATAGGTGTATGCCGACCCAGAAACCGGAACGCGAGAAGCAAACTCAGCATAACAAAGTGCCGTAAAACCACAAGCAACTGCACAAATGATGTAGAGAAATACAACACCCGGTCCACCTGCAGCACATGCATTACCAATAGCGCTAAACGTTCCACCACCTATGATTGCAGCAACACCAAAAAACGTAAGATCTCTGAGGTTTAACACTTTGTTTAAACCTGATCCATGACCTCCATCATCTGTAACAATTCCAACCAATGGTTTTTTTCTAAAAAGTGACCGCATTTTGTAGATTCAATTTGTTAATGGCTAAAATTAGAAATTTTATTAAGATTTAACGGTAAACTGAACAGCTTTCTCTTTCATCTGTTACTTTTGCATCGTGGGAAATTACATTGAAATCAAAGGCGCGCGCGTTCACAATCTGAAAAATCTAGATGTTAAGATCCCACATGGAAAAATTACAGTCATTACGGGTGTTTCGGGCTCAGGGAAATCCAGTTTAGCTTTTGATACAATTTATGCAGAAGGACAAAGGCGTTTCATTGAAAGCATGTCCTCTTACGCGCGACAATTTCTTGGTAAATTAAATAAGCCTGAAACCGATTACATCAAAGGAATTACGCCTTCCATAGCCATTCAACAAAAGGTCATCACAAGTAATCCGAGGTCAACTGTTGGAACCACAACTGAAATTTATGATTATCTAAAGCTACTTTTTGCTCGAGTTGGTCGAACCTTTTCACCTGTTTCAGGAAAGGAAGTTAAAAAACATACCGTTGGAGATGTGATTAATTTCTTAAAAGATCTTGATTCAGATTCAAAAATTGCAGTTCTTTCTCCAATTACGTTAAAGAAAAATGAATCAATAAATAAAAAAATACAAAACCTTTATAAACAAGGATTTAATCGAATTTATTTAAATAATCAATTTGAATTAATTGAATCGGTATTAGAAGAAAAAATTGAATCAGAAGTATGTCTGGTTATTGATCGTTTATCTAGTAATTTTTCAGATGAAAGCAATGAAGCGCGTGCTACAGATTCAATTGCAATTGCTTTTGCTGAAGGTGCAGGAAATTGTGGAATTTTTGAACTTGAAAGTCAAAATATTACTTGGTTCAGTAATCGTTTCGAACTAGATGATATCGAATTTCAAGAACCGAATTTACATTTCTTTGCCTTTAACAACCCTTTTGGTGCTTGTAAAACGTGCGAAGGATATGGAATGGTTTTGGGAATCGATGAGGAATTAGTTTTTCCCGATCGTAATTTAAGTGTTTATGAAGGCGGAATTGCACCATGGAAGGGTGAAACCATGAGCGAATATCTTAATGAACTTATTTTTAATGCCAAGAAATTCGATTTCCCAATTCATCGTCCAATCAAGGATTTGACTCCGAAAGAACTAAAATTATTGTGGGATGGGAATGATTATTTTTTGGGACTAACCAAGTTCTTTAAGTTCATCGAAAGTCAAACCTACAAAATTCAATACCGCGTAATGCTTTCGCGCTACCGAGGGAAGACAATCTGCCCTGAATGCCATGGAACACGACTCAGAGGCGATGCGGCCAATGTTAAAATTAATGGGCTTTCGATTCAAGAATGTGTGTTATTATCGATTGAAGATTCCTATCAATTTTTCCAGAATTTAAATCTCTCAGATTACGAAAAACAAGTTTCGAAGCGGATTCTGCCAGAAATTCAAAGCAGGCTAGGATTTCTGAAAGATGTTGGTCTCGGTTATCTGACTTTAAATCGAGCTGCAAACTCACTTTCCGGTGGTGAATCGCAACGAATCAATCTAGCAACATCGCTTGGGAGTAGTTTGGTTGGTTCAATTTATGTGTTGGACGAACCTTCAATTGGTTTACACCCAAAAGATACAGAACGACTGATTTCTGTTTTGAAACGTCTAAAATCAATTGGAAACACGGTAATCATCGTCGAACACGAAGAAGAAGTCATGCGAGCTGCCGATGAAATTCTGGATATTGGACCAAAAGCAGGTATTTATGGCGGTGAAGTCGTTTTTCAGGGGACGTTTTCAGAATTACAAGCCTCCGACAGTTTGACGGCTGATTATCTTTTGGAAAGAAAAGTAATTCCAGTTCCGAGAAAACGAAGAAATTCTCAAAATAAACTTTTTATTGAAGGAGCTCGTCAGCATAATTTGAAAAATTTAAACGTTCAAATTCCATTACATAATTTAGTTTGTTTAACTGGCGTTTCTGGCTCTGGAAAATCAACCTTGATTCGCTCCATTTTATACCCTGCAATTCGAAAAGAATTAGGCTTGAGTTCTGATTTACCAGGAAAATTTGATGCAATTAAAGGGGATTTAAAAATGATAAAAAACATTGAGTTTGTTGATCAAAATCCCATTGGAAAATCATCTAGAAGTAACCCCATTACTTATGTTAAGGCCTTCGATGAAATTCGAGATTTGTATGCTCGCCAGCCACTAGCCAAAATGCGCGGCTACAAACCAGGTTTTTTCAGTTTCAACGTGGAAGGTGGTCGTTGCGAAATGTGTGAAGGCGAAGGAACCATTACCGTTGGAATGCAATTCATGGCTGATGTCAATCTTGTTTGTGAAACTTGTAACGGAAAAAGATACAAAGCCGAAACACTCGAAATTGAATACAGAGGAAAGAACATTTACGATTTGTTGGAAACCAATTTGGATGAAGCATTGGCGTTCTTTAAAAATGGAAATGACCGGCTTGAGCAGAAAATTGTCGAAAAAATTCAACCTTTAGTTGATGTCGGATTGGGGTATTTAAAAGTAGGTCAATCTTCGAGCACAATGAGTGGTGGAGAAGCTCAGCGAATTAAACTAGCGTCGTTTTTATCCAAAGGAATTAACGCACCTTCTACCCTATTTATTTTTGATGAACCAACTACTGGGCTTCACTTTTATGACATTGACAAATTAATTATTGCCTTCAACGCACTTCTTGACAGAGGACATTCCGTAATCGTCATTGAACACAACATGGAAGTCATCAAATGTGCGGATTGGATTATTGATCTTGGGCCTGTTGGAGGTGAAAAAGGAGGAAATATTCTATTTTCTGGAACACCGGAAGATATAGTCAAATCGAAAGACAATTCGACCGGAATGTTCTTGAAGGAAAAATTGAAATGAATTTTATTTTGTTCTTTTCAAATCAAATTGAACCTATTTATAAGGTTGGTGTATTTTTGAATTAATTTTACATTGACTTGATTCGATGAATCGATTTACAATTACATTTCTTCTTGGCATTAACATTTTATTTAGTCAAACTGACTGCGATTTCAAGTATCAGAATAAAAAAGGTGGATCTTATCTTTTCTCGATTTACTATGAACCGGATATGAAAACGCCTTTAAATGGAACGTGTGAAAGAAAGTACAACGACAACAAGATTTTTGAGAAGCGCACCTTTCAGGATGGAAAACTGGTTGAAGAAATATTGAATTACGAAAGTGGAAGTTCTAAGTTGAAGTTGAATCCGACATGGAATACACGCGATTCGGTGATTGCAACAATGGAGCAATTTTGGCCAAATGGCAATCGCAAACAAACAAACATTTACTACTGGGATAAAAACAAACGTCGCTGTGAAAAATATATCGATTATCACCTTAACGGGAAAGTCCGATTTGTCAATTTTAACGCGTTCGCTCGACAGTCTGAAATCAACGAATATCAAATCAAGGATTATCCACCTCATACAATTGATTACGATGGCTACACAACCTTGCGGGTTCCTTTTGGCTTGGCTCTCGAATACGATGATGCAGGTGTTTTAAAATCGAAAACTACCCATAAAATGATCTTGAATGGTGGTCACGAGCATTCTTCGCGAGATGGATTATATGAACACTATCACCACAACGGTAAACTAAAAACCAAAGGATATTACAAAGATGGAGATCCAGATGGAAATTGGGTAGTTTATAATTTCTTAGGACAAAAAATCGAAGAACAATTCTACCAACGAAACATGAAAGTTGGCACGTGGAAAGGTTGGCACGACAACGGGAAGCCGCGTTTCGAATACGTTTATGACACACTTTCAAATTACATTTTTCACTCCAATAAAAAAGAATGGAACGAAGCAGGCTTGCTTGTTTTTGAGCGCTTCATCGACCGCAAAGGCATGGGCTTTGAGAAAAAATGGGCCGACAACGGCACTTTGATTCAGCATCTTGAATTAGTTTACAACTCGAAAGAGCAAGGTTCAGAGAAAAATTGGTATCCCAACGGTCAATTGAAATCCTTTTTAAACAATTACCGAAACTCGGATACCACTTATGTGAGCTATTTCCAAAATGGAAAAATGGAGGAAATTCATTTGAAATCAAAAATTGAAATGGATGAAGTAATTTCCAATAAAAAATGGAACGATAAGGGAATTTTAATTTCAGAGGTAAACAAAAAATCACGTCCAGAAAATGAGTTTATTGAATTGTATGAATATTGGCCAACAGGGAAAATGAAAGCCCACATTTACCAATTGAATGAAACCAGATTGGAAGAAAAATATTTTCAAAATGGGAGTTTGAAATCGGGAGTTCGCTTTTTAAATGCAAAACTAGATGGTAAAACCCAACATTTTGATAGTTTAGGAACCTTGTTATTGGAATACAACTACACCGATAACCTAAGAAATGGCTGGTGCAAACGCTTCGATAAAACAGGCAAATTGATTTTTGCGCAATTCTATGAAAACGGTTGTCCGAAAAAAATGCTGAATGAATTACCTGCCAAAAAACGAAACTTAGAAGAACTTTCAAAAGACGAAAGAGATTATTTTATCAGTTTCATTTACAACAACTTGAGTCAATACGTTTCTCCAACTGACACACAATTATACCATACGAAAAAACAAATAGATTCAATTGCAACCTATTACATGTATTTATTTGACACATGGTCAAAATATACACCTTTTCCATCTTCAAGGCATCAAATCACAAGTCAAGTGATCAGCTTTCGATTGCCAAGTGTTTATCTAACAGGACTCGCAAAAGGGGATACAACGGATAAATACGTAAAAGAAGTCGTTACAGTTTTTGAAAAAAATGGCTGGAAAACCAGTAATTTAAAATGTGAAAGTGGCTATTGCAATTGGGATTTAAAAGTAGAAGGATTTTATACGCAAAAGTTTATACAAAAACACTTTCCTTTACTTCAATCCTTTATTTATATTTTACCACAATCAAAAAATGCAGAACCATTAGAAACATACAGTAAAGTTCACCGATCACGTTTAATAACAATTTCACCTTATTCAAAATGTGTTGCCATTGCAAGCTCAAGTTCGTATGAAAAAACATTTCAATTTCTAATTTACTCAGATGGAGAAGTAGATTTAATGAATGGACGTTCATGGGATGAAATAAACGAAATCAACGATTTCTCGAGAGAATTACCTTATGATTAAAATCAGATATTACTTTCTAATAACGATTTTCGCATACTGTTTTTCAGCGAAAGCAGACCTTCGTCCTTGTTATTTGACCGTGACTATCAGTGCCTCAAAAACGAAATTCACTACATCAGAAATAGTTCAATTGAATGTCACATTGACCAATAAATCAGACCAAGCCCATTCAATTCTTGTTCCGGGAAATCAATCGAAAGGATTGAAATTAATTTACTTTTCTTGGTATAAAGTGGATGAAAACAACTTTTACACGGAAGTTCACCGCGATTCAAGAATGCTAACAATGGATACAAGTGTGAAAGGATACGTCAATTTTAACCGATTGAATCCAGATGAATCGACCACGATTCCATTTTTCTTTAACGACACTAAAAATGCTCAAAGACACATCAATTCCAATTATGAAATCCCCAAATTGCCACATGGAAAATATAAGATCATTGCTTGGTATTATCCTTGGGACGAGGAACTCGCAAAATATGCGTTCAATAAATATGATTGGAAGGATCGAGATGAAAACCCAGATAATAATGCCGAATATTTAGATCTTTCTGAATCAGGCACCTTAAGCACTTATTTTGATGTTGAAATTATACCCCAAGTCGATGAGCATGCATCTAATTTCACTAAAAGTTGTGGGGGAAATTGCAAGTTGTGTCGCACAATTGATCATGAAAAATGGAAAAAGACCAAACGCCTGATTCGCCGTGATTCCAAAGATTACAACGAATACAATATGGGAAAAGACACCAATGGAAATTGGCAAAAGGCCCATCGAAACATAGCCTACTTAGGCGACAATCCCGATGCGATTTTAGCTTCACTTCCTAGTTTTATGTCTCGTGAAATTATTTTTCAAAACAAAAATGGCATTCATTATTTTCAACTGACTTGGCAACTTGGAAAAATCAACAGAGTTGGCTCAAGAATAAATACAATTCTTTATATGATTGGTTTAAGAAATGTAAGAATCAGAGATTCACGAATCAATTATTCGAGGTTGAAATATTTGAGTGAGATTAAGTGATGATATTTCGTTTTTTTTCTTGACTTATTTCTTTTCCTTGAAGAAATCGTCGCTAATTCCCTTGTTGATTTTGTAATTGGTGAGTTTGATTGTAATTGTTCCTTTCTGATCTTTGCTTTTCTTTCTCTTTTCTTTCTCTTTTTCAGTTTTATTGAGATCTGCCGCAACGCTTTTCGGAAGTTTGAATTTTTTTACATCGATGTCAAAAACCAATTGATTAGGCAAGCCATATTCAGCTTCAGAACCATAGGTATAATCAACGGAAACTGTTCCGCTGCTGCGCGTGGTGATTTGAGATTTAATGATCAAGTCATTTTTGGTATCAATCCAAAGTTTTGCTAATACAAATTCACTATTCTCATTCGTTGGAATAACGGTTATGAGGTTTGTTTTGACGTTATCAATGGTTTTCACGCCTCCATCAACTGCCATATAGGCATTTTTCTTCATTAAAAATGAATTGACATCGGTAAATCCTTGTTTGGGCAGAATGGCGATTCCTTTTGAGACGACTTTGAATTTGTCCTTTTGTTTGAAATAAATCGAAGCCTTTACTGGAAGAATTTTAATCAAAGGAATATCTGCTTTGATGTTTGCATCAACTGAATAGTCCTTTACCGAATTAATTTTAGAAACAACCCGATTTAAAATAAGATCTGCATCTTGACCTTTCACAGAGAAATTCAAGCCAATTAAAAGAAATAGGATAGATATAAATTTCATTAGGAAGTTATGTCTTTTTTATTAAACTTAATGATCGCAACTGATACCAAAACAACAATATGAACCAGCAAAATAATGATTGATTCTTGAATGCGTCCCCACGGAACAGGATCCTCAAAAAAGCTTCTCCATGAAGCCATATGTGTCGTAAACAAATATGGTTTGATGTTATCAAAAACAGAAACATCCAATGAACCGATAATCGTAAATAAGATAATAATTGCCATTGTGGAAACGATTGGTCCAATCGAGTTCTCAGCAAAAGCAGAAAGGCAAATGGATAAGGTAGAAATCGTTAACAATGCCAAATATGCCACCAAAAAACTTAAACCATAACGCCACAGAATGTCATCACTTTTTAAAATAACGAGTCCATCACTGTTCAATACGATTAAATCGCCTGTTTCAAAAATCCATTTGGAGACAATCAATGCCAGGAATCCGAGCCAAATTGTTAAAATCAAGGTATATACTGCACCAGCAATAAATTTCGACAGTATAATGTTGGTTCGCGAAATCGGTTTCGTGGCAAGCATTCGAACAGTTCCCATTGCGGCTTCTCCTGAAATCAAATCTCCGGTAACTAAGGCAACAAGTAAAGGAATATGAACGATTAACATTTGGAGAATTATGAACGCAATTAAATTTCCGTTGAGAATATTTCCATTGAAAGAAAGTGTTTGCTCAAAGGACGAGGTAACAAAAGAAATGAACGAAGAGCCATCAGCTTTCATCGCAAACAAGATAATTCCAATCAAAAGCGTTAACGCGCCTATTCCGAGATAACTACGTGGTTTTGCGAGTATTTTAACAAACTCGTTGTATGTGTTTTTTAGTAACATCAGGATTGAATTATTTTCATGAAAAAATCTTCCAACTTGCGTTTTGGCTCAATTGAATGAACCTCAATATTATTTTGAACTAAGGTATGGTTCACCAAAGGAACTTGTTGCTTTTCAATATTAAGTTCAAACTCGAAATCATTCAATCGATTGAATTCAGAAATTCCAAATGTTTTGGATATCAACTCACAAGCATCGTTTATTCGATTTACTTCGAGTTTAACAACGATTTCTTGTGCATTCAATAATTCCTTCACATCACCTTCGATTACCGTTTTTCCTTTATTGATGATTACCATTCGATTTGCAATTAATTCAATTTCAGAAAGTTGATGTGATGAAAGAAGAACCGTTTTATGTTGTTCGGTTTTTAATCTTAAGATTAAATTACGTATTTCGACAATTCCTTGTGGATCAAGACCGGTTGTGGGCTCATCTAAGATGATCAAATCTGGCTTGTGAAGAAGTGTTTGTGCGATTCCAAGTCGTTGCTTCATTCCATGGGAAAAACCGCCAATTTTATCCTTTCCTCTTCCGCTTAGACCAACGAAATCGAGCATTTCTTGAATTTCTTTCTTAGAAACACTCGCTCCTGAAATTCTTGCAAAAATCTCTAAATTCTTTTCTGCAGAGAGGTATTTGTAGAAATCTGGTTTTTCGATTATACTTCCAATTTTGGTTAAGATTTCTGAACGATGTGTTTTATAGGATTTACCAAACATCTCAATGACTCCAGAATCATTTTTGATAAGCGAAAGCATGCAGCGGATGGTTGTACTCTTCCCTGCCCCATTTGGACCTAAAAAACCAAAAACGTCTCCTCGGTTAACGTGGAAAGAAACATCTCGAACTGCTTCGAAAGAACCAAATCGTTTAGTCAAATGCTCTACTCGAATAATTGTATCACCGTTCATGAAGTAAAATTATCATTTCTTAATTAATTGGTTTTTAATATAAAATAAAAAAGAAATCAAGATTTTGTTCTAATCAAGACAATTAAAATTTCTCTGTCAAGAATTTAAACCGAAAGAAAATCATAAAAAATTTAAGGCTTACTATTAAACGATTCACTTAAAAATCGCCCTTTACTTGTAGGCATATCGAATTTTAGTAATTGAGCAATCGTTTTAGAAATATCAATTAATTCGCCATCTTTTTTTATACTCAGATTCTTCGGAGTGTCTGGACCTAAAATTAATAGTGAAATATGTTCACAACCTTCACAGCGATCTCCATGATTTATAAAACCTGATTTCACGCCATCCAAATGCCGACCATGATCATTTGTAATAAACAAAGTTGTTTGATCTTTCATAGTTGGATTGGATTGAATCATAGACCACAATCGTGCAGCGTATTTATCACATTTGGTAATTGCTTCTTGGTATTTCTCCCAATTTGCTGCATGTCCATAAACGTCAACCGCCAACAAATTTATGAGCATTACGTGAGGGGGCTTTTGACTAGAAATTAGTTCCGTTACTTTCTCAAATGTATTTTCATCCTTTCCATAACCAATTCCATTTCCATTTGGCCCACAATAAGTTGAAGCAAGATGTTTATTTTGCCAGTTTTTGTTTTTCGTATTCGCTAGAACATCCAACTTGCCTTTGCTTGAAACGATGAATGCATCAGATTTATCCGATCCTGTTGATCTTAAATAATATTGAAATAAAGAAGGATTTTTAGGTAAACTTGAACCTGTATTTGAAATCCGCTGATATTGCCCTGTAGCAATTGCTGTGTGACCAGGAACTGTGTATGTCGGGCCATTATTTCTAAAATCCTCATAAAAAGCGCCTTGATAACGAAGTGAATCGCACAAAATCGGACTTAAACGACAAGTTTTATCGCCATACGTTTCGCTAAATCTCGGTCCATCAATTACTAAAATAACTACGTATTTAGTTTTGAAGTCAGTTTGTTGGTTCTGCGAAAAGACTGAATTTAGGCAGTTGATAAAAACGATCGAGCTGAATAAAAATATTTTCATGGATCAAAAATACAGAAATACCGAAAAAACGATTATTTTTTATTAAATATCTCAGATCTGCGCTTCGGATGGAAACTGGTAGTTCTCATCCCATTAACATAAAATAAAAAAGGTCTTGTGAATACAAGACCTTTTCAGCGGAGAGTGAGGGATTCGAACCCCCGGAACCTCGCGGTTCAACGGTTTTCAAGACCGCCGCAATCGACCACTCTGCCAACTCTCCGAGGCAAAAGTAGTAATGTTTTGAAAACTGACAAGGTTTTTCAATAAAAAAACTTGATGAAAATTATTTTGAATAAACATTACAAAACAAATATCCTAGTACGATCTTTAAGAATTAAATTTGCATTATGGAACTTAAACAAGTATCGCTAGATTCTATCAATCGAATGAATAAAAACACGTTGATGGAACAATTAGGCATCGAATGTATTGAACTTGGAAAAGATTACATTGTTTCTCGAATGCCTGTAGATTCGAGAACTCATCAACCAATGGGTTTGTTACATGGGGGCGCAAGTGCTGCATTGATTGAAAGTATTGGCTCTATGGGTTCTACCCTGCTTATCGATCTAACAAAAAAGCAACCAGTTGGATTAGAAATTAACTGCAATCACATCGGCGGAATTAAATCAGGATATGTTATTGCTACAGGAAAAATTATTCATGCTGGAAAAAGCACACATCTATGGCAAGTAGACATACGCGAAGAAGGAACTGAACGATTAATATGCACGGGTAAACTAACCGTAATGATAATAGATAAGAAAGCATAATGTTAATTTATCGAGCTCCAGGAAAAGATGTAATTCAAAAATCAGGTTATTTTGAAAAAGTATCATCGTTGCCCTCTAAAGGATTCGTTGTTTCAGATTTTTCAGGAGAAACGCAATATATTTTCATAGAGTCTGAACACAGAAATACAAGTTATAAAAAATCAAATGATATCGTTGTAATTGAGCACGAAGAATATATACGAAAGGCAACTATTTTGATTTCCACGTTGAAGGGGATCGGCATTAAAAAAGCCGTCTTTTCAAGAATAAAGAAACTTGATTTTGATGAGTCTAAAAGTTTGAATTTATTTCATGCACTTGAAAAAGCATACCCAAAAGCATTCGTATATCTTTTTAAAGATGAAAATTTAGGAACTTGGATTGGAGCTTCTCCAGAAATACTTCTCCGAAAAATAAACAACAATGGCTTTACCATTTCTCTTGCAGGTACAAAAAGTGCATCAGACATAAGTTCATGGAGTGATAAAGAAAAAATAGAACAAGCCTATGTATCTGAGTTTATTGAGGATGAATTAACAACATTGAATCTTTCCAATATTGAACGTTCAGAGACATACGAACATACTGCTGGCCCTGTAAAACATTTACGGACAGATTTTAATTTTTCAATTGGTCAAGTCGAACTTTGTGATATTTTAAAAGGACTTCACCCTACTCCTGCGGTTTGTGGATTACCTCAAAATTTAGCAGAAGAACTAATTAATCAAATTGAATCACATAATCGTGAGTTTTACACTGGTTACATTGGAGAATTTGATGAAAACATGGCTTCAATATTCGTTAATTTGCGTTGCTGTCAAATTACAACAGGAAGCATTTATCTTTATGTGGGAGGTGGATATACAGTTGATTCGGATCCTGAACTAGAGTGGATAGAAACTGAAAATAAAGCTCAAACAATCATTGAGCTGATTCAAAAAGTTTAATTTTGCACCATGCGTTCGAGCGACAAGATAATAGTGCAGATGATTGTTGATCAATGTGAAGCTCATGGAATAAAAAAAGTAGTTTTTTCTCCAGGATCAAGGAATGCTCCGTTTGCGATATCATTCGATGAACATCCATTTTTTGATACCTATGTCATTCATGACGAACGATGCGCTGCATTTTTCGCAATGGGAATGGCAAGTGAACTCAATGAACCGGTAGTACTTTGTTGTACATCAGGATCTGCAGGATTGAATTATTATCCCGCAATTGCCGAAGCATTTTATCGCTCTATTCCATTATTGGTTATAACTGCTGACCGTCCTTCTGAATGGACGAATCAAGGAGATGGGCAAACAATTATGCAGAATGATTTATACGGTTCTCACGTTCGTCAATCTATTTCACTAGATGATTCTATTATTTCTGAAGATTCAATTTGGAAGGCACAATTAGATACTGCAACATGTTTTTCAATCCTTAAAGGAACGTGGCGTGGACCAGTTCATCTTAATGTAGGTTTGAATGAACCGCTTTATAATAAGGTTGAAAAAACGAAAAATTTCAGTCGACAAATTGCTCAGCATAATAAAAATGAGTTACTAAGTCCTGTATTCTTAAGTGAAGCATCATCAATTCTAAGAGATTCAAAAATACTGGTCCTTTGTGGTCAAATGCCTCCAAACGAAAAACTAAAAGCGCAATTAGAAATTTTTGCAGGTAATTCAAATGTTATTACGCTTGTTGAAAACACATCCAATCTTTATCACGAATCTTTTATTTCTTGTATTGATCGAACGCTAAATGGTATTTCAAGCGAAAAAGAAATTGAATTTTATCCTGATTTATTGATAACCCTAGGTGGATCCGTAGTTTCAAAAAAAATAAAATCATTCTTACGTAAATCAAAACCAAAGTATCATTGGAAAATAGGTTATGAATTCCCATTCATGGATACATATCAATGTTTGACAGATTCCATCCAATTGTTACCTGAAACTTTTTTTGAACAACTCAATAAGTTAACCTTTGAACAAAATAAATTGAATTTTTTTGGTAAATGGAAAAGTATCGACTATCAAGCAAAAGATCGTATTAACGATTGCATCCAACAGCTAAATGAACTAACTGATATAGTTGTTTTCGATGCTTTTTTTGGTTTGTTACCTGAAAATTCAATACTTCACATGGCAAATAGTTCTGTTGTGAGATACTGCCAGCTATTTGACCCTATCCAAAATGTTCGCTTTGAATCAAATCGAGGAACGAGTGGAATAGATGGATCGACTTCAACAGCTGTTGGTGCGGCAATTGCAAATCCAAACGAACAATTTTATTTAATTACAGGAGATATTTCATTCCTTTATGACAGTAATGCTTTATGGATAAGTGAATTCCCAAAAAACTTACGAATTTTAGTCATTAACAACCAAGGTGGTGGGATATTTAAAATCATTCCCGGTCCTTCAAATTCTGATCAGCGAGACCGATATTTCGAAGCTGTTCACAAGCAAAGTGCTTTTTCCGTTGCTAAAGCATTTGGTATAGTTTCAAAAAGAATTGAAAACAAAAATGAATTAATAACTGGATTAGCAGATTTTTTCAACCTAAATAATGATATTCAATTATTGGAAATCACTACGAATGCTCTACAAAACCCAATAGACTTAGATTATTTTTTTAATTTCATCAAGAAACAATGAGTGAATATTTAGAAATTTTAGGAACAGTAACTGGAATAACATACCTATTTATTCTAACACTTTTGGAGATTGTTCTCGGAATTGATAACATCATTTTTATTTCAATCGTAACTGACAATTTACCTGAAAACAAAAAACGTTTTGCCAGAAATATTGGTCTATCTCTTGCACTCATAGTTAGATTATTTCTACTAACAATTGTGTCAATCATTATCGGGATGACTGAACCATTCTTTACAATTTATGGTCAAGCATTCACTGGTCAAAGTATTGTATTGCTTATTGGAGGGTTATTCTTAATTTACAAAAGCACTCGCGAAATGCACAACAGCGTAAAAGGAGAATCAGAAGTTTCGAGTGAAACCAAATCAACCTTAATGGGAATTATTCTTCAAATAACCTTAATAGATTTAGTATTTAGTTTTGATTCTGTTATTTCTGCTGTTGGGATGACAAATGGAATTCATGAGGAAACGGGACACAATCCAATGATTATCATTTATTTATCTGTTATCATCTCAATGATTGTAATGCTATTATTCAGTGGTCAAATCAGCAAATACATTTCTGAAAATCCAACAATTAAAATGATCGCGTTAAGTTTCCTTGTTACAATCGGAGTCCTTTTGGTTGCAGAGGCTTTCAATCAACACATTCCAAAAGGATATGTATATTTCGGTTTGGTTTATTCACTCATCGTTGAGTTATTGAATATCCGAATGCGAAAAAATGCTCAAAATGACTCAAAATGAAGCATTATCATTTCTTGGAATAGACGAAATTTCAATGTCAAAAGATGCTATTGAAGCAGCACTTTTTGATTTGAAGAATCAACTATTTTCATCAAGTCATTTACCACAATTACTAGATGCCAAAAGAAATAAATTGCTGAAATTAAAGGAAGTAGCCGAAGTTTTAAATCTATTATTTTCTCAACAACTTTCAGATATTCAGATTCAAAACAATGATTCACCAGCTATTATGGAATCGTTTGAAATTTATCAAAAAAATGAATCAATTATTAAGCAAAAAATAATATTATCGAACGATATAAATGTTCTTTTAACATGTATTGATTTATTGTTAGAAAATTTAAAAACGTGGTGCTTTAAATGGTCAAAGATAAATTTTGAACAAGTTTTGGATGTAAAAATATCCATTGCGCTTGATGACATGGAAATGCTGCAATGTATTAAAGAGTTGAATCAAAAAGAAATTATCTTTTTCGATCAACTAAATGAGTCTATTTTACAGAATAAATTAAAAATAGAAATTTCACGATTAATTCAATTATCCAACTTTTTAAATAAGAATTGATTTTAATTATCGGTTTTCAATTTCGTCTATTGTTACGATTTTACCGACCATACAAAAGCTGCCTCCAGAGGTTTCATGATACTTTACCCAAACTTTTTGACCATCTTGAATTGTGACTTCTGTTTGAAAATCACTTAAATTTATTGGTTCCAAAACTTCACCATTATCTAAATCAATCAGCATCCCGCATCCATCAAGACCAGTGTAGTCATGAAGTTTACCTTTGATGAAACCCGAATTTGATTTTGAACAAGCGTAAATTAAAAATGATAGACAACCAACTAGAAAAAATTTTATGAATAGCTGCATATTATGTATTTATTTATCTTCCCACTCATCATTTTGATTATCTCTCAAGAGTTTTTGCCAGTTATAATCTCCAGATTCTGTATCATCTAAAATTTCGCGATACTCATCAGAATTGATGTGATAACGTTCAACTTCTTCGCCAGTGTATTCTTCGATTGCTTCTAATAAAGAAATCTCATTCTCACTACAAAATGATAGGGCCTGTCCCGTCTTATTCCCCCTACCCGTTCGTCCGCAGCGATGCACGTAATTCTCCGGATTATCAGGTAAATCGTAATTGATAACATAATCCATATCAGGAATGTCAATGCCTCGGCAAGCGACATCAGTTGTTATCAAAACGGTATTTTCTCCAGAACGAAAACGATCTAAAATCGCAAAACGCTCCTTTTGGTCAATTCCTCCGTGCAAGGCCTCTGTTTTTAATTCAACGCGCTCCATCGCGGATACAACTCGTTCAGCTCTCACTTTTGTTCGAACAAAAACGATGAATTTCTGATCCGGATATTCTTTCAATACATTTTCCAAGAAAAATCGCTTGTCATCCATTTCAATAAATGCAACTGCATGGGCCACATTTTTCGAAACTGGATTTTTAGGTGAAATCTGGATACGGATTGCATTTTTCACAGTATCATAAGCCAACGATTTGATTTTTTTATCAATTGTGGCGGTGAAAAATAACGTTTGACGCTTTTTTGGAATTTTTTTAAGAACATCTTTAATGTCTTTATTAAATCCTAAATCCAACATCAAATCAGCTTCATCGAGAACAAAAATCTCCAATTTCGAAATATCAACAAATCCTTGCGAAATCAAATCAAACATTCTTCCAGGTGTCGCCACTAAAACATCTACGCCCTTTTTCAAGGATTTAATTTGAGACTCTTGCTCCACTCCACCGTACAATCCCAAAATTTTAAGATTTGTTTTTGTTCCTATTTCCGATGCAACAGTGGAAATTTGTTTTGCAAGCTCTCGGGTCGGAACCAAAACAAGGCCTCGAATACCATCGTATGCACCTCTTTTTTTAATCAACAGATGATGTAACATTGGAATTACAAAAGCTGCCGTCTTGCCTGTTCCAGTTTGAGCCACTGCCATTACATCCTCTCCATCCAAAATATGTTTCAGAGCGCGAAATTGAATATCTGTTGGACGCTTAAAACCAAGAACTTCTAGTTGTTCTTTGATAGGTTTCGCGAGGTTGTAATCTTTAAATTTCATTTAAACAAAGGTATCAATTTCGTTTTGAAATGAACTTTTAAATTTTATGGTTGTAAGCAGCTTAAAATTATCAAAAATGAAACGATTATTAGCAACTTGGGTTTTAGGTGGAATGATATTCCATACTGGAGCAACCGAAAAAGAAATTGTAAAATCAACATTAACAGAGGCTACCGTCTACTCATCTGGTGTACAACTTCATCACAAGGCAAATTACAATGTAAACATTGGCGTTACCGAAATTATTGTGGAAGGAATTAGTCCCTACATCGATGCCCGAAGTATTCAGGTTAAAGCAACTGGAAACGTGGTTATTTTGGATAGTAAATTTTCAACCTACTATCCTCAACCAACAATAAAAGTCTCTGAGGATGGGGTTCCGCTTAAAATTAAAAAGGACATTAAATTACTTGAGGACTCATTGAAACTAATGGCTTTTGATATTCAAGAAATTCAAGATGAAATTGATGTTTTGAATTCTACAAAATCTATTTTAGCAAATAATGGTGTAATTCGAGGGCAAGGTAAGGTTAATGATTCATTGAATTTATTGAAGCAAGCTGTTGATTACTATTCTGTGAAAATGAATGAACTGAATAAAAAATTGATCGCATTAAATAAAAGAAAACAAGAAAAAGCGGAAAAAAAACGTGGTATGGACGATCGTCTTCTGGCTTTAAGAAACTATCAAAGCAATGGAAATTACGTCGCACCAGAAAACACAACTCCGATACCTCGAATTACAGTAACTGTTTCAAGTAAGGAGGTTGTTTCAGGGAAATTAAATATTTCGTACGTTGCATCAAATGCCGGATGGACACCATACTATGACCTTCGAAGTGAGGCCGCTACTGGAAAATTAAGTTTGACTTACAAAGCGCAAGTTTATCAAAATACCGGCTTAGACTGGAATGACATTAAACTAAATATTTCAACCAACAATCCGAACGCAAATAAAACCAAACCTGAGTTGAATCCTTGGTATATCGATTACACTGCTTATCGAACTGATCAAATGAAAAAATCGAAAATGGAAATTATTTCACAACCTAATTCAGTTCCGCAAGCTGCATTTAATCAAGGATTTACATTATCAAATTCTGCCCTAGACGATGTAAACGCTATGACAGCCGATCAATTTACAACAGTTGTACACCATTTGATCGCAGCGGAATTTAAAATTGATTTGCCATATTCTATTAAATCAAATAATGAACAACACATGGTTTTAATTAAACAAGCAGAATTAGATACTAAATTCAAATACTACACGGTACCAAAATTAGATCCGGGTGTTTACTTGGTTGCTCAAATGACTAAACTGGATGAATTACAACTAGTTCCAGCAAAAGCGAATATTTACTTTGATGGTTCCTACATTGGGGAAACTTATATTGACCCAACAACAATGGATGATACGTTAAATCTTTCACTTGGTAAAGATCCGAATATCGTAGTAAAAAGAACCCTTTTGAAGAAAGATAGTAAGGAAAAAATAATTGCCGAACGAAAAGAAAGAAGTTTTGCTTATAACATTGAAGTGAAAAACTTGAAGTCTACAAATATTGAATTGGTGATTCAAGATCAAGTTCCAATTACACAAAATGGGGATATCACAATTGAATCTATGGAACTTTCAAAAGGAAAATTAGATGAAATGACCGGACTTGTTGAATGGACAATGAATTTAAAAGCAAAAGAAACAAAAGCGATTGACTTCAACTTCAAAATCAAACATGCTAAAGATAAGATTATCAACTTGTAAAACGTAATCAAATAATTGGAGGGGTTCAGATTAAATAGCCCCTCTTTTTTTTTCAAAACTGATTGTAATTTTTGTGAAATATCTTAAACCACTTATTATAAGTAGTCTATTTTAGTTTAGAAACGTGACCTGTCAGTTTAACACGTTCATCTGTTGAAGGCTTTTTGTAATCTATTACCCATATGTATACCCCATCTTGAACCGAAATTCCAGTTATTCCTAAACTTCCATCCCAACCTTTATTTGAATCATAGGATTCAAAGATTAACTCACCCCACCTGTCGTATATTGACATATGAAAATTGAAAGGGTCAAACCCACTGGTAAAAACGGGTTTAAATATATTATTAAATTCATCACCGTCCGGAGTAAAAGAATTTGGAACATAAAAATCTGACCCACCTTCATAACCAATAATTGATTGAACTTGATCTTGACATCCATATAAATTTGAAACTGTTAATGTAACTACATATCCATTTTCGGTATTATTAAAAATATGTTCTGGACTCTCATTTGTTGACGTGCTAACATCACCAAAATCCCATTGATAAAAGTTAGCATTTACTGAAGTATTAAAAAAAGTGATTGCTTCGGGACTAGTGGTGAAATTTATTGGGTAGGTTGTAAACGACGCGACAGGAGTTGGATTAACAATTATATTTCCCAATGCCGGAGAACTAACACAACCATTTAAAGAGTAGGTTACAGAGTATGATGTTGAACTATTTGGAGAATCAAATAAAGTTGATGAAGTTGATATTGCTGGTGACCAATTGTACGTACCTCCTAACGGAGAAGCATTTGTTAAAAGCTGTCCCATTTCCTGACCCTCACAAATTGTATCATTGGAAATTGAAATTGTAGGAGTTACTTGCTCAATTATATTTTGACTCGTTAATGCAGAAAAACATCCATTTTGATCTGTATAAAACAAGTTATACGTTCCTGCCGCACTTACAGTTATTGACTGTGTTGTTTCTCCTGTGCTCCACGTATTGCCAGTTGTTGAACTTGAAGTTAACGTGGCTGAGCCTCCAGAACACAAGGTTGTTGGACCACTCGCTGAAATCGTTGGAGTTGCAGGTGTTGGATTTACTGTTACAACCGTTCCTGCTGAAGTAGCTGAACAGCCACCTGTATTAACTGTCACTGTATACGTTCCTGCTGTACTTACAGTTATGGATTGTGTTGTTTCTCCTGTGCTCCATGTATTGTCAGTTGTTGAACTTGAAGTTAACGTGACTGAACCTCCAGTACACAAGCTTGTTGGACCACTCGCTGTAATCGTTGGGGTTGCAGGTGTTGGATTTACTGTTACAACCGTTCCTGCTGAAGTAGCTGAACAGCCACCTGTATTAACTGTCACGGTATACGTTCCTGCTGCACTTACAGTTATGGATTGTGTTGTTTCTCCTGTACTCCACGTATTGTCAGTTGTTGAACTTGAAGTTAAAGTAACTGAACCTCCAGTACACAAGCTTGTTGGACCACTCGCTGAAATCGTTGGGATTGATGATGATAAATTTACTGTTACAACCGTTCCAGCTGAAGTAGCTGAGCAGCCACCAGAATTAACTGTCACTGTATACGTTCCTGCTTCACTTACAGTTATGGATTGTGTTGTTTCTCCTGTGCTCCATGTATTGTCAGTTGTTGAACTTGAAGTTAAAGTAACTGAACCTCCCGTGCACAAGCTTGTTGGACCACTAGCTGAAATCGTTGGAGTTGAAGGTGTTGGATTTACTGTTACAACTGTTCCTGCTGAAGTAGCTGAGCATCCACCAGAATTAACTGTCACGGTATACGTTCCTGCTGCACTTACAGTTATGGATTGTGTTGTTTCTCCCGTACTCCAAGTGTTGTCAGTTGTTGAACTTGAAATTAAAGTGACTGAACCTCCCGTGCACAAGCTTGTTGGACCACTCGCTAAAATCGTTGGGGTTGAAGGTGTTGGATTTACTGTTACAACAGTTCCTGCTGAAGTAGATGAACAGCCACCAGAATTAACTGTCACGGTATACGTTCCTGCCGCACTTATAGTTATGGATTGTGTTGTTTCTCCTGTGCTCCATATATTGTCAGTTGTTGAACTTGAAGTTAAAGTAACTGAACCTCCTGTACACAAGCTTGTTGGACCACTCGCTGTAATCGTTGGGGTTGAAGGTGTTGGATTTACTGTTACAACTGTTCCAGCTGAAGTAGCTGAACATCCACCAGAATTAACTGTCACGGTATACGTTCCTGCTGCACTTACAGTTATGGATTGTGTTGTTTCACCTGTGCTCCACGTATTGCCAGTTGTTGAACTTGAAGTTAACGTAACTGAACCTCCCGTGCACAAGGTTGTTGGACCACTCGCTGTAATCGTTGGGGTTGCAGGTGTTGGATTTACTGTTACAACAGTTCCTGCTGAAGAAGCTGAACAGCCTCCAGAATTAACTGTAACGGTATACGTTCCTGCTGCACTTACAGTTATGGATTGTGTTGTTTCACCTGTGCTCCACGTATTGCCAGTTGTTGAACTTGAAGTTAAAGTGACTGAACCTCCCGTGCACAAGCTTGTTGGACCACTCGCTGAAATCGTTGGGGTTGATGATGATGATAAATTTACTGTTACAACCGTTCCAGCTGAAGTAGCTGAGCAGCCACCAGAATTAACTGTCACGGTATATGTTCCTGCCGTACTTACAGTTATGGATTGTGTTGTTTCTCCTGTGCTCCACGTATTGCCAGTTGTTGAACTTGAAGTTAACGTAACTGAACCTCCCGTGCACAAGGTTGTTGGACCACTCGCTGAAATTGTTGGGGTTGCAGGTGTTGGATTTACTGTTACAACAGTTCCTGCTGAAGTAGCTGAACAGCCTCCAGAATTAACTGTAACGGTATACGTTCCTGCTGCACTTACAGTTATGGATTGTGTTGTTTCTCCTGTACTCCACGTGTTGTCAGTTGTTGAACTTGAAGTTAACGTAACTGAACCTCCCGTGCACAAGCTTGTTGGACCACTCGCTGTAATCGTTGGAGTAGATAAATTTACAATAGTAACCAAAACGGCTAAACGGATTGTAGATTCACAACCTCCAACAGTTTGAGTTGCGTAATAGGTAGTTCCGTTAACTAAAGGTGTTGATGAGATAAGAGGAATACCACCTGTGGGTGACGAATACCATTGAATTGATGAACCAATAGCAATTAAATCAGCAATTGTTGGAGATTGATTGGAACAAAAGTTTTGTGTTTGGCTTCCCGTTGGAGAGGCCGCACTGCACAATATAACGATATTTGGACAACTACCAGAATAATCAGGTGGATTAACCATTGACAAATCAAATAATGATGCTGTACTCGATGAACTTGAAATGTTTGATCCTAACTGAGTAGGTGCTGTTCCAACATAAGTAACATTAATATTTGTTGCCGGAGAAGTTGCATCGCTTACAATATTTGTTGAAGCACTGGAGAAAATACAATTTGTCAGCGTAAAATTGCACGGGTTTCCAAAACCAGAGGCAGCGTATATATCTTTACCATTATCACCAAAATTTCCGGAAAAAATGCAAGAGTCAGCTGTTAATGTAATTGACTTATTGGTTGAAAAGTTGCCTGTTGCTCCATTATATCTTCCTGCAATACCACCACCTCGAAATGTACCTGATGCATTTTCATTATTGTTCCTTATAATACATCTGTTTAGATTCAAATTACCGCAAGAAACGAAAATTCCACCACCCATTATTGTATTTGATACTTGACCAATAGTATTACCATCAATGATACAGTCATTCATTACTAAGTTACCGTTATACATTGCAACTCCTCCACCGTTAACAGCAACATTGTTTGAAATCCTTGTATTTCTAACGATTACACTTGTGGTTAAATCTCCTTCTATTCTCAAACCTCCTCCATCAAAACCAATTTTATCATTATCAGCTAAAATATAATTCTCAATAACAAGATTGATATTTTTCCCATAAGCCTCAACGCCACCTGTGTAGGCTGAACCGCTCGCGTTACAAAAGGAACCTCCACCCCTTATTGTAACCTCAGATTTATCTAGAACCGAAATCGCGGGATTTCCTCCTGACTGTCCATTACCAAGAAGCATTACATTTTCAATAAGTATTCCTGTTATTGAAGAGGTTGTACCATTAATAGTGATTGCTTGACCTGAATGACCAGGAAATTGGGTGCCATTATTTTCATACCCCTTTATACAAAGGGACTTTAATGATGTATTACTTCCTTGAATGCAAATAAAATAATCCGTTGACGATCCCGCAAATAAATGATCAAAAATTGTATTTTGATAACCGTTACCTATAATTGAAATTCCAGTCAGAGTTGCTGGAATCAAAAGATTGAAGTCATTGTAAATACCTGTTTCTACAAATATGCTATCACCAGAATTAACAACTGTTAATGCTTTGTTTAGCGTTCTGAACGGTAGTGTTAGTGTTCCAGGATTTGCATCATTCCCGATTGCACTACAAAAAACATCACCCGTAATTGAATTGTCGTTAACATAGTAGTTTGTTGCCTTGGATTCGAATGAAAATAATAGTAAAAGAAAGCACGCTGAAAATTTTAAAATAAAGGAGTTTCCTAATAATTCTAATTTAAAACTGAGTTTCTTCCAATTCTTTGTCATCAACTATAAATAAAAACCGAACTTAAAATCCAAACGTTACAATTATAATTTGGATTTATTCATATTGAACTTAATTCTTAAACAAAATACATATCAGCTGTATATTTGTTCTAATTTTATTCTAGTTTAGCGAGAGAACATCTTTAAAGAAAGTGATAATTTCCCACGAATTTCGGTTCGATCAATGATGTAATCTAAAAATCCGTGCTCCAATAAAAATTCAGATGTTTGGAATCCATCCGGTAATTCACGACCAATTGTTTCTTTTACAACACGAGGACCGGCAAAACCGATTAAAGCACCTGGCTCGGCTATATTGATGTCACCAAGCATAGCGAATGAAGCAGTAACTCCACCAGTCGTTGGATCAGTTAGATAAGAAATATAGGGCAAACCAGCTTCCGCTAATTGAGTTAATTTTCCCGAAACTTTAGCCATTTGCATCAATGAATAACCAGCTTCCATCATTCGAGCACCGCCCGATTTGGAGATAATCATAAATGGTGCTTTAATTTTTATTGCCTCATCGATAGCACGAGTAATTTTCTCCCCCATTACAGATCCCATCGAACCTCCAATGAAATTAAAATCCATAGCTGCAATCACAAAATCTTGGCCATCAAGCTTTCCTTTTGCTGCGCGTATGGCATCCTTCAATCCAGTTACTTTCTGAGTCGACTTGATTCGATCTTTATATTTTTTCGTATCCTCAAATTTCAATGGATCACCCGATGATAAATCTCCACTTATTTCTTCATATTTTGAATCATCAAAGATGATTTGAAAGTATTCTTCCGATCCTATTCTTTCATGATGCGAACAGCGCTCACAAACATAATTATGTTTTGCTAGGTCATCAGACGTATATAATGTTTTACAATTCGAACATCTAACCCATAGTCCTTCTGGCGTTTCTTTCTTTTCACTAGTCGAGGTAGTGATACCTTCTTTATTTCTTTTAAACCAATTGCTCATTTCTCGAATTATAAAGTATTAATGTTGTTTAAATCTGAAAAAGATTGCTCTAATCGTTTATTGAAAGTTAATTCACCTTCTCGCATCCATTTTCTTGGATCATAGTATTTTTTATTTGGAACATCGTCTCCTTCAGGATTCCCAATTTGCGTCTTTAAATAATCGATTTTCGAAGAAACATAGTCGCGAACTCCTTCGGTAAAAGCAAACTGAAGATCTGTATCGATATTCATTTTTATAACCCCGTAACCTATTGCCTCTCTAATTTCTTCCAATGTTGAACCAGATCCACCATGAAAAACGAAATCAACCGGATTTTGAATTGTATTGAACTTCTTTTGAACGAAATCTTGAGAATTCTTTAAAATTATTGGCGTCAATTTAACATTTCCAGGCTTATAAACGCCATGCACATTTCCGAATGCAGCAGCTATTGTAAATCTTGGAGAAACTTTCATCAATTCTTCATAAGCATAAGCAACTTCTTCAGGTTGCGTGTATAATTTAGAGCTATCGACATCCGAATTATCGACACCATCCTCCTCGCCTCCAGTTATACCTAGTTCAATCTCCAAAGTCATTCCTATTTTGCTCATTCGAGCAAGATATTGTTTACAAATTTCAATATTCTCTGTAATCGGTTCTTCAGATAGATCAATCATGTGAGAGCTAAACAAAGGTTTTCCTGTTTCCTTGTAGAATTTCTCGCCTGCATCAAGCAATCCATCAATCCATGGCAATAGCTTTTTTGCACAATGATCGGTATGCAGAATAACAGTTGCACCATAAGCCTCCGCTAACTCGTGCACATGTTTAGCACCTGAAATTCCTCCAAGTATAGCTGCCTTTTCATTTTCATTCGACAAACCTTTGCCTGCAAAATAATGCGCTCCTCCATTTGAAAACTGAATAATAACAGGAGCTTTTAATTTAGCAGCGGTTTCCATAACTCCATTAACAGTGCTTGTTGACGTAACATTTACAGCTGGCAAGGCAAACGCTTTCTCTTTAGCATACTTGAAAATTGCTTGAACTTCATCTCCAGTAGCTACGCCTGGCTTAATTGAGTGGCTCATAATCAGTTTTTTTGAGGCTGCAAAGTTAAAAAGAAAGTTCAATGATTTTCCATTATTCAATCAATAAAAAAACTTATTAAATTTTAAAATAAAAGAAATGAATAATCGTTTTTCATTAAAACCATTTTGGCCTATGATGAATAAATACACGCAAGCTTGTGCTCAAAATGATAATTATGTCAAACCTTCAAATGATTCGATCTCTTTTATTCTGATGTATAGCAAGGCAATCGAAGTTAAAAAAGGAAAAAAACATAAATTAATCATTTGCAAAAATTAAGTGAAAGCTGTCTGAAAAGGCAGCTTTTTTTCTACCCAAAATTTTTGAAAATAATGCTTGAAAAATTAGCATAATAACATCGACAATATAGTAGAAATTTGTCTAAAATTTACGCTATGAAAAACATTCTCTTTACCGACGATTTTTCAGATTTAACTCAAATAGGATTAACTTATGCCATTGAACTAAGTATTAAATTCAAAACAAGATTGACCTTACTACACATTCATGACATTTCAGCATTATTGGCGAATCCTACTGAAATCCCCTATTTTCCAAATACAAATGGAGAGTTCCTAGAAGCTCAAAAGAAAAAAATGAAGGAACATTTCACATCTCTTACCGAAAATAAGTCAAAGGAAATTGATGTTCAATTTGAGGCTATTGAACACACTTCTGTTTCTATTGCAATTATTGAAAAAACAGAAGAATTAAATACTGATTTACTTATTATGGGAGCACACGGAAAGAGACAATTTCAAGAATTTTTAATTGGAAGTGTTACCAAATCCGTAATTACCGATTGTCTTTGTCCAGTTCTCGTAATTCCGTTTGGCGCAAAATTTCATTTACCAGAAAAAATTGTTTTCGCCTCTGATTTAGGAAATGACAACATAGAAGGGTTACACGCATTGGTTGATTTCTGTAAGATTTTCGATTCCAAAATTACCATTATGCACGTTGCAACAAACTATGAATCATTTAGTATGAATACAATGAATGATTTCAAAAAGCAAATAGAAGTCGAAATAAATTATTCAAAAGTGAGCTTTGAATTCTTACTTTCAGATGATATCAATGAACGATTAGATGAGTATATTAAGGAAAACAACATCCATATGATCACGATGATTGAACATGAAAACAAAGGTTTTTTTTCTCGTTTATTCCAAAAAGACCATGTTAAAAATATGATATCACATTCTGAAGTGCCAATTCTGTGCTATAATCAAAAATACTTGGTTAAACGCTCTTTTAATGAAGTTCCCCTTCAATTGAAATAACTTACTTGATTAACATAGATTAAGCAAAACTCACCCTATCTTTCATTGAACTTACTTATTTTTACAGCTGAATGGAATTTCAGCTCATTTCTGATTTCAAACCTACAGGGGACCAACCGGAAGCAATTAAGCAGTTGACAGCTGGTGTTTTAGCGGGAATTTCGGGACAGACACTTCTCGGTGTTACTGGAAGTGGTAAGACTTTTACAGTTGCCAATGTGATTGCAAATATCAACCGTCCTGCACTAATTCTTTCTCACAATAAAACGCTTGCCGCTCAGCTTTATGGTGAGTTCAAACAATTTTTCCCAAATAATTCCGTCGAATATTTTGTCTCTTACTACGATTATTACCAACCCGAAGCCTACTTGCCTGTTACCGGAACGTACATAGAAAAAGATCTTCAAATAAACGATGAAATCGAGAAATTGCGTTTGGCAGCGACCTCCGCTTTGTTATCCGGAAGAAAAGATGTAATTGTTGTTGCATCTGTTTCATGCATCTACGGAATTGGAAATCCAAATGAGTTTAAAAACAGCATCATTTCTCTGAAAGTTGGTCAAACAATCGCTCGAAATAAATTTCTTTTTCGACTCGTTGAAAACCTTTACTCTAGGGCAGGAGATAATTTCGAACGTGGAATGTTTCGAGTTTTTGGTGAAACAGTAGATATTTATTTGGCTTATGCAGATTATGCGTTAAGAATTAGTTTTTGGGGTGATGAAATTGAATCCATTCATTCCATTGATCCTGAAACAAATAAAAAGATTGAGTCATACTCTGAAATTGATATTTTTCCGGCGAATTTATTTGTTTCAAGCCCTGAAAATACGCGTCAAGCCATTGAAGAAATTCAAGATGATTTGGTCATTCAAGTGGAGAACTTTAAAAAAGAAGGGAAACTAGAGGAATCAAAGCGCTTGGACGAACGCGTTAACTATGACCTAGAAATGATAAGGGAGTTAGGTTATTGCTCAGGAATAGAAAATTATTCTCGCTACTTCGATCGTCGAAAACCCGGCGAAAGACCTTTCTGTTTACTTGACTATTTTCCTGAAGACTTCATAATGATAGTTGACGAGAGTCATGTAACTCTTCCTCAGGTTCGCGGAATGTACGGAGGTGATCGAGCGCGTAAAATCAACCTAATTGATTATGGATTCAGACTTCAAGCAGCAATTGATAACCGACCTTTAAAATTTGAAGAATTCGAAGGTTTTTTGAATAATACCATTTACGTTTCTGCTACACCTGCAGATTATGAAATAGAAAAATCCGAAGGAATATTGGTTGAGCAATTGATTCGTCCAACTGGTCTACTTGATCCAATTATTGAAGTTCGACCTACCAAAAATCAAATTGACGATTTGATGGAAGAAATCAATCTCTGTGTTGAAAAGCGAGAACGCGTATTGATAACAACGCTTACCAAGAGAATGGCGGAGGAACTTCAGAAATACCTAGACCGAGCAGGTGTTTTATGTCGCTACATCCACAGTGAAATTGACACAATAGAACGTGTTGAAATATTGCGACAATTGCGCTTAGGCGATTTTGATGTTTTAATTGGTGTTAATTTACTTCGAGAAGGATTAGACTTACCCGAGGTTTCACTTGTAGCGATTTTAGATGCGGATAAAGAAGGGTTTCTTCGAAATGAACGTTCCTTGGTTCAAACAGTTGGTCGTGCGGCACGAAATGTCAATGGGAAGGTCATTATGTATGCCGATAAAATCACTGATTCAATGCGAAAAACAATTGAAGAAACAGAGCGTCGTAGGGCCATGCAAAATGAATACAATGAAAAACACGGCATCACTCCTACTCCGTTGAATAAATCAAAAGAAAAGATTTTAGAATCAACCAAAGTTGCTGATGGCGATCAAGCGATGCGTAGTTATGTAATTCCGGAAACAACTGCCATTGCAGCTGAGTCAGTAATCGCATATGGAAATCCAAAAGATTTAGAAAATAGTGTTAAAAACACACGGAAGGCAATGCAAAAAGCAGCGAAAGAACTAGATTTCATTGAAGCCGCTAGATTGAGGGATATTTTATTTGAATTAGAAAAACAATTAAAAAATGGAAAATAGTAAATTATTAAATTGGTTTCGATGGCTAGCTGTCGCTGAAGGTATTTCATATATTTCATTTGGAATTACGATGCCTTTGAAACGAATATATAACATTCCAGAACCAAATTTCATAGTTGGGTCAATACATGGCGCGCTCTTTATTGCCTATTGTGTAATTCTTCTTGTGTTAATGATCAATCTAAAATGTTCGTTCAAAAAAGGAATTATTTTATTTATCGCATCTTTGATTCCATTCGGAACTTTTTGGGCAGAACGAAAATATCTTCGAGAAAATTAATTTGGATTCGATTGATCTTTGAATGAATGAATAAATTGTTCTTTCAAGACCAAAATATCGTTCTCAACTTGTTTAACTATTTCACTTACCTCATTGCTTTCGCAAAGCGTTGGACTTCCAAATAAAACATAGGAATCAAAAGGAACCAATAACTTTTCACCCTTCGGTAAAACCCTACCCATTCCACTCATAAAAACAGGCAAATAGTGAATATCAGGATGTTTTTGCAACAAAATACCGATACCTTTTTTAAACTCTTGCATTTTTTCCGCTTCACCGCGAGAACCTTCTGGAAAAAGAATCAATGAACGACCTTTTTGAAGTGCCTGACTCATTTGATCTATTGGATTCTCACTTCCGCCATCCTTGGATCTGCGAATCAAAATCGCATTCGTGAATAATCTTGTGAAAAAAGCCTTAGTTGGAGATCCGCCAAAATAATCTCCAGCAGCAACGGGATGAACATTTGGAAGCTGTTTCCAGGACATTGATGACATTAAAGCCATTGTATCCAAATGACTATTGTGATTGGAAACGATGATGAATTGTTTTTTCTTCTTAAGGTTTTCTTTATTAATTAATTTGACACCTACGATTATTTTCAAGAATAAACGCATTACCACCAAATAGGTAAAACCTAGAATCAATTTACTCATTAAACGTAATGTAAATTATAAACCAAATAGAAAAAAGTTGGGGCCGTTATCGCGAGAGAATCAATCCGATCGAGAATTCCGCCATGTCCAGGAATCAAAGTTCCTGTATCCTTCAAACCAATATCACGCTTAATAGCAGAAACAATAATATCTCCAACAAATCCAGAACAAGCTACTAAAAACCCTACGATAAAGGATTCTATTTCCGTAAACGGAGTTAGAAATCGTAAAAAATATGCTAGTATGGTTGTTGTTATTAGTCCACCAACAAATCCTTCCCACGTTTTATTCGGGCTAATTTTCTCAATAATTTTGTTTCTACCTAGGAGTTTACCCCACGTAAATTGAAACACATCATTGATTTCAGTTAAAAAAACTACATATAAAAGTAAGCCTCTACCACCCGCATTAAAACCAGGAATTTCGGGTAGAGAAAGCAAATAAGCTAAGTGACTTATGGAAAAAACAGTGAACATAAGTTGGGTTGGTAAAACACTCATTGCACGACCAATTTCTGTCGTTATTCCACGAATCACTAAAACGAATGGAATCCAAACGAACATCATAACAGGAATGAAAATGATAAAAATATTAAACCATCCATTGTATGCCAAATAATATTGAATTGGAATAGCTAAATAGCACCAAATCAAAACACGCCGATCCTCGTCTCGTACATTTTTACTAATACTACTCAACTCTCGGAGTGCCGCAAAAGAAAGCAACCCAAAAGCAATGAAAGAAACGATCGGATGAAGAATAGTAGCAAGAACAAAAATAGTTGCCATTACCCACCAAGATTTAGTTCTCATTTTCAATTCATTAAGTTTCTCTCCAGGTTTGATTTTCCCGAGAATAAAAAATAACAAGGTCGCAAAAACCAATATTCCAAGAATAATTCCAATGATTATTAAAACTTCCTTATTTTGAACATATCGATCAAGTTGTAAAAATTTCATAACTAAATTTTTAAAGTTTTATTTATTCGAACAAAAGTACTAACAAGCAACAAAGCACATACAACTAGAAATAAATAATTTGAATAAGAAATTAACGATTGTGAAACCAACAAAAGTAAAGAAACTAATCCCACAACCAAAGCACGATCGCTCTTTCCCATCGGACCATCATAACGTCTTTCTCCGCTTACAGCTTTACCTAAAATTCCAGCGTATTCATTTAATAAAGAAAAAAATAAAAAAGAAAGTAAGAGCCAATTATTCAATTGAAACAAGACTCCAATTGGAAAGAACATAATAAAATCCGAAATCACATCTCCAAGTTCATTCAAAACTTCACCTTTTTTACTCTGCATATTGTAAATGCGCGCCATCATTCCATCTAATGCATTTAATGCCATTCGAAATAACAAACTTATCGGCAAAAGAACGAGAGCGAATTTCCCAGGATAAAAATAGATTGTAACACCTGTTCCTATTGATAAGAGAATCGCAAACCACGTTATCATATTAGCAGTCACTCCAATTTTATGCAACATTTTTAAAACTGGCATGAGTAGTTGCTGAAACTTAGGCTTGATTTTATAGATCGAAATCATTGTTTTTTAAATTTTGAAAATGGGTCTTTAGGCACACGATTCGATTTAATTGTATTTGTAAACACGCTGTTTTTGATGAAATGAATTACATCTGGACCAAAAACCTCCAAATCTTTATACATTTCATCATGATTTAAAGGAACAAAACAAAAATCCACATAGTTCTGATTGAAATTTTCTGGCGAAAAATTGAATTCACCGAATTGCTTAGCCGTTTCTCGATGTTTGTAAATAAGCTTCGTTGAAAATGTTTCTATCAATATTCCTACTGAAATAGAGGTATCACTCACGGGTAAGTATTTGGAATCACAAAAATCTTTCATAACCTTGCCGAATAAAATCCTTGCGAGTAAAGGAGAATCTTTTAGCAAAACGGCAGGAGCCCTTTCTTGAAGTGGACTTCGATCATAAACAATCGTTTTAATATTATTCTTACCGTTTTTTGAAATCCAATTATTAATTGTCCAAGAACCAAAAATATATGAAAAAACATGAAGCTTTTTGTATTTTTTCAATTCATGCTTCAACATAAAAGATTCCAAATTCCGAACTGAACATTCAATTGATTTTCGACTTATATATTTGGGTATAAATATGTCATAACCCGAATCTTTGAATTCTCTGAAAATAGATTTAGTTCCAAAAATTTTAGAACCAAAACCTGGCAAAACTAAAATTGCTTCTTTTTCGGATTTTGCAATATTTTCATTCTTAATTATTATTCGACCCTGGGCCATTAATAAATTATGAACAAAACAAAAGCCAACTAAAACAACGAAATTATATAATATAATTTTTAGCATAAACTTACATCAATATTAATCATATTTTAGAACAACGATCAAAGTAAGGGTTTCAAATTCTCACAATGGATTGTTAATCATTCAATATAGTTTAAAATATGACATTAAAACATTTTACTAATTTTGAATAAAAAATAGATCATGGCAAACAACTTACTAAAAGGAAAAAGAGGTATCATATTTGGCGCTTTGAATGACCAATCAATTGCATGGAAGGTAGCTGAAAGAGCACACGAAGAAGGAGCACTATTTGTATTGACCAATGCTCCAATCGCAATGCGTATGGGAGAAATCAATGGTCTTGCTGAAAAAACTGGAAGTCAGATTATTCCAGCAGATGCTACAAGTATTGAAGATCTTGAAAATTTAGTGACGAAATCCATGGAAATACTCGGTGGAAAAATTGATTTTGTTTTACATTCTATCGGTATGTCTCCAAATGTTCGAAAAGGAAAACACTATACGGAAAGCAATTATCAGTTTTATAATCAAACGATGGATGTTTCCGCAATTTCTTTGCACAAAACGTTAGCGACATTATACAAACACGATGCAATTAGCGAATGGGGTTCAGTTGTGGCATTAACCTACATTGCTGCTCAACGTATTTTTCCTGATTACAATGACATGGCCGATGCTAAATCACTTTTAGAATCTATCACAAGATCTTTTGGATACCACTACGGAATTAAAAACAAAGTTCGTGTTAATACCATTTCACAATCGCCAACGGTTACTACTGCAGGTCAAGGAATTAAAGGATTTACCGAGTTTATTAATTTCTCAGAACAAATGTCTCCGCTTGGTAACGCTCCTGCTGTTGCTTGCGCTGATTATTGCATCTCAATGTTTTCAGATCTTACACGATACGTTACGATGCAAAACCTTTTCCATGATGGAGGTTTTTCGAATACGGGTGTAACTCAGCAAGTAATTGAAAGATTTGGTGATTAACTAAAATCTTTTTTAGCTTCATTTTTCTATCTTATCGTTATAACTATTTAGCTTTTGGGTTCATTAAGGGAAATAAAAAGCCCTATGTCGAAAACGAAGAAGAATTATCATCAAATAAAGGAAGAAGAACGGAAGTATACCGAAAAATTTTCGGAAAGAAAGTTAAAACTTTATCTGAAGGCTCATAAGTTTTTAATCAGTCTTTATTCTGATTATTTTATGTGGACAGTTTCATTTATCTCGTTTTTTGCTTTTCCTATTAAAACAGGTCAACTTAACTTACTACTCCTACTCTTTATTCATTTTTTAATGTGGGAATTCATTCTGAAAAAACTTTGTCGTAAATGGCAAAATGAAGATACAGAGGAAATTCTTATCGCCATTGAAGTTATAGAGGAAATTATTTCTGAAAGAGCTAAATCAAGAAGAGAATTAATTTAATTCTAGAATAAATTTTCGAGACAATTTTATGCCTTTGATGTGAAACAAAAACGAGAATGACGCTATCGCAATCATTCTCGCTTTGTTTTGTGACCTCGGATCATAACCAAAAGTTGGGGAGGAATTGATTTGAAATTCCGATTTTTGTCAAAAAAATGAATTGGAAACTCAACTGGAATTATTGAAACTATTTCTACCCGAGATTTTGGTAGAACACTTTGACTTAATAAATTCAAAAACGGAT
>CANMHB010000022.1 GCA_947497485.1 Flavobacteriales bacterium
ATGCCGCTGTGGCGTTTGTCCAAGCATCATCTGATATTACATTCGATGAAAAACCATTTCCTGTTGATGGACCACCTGCTGACGATATCATTCCGTTTGAATTAATATTCGTTATGTTGTATCCTGTAATAGAAACCCCATTCGTTGAACTTCCTAAATTTAATCCGCTTACAACATCACTGCAAACAGAAGCCGTTTGATTGCTTACAACAGGCTCTGGATTGACAGTAACTGTAACTGAAAATGGATCACCTTCACATCCGTTTGAGGTTACAGGAACCACCGTGTAAATTACATTTACAGGTACACCTGTGGTATTCGTAAAAGCATCATCAGACAGCGCATTTGCACTTAAACCATTTAAAGCGGCTGCCCCACCTGAAGAAACTGTAAGTCCATTCAACGAAAGTGCTGTTACATTGTAAGTTGCCGCTGGAGCAATAGTGCTTGAATTAAATGATACACCCAAAGGCTCATCTGAACATACCGTTAAATTCTGATTCAAAACTGAAGGCAATGGATAAACTTTTACTGAATCCAACATATTGATAAATCCACCACATGGACCATTCGAAACATAAATTGCAGGCAAATAGGATAAAGTCGTGGCTAAACTATTTTCATAAGTATAAGAGTTATTTACAGTAGCGTTATCAGTAATGTCTATGGAAATACCTCCGTTAATTCCTAGGGGGAAAAACAATGCCTCTGTTACGTTATTGGTTACAATGTTGTAATTTACGGTTAAATCTGAACAACCAGTATGATTGGATGTATACGCAATTGTGCCTTCAGGGCCGCCTACGAAGACTTGTCCAATAGTTTGAGGACCTACAATACATCCAGTATTTGAAGCAATTTGCAAATTAATATCATAACTGCCGGCTTGAGGAAAACCAACGCTTGGCTCCCATTCGTTTGAGGTGCTTGGATTTGGAGGTAACCCAAGTGGATTTGTATTTTGAAATGTCCATACAGCACTCTGATTATCAACATTATTATACGAATTATTGATAAATTGAATCACGCTATTTACAGAAAAACAATCAATATCGGAAGGATCCGAAACACTAATTACTGGGTTGAAAACTGAGATTTCATGGATGATTGTATCTTTGCATCCTAGGTTATCTTGAATTATCAATTGAACGTCAAAGTTATCCTCATCGAAAAAATCAATAGTCACATTTTGGGAGGTACTTAATGACCCAGCTTGTAACGCCCAATTTTTAGGTGGGTTTTGCGGTGTCACTGACCAAGTATAACCTAAAGCAGATGAACCTACTGAAGTATTTGTTGTGATTACAGATTGGTTTTCACAAATAAAATCTTCATTTAGAGTGAAAGCTGCAACTGGTTTTATGATATTTACTATTTTAGATGTTGTTCTAGTGCAACCATATGCACTAATGTCTGTTAATGTCACGACATACGAACCAGGAGAAGAATATTGGTGACAAATCGTTACAGAATTGCCTGATACGATTGTTCCATCTCCAAAATCCCAAGTTCGACTGGTTATTCCATTGGGCTGGGAAGGCGAATTAGTTGATAATGGCGCAACCATTAAATCTTCAAAACAAATTTGATTATCCAAGCAATATTGATTTGAAGGTGTAGAATTTTGAATTGAAAAATCATTGATTATTCCATGCAGCTTTACGGCCTTCTGAACAATTTGAGAACATAACGTACTATCTGATGATGAAACTTTATTTAATTTACGATTTGTTAATTGAACATAATAAATTCCTGGTGTAAGAAAATTTGAGGAACTCAAGTCAATATATTTTATAGTTCCGGTATTGTTATTTGATGGATATAATGTTGCTGGTGCAGTGGCCCCTGATGTACTGTTTGGATTTGTGTAAACTTGCCACGAACTGTAAGATGTATTGTTTAACGGCGAACCAGTACAAGGAGTACTAAATTGTGGAAAAGGAGTCTCATTTATTAAAAACATCCTATCTCCTATGCAAAATTCATTTGTATCCAAAATTACGCATGAGTTTGAACAGCTTCCTGCAAAGCTTGATGGACATGGTGTGCAATTGCCTTGGGTTTTGTAGGTATTAAAAGCAGTTGTATTATTTGGGAAAACCTTTATATTTCTTGTTAGCTGTGTAACACAAGATCCTTGGGAATAATTTAATGTAACTGTAAAAGAAGATTCTACGCCTGCACAATTTGCTGTACTTGGCACAGAAAATGTGTGTGCAGGATTAGCTGATGTTGAGGTATTATCAACTCCTGAACCAGGATCACCGAAATTCCAAAGAAAAGTACCTGTAGCAGGACAATTTGGACAAGAAAACGAACGGTCATCTTGGTCATTACAATTTAACGCTGAAACTGATATTGCAGCATTTGCTAAACCTAAAACCGTAACATTAATGGTTTGAGGAGTTCCTTGACAAATTCTAATTCTATTTGAACTCGGACCAAACATCTTGTAAGGTGTCGCAGTTATTGTATAGGTGCCAGCTGTAAGGTAAATATTACAGGCTTGTCCTGGCGGAAGCATTTTAACCGTACCATCACCAAAATCCCAAACAACAGTATCTGTGATGTTAGTTGGTAACCAATCGGCGAAATTTAGGCACAAATTGTCTCCAGTACAAATTGGGGCAATACTATTTTGAACAATATAACCATTCGCAACCTGTGAACCGGCTGGTCCAACAGTTATAGAATTAGAATAGACATCGTTATCTGAACAACCATAAATGTTCGTAGTCTGCATTGTTACTGACCATTGTCCTGTTGTATTGTAAGGACCTACATTGCTTGGACTAAAACTATTGCTTGTTAATAACCCTGATCCAGTGTCAAAAGTCCATGATGTAGAATTGGCATTTGTAGATGTATTCGTGTAATTAACCAAATTCGTTAACGAAGGGATACAAAATGTACTCGGCGAGGCTGAAAAACTATTCTTAGGAACTGGATTCACTGTTACAAAAACGTCATAAAGTATATCAGAAGTACAACTACCATTGAAAACTTTCACTTTGTAATTTACAACTTGAGGAGAATTACTTAAATTAATGATTGAATTATTAATATTTGAGGATGATATTGGTCCGCTTATGTTTGTTGCATTCGTTACATTCGAATTATTTAATGCGTACCATTGAAAAGTGGAACCGGCGGCATCGGCCGTTAATGGAACACTCAATACCCCAGCTGAACACATTGAGGCAGTATTAGGTTGAGGACCTGTGAGAATTGGAGGATTTGCAACTGTAATTGTGACTTGCTGAGAAGCAGAACAAGCGGGGACAGTATTTGAGGTGGCGGTTACTGTATAAGTTCTTGTAACCGTAGGAGTAACTATTACTTGTGGGCCAGTTGTGGTGTTTATTTGCGTATTTGGTGTCCAAGAATAATTTTGACCTCCTGAGGCTAGTAAAGTGGTAGCCTGACCCGAACAAACTGTTGCACTGGCAGGAGAGATTGATATCTGAGGCTTCGGAAGAATTGAAACCGATACACCCTGAGTGGTTTGACAAGAATTTAAGGTGGAACTTAACACAAACTGATATGAAACAGTTGTTGCAGAGGATGTTGAATTTGTCAGAATTTCGTTTATTCCTGAATTACCCGAAGAAACTGGCGTAGATATGCTCGCATTCGCAAGTCTATTCCAAGACCAAGTTACACCAGCAGAAGGATTTGTAGTCGGATTGTAAACGAAATTTGAACCCGAACAAACTGCGGATGGGGAAGTAGAGCTTGTTAATACCGGACTTTGAAGAACATTTACATTTTCTATTTTTGTACTTTGACAACCATTCGTGCCGATTACAGTTGTTGTGATGGTTTGGGAACCTGATGATGAAAATGTGTGATTAAAAGATGTTGAATTGTAAGTTGAGGCACCAATTGAAGTGGATAAAGAATTGTATGTCGCTGGTGAGATATTTAAGGTGTAATTACCAGAATTATTTTGACAAACAGTCGCTGGAACATTTATTGTAATTGAAGGTAGGGCATTTAGAGTTAAATAATTGATTTGAGTTATTGAAGCAGTTCCATTTACTGTTAATGTCACATTATAAGATCCATTACTACTAAGCGGAACAGAAATTTGATTAAACGAATTGTTCCCTGAAAAAGTTTGATTGTAAGATGGACCAATTATTTGCCAAGAATAGGTCGCGTAACTATTGTTTGTTGCTTGTAAGTTAAATAAAACAGATGAACCATCTTGATTTGCACATTTCACTGGCGCAGAAGAGCTAAATGTAGCATCTTGCGAATAAGCAAAATGAACGAATATAACTATGCACCAAAGATTTATAAATTTAGCTAAGCACGACCATGAACTTTTTAATTTTAACATATTCAAAAAAACCTATAAAAACAATTAACAAAGCTATAAAAATTAGCCCGAATCTTAAAATTAAAACGAATTAAAAACAAATTAGTTGCCTTTTTTCTAACTTCGTTCAATATTGATATTTTTCAGGTTCGATGTCAGAGATCAGGGTTAAACTAAATGAATACTTAAACGATGTAAACGAGTTTGCCAAAAACGACCCGCTTTGTAACCTTGATGCCATAGAAACATTGGATTTTTCAAGTTTTATGGAAAGAATCGATCAAACCTTGAGTTTATTTAAAAAATCTCAAAAAATCGAAAAGGAAACAGGGATAAATCCACTTTGTAAATCGATTGGCGTTATACATTTGAAAATTTCTAACGAAATAACATATCGAACTCCTATATTTCTTCAAGAAATTCAACTTAAAAAATCTGAAGTTTCATTTGAAATTGAGGAAATAGGAAACTTTTTCTTGAATCCCTATTTGATTTTTTCATTGCAAATTAAAAATCAGGAAATTCAATCTTTTGAAGATTTTAGGAAAATTATTCCAACCTATTTTGAAATCGAAGAAGATTTTATTTTTTTAGGGAATTTCCATCCTTATCGTTTTGAAATTTTTAGAGACTTATCTGAAATAATAAAGGTTAATCGTATTTCTCCTGATTTAGGGAAATTACTGATGATTGAACATCCTGAATTAGAGCTGCAATTCAGTGCTGAAAATGTTTCTATTCAAGCAATGGATTTTGATCAAAAAACCGCATTGAATTTATTAAAATCTCAGTCTATATTAGTTCAAGGACCTCCTGGAACGGGAAAATCTCAACTTATTTGCAACGCAATCGGTCAAGCTCTATCTAATAATTTTTCTGTGTTGATATCTTCGGAGAAAAAAGCTTCTCTTGATGCCGTTTTCGGGAGGTTGAAATCCAATGGTCTTGATAAATTTTGTCTTGTAAATTATGCCAAAAACGAGCACAAATCTATTATTTCTGATTTAAAGAAAACTTGGGATTATTTAAACAAAAACAGAACAGCTAAACAATTAAAATTTGAGGATAATTTTCTCTTTAAATCATTACTCGAAGAACTTATTTTAAGTCCTAAAATTGAAGGTTTAAGCCTAAGTGAACTTGTTTCAAGCATCGGAGGAACAAGCTTTTCATTCGTTGAAAACACAGTGAAATTAGATGAATTTCAATCAATTGAAAATAAGATAAACCTTTTATCAGCGGACAACTTTTCAACTTTGTTTAAATTAAATTTCAACGAGGATTGGGATGGTTCCAAAATATTGAATCGAATTAGCGATTGTTTTGAACTCTTAAAGAAATTAGAAAACTATCAACCTATAAAATCGAAAAAGGATTTTGACCAATTAATTCGAAACTTAGGAATTATTGAAAGATTTACATCTAGCATATTCAATCAATACGGGAAACTTATTATTTCAAAAGCAAAGGTTGTCAAACGAATTTATCTCGAAAATTTAAAACTAGAAAAGAATGAACTAAAATGGCAAAATAAGCTTGATCACTGGAAAAAAATTCCAACTATTCAGGAATTAGAAATTCTGAGAAAATATGCAGCTGAAAAATCGATTCAAATGCGTATTCGATTTAAATTTATGTGGAAAAAATGGGTGCGCACAACAGATTTAGATCCAATAAAAATTTGCGACGAAACTCTGGCTTTTCTAAAATTTCAACAAGAAAAAGAAAAACACAATTTAGTGCTGAAAGAATTAGGAATTGATTCTGTTAATGATCTAAAGCTAATTTATGATTTGTCGCTAAAAACTTTATCGGAAGATTGGGAGTGGTTTACGAAATTGGATACCAATCTAATAAAAGATTACAAGAATATTCATCTGACTTTGTCAACCCTAAAAAGCAACCTTGAAAGGTTTTTTAATTTCAATGAAACGGATGATATTTCTGAGTATTTCAATTCGATTATAACAAACCGCGAAAAAATTCTGTCAGAAATTTTAATTATTGAAAGTTTTCCCAAATCGGCTCGTGATTTACTTCAAAAATGCAATTCGATTTCAGAATTCAAACAGAATGTTTATTTAGCAAATTGGAAAAAGAATTTCAAACATGTGATGCCACCTAGTAGCAGACAACAAAAAGAGTGGATTAATTCGGCACTAAACTACGAAAAGAACAAAAAACAAAATTTCAAATTTCATTCAAATAATCTACTTGAAAAAATAAAATCAGAATTCGAAGATTATCATTCACTTATTGAGACACCAAATCGAAAGTTATCAATAGAAGACCAAAAACTTAAAAACGAGTTAAAGAAAGGTAAGAATATTCTAGTCAAAGAATTTGGGAAATCAAAACAATTTCGAGGATTGCGAGAACTATATGAAAGTGATGCCCGGAAATGGGTAATGCTTTTAAAGCCAATTCTCATGATGCACCCAAATCGCATCGCCACTTATTTCCCACCTGAGCCCGGTTTATTTGACCTTGGCATAATAGATGAAGCTAGTCAGATGCCTTTTAAAAATTCGATCGGAACTCTACAACGTGTAAAAAGAATTTTAATCGCGGGAGACGAAAATCAAATGTCTCCTTCATCTTTTTTCAAGTCAAATACAAATGATCATAGTGCATTCCACCAAGCTAAATATCATTTCACAAATGCTTCTCTGAATCATCATTATCGATCTGAAAGTGAAGAGCTTATATCCTTTTCTAATCGATACTTTTACGAAAATAACCTACGTTTTATTGAACGGGCCAGAGAAAGCAAAGAACAAGTTCTATTTCATCATTTGGTAACAAAAGGTGAATATCATGATGGCATAAATGAAAAAGAAGCTATTGATGTATCAAACTTTATAACGAAGATATTATCTCAAGAAAAATTGGACTTAAGTTTCGGAATCGTGGCGTTTTCAGAAGCTCAACTTCATTGTATTCAAAAGAAATTATCTCCTTCGACACTCAATATAATTGAGGATCTAATTGAAAAAGATCATTTTTTTCTCAAATCACTCGATCAAGTCCAGGGTGATGAATGTGATGTTTTGATTATAAGTTTTGGATACGCTAAAAACAAAGAAGGGAAATTCGAAATGCGCTTTGGACCAATTAATCAAAATGATGGATATAAACGACTAAATGTCTTATTTTCAAGGGCAAAAAAAGAAATTCATTTTTTTAGTTCAGTTCAATATAAGGACTTTCCTATTAGTAAAAATGAAGGAGTTAATTTGTTGAAAAACTGGTTTTCAATGCTCGAAGAATCTCAAAATTTTATGCAAAAAAAATACGAGATTAATGTTTTGGATATTTTAGAAAAAGCAAGAGATGTTGATGATTTTACACATTTAATTTCAATTTACCATGAACGAGGATGGAAGATTCTAACCACTTGAATCTCTCTTTGGCACTGGATCGTGACCATGTCCACCTCCTGGTCTACAGCTCGCAATTCTTTTGATTCCTAGAAACAATCCTTTAAAAGGTCCCCAAATCTTTAGCGCATCGATCATATAAGATGAACACGTTGGTGTGTACCTACATGAAGGCGGAAATAAGGGTGAAATTAGAAACTGATATACTTTAACCAAAAATATGAGTGGCGCAGATAAAAGTTTGTAAATGAATTTCATACAGAATTAGGTTATTCCACATTACAATGTTACAAACTAATTCGTAACACATCCCATTTTTTTTCGTTGGATAAATATCTTTATCAAAACTCCAAATTGTTATGATTAGAAAGGTAATTTGCTCAATCTTTATTTTACAACTTTTTAAATTAATTGCTCAACCAATGAATAATTGGACCGATGAAAAAATTACGGTTAAAAAAGAAAAAAATGTCAGCACTATCATGCACGCTGAATCGATTTTCAGAGATCGTTGGGATGTTTTACCTCAACCTCAGTTTTGGAAACAAATTATGCTTCTTTCACCAGATTCATGCCTTGTTAATGTCGCTTCGAATCGTGTTGTGCTGAAAAAAATGGCAATCAAAGACTGGAATGCGCAAACTGAAGATCAAAAGAATCAGCTGAAAGCAAATCTCCGCGCTCAGAATGGCATTAGTCCATCGGAAAAAATATTTGTAACGACAGGTAAAAATGATTTTTATAAATTCAAAGAAGTCTATCCTTCCCTTTCCAAAGGTGTCGCGGCATTCGAGAAATTTGGCGTGGATCCTTGGTATGCGCAAGCAATTCTTTTAATCGAAAGCCCTGGACAATTAAAGAAATCAGTTTCGGGAGCCTATGGAGCCTTTCAACTTATGCCAGATGTTGCCCGTGCTCAAGGTCTAACAGTAAATGCTACTGTTGATGAACGAAAAGATTTTGAACGTTGTGCTTATGGTTCAGCACGCTTATTAAGTAAAGTTTGTATCCCTGAAGCAAGAAAAATTCTTGATAAACACAATTTATCCTACAACGAAAATGACCTTTGGTTCCGATTGTTTGTTTTACATGTTTATCATGCAGGAGCTGGTAATGTAGCCGCTGTAATGAACAAAATTCAACCAAAAATTGGTTCGCAACAAATCATATTAGATATGTGGCAAAATACGGCTGGAGGTTTTGGTAATAATTCTCAGAATTACTCACAACTGGCGCTTGCTGCTCAGCTTATTTTACACGATATGGTTTACGAGCAATGCGATGAAATTTCAGCTTGCTCATCATCACGCTAGGCAGGAATAAACTTAATTGAAAGTGAATTTACACAGTGCCTCGTGTTTGTTGGCGTGAAATTCTCTCCTTCAAAAATATGTCCTAAATGTCCTTTACAATTCTTACAAACAATTTCAATTCTTCGACCATCTGCATCTAGAATTCGCTCAACGTTTTTTTCAATATTTGAATCAAAGGCAGGCCATCCACATCCGGAATTAAATTTGCTTTCGCTTGTATATAGTTCTGATTCACAGCGTTTACAAACATAAACTCCCTTTTCATAAAACTTATCATAAATCCCTGTAAATGGATATTCGGTTCCTTTATTTTCAATTACATATCGTTCTTCAGAAGATAGCTGATTCCAGTTTTCAGGATTTAATGGCATCTTGTTTCAATTTTAAATAACCTTGCTCAATAACCAAGTTTGTGGGCAAATTGTTCGTGTAAAGACCTCCTGTCCCTAGTCCTTGCGGAAGCGTAACGGGATAATTAGCTGTAAACTGTGCAATTGCATTCAAACCTATGGAAGACTCTAAGGCTGACGTGATCCACCAACCAATTTTTCGTTCTTCGGCAAGTTCAATCCATTCTGCACAACCAGAAAAACCACCATGCAGGCTCGGTTTCAGAATTATGAACTGTGGTTTGATGTTGTTAAATAACTGAATTTTAGACTCTTTACTATAAATTCCAATGAGTTCTTCGTCTAATGCAATTGGAATAATATTCTCATTACAAAGCATTTTCATTTCATTCCAATTCCCTGCAGCAATAGGTTGTTCAATCGAATGAACGTTTAATTTGCGAAGTTCAGTTAAAATATTTCTAGCTTCAATTGGATTAAACGCACCATTTGCATCAACACGAATAGTTATATCCTCTGCGGAATAATCATTTCGAATTTGTTCAATCAAGGCTAATTCATCCTGAATGGAAATAGCGCCAATCTTCAATTTGATTGTCTTGAATCCCAAATTCAATTTCTCCTCAATTTGGGCTTTCATGTTTTCTTTTGTTTCCATCCAAATCAAGCCATTGATGGGAATTGAAGTTTGCCCAAAACTAAACTCATTTTTAAAAATGATTTCTTTCCCTCCATTTGAATAATCTAATAAAGCCGTTTCTACGCCAAAAATCAAAGATGGGAATTGCAAAAATTGAAACTTAACCTGTTCAATTATTTGTTCAATCGCGGAACTCGATAGAAATAAATCATTTAAAAAATCAATCAAGCGATTAATCTCATATTCATAAGTTTCTTCATCTATAAAATCGGGAGACAAACCCGGTATAACGCTGAATTCGCCCGTTCCTTTAATTCCCTTTTTATCTTCGATTGTTAAAATCCAAGAAGGCTTGTCGTAAAGAACGCCTCGACTTGTTCCACTCGGTTTTTTGAAGTGTAATAAATGCTTGTGAATTGAAATTTTCATGTTATTTCATCCAGCGATCATACCACATTTGAAACATCAAAAGATACCAGATTTTCATGTCGTATTCTTTTTTTCCATTGTAAAATGCCTGTTTCAAAGCATTTACCTCTTTCCAATTAAACAGACCTTGGGAGAGAATTGTTTTTTCATTGATAAATGCTTCAACTAAATCGCGTAAATCTTTTAATAACCATTCTGCAATTGGAATAGCAAATCCCATTTTCGGACGATCGAGAAGATCTTTTGGTATGTATTGATGAACAATTTCTTTTAGAATGAATTTCTTTGTCCCATTGTGATATTTGAATTCATCCGGCAATTGTGCAGCCCACTCTATCACACGGTGATCTAAATAAGGCTCTCTACCTTCAAGACTGGCTGTCATCGTGGCACGATCAACTTTTTGTAAAATGTCGTCAACCAAATAGGTTTCATAGTCGATTGCCATCATATAACTCAAAGGCGAAAAAAACTCGTTATTTAAAGCATTTGTGTTATAAGCCGTTTGAAAAACCGAAGGTACTTCTTTCATCAATTGTTTCATTTGATTATCCGTAAACTGTTGACTGAGACTCAACATAATACTTTCTTCAGAAGGATTGCGAAGAATTCCCTTTAATTTTTCGTAGCGATTGTGGAAGTTATACTTATTCTTAAGAATTGGAATGTAATTAGAAGGAATTGATTCCATTGTTGCTGCTAACATTTTCCGAGCAAAAGGTGGAATTTTATTGATTTTAGCTCCATATCGCAGAAGATAATCGTAACGGTTATAACCCGCAAAAACCTCATCACCGGCATCCGCCGAAAGAGCAACAGTTACATGCTTACGAGCAGCTTTACTTACAAGCGTCGTTGGAATCGCACTGCTATCTGCAAATGGTTCATCATAATAAAAAGGTAAATCTTGAATTAACTCAAGGGCTTCCTTTTGGGAACAGCTGATTTCCGTATGATCAGTTCCAAGATGATTGGAAATATCCTTAGCATATGGCGCTTCATTCAATCCGATATCAGGAACAGCAATCGTAAAAGTTCTCAATTTTTCTGTTCGGTCTTTTTGTAACAAAGCAGCAACTGATGAACTGTCATAACCACCACTTAAGAAAACACCAACTGGAACATCAGCAACCATTCGGTAGTTACAAGCAGAACTTAGTAATTCTTCGGTTTTACTTTTCGCTACTTCAAATGAAATGTCAAGTTTTGGTTGATTGTATGAATCATAAACTGACCAATATTTTACTTGATTCTTTGGATAAATTTCATTCGAAAAATTAGAAGTAAGATTAAAATTTAAAAAATGTCCAGGTTTTAACTTCCAACTATTTTCAAAAATTGTATGAGGTGTTGGGACATTACCGTATTGCATAAATGCTGAAACAGCAGATTTATTTAATACTTTTTTAAATCCAGGATGCTTGTGAAATGCTTTGAGCTCTGAGGAAAATAGAAATAAATTATCATCAAAGTAATAAAAAAGTGGCTTCACCCCTGCCCGATCGCGGGCAATGAAAACATCTTGATTGATTTCGTTGTAAATGACAAACGCAAACATTCCAATGAAGCGATTTAAACAATCTTCACCCCATTCGACAAATGCATGTAAGATAACTTCTGTATCTGAGTTGCCAATGAATGAATGATTTAAATCAATTAGTTCCTTTTTAATTTCTAGGTAATTATATACTTCTCCATTGAAACAAATCCAATACTCATTGAATTTCATAGGTTGCTTTCCAAAATCGGTCAAGTCAATAATTGATAATCGGCGATGCCCCAGTCCAATTTGAGCATTTTCGGAATTTACTAGTTTCACACCTCTCCCGTCAGGTCCGCGGTGAATTAAGGAATCCGTCATCGCATCCAAAATCTCTTTGGAAGATGTTTTTTTCAAATCAAAAAAACCAGTAATACCACACATATTAACAAAGGTAAAATGTTTTCTATAACATCTAACCACAAGTTTCTTAACTTTGACATAAGACTGTAGGATGAAGAAAATTGATTTTTCGATAGTTATTTTTAATGATGATGTGAATAAACTTCAGTTTTTCACAGGAATGGACATCATAATGACGATTATTTGGTTCAGTGTTTGTTTAATATTGTGCTTCTACATTAAATCAATAAACAAAGAGAAAGAACACTACAACTATTTTATGCGGAATTTTTATTTCAAAGTTAGCTTTGGGATTATTTTCGCTTTCTATTATATTTTTTTCATAAGCGGTGGAGATACAATTGCCTTTTGGGATTCTTCTCTTCGTTTGACAAATCTCTTTTATTTAAACCCAGAATTCTACTTTCAAGAATGGAGTCAATATTACGGAACACCCGGTTATATTAGTCATTTCAACTCTAAAACAGGCCTGCCGCCTGGTTGGATTGCCAGAGAGGCAGAAGCATATTATGCAAGTAAAATTATTTCCATCATAAATCCTCTAACATTCGGTAGTTACTTAGCAAACACAGTCATTTTTGCATTTATTACTTCAATTGCTAGTTTTAAACTTTATGATTTCATCGTTTCATTCGGCATTCACGATTATCGCAAACTTGCCACTTATTTTCTATTTATTCCTTCACTTGCATTTTGGTGTACTGGATTATCTAAAGACACAATAATTGTCATTTGTTTATATTTCGCAATCCCATTGGTTTATGAGATTTTATTTGGTAAAAAGAAATTTAAACTAAAAAACATCATCCTAATCCTATTGATAATCGTTGTTTTAAACAACATTCGCTCATTTATGGTTTTGGTACTTATTGCGCCTTTCTTTTTTGCAGTTAACGTGCGTTTCCTTAATCGTTATTTTACCAATAAATTTGCTAAAAGATTTGTAAACCTGATAATTTTTGCAATTGGCTTTGGTTTCATGTCACTATATTTAGGAGGAGAATCAGCACAAGCTTATTTATCAGAAGCAGAAATTACTCAAAAAGACTTTCAAAATAACCCTGTTTATACCGGTGCAAAATATGACTTAGGAATAACTGAATTTACACCATTAAATTTGTTGAAAACAATGCCACTAGCTGTATTTACTGGAATCTATAGACCATTCCCATGGGAGGCTTTGTCTCCTGGTTTGATACTAAATGCCTTTGAAAGTTTACTTTTATTTTATTTAAGTTTCACTTTTTTAATCAATAATCGAGGAAAACGAATTGAAAGAATTCGAAGTAATGAAATTCTAACATATGCCTTCTATTTCGTCTTTGTTGTGGCTTTTATGACAGGTTTGACATCCGTAATTTTCGGTGTTTTAGTGCGACTAAGGGCACCTTTACTACCTTTTTTCTTTATGCTTTTGACCGTAAATCCAAGTGAAGAGAAAGTGTCTGATGAGCAAGAAATCGATCAAGCTGAATTTGAAAATGATGATCCTAAAGAGCAACTCTTACCAACCTAAGAGTGATGGTAGGGTTCCCCTCTGATAATACTGAAAGCCCGATATAACTGCTCCAAGAAAATCACCCTTACCATTTGATGTGAGAAGGTCATTTGTGATAGTGACATTTTAAAATTCATTCGGTTGTATAATTCAGAATTAAATCCATAGGCTCCACCAATTATAAACACCAGATTTTGTGGTAAAATCATTCTTTTTTCTATCCAATTCGCAAAATCAACAGAACTCATTTCTGTGCCATTTTCATCTAATAAAACGACAAAATCAGTCGGTAAAAGTTTCGCTAAAATACTGTCCGCTTCTTTTCTTTTGATTTCCTCTTGGGATAAATTCTTGGGGTTTTTAACATCTGAAATTTCAACTCGCTCTAAATTGCAATAATGCTTGAGCCGCTCTGAATAAATCCCCTCACCTACCTTGAGATAATCAAACGCCGTTTTACCGACGACCAAAAATTTGACTTTCATTTATTAGATTGAAACAGCTTCAACTGATTTTACCTCGGGCGCAGCTGATTTAAGTGCATCTTCCAATCCTGCCTTTAGGGTCATAGAACTCATTGAACAATCGGAACACGCACCCAAAAGTCTGACCTGAACAACTGCGTCATTGGTTACATCTATTAATTCCATATCGCCTCCATCTGCATGTAAAAATGGTCTTAATTGTTCCAAGGCATTGTTTACCTTTTGGATGATTTCTTGTTTCTTTATTTCATTCATTGCTGAATTGCTTTTTCCTTTTTTAGGTTTTCAAGTTCGCTAACAAAGTTATGAACTAATTCATCAAATGCATTAGAAATTGGGGTATTTTCTTGAAATACTGCGGGCCTACCAGCATCTCCTGCCTCACAAACACTTTGAACGAGTGGAATTGCACCTAAAAATGGCACATCCAACCCTTCAGCTAAATTTTTCGCGCCATCTCTTCCAAAAATATAATATTTATTTTCAGGCAGTTCAGCTGGTGTAAACCACGCCATATTTTCAACAATTCCCAAAACGGGGATTTTCAACGTATCCATTTTGAACATATTTACACCTCGTCTTGCATCAGCCAGCGCAACTTCTTGAGGCGTACTTACAATAACCACACCATCCAGTGGAACTGTTTGAACCAAGGATAAATGAATATCACCTGTTCCAGGAGGCAAATCCACCAAGAGAAAATCTAGCTCACCCCAATGTGCATCAGTGAACATTTGTGTTAGCGCTTTGGAAGCCATCGGACCCCTCCAAACAACTGCATTATCTTGATCAGTGAAAAAACCGATTGACAGTAATTTTAATCCATTTGATTGAACAGGCTCGATAAGTTGCTTACCATCAACTTCAACCATGGTTGGTCGTTCACCAACAACATCAAACATTGTTGGCATCGATGGCCCATAAATATCAGCATCAACAATCCCAACCGTGTAACCCATTTTCATTAATCCACCAGCAATATTTGCCGTAATGGTAGACTTTCCAACTCCCCCTTTTCCAGATGCTACAGCAACAATATGTTTAACTTCCGGTAAAATTTTTCTCCTTTTTTCTTTGTGCTCCGAGGACATTCCTTTAACCGTACATTCGATTTCTAAAGATTCGCCAAAAAAACGCTTAAGGTTAAACTGAATTGCCTCTTGCATCCGTTTTCTCGCGTGCAAAGCTGGATTTGAAATTGAAACTATTAGGTTAACATGATTTTCAGAAACTTCTAAATTTTCAATCAAATTCAAACTCACAATATCCTTTTTCAAATCAGGTTCAATAATGTTACCTAGAACTTTTAAAACCTCTTCGCGATTCAAACTCATAAATTTTTATTTTTAAATGACTTAACTGAACGATACATAAATTCAGCTACTTTCCTATTATCGCCCTCGTCTCTACTTTTGAACTCATAAAAAACGCTGCCTATTTTTTTAACCGCAAAAATTTGATACGAATTATCGAGTTTCCTTTTGTACAACATTTGATCTTTTTCTTCCTTGATTATTTCAATTTTAAAAGCTGTGTTTTCGACTAGTTTTTTTCTCACTTCAAGATAGCGAAATGAATTATCACCATAATCTTCTATATACAAGGCAAAGTTTCTACCAATATGAATTCCCCATTTATAATCAGATACTTCGTGAATTATTTGTGGCTTAAATGCAGCACCTATTCCGGCAGTTTCATTTGGAATCATAATGGTAGCATCCAAATCATATTTTGACAAATCTAAACGTTGAAATTGATAATAATCTTGGTCATTCTGGGATTCATCTTTCTGATCTTTATTGGTATTGCAACCAACAAAACTTAAAACAAGGATTAAAATAACAAACACCTGAAATTTCATTACAACAAAGATAAGCAATCGATTAAACTTTTTTGTTCAATTTTGCACTATGGAAAAACGTTTTGTTGTTATCGGTTCACTCTTATTTGCCCTTGCTATTATACTCGGAGCATTTGGAGCACATGCTTTAAAAGATTTAATATCTGAAAAAAGTCTTAATTCATTTGAAGTGGGTGTGAAATACCAGTTTTTTCAAGCTTTGGCGATTATCACACTTGGAATAAATTCAAGTTCATTCAACTTTAAATTGAACAAGATTCTAACTATTATGACCTTCGGTATATTAATGTTTAGTTTTTCAATCTATTTACTCGCAATTAACACATTCTTTTCGTTCTCATTAAAATTCCTTGGCCCCATAACCCCAATTGGCGGAGCGCTTCTAATCACTGCTTGGGGGATTTTCATTGTAAGACTGATTAAAAATTAATTCTATCGTTTAGAATTTGATTTTTTCGAAATACACTCTTATTCTTCACTTTGTTCTCCAGTAATAGAAGTGAGCACATTGTTCTTTTCCTTTTCTGGATCATAAATTAATCTGAATTTCTTAGGCCCTTCATGGTAGTCATAAAAATAATGATAGGTATTTTCGATATATAACATATATAAATCATAACCTTCTCTAACTTTTTCGGCATGAATAAAATACGTATAACGTTTATCCTCAGGATTTGGATAATAAGCCGCAAAATAAAGATTATTCCCTTTGCTAAATACAAGTTCATCGAAAGGAAATTTATTGTTTTTTACAACTTGTTTAATCGTTTGTTTTACCTCTGATTCATTTTCAAGATGCAGAAAAAAATTACCTGCTCCTACTTCCTGAAAATCGTCCATTTGCATGTATTGACCAAATGAAAAATTAAAGGAAATGAGGCACAATAAAAGGAATGCAAATTTAGGACTGAATTGAAACCTAAATTTAAGACTTTGGGAAATGATTGTTTTTTTCATGACTTTATAATTTAATTGTTGAACTTAATCTTTAGTTGGTTTAACGTCTTGATTGGATAAAATCGCTGGATCATATGTCACTGGAAAGCGACCATCCACCTCAGTTACGTCATAAAAGTAACGGTAACGATTTTCAATATAATAAAACCAAATATCCCAACCTTTCCTTGTTCGAATACAATTTATCATGTAAACGAATTCCGTATTTAATGGATTTACCATATAACTCGAAAAATATAGGTTTCTCCCACTGTGAAATTCTAATTTCTTAGAAGAAATACCATTCAATTTGATTTTTTCGGTAATTATGCGTTTAGCATCAACTTCACGTTTTACATGTGCAAAATAATTGCCAACACCAAATTCATTAAGTCCTCCCATATTGATATACTGAGCTTTCAAATTATACGAGGAAACAATTAAGAATAAATAAACTAGACTTCTCATAAACAAGCATATTCGTTTAATTTACGCAGTTTCAAGGTGTGCGATTTCACCTGTTTTGACTTTAAAAGAAATAAAAAATTGAACGATTATTTAGTACACTTGCTTCATTAAAAAGAATTATTGATTGTATTTTATGTTAGAACGATTTCAGAAAACAATGTTACAGAAAATGAAAAGGAACCAATTTGAAAAATCAATAATCTCAATTGCCTTAACCCAAAATAACGCTATCTTCGCAACCATTCATGGAATTAACACCCTTCCTGAAATTATTTGGCAAACTTGCCCCAATCGACCAGACAGCATCCACTTTGAGTCAGGAGAACGTGCGCGTCCATTGGAAAGGGTTGGTGGGCTCTTCAAAAAGTGTTTCAGCTGTTAGTGTAGCTCAACAGGTTCCAGGACATCATGTTTTTATTCTCAACGACAAGGAGGAAGCCGCTTATTTCTTAAACGATTTGGAAAGTCTTTTTCCTGAGGATAAACGTATTTTGTTTTATCCTGCTTCGTATCGCGTGCCTTACCAATTGGAGGAAACAGACAACGCCAACGTAGTTACACGAGCAGAAGTACTTGAACGGATTGCAAACGGATCGAATGCATGGGTCGTAACCTATCCGGAAGCCTTGTTTGAAAAAGTGCCAACGAAAAAAAAGTTAGTAGAAAACACCTTGAAAGTTGAAGTTGGGAAATCCTATTCCATTGATTTTATCAACGAACTTTTACTGGAATACCATTTCGATCGAGTTGATTTTGTTTATGAACCAGGTCAGTTTTCCATTCGAGGAGGAATCGTTGATGTATATTCCTATGCCAATGATTTGCCTTTTCGAATTGAGTTTTTTGGAGATGAGGTAGAAACCATTCGAACCTTTGATGCTGCGACACAACTCTCCGTGAAAACACATTCGTTTTTCAATGTAATTCCAAACATTCAAGGACAATTGACCTTGGAAGGCGTCGGTTCCTTTTTTGAATTCATTGGAAAAAATGCTAATATTTGGATGACATCTTATGAGCGAACGGAGAAAATTCTCGAAAAAGAATATAATAAAGCAGTTGAAATTTACACGGATTTGCCAGAGACCGTTCGACATACTTTACCATCTGAGAAGTATCTGAATCATACCACGTTCAAAAAAGAAATTGAACAGTATTCAATCATCGAATGGGGACCGGATTATCATTTCAAAGCAAGTGAAGTAATTTCATTTGATTTTATTCCTCAACCGAGTTTCAATAAGAATTTTGATTTACTGAAAACTGATTTGTTGGCGCGTCAGGAAATGCAATTTAAAAACTTGATTTTTTCCAATCAGCCAAGACAAATCGAACGCCTATATCAGATTTTTGAAGACATCGGTGGTGGTGTTGAATTCACTCCGATGAACTTGGCGTTGCATGAGGGATTTATCTCACCAACTTTGAAATTGGTTTGTTACACGGATCATCAGATTTTTGAGCGATACCATCGTTTTCGATTGAAAGAAGGATTCAAGCAAGCCAAACAAGCACTTACTCTAAAAGAAATTTACAACCTCCAAAAAGGAGATTATGTTACGCACATCGATCACGGCGTGGGACAATTCTCCGGTTTGGAAACCATTGATGTAAATGGCAAGCCGCAAGAGGCAATTCGCTTGGTATACAAAGATGGCGATGTACTCTATGTTGGTATTCACTCGTTGCATCGCATTTCGAAATTTACCGGGAAAGAGGGAACGGTTCCAAAAATGAATAAACTTGGAACGCAAGCTTGGAGTACTTTAAAAAATAAAACGAAGAAGAAAATCAAGGAATTGGCTTTCGACTTGATACAGCTTTATGCCAAGCGACGAAGTCAACCCGGATTTGCATTTACACCAGATACGTATTTACAGAATGAGTTGGAAGCTTCATTCATGTATGAAGATACGCCCGATCAATACAAGGCCACGCAAGATGTCAAAAAAGACATGGAAGAATCCCGCCCGATGGACCGTTTGATTTGTGGAGATGTAGGTTTTGGAAAAACAGAAGTCGCCATTCGGGCTGCATTCAAAGCCGTGGCAGATTCCAAGCAAGTGGCAGTGTTGGTGCCAACAACCATTTTATCGCTGCAACATTACCGGAGTTTCAAAGAGCGTTTGTCTGAATTTCCATGTAATGTGGATTACATCAATCGTTTCAAAAGTGCGAAGCAGATTACGGAAACCCTCAAGAAACTTGAAAAAGGCGAAATTGATATTTTAATCGGAACGCATGCCATCGTAGCCGAACGCGTAAAGTTCAAGGATTTAGGCTTGATGATTATCGATGAAGAACAGAAATTTGGCGTAGCTGTTAAAGACAAATTGAAAACCATTCGAGCCACTGTGGACACGCTTACGTTGACAGCAACACCGATTCCGAGAACACTCCAATTTTCATTGATGGGTGCCCGTGATTTGAGTATTATCAACACACCTCCACCAAATAGACAGCCCGTTTTAACTGAAATTATTTCCTTTGATGAGGAAATCATTCGGGATGCAATTGCGTATGAAGTTACCCGCGGCGGACAAGTATTTTTTGTGAATAATCGTTTATCGAACATCCGTGAAATTGCCGGAATGATAAATCGCTTATGTCCAGGTGTTCGCGTGGGAATTGGCCATGGTCAAATGGAAGGCCCTCAGCTCGAAAAAGTGATGATGGATTTCATTGAAGGAAGATATGACGTGCTTTTGGCTACTACCATCATCGAATCAGGAATTGACATTTCGAATGCAAATACAATCATCATCAACGATGCAAATAAATTTGGATTGAGTGATTTGCACCAATTGCGTGGACGAGTTGGAAGAAGCAATAAAAAAGGATTTTGTTATTTGATTGCGCCTAAATTCAGTGTGTTGACTTCAGAAGCTAGGAAACGTTTGGAAGCCTTGGTTCAATTCTCTGATCTAGGTTCCGGATTCAACATTGCGATGAAAGACTTAGACATTCGTGGCGCCGGAAATATGCTCGGCGGCGAACAAAGTGGATTTATTTCTGAAATCGGGTTTGAAATGTATCAGAAGATTTTGAATGAAGCCATGAACGAATTACGTGAAAGTGAATTCAAAGAATTGTTTGATGAACGTCAAACGGATACCTTCGGTTCGTATGTGAACGATTGCATTTTTGAAACGGACATGGAAGTTCGTATTCCGGATGATTATGTAAACAACGTAAACGAACGTTTGAGTTTGTATCAAGAACTGGACAACTTAAAAAATCAAGAAGAATTGGATAATTACGCCAAGCAATTAGTTGACCGTTTTGGTCCGTTGCCAAGAGAGGTAAAAGAATTGTTGTTCTCTTTTCAACTGCGTTGGTTGGCACAAGAACTTGGTTTGGAACGATTAGTAATAAAATCCTCAAAATTGGTGGGTTATTTCATTTCTAATCCACAATCTCCTTTTTACGAAACGGAGATGTTTACCAATTTATTAAATAGAATCATGTCAATTGGTGAAGGCTACCGCTTGGTTCAAAACAATGATAAACTCCGAATGGTCATTGAACCAGCTCGACACATCAAGGATGCTTTTGAAAAATTGTCTAATTTAAAAAATTAAGAAATCTACTTCTTTGATAATATTGCGGCTTCATTTATTTTAAATGTCGGAATTCCAACGTAGGCAATGCTATAGCTTTTTCTTGTTGAAGAAGATTTATTATAATCCTTGTCAGAGGTAATTCCAATATGATTTATAGTAGACAACCGTTTGTCAGAATATAGTTGATTCTTTTCAATTCGTGTCCATGTTTGAGCGGTATTAATAAAGGATTCATTGACAGATTTTCCTTCTAACATGCCTTTTACGAAATTCAATGCACCTCCGTAATAATTGTTCGCATAATATGCTTTTGCCCCTGATAAAAGAAAAGGTGTTGCCGTTCCAATTATACGCGATTCTGCCGTTTTCAATCCAATATCACCTTGATCCCCTGCAGATGAACCCGCACCGCCACAGGCGGATTGATAAACAACAATTGCATCTTTTTTAAATTTCAGCTCGTTCATAATTTGTTGAGCAGAAATAAAATCATCAACTACCATACCTCCAAAACCACCATCAAGTCCAAGATAAGTGCCGTGTCCTGAGTAGATGAAAAAGGTACAATTTTCGGCGGCTTTTTTGATTTTCTCCCAATTATTATTCCCATCATAAAAGCGATGAACTTTTACATGTTGTGATTCAAGATATGCCGAAATTTCTTCTGTTCTCGTTTCATAACTTTCTCCCACGTCACTGCCAACAATACAGACGGCCTCAAGTGTTTTTGAAGGGGTGTTTTTGGTTTGACCAGATACGTAAATGGACAGAATTGAAAAAAAACAGATAATTAAAAATGACTTCCACATGGCAATTTATTTTGATTATAAAATTTATTACAATGTAGATTTGAATCAAAGGCTTTTTTTAATCTATAATTCCAAAGATTTAAAAAGTTACGTAAATAAAAAAACCCGACTCGAATAAATCTAAGACGGGTTCGTTTGATAAGAGAACGCAGTTAATAATTATAAGACAATTAATATTTAAAAAAGTTGCATTTAGGCTAAATTCCTATTTAACCTCTTGAAACAATTCATTTAAGATTCGACCGCGCGATGACGGCATTTGAAACTTAAGTATATGCGAAATTGTTTTACTGATATCAATTAATTCACCTTCCGTGGAAATAACCTGATTTCTTTTAAAATCGGGCCCTAAAGCCAGTAACGAAATATGTTTACATCCTTCACATTTATCTCCATGATTGACAAAACCATCCTTATGACCATCCAAATGTCGACCATGATCGTTTGTTATTAACAAGGCTGTTTTATCCTTCAATTTTGGATGATTTTGGATAAATCCCCATAATTCATCTGCATATGAATCACATTTCCGAATAGAAGCAAGGTATTGCGGCCAATTGTTTGAATGACCATAGGAATCCACAGCCAAAAGATTAATCAACATTAGGTGGGGAGGATTCTCTCCAAGTGTCTCATATACTTTATTCATTGTCGGTGGATCCGGCGAATATTCGGTACTTTGTCCTTTAACTCCGCAGTATGTCATCGGCATATAACTGTTCCACCATTTTTTATTTTTGGTGTTCGCAAGTACTTCCAATTTACCCTTACTCGAAATAATATAAGCATCCGTTTTATCTCTTCCCTTTTCCTTTAAATAATATTGGAAAATATTTGGGTTTTTGGGCAATTGTTTTCCGCCATTTGAAATGGATTGATAAACACCCGTTGTAATTGCTGTGTGACCCGAATTGGTGTAGGTCGGTCCATTGTTTCGAAAGTTTGAATACAGAACACCTTGCTTAACCAATTCTTTTCCCATTTTAGGGATGTATTTGCAGGATGTATCACCAAATGTTTCAGAGTAACGCGGACCATCAATTATGAGAATAATAACATATTCGGTTTTGAATGCTTGCGAAAAAAGAAGCGTAAAATTCCAGATTAAAAAAAAGAAGATCGCTATTGACTTTTGAATTGTAAATTTCATACCCTGAATTGTAAAATTACAACTCCTTTTCAGAGATTACTAACAATTATCAAATCCAATCGTGAAAATCACTCAAATAATCAAGCGTTTTCTGCTCCTCAGAGTCCTTTTCAACCTGAAGGTTGTAGGTCCACTCGGCCATTGGAGGCATGCTCATCAAAATTGATTCGGTTCTACCTCCGGAATAAATTCCAAATTTCGTTCCTCGATCATGCAAGAGGTTGAATTCAACGTAACGACCTCTTCTTGTCAATTGCCATTTTTTTTCACGTTCTGTTGCTTCATCGTGGGATTTAAATGCAATTTGTTGTCCATATAAGACAGAAAACAATTCACCTAATTCCACACAAAAATTGAAAAGTTCATTTTTAGAAATCCCACAAGATTCATCTTGGTGATCAAAAAAGATTCCACCAATACCACGCGTTTCTTTGCGATGAGGAAGGGAGAAATATGTATCCGCCCATGGTTTAAATTTATTGTAAAAATCAGGATGAAACGCATCACATTTTTCTTTCAGTCCTTTGTGAAAAAGTTTAGCCGCATCTTCATCGACATAGTGCGGAGTTAGATCTATGCCGCCTCCAAACCAATATTTTCCTGAATCTAATTCAAAATAACGAACATTCATATGAATAATTGGATGGCGCGGATGTTTTGGATGTAAGACGATTGAAACACCGGTTGCAAAGAAAGAATTTCCTTCCAATGCCAACTGCTTTCGCATAGCCTCAGAAACATCACCATGCACAGCTGAGAAAGCTACCCCGCCTTTTTCTATGATTTTACCATTGACGATTGTTCGGGTAAAACCGCCGCCTCCCTCCGATCTTGTCCATTGATCTTCATCAAATTTCTGAATACCATCTATTTTTTCTAGTTCATTGCAAATATGCAATTGTAACTCACGAAATCTGGATTCAATTAGTTCTTTTTCCATTCCACTTTGTTCGATTCAAAATCCTCGAATTTTAAGATAAATCCACTTTTATTCTGAAATCCGTTTCCTGTTCCCGACTGAAAAATATTATATCCAGAAATTAGTCCAGCATCTATCTTTTTGCCAAGAAGAAGGTTTGCGGATGTATTAAATGTCACATCAAATCCGAGACATGCAATTTTTGATAAGTCAACTCCAAATTGACTCCTAATGCGTTTGTGAAAAGGAATAATTGTTGGCTCTCTGAATGAAAAATAAGTTGGACTTGCGTAATAGAAATTAAATTTGTTCTTTATTTCGGAATTGACCTCCTTGTAATCAACCCATTCTTTCAGTCCAAAAACTAAAACATTCGACTTTTCCGAATAAGTTTTAAGTAGAGCTAGTACTTTCTCTTTGTCAGTAGACAGAAAGATGTAAAAAATTTCAGTTCCAAGTTTCTCATATTTCTTGTAATCACTCCAACTTGCTTCAATCACTCGAGGACGACTAGCTTTTGCCGGCATTTGCTTAAATGTGCTCAAAAAAACTTCATAATTTAATTGATCTTCTTGCTTCTCACTTTTTATTAGAACTATCTGTTGATTCGTGTGTAATTGATGAATGTACGAAGCTAAATTTTCAGCAAGAAAATCATTCGTAGGAGTCATAGCATACGCATATTTGTTTTCCTCAAGCAATGAAGATGGCACTGAAACAGGGAAAACTGTTCGAATTTTATTTACTTTCGACCAAGCAGCTATTTTTTCGGACTCTTTCGCTTGAAATGGAGCATAAATCAAATCCATTTTTTTCATTTCTGATGAAGCCAACAATTGATCTAAATTCTTATTTCTCGATTGATAATCAAAAACATTAATCTCAGCTTTCAAACCGATTTTTTCCAATGAGTCAAGTGCGACTCTAGCGCCCATATAATAATCCCAAGCTGCAGAAGTCAAGCCTTTGTTCAACGTTTCTGTGGAATCAAGATTGAACGGCAAAAACAAGGCGATTTTATATGAATCCTTTGGTGTGAATACAGGAATACTGTCCTTCTTGGTTTCATTAACCGAAGGAACTTCTCTAATTGGAACTTTATTTACATTTTCTTTCTTCAATTTTATTCGAAGAACTTGTCCGGGAGAAATTCGGGAACTTTCGAGATTGTTAATACTCATCAGATCCTCCAAAGGAACCATAAATCGTTTTGAAATGGAGTACATTGTTTCGCTTGAAAGGACGACATGTGAGATGATAGAATCATGAAAGGACACTATAAATTTCTCTCTCACCGAGTCACGTGGAGCAGGAACATTTCGATTCGCTTCATCTCTCGAAACGCTTGGCAAATCGATTTGTACCCTTGGTGTAGCATTCATAATTTTTAGTCGCTGTCCTATTTTTATTCCAGCTTCCGATCCAGGATTTTTTGTCGCAATCGAATCTACTGAAACAAAGTACATTCGAGCAATAGAAAATAAGGTTTCACCTTTTTCAACCGTATGCATCAGTGTTTTTTCAAATACTGGTATTTGAACAAGCTGGCCCTCTGTAAATCCGCGTTCTATACCAGGATTTGCATTGAGAATTTCCTCTACAGGACACTCATACATTTGCTGAAGTCCAAATAGTGTATTTCCCTCAAGAACAGTATGTTGGTAAAACTTTTTGCCATTTGTAACCAAGACGGGTGCGTATTTCTGGCCAAACAAGGTTTGACATAAAACAACACATGAAATAATAAAAAGTAAGCGCATTTTGCTATTCCCATTCAATGGTGGCTGGTGGTTTCGAGCTAATATCATAGGTAACCCGATTGATTCCTTTCACCTGATTAATAATTCGATTTGAAACTTTTGCCAAAAACTCATACGGAAGATGACACCAGTCAGCCGTCATACCATCGGTTGAAGTTACGGCTCTGAGTGCAACTGCATTTTCATAGGTGCGTTCATCACCCATCACGCCAACGGATTGTATTGGTAAAAATATAGCTCCCGCCTGCCAAACATCATCGTATAGTTTATCCTCTTTCAAGCTTTCAATAAATATTGAATCCACTTCTTGCAAAATTCGAACCTTTTCTGAAGTAACCTCTCCTAGAATTCGAATTCCAAGTCCTGGACCTGGGAATGGATGTCTACCTAGAATTCGCGAATCGATGTTCAACGATTTTCCGATTCTTCGAACCTCGTCCTTGAAAAGTAATCTCAGTGGTTCAACGACTTGCAATTGCATATAATCAGGCAAACCTCCAACATTGTGATGCGATTTAATCGTTTGAGATGGACCACCGGTAGCTGATACCGATTCAATAACATCGGGGTAAATGGTTCCTTGACCAAGCCATTTTGCGCCTTCCACCTTTTTCGACTCTTCATCAAAAACATCGACAAACACCTTTCCAATGGCTTTTCTTTTTAGTTCCGGATCGGTAACGCCCTTGAGTGCGGCATAAAATTTTTCAGATGCATCTACTCCTTTTACGTTTAGGCCCATTCCTTTGTAGGATTCAAGTACTGATGCGAATTCATTTTTGCGAAGTAACCCGTTATCTACAAAAATGCAGTGCAAATTTGAACCAATTGCTTTGTTAAGTAATACGGCGGCTACAGATGAATCAACACCTCCAGATAAACCTAGAATTACGCGATCATTACCCAGTTGATCCTTTAACTTTTGGGTTGTTTCTTCAACAAATGAATCAGGTGTCCAATCGCATGCGCAATGACAAATGTCAACTATAAAATTTCGGAGTAAGATTTTACCTTCTGTCGAATGATAAACCTCTGGGTGAAATTGAATTCCGAAAGTTGTTTCTCCCTCAATTTCATATCCTGCAACCTCAACATCAGTGGTGCTAGCAATAATTTTATAATTCTTTGGAACAAGTTTAATTGTATCACCATGCGACATCCAAACTTGCGAACCAATACTCATTCCTTTGGTCAGAATATTTCCCGTATCAACTTGGGTTAAATTAGCCCTTCCATATTCCCGAATCGTTGAAGGTAATACTTCTCCACCGAAATGATGAGCTAGATATTGTGCACCAAAACAAACTCCTAAAAGCGGCATTTTGCCCTTAATGGCAGATAAATCTGGTTTTGGAGAAGCGGAATCACGGACTGAAAAAGGACTTCCAGACAAAATAACACCCTTTATGTTGGATGTTAATTCAGGGATTTTATTCCAAGGATGAATTTCACAATAAACATTCAATTCACGTATCCTTCTCGCAATCAATTGAGTATACTGCGAGCCAAAATCTAAAATTAATATCATTTCATGCATGTTGCAAAGATAGTTTTAATCTAAGAATCAGTCTTTGTCTAATCAATTCATTTTTACGCAGACTTTTTAACATCAAGTAACGTATTTCGTAAGTTCAATTCACTTAAATCGTTAACTTTGGCATTCGCAAAAAAAAAGTCCATGATAGGAGATATTTTAAAGAAGATTTTTGGAGACAAAAGCGCAAAAGATAAGAAACAATACTGGCCTTTCGTTGATCAAGCAACAGCCGCTCACGAATCAATCAAAACTTTAAGCGATGATGCATTAAGAGCAAAAACGATTGAATTCAAAAAAATCGTTCAAGAAGAAAAAAATGCCTTGGAAGAAGAATTAGCAGAACTTCGCGCAAAAGCAGAAGATTTAAATACACCGATTGAGGAGAAAGAGCAACTTTTCGAGCGTGTCGAAAAGTTGGAAAAAGAAATTGATGAATTAATTGAACAGTCCCTTTTGAAAATTCTTCCTGAAGCTTTTGCTGTGATGAAAGAAACCGCTTTCAGATGGGCAAATAATGGTCAGCTTGTTGTTGAGGCTCAGGATTTTGATAGGGATCTTGCTGCTAAAAAAGACGGAATTACAATCGAAGGAAATAAAGCCATTTGGCATAATGAGTGGACTGCAGCCGGAACCAAGATTCAGTGGAATATGGTTCACTATGATGTTCAGTTGATGGGAGGAGCGGTTTTGCACAAAGGAAACATTGCAGAAATGCAAACAGGTGAAGGAAAAACCCTAGTTGCTACCTTGCCAGTTTATTTGAATGCACTTGCAGGAAAAGGTGTGCACATTGTAACCGTGAACGATTACCTTGCCAAACGTGACTCAGAATGGATGGGTCCTTTGTATCAATTTCATGGGTTAACTGTTGATTGCATTGATAAACACAGACCAAATTCTCCAGAACGAAGAAATGCCTATTTGGCTGATATTACTTTTGGGACAAATAATGAATTTGGATTCGATTACTTGCGTGATAACATGGCGGGCCACGTTGACGATCTTGTGCAGCGTAAACACCATTTTGCAATTGTGGATGAGGTCGATTCCGTTCTGATCGACGATGCTCGAACGCCTTTGATTATTTCTGGTCCAACGCCAAAAGGTGATGAGCATGAATTTCACGAGCTAAAACCAAGAATTGAGAAAGTTGTAAACGCACAAAAACAGTATGTTCAGCAATGTTTGAACGATGCGAAGAAAATGCTCAATGCGGCGATTAACAACCCACCAGAAGATAAAAATGAAGCAAAACGTTTGCTAGAGGAAGGTGGAATTGCCTTGTTACGCGCACATCGTGGTTTACCAAAAAACAGAGCGCTCATCAAGTTCCTTTCTGAACCAGGAATTAAAGTTCACCTTCAAAAAACTGAGAATTACTATATGCAGGAACAAGGTAAGCACATGAAAAAAATTGATGCTGAATTGTTTTTTGTAATTGATGAAAAAAATAATACCATCGAATTAACCGATCAAGGTATTGATTTGGTTTCTGGGAAAGATGATCGTGAATTTTTCATTATGCCTGACATCGGCTCAGAGATTGCAAAATTGCAAAAAGAAAATCTCGAAAAAGAGGCTTATCTGGAGCGAAAAGACTCGTTGGTCCGTGAATACTCGATTAAATCTGAACGAATTCATTCCATAAATCAATTATTGAAGGCATATACCCTTTTTGAAAAAGAAGTGGAATATGTCATTATGGATGGAAAAGTGAAGATTGTGGATGAATCCACTGGTCGTATTCTAGAAGGACGTCGTTATTCTGATGGTCTTCACCAGGCCATTGAAGCGAAGGAAAATGTGGAAGTAGAAGCCGCTACACAAACCTATGCGACTGTTACCCTCCAAAATTACTTCCGAATGTACCACAAACTTGCTGGTATGACGGGAACTGCCGAAACAGAGGCAAATGAATTTTGGGACATTTACAAATTGGATGTTGTTGTTGTTCCTACAAATAAATCAGTCGTAAGAAAGGATTTAGACGATTTTGTTTACAAAACGGCACGTGAAAAATACAATGCAGTTATTCTAGAAATTGAAAGTTTAGTGGCAGCAGGGAGACCAGTTCTTGTCGGCACAACAACAGTGGAGATTTCTGAATTACTAAGCCGAATGCTGAACATGAAAAAAATTCCGCATCAGGTTTTGAATGCAAAATATCACCAAAAAGAAGCTGAAATTGTTGCGAATGCAGGTTTAGCTGGTGCTGTTACAATTGCAACGAATATGGCGGGACGTGGAACAGACATCAAGTTAGGTCCAAACGTTAAAGAAGCCGGAGGTTTAGCAATTATCGGAACTGAGCGTCATGATTCACGTCGAGTAGATCGTCAGTTGCGTGGTCGTTCTGGGCGTCAAGGAGATCCAGGTTCTTCGCGATTCTTCGTTTCATTGGAGGATGACTTGATGCGAAAATTTGGTTCTGAGCGAATTGCAAAACTCATGGACCGAATGGGATTGAAAGAAGGTGAAGTTATCACCGCTGGAATGGTTTCGAAATCAATCGAGCGAGCGCAGAAAAAAGTTGAAGAAAACAATTTCGGAATGCGTAAGCGATTGCTAGAATACGATGATGTAATGAATGCGCAGCGTCGTGCAATTTACAAAAAACGAAGAAATGCACTATTTGGCGATCGTCTTGAAATTGATATCGACAATATGTTCTTTGATCTTTGTGAATTGACTGTAAACAATAATTCAAACGCAGAATTCCAGGATTTTGAAATCGAACTTATTCGATTAATTGGAATAGAATCTCCTGTGGACGAAAATGAATACAAAACGATTTCCAAACCTGACTTAACGGATAAGATTTATCGAGCAATGCGCGACCAATATGATCGTAAATGTGAGAAAATTGCTTCGAAAGGTATGCCTCAGATCAAACATGTGTTTGAAAATATGTCACATCAATACAAAAACATTGTCTTCCCATTAACCGATGGCCGTAAGGAAATGCAATTGATCGTTAATTTAGAAGATGCATACAAATCAGAAGGGAAAATTATTTCGAAGTCCTTTGAGAAGAATGTTATTCTAGCGAAAATTGATGATGAATGGAAGGAGCATCTACGCGAAATGGACGACTTGCGCTCAGCTGTGAATAATGCGACTTACGAACAAAAAGATCCGCTTGTTATCTACAAATTAGAATCTTATGAATTGTTCAAAGCCATGATGAATCGATTGAATGAAGAGGCTGTCGAATTATTGATGAAACTTGATATTCCAATCGAACAGGAATTCAAACAGACGAATAAGGAAGATCGCCAAAATAACTACGAAAGATCGCAATCAAATTCTTCAAATACTTCGTCAACTCAACCGCCTCGTTTCCAAGGTAGACAAGGTTACCAAGAAGCAATTGATAATTCATTTCCACAAGAGGAGAAACGTCAACCTATTGTTGCAGATCCAAAAGTTGGCCGAAATGACCCTTGTCCATGCGGAAGTGGCAAGAAATACAAGCAATGTCACGGTAAATGATGAAAAGTGCGGAAATTTCATCCGTAGCAATCGTTGGGTCCGGCAAGGTAGCGAATGCCTTGGCTTCAATTTTGATCGACAAAAATGTTCAAATTTCTGGAATTGCTAGTCGAAATATCAAGTCTGGAAAAAAACTTTCGAATAAATGTACTTGCGCATTTTTCGAAAATCAAACTGAATTAGTTGCTGACCTATTCTTGGTATGTATTCATGATGATGCCGTTAAATCAACCATAGAAGGATTGAATCCAAATCAGCAAGTTGCATATACCGCTGGTTCAGTGAATCTTCAAGAAATAAACCATCCGAATTGTTCGGTTTTTTATCCCCTTCAAACGTTTACTTCCGATAAAAAATTAACATCTGATGAAATTCCAATTCTAATCGAGTCAAAAAATAAAGAAAGCATTTCGGCACTTGAAAATTTATGTTTGAAAATTGGATTTAGTTATCAGCTTTGTGACTCGGATCAGCGAAAACAATACCATTTAGCCGCAGTTTTTTTGAACAATTTTGTCAATCACTTGGTTTATCTATCCAAAAAACAACTAACTGAAGAAGGTTTGAATTGGGAACTAATCCAGCCTTTATTAAAAGAAACCTGTTATAAATTGTTCAAAATAAATTTATATGAAGGTCAAACCGGACCAGCTCGAAGGAAAGATCTAGGTGTAATCGAAACACAACAAAAAATGCTTGATCAAAACCAATTAGAAATTTATAAGGCAATTACAAAAAGTATCATTGAAACCTACAAAAATGACTAGTTACAAGCAAAAACTGAATCAAATCAACACCTTCATTTTTGATGTTGACGGGGTATTTACAGATGGAAAGGTATATCTTATGAAAGAAGATAACTTTCGTGCTTTTAATTCAAAAGATGGGTATGCTATTCAGTATGCTTCAAAAATGGGTTACAATATTTTTATAATCACGGGAGGTCATTCAATCGAAGTTCGAGATAGACTTTTAGGATTGGGAGTTACGGAGGTCCATTTGAGAACACACAACAAATTAAATTGCTACGATGATATTTTGATTCGTCACTCCATTAAAGACGAACAAGTATTGTATATGGGTGATGACATTCCAGATATTCCAGTTTTGAAACGTGTAGGTGTTTCTAGCTGTCCGCAAGATGCCGCAATTGATATTAAATCGATAGTTGATTATCAATCCCCATTTAATGGTGGTCAAACCTGCGTTCGTGATGTAATTGAACAAACACTTCGGGTTCAAGGGAAGTGGATGAGCGATTTGGCTTTTGAATGGTGATTATCTCCTTTTCTTCTCAGAATAATCCTCAAAATCTTCTGTAAGTTCTTGATCAACTTGCGCAGTAACTGATATTGGAATGTAATCGACTATTACATTTGTTTTGTCTAAACCAAAATCTTCTGCTGGTTTCAATCCAGTAGATTTTACAAAACGATATGCTTTAACGCATATCTGCTGGAAAGGAGTTAATGCATTATCCATCGCAACTCGTGAATTCAAAACAACAAATTTGAAATCAATTTCATCAAATTTACCTTTCACAGATTGAAAAACACTTTCCCCGGATAATTCACCCTTCTCAACCATGTGGTCGTGAATTTTTCGCATCATGTATTCAATACGATGTTCCTCTTTGAAGCCCAATTGTAAACTAACGTAATAACATGTTTTATCTAAGACCTCATTTACTGAATAATGAATTCCCCATGGTTCATTAAGAATGTCCAAATGCAAAAACCAAATTATATCTGCCTTCCTCGGTTTTTTCATGAAAAGCGAATGATATACCGTTAAGTCTAATTTTTTACAAGAATCACTCCTCGTTGGGAAAACCAAATTAGAAGCTTCAAAAGTGATTCCTGGGTCATTCTTAACGGCGGTAATCATAGGCTTGACTTCATCCATTGGAACATACTCCGTTATACTTGTTCTGAGTTCGCGGGCTTTAAAATATAAAAATAATAAGAGAAAAAAGCCCAAAGATAAAATAAGAGTAAACCATCCTCCAGAAATAATTTTACCCAAATTTGACATTAAAAAGATAGTTTCTACCACCAAAAAAACACCGAAAATAACGCCATAAATTAATTTTAATTTGGGTTGCTTTAAAAACAGAAGAAAGACAAGTAAAAGCGAAGTCATTACCATATTAATGGTTATTGCCAAGCCATATGAATGCTCCATTGCGCTCGATTCTTTAAATATTGCAATAACTAAAAGACAACCTGCCATTAATACCCAATTTATAAAAGGAATATATATCTGACCTTTATGATTAGTTGGATATTTTACTTTTAAATTGGTCCATAATTTTAATTTAATTGCCTCATTCATTAAGGTAAAAACCCCGGTAATTAATGCTTGGGAAGCTATGATAGTTGCTGCTGTAGCAATAATTATTGCAAATGGCAACAAATAATCAGGGACCATTGCATAAAAAACTGTTTCGCCTTTTTCAAGTTTAAATCCATCCGATAGACATAGGGCAGCTTGTCCTAAATAGTTTACAAAAAGAAGAATAGAAACAAATGCCCAATTGATTCGAATGTTTCCCTTTCCGCAATGACCAAGATCAGAATACAATGCTTCTGCACCTGTTGTACAAAGAAATACAGAACCCAAAACGGCAAATCCACCATCTACGTTGGCAACTAAATTATATGCATAATAAGGATTGAAAGCATTGAGAACAAAAGGATTATGCGCAACGTTAATCAGGCCGAGATAACCTAAAAAAACGAACCAAATAAGCATAACTGGGCCGAACATTTTTCCAATTGCTGCAGTACCAAATTGTTGAATGATGAATAAAGCGACCACAATGGTAACAACGATCGGAATTACCGGCGTGGTGGGATAAATATTTCGAATTCCTTCTACAGCGGACGATATAGAAATAGCGGGAGTTATAAAACCATCAGCCAAGAGCGTCGCGCAACCTATTAATGCTGGGATAATTACCCATTTAATTCTTCGTTTCTTTAATAGTGCAAACAATGCGAAAATTCCACCTTCGCCGTTGTTATCAGCATTCAAAGCAAAATAAATATATTTCACCGTTGCCAACAGGATGAGTGTCCATATCACACATGACAAGGCACCTAGAATAAAATCTTGGGAGATGTGCTGACCGCCGCCTGTAATTGCCTGGAAAACATAAAGAGGAGAAGTACCAATATCCCCGAATACAATTCCCGTTGTAATTAGAATTCCTGCGAGGGATATTTTATGCGATGAATCCGACATTTTAATAAAATTTCGCTAAAATTAATTGAAAAATATTTCGTGGTAATTGAAAGAAGGATATATTTTTAAGATTATTCCAATGTTAGGGAAATAATTTATCTTTGCACAGCCTTGCCCACGTGGTGAAATTGGTAGACATGCCATCTTGAGGGGGTGGTGCCATTAGGCGTGCTGGTTCGAATCCAGTCGTGGGCACTTTTTTATAGGCTAAACATTTGATAATAAAAAGTTTAGCCTTTTTCTTTCCCGACATTTTCCCGACAATTATTTAATTTATTCTTTTAAAATTTAATCTTACCGAACTTTTTAATACTGTAAAGTGGGGTAATCTATGCGCTAAATAGCCTCTTTTAGTAAAATTGATTTTTTCTTATTATCGCTTCCCTAATCACGACAAAACACGAATAAAATTGTCAATTAGTGCTATCGAAAACCGCTGTAAAAACTCAATAAGATTTATCTTTTCCTTTACATCCGAATTGAATATTAACGCTTAAATTTTTAAAAAATGGCTCGTCAAAACGGACTGATTAAAATTAAAGGAACATTGGATAATGTGTCCTTTTACAAAACGAAAGATGGCGATTTAGCACGTATGAAAACATCGGTAGATGGAAAACGAATTGCTAATGATCCCGCTTTTGTGAGAACTAGGGAAAATGGGGCAGAATTTGGTAGCTCTGCTAAAGCCGGGAAATTAACTCGGGATAATCTGAGACCTATCTCTATGAATGCAACTGACGGTCGTGTGGTTGCGAGAATGACCAAGATTATGACGGACATCAAGAACTTGGACACTACTTCGGTTAGGGGACAAAGAAATGTGGGTGTTGCCATGGCGACAGCCCAGGCAAAAGCCTTGTTGAAAGGTTTTGAGTTTAACAATGGTGCAATGTTAAGCAGTATGCTTTTCAAACCTTGGGCGGTGAACACTTCTACGGGTGTTATTTCAATTACAGGATTAGTACCTACACTGGATATTGTTTTCCCTGAAGGAGCAACGCACGTTAGTTTTTCAGGTGCATACGCAAACATCAATTATGCAACCGGTGTTGCTGATGTGAAATTGACGAACGTTCAGAATTTACCGATTTCTGGAACCTCGTCTGTGATTACATTAACTCCGACAGCTGTTCCGACAGGGACTGGTGCAAAATTGTTTTTGTTGAAGATTGAGTTTTTTCAATTGGTGAATGCTGTTCAGTACAGTTTGAAGAATGGTGCTTACAATGCATTGAAAATTATTGATGTAATCTAAGTGCTATGGAAAGAAAAGTGTATTTCGACAAGTTGGCTTCTATCTTGGAACGTGCGCAAACAAAAACTCCGCCTTTCTTCAAGAAATTGAGGTTAGTGGGACTAGTTGCTGTAACGATTGGAACAACCATAATTATGGCGCCGATTGCTGTTCCTGCTGCAATAACCACCATTGCAGGATATGTATTGTTAGGTGGTACGGTGTTAACCGCTGTAAGTCAAGTAACTATTAACGAAGAATAAAAACTATGGAAAATTGTAGTAAAAACGATTTAATCTTGAATGTTAGAAAGAAATCTGTTCGATTCAAGGCAGGAGCTGAATTGAGTTCAAGTGTTAACCTGATGGATGTTTCGGTAACTGAAGATGCTACTGATACACACGACATCTTGGAGGTAGCACTTGTGTTGACCAATAAACAATGTGAGCAAATTAAATCTGAACCTGCGTGATGAATCACGGTAACGACCATACAACCATTTGGGGAACTCTCTCCGGAACTGCACTGGGCATTGCTGCAACTATATCAAGTTTTGATATTGTGAAAACAATCATTTTGGGTGCAATTGGCGCTACTGTTAGTTTTGGAGTGAGTCTCTTGTGGAATAAGGTTGCGAATTATTTTAAACGTCTTAAAGATTAAAAAAATGGCAGAATTAATCGAAGGTGGATGTACTAGTTCAGATTTGATTCTGAAGGTGCGCAAAAATACAATCCGTTTTCATGCAGGATCTGAGTTAAGTTCTAGTGTTAATCGCATGGATGTGGATGTATTTGAGGACAGGGATGAGAAATTTGAATCGTTGGTTGTTCAAATCACGTTTTCAGCAGAGAAATGTAGTAATCAATTAAAAATCAATAACAATGGAAGAGAATTGTAAAGAAAGCAATTTTGACTTGCGAGTAAGTCATAAAAAAGACATCCGTTTTAAGGCAGGAGCTGACGTGAGTTCAAGCGTTAACAAAATGGATGTTGATGTGACTGAAGATCGAGATGAGAAATTTGAAACGTTGACTGTGAAACTATCCTTAGGACAGCAACGGTGCGAAAAGGTAATTTAAGATGCTTTGAATAAGTAAAGTGTATGTTGGTGAGGAAGAGGGCTTAGGTCCTCTTTTTTTATTGCCTATATTTTCGTAATTTAGTTTTGGTTGCTTGGTTGGTGTAAGGAGGAATGAATACTCTACGTGGTTTTAACATGCCTGTTTTAGACAGGTAGCTGGGGGTTAGAATCCCTCACCAAGCAACTTTTTCATTTCATTAAATCAATAACTAAAGCTTTTTGCAAAGTTTGCAAAGTTTGCAATTGTTGCAAGAGATTATTTCTTGCGTGCTGTACCTCCTGAATGGCGATGACTTTCTTTTTGTACTGAACTAATTTTGCAGTATGATTGAATGAAAGCCAGTTGAGTGCTTTTTTTACATCATTAATTCTGACGAACGGAATAACTGAACCACACAGATACTGTTCAAATATTCTGCCCTGGCACAATCCCATTACTAACCAATAAAGCATATCTTTTTCTTCTTCTGAGGAGCACATACACACAAAGCAATTTGGGCACGGGTCATTCATTGGTTTTCCGCTGTGGTTTCCTTTATTCAAGATGAAGAAATGTGGCTCTGAATAGTTTGAGTTCAATTTGTGCGTTTTTAATTTGAACGAGAACATAATTTAACTATTAAAAATTATGCTCTGGGGGGTTAGCGCTTCGCGCACACTAATAATCCCAAAAGAAAAAAAAGGAAAAAAAAGAAAGCACTTTCCGAGGGAACGGAATGAGGCAATGCAAGGTTTTTTGTAAAAAAATACTATCAGCCGCGGCTGATGGAGATTATTTTATCAAAACCCGTTAGGGCTTGACCTTGAATGAACGAATGGAGCGCCCTAACTTTGCTTATATTTTTTGTTCTTGTTGACAAAAGGGATGATTGCAAACTACCCACCAAACCGCTCTCTATGGAGGCGAAGACACCACTGCCAAAGATTGAAAAACATCACCTGCCGATTGGAGCCCTCTGGCAACGAAAGAGACTGTGAATGGATGAAACGTGCATGACGATAAAACTCCTCTTTGGACATTGAGGAAAGAATGGATTTGATGACTGCTGGATTGATGTGATACATGACCTTTTGAGAAAAAACGGGGAATGTATTCACAGCACCAGTAGGTCATTAATCTATTTCTTTCAATAAAGTAATGAAGATTCATTTCTTCTTTTTGGCATTGCCCCAAAAAGAAAGCAAAAAGGTCTAGCACTAGGAAAAATGACTTACCCTTCAATGTCTCGAATCTGAAATTTTAAAAACTCGTCGCCTAAGGTCTCCTCAAACAGTTCAAAATTTCAACGATTCTTCACCAAGAGGGTCCCAAGTGATTTTTCCAATGTGCGGGGGATTGTGGGAATAATTATCAATTATTCGTAATTATACTAATTCGTTGAAGTTACGAAGTTTAAAAAAAGGGAAAACTGCCTAGAGCCAGTGTTGGGAAAACGAAATGAAGCCATGAGGGTTGCGAAATGGTGTAATGTAGTGTGGGAGCATGGAAGTGAGAAAGGGATTTAGCAGAACGGTCCCGATGTTCCACTTTGTTTCAATCGGGATCAGTTCGATTCACGGAATTTCCTGCGTAAATCCCGATCTCACTGAAATGCGCGAGCCGCCCGCGAGTTTGCGCCGAAGGGGGATATGAAGAACGACCGGAGGAAGTGGGAATGACCTCTGCAAGTTGCACAAGGGACTGGCGCATCGACGGAGCTCTGCGCAGGCAGTTTTTGATTAGCATTGGAAAAAACAAACTGTTTGGCATGAGGGACGAGCTGACAAAGTGTTTGTGTGTGGTGCGTGAAAGGTACTGACTGAATGATACGGAGGGGATCCAGCCATTTCGACGTTGCTCAATGGACAGATTATTTCTATTTTGATTTTTTTGTTCATCCTTTCAGTCCCCGGAGTGATATGAAGGAAGTTGCTTTTAGCACATGGCTCAAAAACTGTGACAGACCCGTAGCTGAGGCGCTTTAGCAGGCGAGCATAAACACAAGCAGCGGCAGACCCCTTGTTATTTACTGCGGAGCAACCTTATTGGGTTCAAGGGGGATGAAGTAGCTGCGACTGAGGACGCCCGAAGAACAGGCGAAGAAAACAAGTGAACAGCCACAAAGAGAATTTTGAACGACTGGCTAAGGAACGCTAAAAACAAGGGCGTGAGAGACAATAACTGCATTTATGCATACGCTTGACGAACCGCTTGTTATACCCTTGTTTTTATGTTTTCTGA
>CANMHB010000023.1 GCA_947497485.1 Flavobacteriales bacterium
AGTCAGGGACTTGTTTGATAAGTGGTACGATTGCACCAACGGTAAGTTCAAGCTACACGTCATGTGCAGGAGGAACGATAACAATCAACTATTCAGCAACGGATGCATGTAACAACCCATTGGCTGCACAGCATGTGATTACAGTTACTCCACCAGCAGCACCAACGGTAAGTTTACCAACGGGTTTACCAACGACTCTTAGTTATTCAAATGCTACTAGTTTTACAAGCGCGGCGAATGCTACATTTACAAATAATGAATCGGGTGGATGTTTAATTTCTGGATCAATACCTGCGGTAATTTCAAACAATTATTCGATTTGTAATGGTGGAACAATAACGATTAATTATTCGGGATTAGATGTATGTAATAACCCTGTGACTGCACAACATATTATTACAGTAACTTCAACGCCAATCAATGTGTCGATTAATTCTACATTGAGTACAATAGATCTAAATCAATCTACCCAATTAACTGCTGTTGGAACACCATCAGGTGGAACATACTCTTGGACACCATCTGCTTCAGTGACTCCATCCAATGGAGATGTTGTAACTGCAACCCCTAATGTTACTACCACATATACAGTGAACTATGATCTCGGTAGTGGATGTATAACTTCTGCTTCAACAACTATAACGGTAAACAATATAACAGTTTCTGTAAATAGCACTACTATATGTTCTGGTTCACCCACAACGTTAACCGCAACACCAAGTATAACAGGTGGGACATATTTATGGTCACCAGGTGGTCAAACCACCCAATCAATTACTGTTTCTCCTACAACGAACGCAATTTACTCGTGTGTTTATACATTAAATGGAATTTCGGTAACCTCTAATTTTGGAACAGTAACAGTGATTCCTAAACCTGTAATTTCAGTAAATTCACCAACGATATGTAGCAGTCAAAGTGCCACATTGAACGTTACTGCAACGCCAACAGGTGGAAGTTATATATGGCAACCAAATGGTCAAACAAGTTCAAGTATTAATGTCACTCCTGTCTCATCGACTAGCTATACTGTAGTTTATACTCTTAATGGCTGTTCTGATACGGCAACAAGTAATGTTACAGTAAATCCAACACCAACAGTAAATGTGAACAATCAAACGATTTGTTCAGGTCAAAGTACCACATTAACAGCGACACAATCAGTTGGAACTGGAACATTTATTTGGTCAAACAATCAGACTAGTGGCACAATAACAGTATCTCCAACGGTTACGACGACTTATAATGTTTTGTACACATTGAATGGTTGCAGTGCGACAGGTTCAGGACTAGTAACAGTAAATCCTATACCAACAGTGTCGGTCAGCAATGCTACCATCTGTAATGGAGAAAGCGCCACACTAATCGCAACACCATCTTCAGGAGGAGGGACATATTCTTGGGGAAATAATCCATCAACTACAAATTCAATAACGGTATCACCTGCAACGACCACAACCTATTCATTAACGTATACGTTAAATGGTTGCACAAGTGCAGTTTCAAATGGATTAGTAACAGTCAATGCCATACCGACGGTTACGGTAAATAATGCTTCAATTTGTGAAGGTCAGAGTGCGACATTAACTGCAACACCATCTGCTACTGGAGGAACTTATGATTGGACTCCAAATGGACAAACGACAAGTTCTATTAATGTTAGCCCACTAACAAGTTCGACCTATGGAGTTACATACACGTTGAATGGATGTGTTAGTTCAGCAGCAATGTCAAGTGTTACAGTCAACCCGATACCGATAGTTAGTTTTATGGCTGATACACTGTCTGGATGTTCACCATTGGCGGTAAATTTCTCAAACACAAGTGGAAGCGGATCGAATTGCTCTTGGAGTGTAGGAAATGGTCAATCGCTAAGTGGATGTAATTTAAGCTACACCTTCATTCAGGGTGGATGCTATGATATAACGTTGACAACAACTGAGAATGGATGTTCGAATACATTGACATTGCAGGATTATATTTGTGTAGAAAATCCACCAATAGCTTCATTTACAATTTATCCACTCGCCTTTACGCAAGAGTCTCAGAGCATATCGTTTAATAATACATCAACGGGAGCTGTTTCATATAGTTGGGATTTCGGAGATGGACAAGGATCAAATTCATTTAGTCCTGATCATTTGTTTACGAATACAATGCAGGGATATTTAGTAACGTTAACGGCGTCAACACCATCTGGATGTAGTGATGAGACACAGATGTTAATAAGCTACAATGAGGGAGAGATATTTTACATTCCAAATACGTTTACACCAGATGGAGATGGATTTAACCAGACATTTAAGCCAATCTTTACATCCGGCTTTGATCCATTCAATTTTGAAATGTTCATCTACAATCGTTGGGGCGAATTGATATTCGAAACACATGATGCAAATCGTGGATGGGATGGTTCATACGGAATGGATGGAAGAGATGTTCAGCAGGGAGTATATACATATAAAATCACCTATAAGAACCCTAAAATTGACGAAAGAAAAACAGTTGTTGGGCATATTACATTGATTAAATAATCCCTGTTAAAAAAGGTTAACCTAGGATTCTAGGAAACTAGAAAATAGCTAGTTTCGTATGGAATAACATGAAAAAAATAAGGTTAAGCTTAGCTTCCATTTTATTAGTTATTTCGGTACTATGTCTGATAATCATTCAGAGTTTTCAAATGATTCAGCTTTACGACCGAAAGACGACTCAATTTAAAACAAGCGTTCATAATTGTTTGGATAAAATTGCCTTTAGACATGAGAAGGCAGAGGATTTCCGTCGCTACCTCCAAATAGTTAATCATGATTTTAGTGGCCATTATCGCGATGTTTTAAAACAAGAGTTTAAAAATCTAATATCGGCAAATGAGTCAATAGCCATAGAAGATACAACTTTACTCGTTAATGGTCGAATGGAAAATTATCTTGTAATTCATGGTAGAGCATATGACTCAATTTCTGGTGTTACTGCCGAACAAAAGGTACTCGCTAGGGACGTTAGAGAGATAAGAGATTTGGTTCAAAATCATGGGATAAATATCCCAACGTCCGACACAGGAAAATTATCCATTCAACTCAATCAGAAGGTACTTCAACAGATTTTTAAAAAGGCCAAATTCATCAATGAAATGATGATTCAAGCGTTTAAAGACAACATTTATGAAAAACCCCAAACGAGAATTGACCCAATTTTTTTAGATTCTGTAATTCATATGGAATTGCGAAATGAAGCATTACCAAAAGAATACAAGTTTGTCGTTGCCAATGAATTTGGGTCAATAATTGACTTTAATGTTAAGCCTAATTCGTACGATAAAACACTTTTATTGAGTAAATGCACGAAAACAAATCTATTTCCAAGTAATTCTCTTGACGAAAATCTTTACTTATTTGTTTTCTTTCCAAAAAAGAACGCATACATAATTAAAGAAATGAAAGCATCTTTAATTGTAACAATTCTCCTAATGGTAATGATTATCATTGCACTTGTGTTTATGTTTAGAACGATATTGGAACAAAAAAAATTATCCGAAATGAAAACTGATTTTATTTCGAATATGACACACGAGTTTAAAACCCCTATTTCTACAATCTCATTAGCATGTGAGGCCTTGAACGATAAAGATATCGTAAAGGATTCTAATCCAATGGAAAAAGCACCATTCATAAAAATGATCCAACAAGAAAATAAGCGATTAGAATTATTGGTTGAAAGTATATTGCAAAGTGCGGTAATAGATAAAGGGGAAATAAAATCAAATATTGAGGTTTTAAATTTGAAAGAAATAGTTGATAATTTGGTTTTGAATGCCCAGTTTAGAATTCAAGGAACCGATGGGTCAATCAATTTTATAGCCGAAGGCGACTCATTTACCTTAAATGCGGATAAAATGCACGTTACTAATTTAATTGCGAATCTAATTGACAATGCCATAAAATACAGCAAAGATGCCCCACAAATTAGTATTTTACTTATTTGTAATACTAAATCATTTACTTTAAGCGTTAGTGATAAAGGAATTGGAATAAAAAAAGAATATTTACCAAAAATTTTCGACAAACTTTATCGAATTCCGACAGGTAATGTTCATGATGTAAAGGGTTTTGGATTAGGATTAAATTATGTAAAATCAATTTGTGAAGAATACGGATGGAATATCGAGGTGAAAAGCCAATTTGGACAAGGATCAACTTTTATAGTTACATTTAATACAAAATCAAAATGGAAAAGAAATTAAACATACTCTTAGCGGAGGATGACGAAAACTTGGGTCAGTTATTATTTACCTATTTACAAGGTAAGGGATACTCTGTCGTTCTTGCGCGTAACGGAAAGATCGCATATGAAAAATTCAATGGGAATAAGAATAAATTTGATTTTTTGATCCTGGATGTTATGATGCCGGAAATGGATGGTTTTACATTAGCGAAAGAAATTCGTCAAATAGATAAACTTGTTCCTATTCTTTTTCTTACTGCAAAATCACTTAAAGAAGACAAACTCCAGGGTTTTGAAATAGGCGCAGATGACTACCTAACCAAGCCTTTTTCGATGGAGGAGCTTATAGCTAGAATTAATGCCATAATGAAACGAATTTCCCCAGAAGTGAAGGATGTTAAAGGTCAAATTTTTATCGGAAAAATACCTTATGAGCCTGAACTGAGCATTTTAAAATTAGTTGAGGGAGACAAAAAATTAACAACCAAAGAAAACCAACTCTTAAATTTATTGATTAAAAATAAAAATGAGATTTTGGATCGTCAAGCCACTCTTCGGGCAATATGGGGAGATGACAATTACTTTAACGGAAGAAGTATGGATGTTTATATCGCAAAACTGAGAAAACTGTTGAAAGAGGATCCGAATATTGAAATTATGAATATTCATGGGGTAGGGTTTAAATTGTTGGTAAAGGAATAAGCTCCTGAATGCAAAAAACCTTCCTTTCAAATCTATTAATCACGATTTTTTTAAATCTGCTTATCAAACCAATCGCACTTTTTGGGATTGATGCAACAGTGCAGAATAAGGTTGGCCCAGAAGATTACGGATTATATTTTTCATTGTTAAATTTATCAGTAATTCTCAATATGCTTTTGGATCTGGGAATTAATAACTTCACAACCAAACGAGTAGCCCAAAATCCAGAAATTGCAAAACGATATTTTGGTAAAATATTCGCCTTTCGAATTTTACTGTTTTTATTCTATTTTGTAGTATTGTTTACTTTCGCATTTGTATTGAATTATTCATTCAAGGCGCTTTATATTCTAAGTATTTTAGGGATCAATCAATTTTTTGTGATTTCAACTGCCTATTGTCGAAGTCATTTTGCGGGATTTCACTTTTTTAAATTGGATGCATTTATTTCGGTGTTAGACCGATTTTTACTCATTGTTTTGGGAGGATATGTTCTTTTTACTCCTTTTTCTCCGATGGCAATGACCATTGAATTATTTGTATGGATTCAATTCATTTGTTATTTCACAACCTTCTGCATAGCATTATTTTTGTTGTTTAAACACATCGAAAAACCGGCATTGAACTTGGATTTAAAATTCAGTCTTTCTTTTGTAAAAAGAAGTTTTCCTTATGCGTTGTTGGTTGTATTAATGCTGCTTTATACAAGATTAGATGGTGTAATGCTCGAACGAATTCACCCCAATGGAGCGTATGAATCTGGTATTTTTGCTCAAGGATTTCGATTACTAGATGCCTTATTTATGTTTGGGATGATTTTCGCGGGTATTTTGTTTCCTATGTTTTCGAAACAACTCAAATACGATAGATCAGCTGTAAAGCCATTATTAAAAACCGCTGGAAATTTATTGATGTCTGGTTCTATTTTAATCGTTCTTGTGGCAATTTTTAATGGTTATGACTTGTTAAATTTAATATATGATCGAGCGGAGGAATCGATACAGGCATTTAATTGGCTTATGCTTGGTTTTATAGCCATATGCATGAATTTTATTTTCGGTACACTCTTAACAGCCAATGGAAACTTGAAAATCTTAAACATTTCTTCAGCCTTAGGAATTTTTATAAATATTGGATTAAACTTCACTTTAATTCCAAGATTTGGTGCAGAAGGAGCTGCGTTTGCTTCATTTGCTACGCAATCGTTTGTTGCAATAATTCAGTTTATTTTTTGTCTGAAGTTTTTTCAATTGTCAATTTCGTTTCGAACCATTCTTAAGTATTGCATTTTTGTATTGGTTCTTTTAGTTGTTTCCTTTAACCTCATACATTTTAAGCTTCTAATTCCTGTTCAGCTCTTAATTGGATCATTGCTGATGTTTGCCTTTTCTTTTGTTGACATAAAAAATTTAAAAGAATTGTTGTTGAATAGCTCGAATTTCAAATAAATTCTCAAAAAAGTTGTTTTTAGTATAACAATTAGAAAAACCCTAACTTCGCGGAGAATTTTATTATGGAAAATAACAATTTGAATCTTAACGAAGAAAGAAATAATCTTTTTCAATTTATTTGGAGCAATAGAAAGCAATTGTTGATTTTTACAGGAGCAGCTTTTGTTATTTCTGTGATTGTTTCTTTATTAATTACACCACTTTATCTTTCAACTGCAATTGTGTTTCCGGCTGCTTCTAGCAATGTTTCGTTTTCAGAACAACGTAACGTAAAAGCTGCCGCTATGGATTTTGGAGAGGAAGAACAAGCTGAGCAGTTAGTGCAAATCTTACAATCTGCAAGGATCAAAGACCGTGTGGTAGAAAAATACAAACTTCTAAATCATTATGAAATTGATTCTGATGATCCCAATAAAAATTACAAATTAACTCAGGAGTATAATAGTCATTTTACATTTACTCGAACACGTTATGGCTCAATTCAAATAGATGTATTGGATAAAGATCCAAAACTTGCCGCAAAAATGGCTAACGACATTGTGGATTTGATTGATACAGTTAAAAATGAAATGATTAATGAACGGACAAGGCCAGCTTTTGAAATAAACAAACGTAAGTTATTTCAGTTACAACATGAGCGCGATTCGATTGTCCATATTCTTGATAGTTTATCGAATTTAGGAGTTGTGCCTTTAGACATGAGATCTAATCTTTTTCAAGCATTGGTGGATTCGAAAAGTCCGAATGAAAAAACGGAACTTCAAAACAAAATTGAAACGAATAAAAAATTTGGATCTGTTTTCGATGCATTGGAATACCGCAGAAATGAAATGATTGTAAAGATTGAAGAATTCAGGGTTTCGTATGAGCAAGCAGAGTCAGATGCCAATTCAAATTTCACACACAAGTTTATTGTAGAAAGAGCAGTGGTTGCAGATAGAAAAGAAAAACCTAAAAGAATGATCATTGTTTTGGTTTCTGTAATAAGCGGTTTGATTTTCGGAGTATTCTTTTTACTAATCAAACAGCGATTAAAAGAACTTAAATTGTCTGCTTAGTGCGCATTTTGGGTGATCGTATACTCTTATTTGTATTTGCACTTTTATCTACAGTGCTAATTGCTTATTTCTTTTGGATTGATCAACCTGTTGTTTCGCTATTCCCAATTGGTTTGATGCTTATATATTTCGCCGTTTATCAGACGGAGAAACTATTTCTTTCAATTGCCTTATTTGCTCCTCTTTCATTTAATATTGAAGAATTTAATCAGAGTTTTGGTCTATATATTCCTACTGAACCACTTTTGGTAGGATTAATGATTCTATTGTCGGCTATTCAATTGAAGAAACCTTTTTTGGATAACTCAATTTGGAAACATCCAATTATTATCACATTCTGTTTATATATAATTTGGGTTTTAATTTCTTCGATTACGAGTTCACATGTGCTTGTCTCCTTTAAGTTTTTACTATCAAGGCTTTGGTTTTTTATACCAATTTTAATTTTTGGAACACATTTTTTCAAAAAAGAAGAAAATAGAATTGCCTTTCTTTGGCTTTTTGTTTCCGGAGCTTTCATTACGATTATTTACACCCTGCTGCATCACGCTCAATATGGTTTTGGTGAAAAGGAAGGCCATTGGGTCATGTACCCTTTTTTCAAAGATCATACAATTTATGGTGCAATTGTAGCTTTGGTTTTACCGCTCGCTTGGGCTCTTTATTTTTATAAAAAACAGTCGGTTCTTGTGCAAGCGGTTCTAATTTTAATGATAGGCGTTATTCTACTTGGTTTGTATTTTTCTTATACTCGTGCTGCATGGTTGAGTATAATAATAGCAGTCGCAGTTGGTTTAGTCGTTCATTATCGAATTAATTTTAAATTGTTGATTTTTATTGGATTGGTCGCATTGACGACAGTAATTTCGAAGTGGGACTCGATTGAAATGGAACTTGCTAGAAACAAGCATGAACATACTACTGAATCGTTCAATGAGCGATTTCAAAGTGCAGCCAATGTAACAACAGATGCGTCAAATTTGGAGCGAATCAATCGTTGGAACTGTGCTATTTCGATGTTTAAAGACCGACCAGTTTTTGGCTTTGGCCCTGGTACATATGCCTTTGAATATGCACCTTATCAGGAAGCAGAAAACCTAACAATCATCTCAACAAATTTTGGCGATTTAGGAAATGCCCACAGTGAATATCTGGGAGCGCTTTCAGAAATGGGAATAGTTGGTTTGCTTACCTTTATAGCAGTTGTTTTTGCTATTTTTTATTCTGCTGTAACGCTTTATCATAATTATTCCAATAGTGATCGCAAAAACAGGGTGTTGGTAATGGGAATGATATTATCCTTAACCACTTATTTTTCTCATGCGTTTCTGAATAATTATTTAGACACAGATAAGGCTGCCGTCCCAATTTGGGGAATGTGCGCAATGATTGTTATGATGGGATTACAACAGAAAAGAGAATTGTCATTTTCCAACCCAAAGTTGCGGATTTAAGCATTTCGGAACTCCACCAACCACTTGATGTATCTCGAAATGGCAAATTGAAACGTTACCATCCGTAATCAAATTTCCAATCGCTTGTTTGTTGCTAACTTTTGAACCAGTGCTTACAAATGTTTCTTTTAAATTGCTGTAGACAGTGCGGTAATTCCCATGTTTAATAATGACTACTTTTCCAGCTCCTGTGATGCTAAAAACACTTGTAACTTCCCCTTCAAAAACAGCCCTAACATTTGCTCCTTTCGAACAAGCATAGTCAACACCATTATTGTTTGTATAAACATCAGGTAGAGTAGGGTGAGCATTTCGCCCAAATCGTTCAATTATTGTTCCTGATGATACAGGTGCCGGAAGTCGACCTTTATTTGTTTCGAAGTTCTTGCCAGCTACGGAACCTTCCGATGTTTCAACAAAAACTGGTTTTTCTGGTTCCTCAACTTTTGTTTCTGGTTTAACTTCTGGGTTTGTGGTTTTTGAATTTTGAGTTTGTACTTTTTCTTTATTCTTTTTAGCTAAATCCTCCTTTTCTTTTCGTTTTTTTGCGGCCTCTGCTTCCCGCTTCTTTGCGGCTTCTGCCTCTTTTTTAACTCTTTCAGCTTCTTGTCGAGCTATATCCGCTTTAATAGCTGCGTTAATTTTCTGTTTTAATTCCTCCTTTTTACGCTCGTCTTCTTTTAATTGGGAAAATAATTTCTGTTCTTCTTGTTTGAATTTCTGATAGGTCTTTTCTTTTGAAAGTTTATCTTTTGAAATCTGCTCGCGCTCAATCTTTTTTTCTTCTAATGCTTTTGATTTCGTTTCTTTTTCCTCTTTGATTTTGTTTAATTCTTTATGAATTAAAGATCGATGTTGCAATATTAAGGCCATTTGTTTTTTCTGAATCCCAGCAACTTTTTTTAGGTACTTTGTTCGTTTTGAAGCTTCATTATAATTGTCGGATGAAAGAATAAACATGATTTTTCCGTAATTATTACGATGCTTATAAGCATAAAGCAACATAGATTTATATTGCTTTTTTAATTGAATTAATCTTGCCTTTAATTGTTTGACTTCTTGTTTCTTCTCAACCATCTTAATTTCTGCGACGCGAACTTGGTTGTCAAAGACACGAACTAGTTCTTCTCGACTCCTGATTTGGTTGTCAATCAATTTTAATTCATTTAATGATGCCTGACTATTCGTTTTTACTTTATTAAGAAGGGCCTTGGTGTTGGAAATCTTTTTTTCCAATTTTTGTTGCTCTTTTTTTAGTTTGTCGCTACTCGTTTGACCATAGCTTTTCCCGATAACAAGAATAATGGCAATAATATTAATTACATTTCTCATAATTCTCTGGTATTACAATGATGAGTTCTTGTGGTTCATTTATTTCAACTTTCTCGTATTCCAAACGAACGAAAATTTTATTTCGAGGGGTTTCGATTTTGATTAGGACATTTTCTGGTATTTTGTAGCCATTATTTTCTTGAAAAGAAAGATAGTCAACATCAATAAATGTTGTATCACTAGGGCTACTTATGGTTGTTTTTTTTAATATTTGAGCATCATCACTAAGAAAATAATTTATGATTATATCTTCTTTAGCTTTCTTCTCAAAACGTTTTTTTTCTCGCTTGCGATGGGAAGAAATTTGGTAATGATAAGGGTCGTTAATAACAAAATACTTTTGATTCACATTATAGTCTAAAGGCCTACCAAGAAAAAGTTCTTCAATATTGTTGTAGGTAAAATCGATCCCAAAATTTTCTTTGATATACGATAATGTTTGAATCACGTAGCATTTATCTTTTCTATTCACCACTTTAATCGTATCGCGTGTAATCATGGTAGTAACAATGGGGATTTTCGCATAAGTAATGATGGCATTTACAGCACTATCTTTAACGATTTTAAGTGATGTTTTAAACGAAATTTCTCGCGTTGTATCCTTATAGTCTACACTGAGTTTGGAATAAAATGTTTTCGGATTTATTAAAGAAAGGCTATCCAAGGTGGCGACTAACTCCTTATCTTTTTTCTTAGGTAATTTTTCTAAAGGCTTAGTTGGATTAACTTCGGTTACAAATTTCGGAGAACACGAGCAAAGCCAAAATAAGCCCAAAATGCAGAGTGTGATTTTAGTAAATAGGGTCATAAAAGGCTTTATTTTGTATTTTTTTATCAAGGTTCATGTTGGTCGATTTCAATTCTTTCGCTTTCAACCAAAATTCGATAGCCTTATCCTTTTGACCGAGTTTGAAAGCGCAGTCTCCGAGATGCTCTGTTATCCCTTTATCGTTAGGAAGAAGAGCATTGGCCTGATTAAAAACTTCATTAGCAGCAGCATATTTTCCACTTGAAAAAAGAATCCAGCCCTTCGTGTCAAGAAACCTTCCATCTTTGGGCGAAATGCTCAATACTTCATCTATTAACTTTTCAGCCTTTTCATATTCATTTGTGAATAATGCTAGACGAAAAGCATAGTTGTTTTTAAAAAGGATATTCGTAGGTTTTTTTTCAATGGCTTTATCGTAAAAAAGTTTTCCATTTTGAACATCTTTCAATCCAAAATAGGATTCTCCCATTTGTCCGAATATTTCTGCTTCAAGTGTTTCGTCATTTATCAATAAATCCAATCCCTCCTTTAATTTTGAAAGTGCTTCGCTATATTGCTTCTTTTGATTTCTCGCCACACCATTAAAAAAATAAGGAGCGGTTTGAATAGGAAAAAGTTCAATACACTTTTCACTATCTACGAAGAGTGAGTCATACCATTGATTTTGATACTCTAAAAGTAGAATTTGATTCCAAATAGGATAAAGATTCGGCTCAAATTTAACAGCATTCTTGTAAGATTCTGTTGCTTCTTTGAGTTTTTCAGCTTTGAAGTAATAATCACCTCGAATTGAATGTGCCTTTGGTTCCTTCGGATAGCGAGTTACCATATATTCAACTAGCGCTTGCATATCTGAATCCGTAACTTTGAAATTTTGGATGCTGATTAGTATTTCCATTTTTTGATCCAAACTAATTCCCTCTTTACGAATGGCCTCTTTCAAATGCTTCAATCCTTGTTGTTCATTACCAATTTGCATTTCCATATCACCGAGCATATATAGCGCAAGACCATTGTCAGGATCTGCTAACACTAATTCCTGCAGCATTTTCATTCCCGATTCATATTGTTTTTTCTGCATATAATAATCAACGAGATTGGCTATAATCGTTGGATCACCTGGGTATTTGTTTTTTGCAGTTAATAGTCCTTCTAAGGCTGTTTTTTCTTGTCCGGACTTCAATAGTAACTGAAAACGTTTTAATTCAAGTTCTGAACTTCCTCCGAAATGTTTTTCAATGGACTCCAGACACTTAAGCGCTTTATCATTTTTTTCAGCTTTAAGCCAGTTTTCAAAAGCACCATATTGATATTCAGGATTTCTTAAATTGTTTTTAGCTAGTTTTTCAAAGATTAATGCAGCATTTTGGTATTCTTTCATTTCCTGATGCATAAATGCTAATTCAGAAAGGTAGTAAAGATTTGCTGGGTCAGAATCTGATGCTTGTTTGGTATGAATGGCCGCCCGCTGAAGATCATTTTTCATTAAATAAAGTTGGGCAAGCGCAAAGTGACTTGCATCATCCATTGGATCCTCTTTTAAGCAGAGATTAAATTTATCAATCGCTGGTTCGAGCTCAAAATTCAATTTCAAACGAACACCTTCATGGAAATTCTTAATGAATGTGGACGAATGGACACGTTTTGTTTCTTTACCCGTTCGGCAAGAAAAAAGGCATAAGACTAGAAAAGAAATAGTTATAAAACGCATCAGCCAACTGTCGTAAAATCTCCCAAGCTCAAATCGTGGGGTTTAGCATGGTAAACAACTTTCGAGCCAATCATAGAGTCAGCGATAACAGCGTTTTTAATAATTGTTTCTTGTTGAACGATTGAATTTGAAATGTTACTATTTTCCAACACACTTCCACTTCCAAGAGAAACATGTGGACCTATAACCGAGTTTATGATTCGGACATTTCTCCCAATGAAGCAAGGAGGAATGATGACACTATTTTCGATTTCAGCAGTTTCGTGAACCAATTGTTTTTGCGCTTCCCAATCAAATTCAAGAACACGCTGATTGGTGTGTACTGTTACTTCTTTGTTCCCACAATCTAGCCATTCAGTAACTTCTCCAGGCTTAAATATATATCCTGATTCTGTTAGTCTTCTGAGTGCATCGGGCAATTGGTATTCTCCTCCTTTGATAACATTGTTATCGATGAGGTATTCCAATTCTTTTCGCAATCGAAGTCCATCTTTGAAATAATAAATTCCAATCATAGCTAAATCAGAAACGAATTCTTTCGGTTTTTCAACAAAATCGATGATTTCACCTTTCTCATTCATTTTGATTACTCCAAACGCGCTTGGATCCTCGATTTGCTTTACCCAGAGAATACCTTCATCCTCTTGGTTAATCTTGAAGTCTGCACGAAATAGCGTGTCGGCAAATGCAACAACAACCGGCCCCTCGAGCTTTTCGGCAGCACAGAGCACCGCGTGAGCAGTTCCCAAAGGTTGTTTTTGGTAATGAATAGATCCTTTTGCGCCTAATTTTTCGGCAACAATTAAAAGTTCTTTTTCTACTTCTTCTCCAAATTCCCCTACAACAAATGCTATTTCGTCGATTTTTTCAGTGCATACGGCAGCGATGTCTTCAACTAATCGATGGACAATAGGTTTTCCACCAACTGGCACAAGTGGTTTTGGAACCGTTAATGTATGAGGCCTTAGGCGACTTCCCCTTCCAGCCATTGGAACTATTACTTTCATTTTTTATTTTTTATTTTACACCTGTACTACCAAATCCTCCCGCACCTCGATTAGATTCAGAAAGCACTTCGACCTGCGTTAACTCAACTTGTTCAACTTTACAAAAAACCAGCTGAGCAATTCGTTCCCCATCTTGAATTTCAACATCCTCATTCGAAAGATTAATTAATATTACCCCAACTTCGCCTCTGTAATCTGCATCAATTGTTCCAGGAGTATTCAAAACAGTAATTCCTTTTTTTAACGCAAATCCACTTCTTGGTCGGACTTGACATTCCAAACCGTGATCCATTTCGAGATAAAGCCCCGTTTTAATTAATGCTCTACCTAAAGGAGGAATAATGACTGCTGAATCTATATTTGCGCGAACATCCATTCCTGAAGAACCTTTCGTTTCATATTGGGGAAGTGGATGCTTTGACTGATTGTTTATTTTAACAAGCATTTGTTTAATATATTAATCAAAATTACTAAATTCAGAAGGGGAATTAGGATACTCAAAGAGGATTAATCAACAACGCAATTAACAAAACTAAAAATGCGAAATTGTTGAAAACTAGCAATAATTCAAATAATGAGCCGATTCAAAAAAAGTTATTTTTGCTTTTATGACACCAAAGGGAAAACTAATAATTATAGGCGGGGCTGTCGATAAAGGCAGTTTTACTGAAAGTAATTTTGAAGATCAGGTTGAGAAAAACTTGAATTTTTTTGAGAAGGGGATTCTAAGAAGAATAATCGATGAATCTAAAAAAGGTACAGATTCCCGAATAGAAATAATACCAACTGCCTCCAAAATTCCGGATATTGTTGGCCAAGAATATATGAAAGCGTTTCAATTTCTTGGTGCTGAAAATGTAAGTGTTTTAAAAATAGAAAACCGTGAAACTGCTTTAGCGCAAGAAACTTTCGATCGTGTTATTGCCGCTGATGTTATATTTTTTACTGGGGGCGATCAATTGAGATTAACTTCTATCATTGGTGGAACACCAATTCATGATGCTGTTTTGCAGAAATATAATGAAGAAGATTTTATTTATGTTGGAACTTCAGCAGGAGCACACAGCGCGTCTAAAAGTATGATTTATCAGGGTTCTAGCAAGGAAGCACTTTTGAAAGGCGAAATTAAAATCACAAGTGGGCTAGGTTTGATTGATCATGTGATTATTGATACGCATTTCGTCCAAAGAGGTCGAATTGGAAGACTTTTTCAAGCAGTAGTAAGTAACCCAAAAACCCTTGGAATTGGTTTAGGAGAAGATACAGGTTTGCTAATTAAGTCAGGAAATGAAATGGAGGCTCTTGGCTCAGGTTTGGTTATTTTGGTTGATGGAAGACATGTCTCGGATACAAATATCACAGATGTTGACATGGGTGAACCAATTTCAATTAAAAATATGGTCGTTCACGTTATGAGTGAGGGAGACCATTATTTATTAAGTGATCATAAATTAACGATCCACACAAAGGTTGCTTCAAAATAAGTGAAATGAAATTATTGATTCACGGAGGTTTTTTTAGCGAGTTTTCGCAATCAAATGAAATAAAACTAGCCAAACAACAAGCGATGGAACGCATAGCAAAAAGTGCGTTTGAATTCCTTAAAACACATACGGCGCTTGAAACTGTGGTTTATGCTGTAGAACAATTAGAGGATGATCCGTTGTTTAATGCTGGTATTGGATCCCAGATTCAGAGCGATGGGATTATTCGAATGAGTGCCTCGCTAATGGATGGAAATTCGAAGAAATTTAGTGGCGTCATCAATATTCAGAAGGTCAAAAATCCGATACGTGTAGCTGAACATCTAATGAAAGTTGACGATCGTGTTTTGGGCGGAGAAGGAGCAAATGGCTATGCTGCAGTTAATGGCTTTGATTCTTTTTCTACTGAAATCCCTGAGCGTAGGGCTGAATACGAACGAAAATTGGCTTCACTGGGAACAGGCACCGTAGGCTGTATTGCACTAGATAGCAATGGTAAATTGGCTGCAGCAACATCAACTGGTGGAAAAGGTTTTGAAATTCCTGGAAGGATTTCAGATTCGGCCACAGTTGCTGGTAATTATGCTAATGCTGATTGCGCTGTAAGTTGTACGGGTGTTGGAGAGGATATCGTGAGTGCGGCTGTTGCCTCAAAAATTGTTACCCGTGTTACAGATGGTTTTTCAATTGAGGAGTCGTTTGGTAGAACATTCAATGAGCTGGCTGAATTTGATGGTTTCGCAGGTGCAATTGGGTTAGATAAAAGTGGAAATATGTTCTGGCAAGAGTCACATCCAAAAATAGTTTTTGCTGCGTTTGATGGGGAAGAATTTACTGTTTTTCAGTAAGTTATCTTCTTACAATGTGTTTGAACGTAGATTCGATTGTTTTATGTTGAAACATAAAGCCTTCGCTAACAATTTTTTTATTCGAAGCTTTTGTGCCTCCAAGAAGCATTACTGCTCTTTCACCTAAAATTGTTTCCAGTAATTTTGCTGGTATATTCGGCATGAAAAACGGTCTTCTAAGCGCTTTTGCATAAGCACGCATGAAGTCATAATTTGAGGAGCATTGAGCAAAAGCATTGTAACTTCCTTCCCATTTGTATTGAATTGAAAGAGCAAACATTCTACACAAGTCATCGAGATGAATCCAAGGTATGTGCTGTTTCCCTGTACCGATAGCGGATCCCAAGCCAAGTTTGAAGGGAATACTCAATTTTTTAACCATTCCACCATGTTTTGCAAGTACAACACCGCTTCGTAGTTTAGCAACTGGGCAAATATCCGAAAACTTATCGCTGGCTTCCTCCCATTCTTTCACTATTTGAGATAGAAAGTCATCGCCATATGGATCTGTTTCAACGTGAACCACCTCGGTTTCGGGACCATAACAATTAATTCCGGATGCAGCAACATAATACTCAAGATTAGGCATTTGCGGAGCTAGCATTCGCAGAAAATGAGTGGTTTTCACCCGTGAAGAAATCAATTCTTGTTTTCGAGTTTCTGTCCATCTTTTCTCAGCAATATTGGCCCCAACAAGATTAACGATGTAATTAATTTTGGATAAATTCTTATTGTCAATTGTTTGTAAATCGGGATTCCAATGTATATAACCTCTCCTTTTTGTTTTTTTTCTAGAAAGTTTGTAAACTCTAAGTCCTCGTTCCTTAAGCACTGAACTTAGTTTTCTTCCAACAAATCCGGAACCTCCGGCAATAAGGACAGTTTTAATCATAATAAGTGTAGGTTCTAATTTTAACGCAGGTTAAAGAAAAAAGTTCTATTGACAGTCTTTTTTCTTTTCAAGCATTTCTGGACCTAATGTGTTTCGGTATTGGTCGCAACGATTCTTTTTAATTTTCAGTAACCGTTTTGCTTTGTCAATTTTTTGTCTCTTCTTATTACCAGAAAGTATTTCTTGATTTATCCGATTGAAGTCGTCACTTGCTTTCATGCAGTCACAGAAATTTTTATCCTTACTAGAACAACTTGACAGAATACAAGAAATCACAATAATCTTTAACAACCAATTCATTTAGGAAAGTGTTACATTTTTCAAAAATAAAATTACTTAATTTTGATAGAGGCTCTCTTACTTTAATGAACAATTACATAAACCTTTTTTATTTCTTTTTGATAACAACATTCAATTTTGCTTATACGCAAGATTGTTCAAAGTATATCAGCCCGAGAAAAGTAGATATTAATAAAAGTAGATTATGTCCTGAATTGATGTTATATGATTTACAGCAACTAAAAATAAAATTGGATGAAATTCATCCAAGCCTTGATTATTATATAACGAAAGCGCAATTCGATTCATCCTATCGGGTAGCCGTTCAAAAGGCTTCGCGTGATTTAACAATCTATGAGTTTAGTAAAGTAATTGCTGATTTTCTATCCTCGATAAAGGATTCTCATACAAATTATAATCCTCAGAATCTGCTTTTTTATGGCGATAAACGAAAAGGTTCGTTACCATTTTTTTTAAAGAAAATAGCTGGAAAATATTACTTAGAAACGTTGTACAATGATCAAAGTTTACAAGGGTATGAAATTTTGAAGATCGAAAAATATACAACAGATCAGCTTTATCATGAAAGCCTCAAATTTGCTCTTGGGGAAGGGAATTCCTTTCAAGCCAAAGACGAAATAGCTACAAAGGGGATGGCTCTTTCTCTAGCCCTAATGAGCGATTTCAAGAAAACCGATTCAATAAGAATTCAGTATGTCTCAAACGCTGATACCTTGATAAAGAAGGTTAAAGCAACGAGTCTAAAAAACCTTTATTTATTTAATAAGGGATTTTTAAGCAAAGCAATCAATTATTTTTTTGATGAGCAAAATACAGGTGTTCTGCAAGTTTTTTCCTTTGAACCAAGGAACATTAAATATTTTAAAAAACAAGTCTCGACGTTCTTTGAAGAAGCAAAAACACGGAATTGCAAAGACGTAATTATTGATTTGCGAGATAATCAAGGAGGCTATTTGCGAGCTCAGGAATATTTAATGAGCTACCTTAATTATAAGTCTCAAAATAATAAAATTGAATATGTCTATAAACGAAGTGAATACGATCATTTTTCATCCCTCTCGTTTCGAAAAAAAAATCAATTTAGGAGAAATGCAGAAAGGGTCTACCCGAATGGGAAAATTAGTGAGGAATACGATTTCTATATGAGTGAAAATGGGAGCATTTCCAAAATAATTTATGAATCTCCACCTATTGATGAAATAGATAAAATCTACCGAGGAAAATGCACGCTCGTATTAAATGGTTTTTCAATGTCAGCTTCGGTACTTTTTGCTAGTTGGTTTAAAAGTGCAGATCGAGGAGAAATTGTTGGCACGCCGTGTCTAGGATCGATGAATGGAACTTTTGGTAATAGCGCCAAAATCCGTTTACCAAATTCCGACTTTATGATTTACATTTCAACCTTAAAATTTAATCCAATACAAAGCAAAGAGGTTATACTTGAATCTATTTCTCCAGATAAAACAATAAATTACACCATTGAGTATTTAAAAAATGAAATTGATCCCGTGTACGATTTTTTGGGAATTCAAAACAAATTGAATCAATCAAAAAATGTTTTGAAATAGAGATAAAAAACGATTATAACGCCGTAGCGAATGAATTTTCCAATGGCAATAAACAGAAATGAAAATACAACATTCACGCGAAAAAAGCCAAGGGCTATTCCGATTACATCACCTATAAGAGGTAGCCAAGAGAACAAAGCGAGCCATACACCATATTGATTTACACGTTCTTTCCAACTATTTATTTTTTCGGCTGTTGCTCCCAGCTTAATTAACCATTTCGGGTTCCCAAGGTAACCTATAAAATAATTCAGCCAACCTCCAAGTGTGTTTGCTGTTCCGGCGACAAACAAACAAACGATTGGATTATATCCAAGAGCGAGCATTCCTGTTAAAAATAGTTCTGATGCAATTGGTAATATTGTAGCTGCTAAAAAACAAGTAACGAATAACCCTAAGTAACCAAATTCAAATTCCCACATAAACAAAAAAGCCGGGATTAACCCGGCTTAAAAATATGAAATTCTCTATTACTTCTTAATGAATTTTTGAGAACTAATTGTATTGTTAGTCTTAATGTTTACGCAATAAACACCTGAAGCTAAATTGCTTGCATCAAACGAAGAAAATTGTGTTCCTGCTGAAAGAACATTTTCGTTGATTGAAATCAATGTTTTTCCTGCCAAATCAACTACTTCAATAGTAACTTCTTGAGCGTTTTTAACTGAATATGCAATCGTTGTTTCTCCCGATGTAGGGTTTGGAGCGATAAAACCAAACGTCAAATCGTTTGTAATATCATCAGTTGCAAGAACTTGATTAAAGTTCATTTCAGTAATAATTTGTGTACCTGCAACAAACCAGTTATCCCCTGCAACAGAACCAAAATCACCAAAGATGTGAGCAGAAAAATCATCATCAAAAGGGTTTTCCACGTAACAAAAATGGTTACTCGCTCCACCATCATGTCTAACCAAAGCAATATAATAATTACCACCTAAAAGAGTTGGGATTCCAGCAGTAGCATTATGGAAATTTAACGTTACATCTTTTGGAGTTGTACCGGTTGGAACCATCGTTGAAGTGATTGGGAACGTCCAATCTCCGGCTTCGTAAATGTGTGCCTCATTGAATGAAGCTGCAGTTCCGTCATACATATATAATTGAACATAAAGTTCTCCTCCAACAGTTGTCGGATAGGTATTCGATTTACCGATTTTAAGGTTTACACCTTGCAAGTCAGCGTCAGTAGGAACATAAAACACAGAACCAAATCCCATTGGAGCACTTTCAGATGAAGTTGCTCCAAAATCTTTTCCAATACTTGCGCGGTAAAGTGGTTGCTCAAAATCTTGTTGACCATAAATACCATCTGTAATCTTAAACGTTCTTGAGAAACTATTGTTAGTAGAGTCCTCATCCGCTTGATCAGCGAATAAATCAACATTTACAGTGTAAGTTCCGATTGCATATGCACTCATGTCGATTGTAGTTTCAAATGTAAGAGTGTCATATTCTCCTGTAAAATTATTCGTAAGAATACCACCTGATTGAGAAGCGTTTACGCTTCCTCCTGTTACACTAACCGCTAACTGAGTAGAAGTTGGAACCAATTTACCAAGATTTTTAACTTTTGCTTGCACTGTTAAAGTCCCTGCAAAATTTTGAGGTATACTTGTGTATTCATATGCATTGAAAATATCACCTAACCAAAGGTCAACAATTTGAAAATCATAGTTAGGACGCTCATACAACTGAATGTCATCAATTAACCAGAAATAATGTGTATTTGCCTGTCCATTTTGATCTGGATTTATTCCTTCCCAAGAAAATTTAATTTTCGTAGTTGCAGAAAGTGATGTTGTATAATTGGAAAGGTCAACTGTATAATTCATTGGTTGTGCGATATCCGAAGTTGCCTGATTTCTGTCTACACCCAATTCAACTGTAAAAGGGTCAGACCAAGTTGTTCCACCATCTTCAGAAACACTTATTTTAAATGGTATTTCTGTTACGTGACAACAATACATTGCTTCTGTCTTGAACGTCATCATAACACCATTTGCTGCAGATGTTAGATTAATATCTGGTGAAACAATCGCACCACTTACTGGAGTAGAAGCAAAATCTGTTTCTCCTGGATAAATTGGCCCAAAAGAATCCCAAGCTAAAAATGCTCCGCTTAATTGATCTGCAAAACCGTAAGATGCCATCGGGTGAGTTGTTCTTAAACTCCAATAAGTTGAATCAGGAGCAGTATTTTCAACCCATGTGCCATTAGTTGTCGTTAGTCCGGTTGAACTCGTTCCGAAGTTTTCCGTCCAAAGAATATTCAAAGCTTTCTCTGAAGTAACTTTGTTCGTTTTGTTTCCATTATCAACAACGACAGATGCTGATTTTGGACCAGTAATTTTAGGCTTAGACCCAAAATTGTATTGTTTTCCAAAGTCTTGACCAAATGCAATAGCAGACATTGAAAAAGCAAAAGCTGATAAGTAAATTCTTTTCATGTGATTTTAATTTTCAGCAAATATAATTCTAAAAACTTGAGTTGTCAAGCATCCTTTAAAAAAGGTAGAGATTTTCTGATTTCGAGTAGAGAATTATGTGATAAATCGACGTTTGAAATGCATTCTGCAAAATCATTTTCTTCCCACAACACCCCCCCAAGTGGACTAAACGCAGCAGAATTTCCCGAATAGTTTAATTCTTTGCCATCGAGGCCAACTCGGTTTACACCAACAACATAACATTGATTTTCAATAGCACGCGCTGTAAGTAATGAGGTCCAGTGATATTTTCTTTTTTCTGGCCAATTGGCAACGTAGATCAGAAGGTCATAAGCTGCTTCGTTGTTGTTCACCATTCGATTTCGAGTTAACTCTGGAAAACGCAAATCATAACAAATTTGAAGATTAATTTTCCAGCCTCGGTAATTTACTATTTTTTCGTCTTTTCCAGCCGTAAAAAATCGATCTTCGCCTGCTAGTCCAAATGACCTTCTTTTGTCATAATATTCAATCTGTCCGTCGGGAAAAACGAAAACACCACGATTGAAATAACGATCATTATCCTTAACAATCAATGAAGTGTAAAATGCCGTGTTTAATTTTTTCCCCCAATTTTTAAGAAACTCGATTCCAGTAGAATGATTCCAGTCCTCAGCAAGTTCGGCAACATTCATTGAAAAGGCAGTATTGAACATTTCTGGTAAGACAATCAAGTCAGTATCATCTAGGTTCTGAAAAATATGTTCGTATTTCGAGTAATTTGATGCTTTGTCCTCCCAAATTTGATCAATTTGAACTAAGGTCAATTTCAAATCTTGCATAGTTTCTGGGTTGCGTTTAATAATGTTTCGTCTTCTTTGGCGAAGCAGAAACGTAGGAGTTTTCGATCGCTGCTGTCTGCAATGAAAACAGATAGAGGAATTGCGGCGACACCAAATTCTTTAACCAATCTTTTGCAAAAGTCTACATCGCTTTCATCTGAAATTTGTTCATAGGAAGCAACCTGGAAATAAGTTCCTTCACAAGGAAGAAGTTTGAATTTACTTGAGGCCATATTTTCTCGAAAAAAATCTCGTTTCACTTTATAAAAATCCCCAAGTTTTGAAACATCGACCGATTCGAGATACTCTGAAAGAGCCGATTGAGCAACACTATTCACGCAAAAAACCAGGAATTGATGTACTTTTTTAATTTCAACCATCAATTCTTCAGGCGCAATCATATAACCTACTTTCCAACCGGTAATATGAAACGTTTTGCCAAAGGAGGAAACCACAATCGATCGATTTCTCAAAATTTCGTTCGAATGAACAGACAAATGCTGTAATTCAAAAGTAATAAACTCATAAACTTCGTCTGAAAGAACTAATAAATATGGATTTTCTTGAATTAAAAGTTCAAGTTGAGTCATATCATTTTCTTTCCAAATTATTCCGCTCGGATTGTGTGGATTGTTTGTAATAATAAGACGCGTTTTCGAATTTACTTTTGATCGAATTAATTCCCAGTCTGGCAGAAAGTCTTGGTTCAATGGAATTCGAATTGGTTTTCCTCCGGCGAGAATGATAGGAGATTCGTAGCAATCGTAACTTGGATCCAAAATAATAACTTCATCACCTGGGTGAACCAATGCTTGAATAGTGGTGAATATTGCTTGTGTTGCCCCAGCTGTTACGAGTGCCTCAGCTTGAGCGTTAATTGACCGACCATATTGAACTGAAATTAGCTTTTCAATTCCTGTCAATAAAGAAGGTAGCCCGGCCATTGGAGCATATTGATGGGTGTTTTCAGTTGCTTTTTTTGCAAGAATTTCAGATAAAACAGGATCAATCGGAAAATTTGGAAATCCCTGAGAGAGATTAATGGCATTGTAATCGTTGGCCATTTTCGACATTACTGTGAAGATTGTCGTACCAACGTTCGGCAGCTTACTTGATAAATTCATTCTGTAAAATTATTGAAAGTTAACCAATTTCTATTTTTGAGTAGTTCTTTGCAGGAGTTCCAAATAGAAATTGATGCTTTCCTTGTAGTTTTTTATGGAGATTCGTTCATTTAAACCGTGCATTCGAGATAGATCACTTTTTGACAAACGAAAAGGTACAAATCGATAGATATTTTTTGACAATAAGTTGTAATGACGAGCGTCTGTGCTTCCTAGAACTAAATAGGGTGCAACGAGCGTTTTGGGGAAAATGGCAGAAATGCTTTTTTGGATGTTACGAAAATTAGGTGATTCTGGATTAGAAATACCCGATGGTTCATCTTGAAAATGCGTAGTTTTCTTAATTTTTACGCGATTATCATTGATAATTTGTTTAACATATTTTTGAACGGAAGAACTGTTTTCACCAGGAATTATTCTGAAATTAACTGTGGCTTTCGCTGAGGTTGGAAGCACATTTTCTTTTGTTCCACTTTCAATAATTGTTGCTGCAATGGTCGTGTGAAGCGTAGCCCTTGTACCATTGTTTTGCTCGAGTTTTCGCTTGATAATAGGGTTAAATAACCATTTGTTTCCGAACGCTAAACGAGCTGAAAATGTCATCTCTGGGGCCAAATAATCGAACATCAATGAACCAACACCATCGGTTGTGTAAGGAAGAGGATTATTTTCTAGATTCGAAATGGCCTTGCTCAAAATTCCAATAGCTGTTTCACTCGGTGGCATAGAGCTATGTCCGCCTTTCGCTGAGACCGAAAGTTCTAAACTTAAATACCCCTTTTCAGCAACTCCAATTAGCGCAACGGGATTTTGTAAACCTGGAATGACATCTGAAATGATCGATCCGCCTTCGTCAAGGATAAATTCGATTTTTACGTTTTGATTTTTAAGAAATTGTGCGATTTTCTTTGCTCCTTTTTGTCCTCCAACTTCCTCATCGTGACCATATGCTAAATAAATTGTTCGCGTTGGTTTAAACCCTTTTTTAAGCAATAATTCAACTGCTTCCATTTGCGCCAAAATCCCGGATTTGACATCCAATGTTCCTCTACCATAAATGTATCCATTTTTAGAACCACCAGAGAATGGTTCAAGTTCCCATTTTTCAATGGTCGTTGAATCAATCGGAACAATGTCTTGATGTGACATTAATAAAATCGGTTTTAACTTTGTATTAGTTCCTTCCCATCGAAAGAGTAGGCTTAAATTTCCAATTTTAGTTAGCTCTAAATTGCGATGAATTTCGGGAAATGAACCTTCTAGAAAACGATGAAAATTTAAAAATTCATTAGAATCAATGAGATTTGTATTTTCTGATGAGATTGTTTTATAACCAATGGCTGTTTTTAGTCTTTCAATCGCTTGATTTGAGATTTTGGTATGTTTTTTTTCCTTCTCAAAAATTTGTCTTGACTCAAAATTAAGGGCATTAAAGAGACATATGCCTATGATAATCAGCAATCCAATGACTAATCCTAAAAAAAGTTTATTTCTCGAAATCAAAAATCTTTTAAAATTGTTTAAACAAAGAAAGCAAAAAGAATTCCAACTAGAAAAATGAAAATTATTTTTGTGTCACATTTTAAAAATGAATCAACAAATTAGTTTTTTACAAAAAGAATTGGAGCCTCTGCGTGCTCAACTTATCACCCATCCGCTTTATGCGAATGTCAGAACCATTTCTGATTTTCAGATATTCACGGAGCAACATGTTTTTGCTGTTTGGGATTTTATGAGTTTGTTGAAAGAACTTCAACGCAAATTAACTTGTACATCAATTCCTTGGTCTCCTGTTGGTTCACCGGTAACAAGGCGTTTTATCAACGAAATAGTATTAGGTGAAGAATCGGATATTGACCAAAATGGAAATATCACGAGTCATTTTGAACTTTATTTGGAAGCAATGAAAGAATTGGGATCAAATCAAGACCAAATCCAGTTCTTTCAGAAAACGATAAATCAAGGGCTATCCATTCAAAATGCTTTGGAAGCCACAAATGTTTTTGAGGAAACCAAAGATTTTGTGAATTTCACATTTGATACGATTTATTCAGGGAAATTACATAGTATAGCTGCCGTATTTACATTTGGTCGAGAGGATTTGATTCCAGAAATGTTCGTATCAATTCTTCAGAAAATGAAAGAACAGGGGAACAACCAAGTTTCAACTTTACTATATTACCTTGAAAGACATATCGAGGTTGATGGGGACGACCATGGTCCAATTTCGCTTAAAATGATGGAGGAAATTTGTCTAAATGACCAAAAAAAGTGGGAAGAAGCTTTAATCGCCGCCCAAAGTGCTCTTAACTACCGTATCCATTTATGGAATGGTATTTTAAAAAGGCTGTGATTTTTCCAAGTATTTCATTTTGAATTATAAGCAATTTTATACTTAAATTCAACCCAAATTGTTTTGCAATGTTTTGTCGAATTTTGATTTTCATTACCTGTTTTACTGCCCTAAAATTGGGTGCTCAGGTTTATGATGGGACGTACAAAATAAAAAAACAAAATCCCAAAGCTGCAGGTTGCACTCCTCCAACCACTACAACTTATCTTGAGTTAAATAATGTGCGAGCGATGGTTCATACTGCTGGGAATCTTTGGCAAGTCCCTAATCAAAACTATTCGCAATATGAAGTCCCGAAGAATTCAGGAATCAATGCGTTATTTACTGCAGCTCTTTGGCTTGGCGGAACAGACGCGAATGATCAATTAAAGCTAGCTGCTTTGCGATACCGAAATGGACAAGATTATTGGACAGGTCCGTTGTCTAAGGTACAAGCTGAAACAAATTACGAAAATTGCAACAAATATGACAAGCATTTTGTCACTACACAGGATGCTATTCGGGAATTCAATGCCTGGTATGAAGCAGGAATTTCTGATCAACAGAATGGAACAAATACGCAATCGGAGCTATTTCCTGATTACAAAGTCCCGGATATTGTAAAAACCTGGCCTGCGCATGGAGATGTTTCCCAAGGTCAAGATTACTATTTGGCGCCATTTTATGATTTCAACGGTGATGGTCATTACAATTGGGAAGACGGAGATTTTCCTTGGCATGACATTAAGAAAACAAAAACTTGTAGTGTTGATAGGTCGGTATCATTGTATGGCGATATCAATTATTGGTGGGTTATGAATGATCGTGGAAATATTCACTCGGAAACGGGTGCAGATCCAATTGGAATGGAAATTAGAGCTCAAGCATTTGCTTTCGCTTCGAATGATGAGGTAAATAACATGACTTTTTATAATTACGAATTAATCAATCGCGGGACACAAACCCTGTTTAATACATATTTTGGGTTTTTTACCGATGGAGCTTTGGGAGATCCTTTTGATGATTATGTTGGATGTGATGTGAATCGAGGATTAGGTTATTATTATAATGGGGACAATTTTGATGGAGACAATTCTGGATTTAGGGGTTATGGATACTCGCCACCTGCTGTAGGGGTTGATTTTTTTGAAGGTCCATATCAAGATGATGATGGAATTGATAATGCCTTTGGAATTGGCACGAATGAAGCACTAAACGGAATTGGATACGGCGATGGAATTGTCGACAATGAGCGTTTTGGTATGCGCAGATTTTTATACTATTCGAATACGACAAATGGCGCAAACCCCAATCAAACCGACCCAATTAACGCATCCGATTACTACAATTATTTGCGCGGATTCTGGAAAGACGGAACAAAATTCGTTTATGGTGGTAGTGGTCACATCTCCGACCCAGAAGCTAATCCATTAGTTCCGTGTGATTTCATGTTTCCTGGGACGACCGACCCACTGGGATGGGGAACAAATGGCGTTCCTCAGCCAAACTGGACGGAACAAACTGCGAATAATACCCCAAATGATCGTCGCTTTGTTCAATCTGCAGGTCCCTTTGTCTTGAAACCAGGAGCGGTTAACAATATTACCGTTGGCGTAGTTTGGGCACGCTCATCCAAAGGAGAGCCATTTGAATCAGTTGAATCCCTAAGAACAGCTGATGATAAAGCCCAAGCCTTATTCGAAAATTGTTTTAAAGTACTCGACGCCCCGCACGCGCCTGAATTGCAAATTCAGGAATTGAACAATGAATTGATTTTAACGCTTTCAAATCCAATCAACTCAAATAATTTTAACGAACAATATGAAGAATTCGATCCTTTTATTGTTAGTACTGATCCCAATGCAGACAAAACATACAATTTTCAAGGATATCAGATATTTCAATTAAAAGATTCAAAAGTTGGCTTAGCTGAATTGGGTGATCCTTCGAAAGCAAGACTTGTGGCTCAATGTGACATCAAAGACGATGTAGCGAAAATCATCAATTTCGAATTTAATGATGACCTAAATGCAAGCATTCCTGTCATGCGTGTGAATGGCGAAAACAAGGGGATTCGACATAGTTTTAGTATTAAAAATGATCTATTTGCTCAGGGTGCCCCTCGACTTGTCAATTTCAAAAAATACCATTACATCGCAATAGCATATGCATACAATAATTATAAAAACTATGTGCCCGATGACCCAATCACGATAGATGGTCAGAAAAAAAGATATATCGCCAGCAGAAAAGCCGCTGTTGGAGAAATCAAAACCATCGAAGCCATTCCCCACAATCCAAAACCTGAATCAGGTGGTACGTATCAGAATATTGAATATGGTTCATCACCTCAGATTACACGTTTAGATGGATATGGCAATGGAAATCGTTCGTTAGAATTAACAGATGAGTCATTGAATACGATTTTGACTGAAGGTTCGATGGCAAATCCGACGTATGATTATGGAAAAGGTCCAATCAATATTAAAGTTGTCGATCCGTTGAATTTGGCGTCCGGATATTTTGAGTGTAAATTCAAAGATTATGTGGCACCTGGAACTGGTAATGGTGCCGATACTGCAAGTTGGGTAATTTACCGCTATGCTGAAAAAGATGGCGCTTTATTGGATTCAGTTGAATCAGAGCGAACCATTGATAGTGATAACGAGCAAATTATTCCTGAATGGGGTATTTCAGTTCAAATTTATCAAACGAAGTACTTTTTCCCTGCAGGCTCAGGAAACGTAGCATTGAAATCCACGGAGATGATAGATGCCTCGTTGACATTTGGAGATTCCTCAAAGCG
>CANMHB010000024.1 GCA_947497485.1 Flavobacteriales bacterium
GGAGAGAATGGAGCTGATATGATTTGGAATCCAACGGATCGTTTGGTGAGCAATGTAGGAACGCCATTGATGGGTGGGATGCACCCGATTTATGTTTTCAGCTGTGATCAGGCGAAGATTAATGGTTTCTCATCTGGCTATAATATGCCAGCATACATTCCTTCTCAAGCAGAGAATGACGCGACGAATGAGTTGTTAATCAAGTTGAAGCAAGTGGAAGGAAACAACTCAACGGCAAGAAGGGAGTTTTACGGAAGTTTGACATGGGTAGCATATCCATTGGCAAATGAGGGGTATGAATTAGATCCAACTGAAGGTTTACCTACGACGGCAACCATCAAGTTACGCATCAATAAGGAATACAAAAACTATACGTGCACAGGAGCAAATGGTGGAAAACCAATGTATTCATGGTCAATGGATAAGATTGCAACGCAGGTTGGCCAAAGCAGAGCATTGGAAGAGGCACTGGACATGATTAATGTAGTTCCTAATCCATACTACGCTTTTTCTGAATATGAGCGATCTCGTTTAGACACAAGAGTTAAAATAACAAACTTACCTGAAAAGTGTACAGTAAGTATTTATACAACAAGTGGGAAGTTAGTAAGAACGTTTAAGAAAGATAGTCCTGTGACATCGTTGGATTGGGATTTAACCAATCATAAATCCATTCCGGTAGCAGGTGATGTCTACTTGATTTATGTCGAAGTTCCGAATGTGGGAACAAAAGTTTTAAAGTTCTTTGGTGGAATGAGACAAGTTGATTTACAAGGTATATAATAAGAGTGTTTATGAAAAACTTAGTTAATAGAATTTCTTTAGGCTTGGTGTTAACTTATTCGTTAACCCTATTCGCTGGAAATGAGGATCGTGTTGGATCTGCAGGAGCATCTCATCTATTGGTAAATCCTTGGGCAAGAAGTTCCGCGTTAGCCGATGCAGCGTACTCAAATACGAATGGCTTAGAAGCTACATATATGAATATTGCTGGACTCGCATTCACGGATAAAACCCAAATCAAGTTTAACTATTCCAATTGGTTAGGAAGTGCTGGTATTGGTTTAAATTCGGCAGGGATAGCGCAACGTGTTTCGGAGTCAAGTGTAATAGCAATAAGTGTACAATCCATGAATTTTGGTGATATTCCGATTACTACAGTTGCAAACCCTGAAGGAAATATTGGATTCTTCTCCCCAAGAGCGAATGTTTTCAATGTAGGTTACGCTAGAGCCTTTTCAAAAAGTATTTATGGTGGTATTAATTTTAAAGTAATATCTCAAAATATTTCAAATTTAAAAGCTAATGGTGTAGCATTGGATGCAGGAATTCGATATGTGGCTGGTGAAAACGATCAAATTAAATTTGGTATCGCACTAAAGAATGTTGGTCCAGTAATGCGTTTTAAAGGTGACGGATTATCGCAGCAGGTGAGCTATGTTTCAACTGAATATATTGCCTCTTTAGAACAACGTTCAGCAACTTTTGAATTACCTTCACTTCTATCAATTGGAGGTTCGTACGATTTCATTTTTAATGAAAAGAATAAGTTGAATGTTGCATTGGGATTTACGGCAAATTCTTTCATGAATGACCAATATCGAATTGGTTTGGATTACACGATGACAAACGAAAATATGGCCTTCAATTTCAGAGCTGGATATGCATATGAAAAAAATATTTTGTCTGCAGAAAATAGATCGAATGCTTTAATTGGACCATCTGCTGGATTTTCGATTGATGCATTAGTAGGAAAAAACAAAAGTGCCTTAGGTTTAGAGTATTGCGCACGATTAGCTGGTGTTTTTGGTGTGATTCATACTGTAGGCGCTACGATTAGTTTAAAATAAATTATTAAATTTGTGTTGCAAGAGAGTCTAAACGGACTCTCTTGTTGCGTTTAATAAATTTCAGTTATGTCAAGTATTAGTTATTATTCACCGGAAGGGCTACAAAAATTAAAGGACGAATTACACGAATTAAAAACGGTTCAAAGACCAGCGATTTCAGAACAAATAGCTGAAGCTCGTGATAAGGGAGATTTGTCTGAAAATGCAGAATACGATGCTGCGAAAGAAGCACAAGGTATTTTGGAAATGAAAATATCAAAATTAGAAGCCATAATTGCTAATGCACGATTAATAGATGAATCTGGAATGGATACTTCAAAGATTTATATATTATCGAAGGTTAAGTTGAAAAATCATTCGAATGGGTCTGAAATGCAATTGACTTTGGTCGCTGAAAATGAGGCGGATTTGAAGCAACAAAAGTTATCAGTTAGTTCTCCAATTGGCAAAGGTCTTCTGGGTAAATCGAAAGGTGATATAGCAGAGATTTCTACTCCAGGTGGGATTATTAAGTTTGAGATTTTAGAAATTTCCAGATAATGTCAACTATTTTTTCACGCATTATAGCTGGGGAAATGCCATGTTTTAAAATAGAAGAAGATGAAAACTTTCTGGCTTTTTTGGATGTAAACCCATTGGTTAAAGGTCATACATTAGTTATTCCAAAGGTTGAGATTGATTATATTTTCGATGTTGAGGATGAAATGTTAGCTCAAATGATCGTCTTTTCAAAAAAAGTGGCAAGGAAGTTGCAATCTAAGATTCCATGCAAAAGAATTGGAGTAAGTGTAATCGGTTTAGAGGTCCCTCACGCTCACATTCATTTGATACCAATAAATTCGATTTCTGATATGACTTTTGATAAACCTAAAATGAAGTTAGAATTCTCCGAATTAAAGCAAATCCAGGACTTAATTGTTAATTCATAGTGCGATTATTTGTATTATTTTTTAGTTTAATTCTTTCTTTTAGTTTGTTCTCAGCAACAAAAGATTCACTTAACATTTTATTTATTGGTAATTCATATACCCATATGAATTCAATGCCGAAGATTTTTGATAAGTTATGTAAATCGAAAGGAAAAACTGTTCATGTGGAAATGAATACAAAGTCAGGAGCATCATTTCAGGTACATGCAGCAAGAGAAGATCTTTTTGTAACCATAAGGAGCAGAAAATGGGATTATGTAATTCTTCAAGGTTTTTCTAGGGAGTTTTCTTTGAATTTTGATGATATTGATAAAGAAACAATACCATATTTATCCAAAATCATCGATTCCATCGATTATCATAATCCCTGTTCTACAAAGCTCTTTTATTTGACTTGGGGTTATAAAGATGGTTATAAAGAAAATAGTTTGAACGATACCTATGATAAAATGGCCGTTAATATCATAAATGGATATAAATACATTAGTAGTTGTTTTGATTATGCTATCGTCCCTGTAGGTCAGGTTTGGAAAAATTTCAGATCAAAATATCCAGATATAAATTTATACGATCAAGATAATGCCCATCCAAATAAAAATGGTTCTTATTTATCGGCATGTACTTTTTATTCATCGATATTTCGGGAATCGAGTGAAGGAGCAATAACTTCAACCATCGATTATAAAATAGCCTCTAAAATTCAAAAAACAGCCTCTGAGTTTGTCTTGGCCAATTTGAATGACTTACAATTGGACCGAAACTTTTATGAAATAAATTCTGAGGTAACCAAATCAGGAAAGTATAAAGTTACTTTAAAAGCGGTGTATTCTAATTCAGCTAAATACACCTGGGATTTAGGGAATGGTGATAAAAAAGAAGGAAAAGAAATCGTATATTATTACAAAAAACCAGGAAAATACAAAGTAAGTTTAGTGGTTGATGATTATTGCGGAACAAGAAATTTCATGAAAACTATACGTTTTGAAGCTCCAAAGAAACCTTCTAAGAATACAACTTCAAAACCAAAGAAATCTACATCGAAAAGGAAATACTAGCTCTTTTTTCGGAATTTTATTCGGTTTAATTGTTTGTTGTAAAATATTTCAAGTGGTTCAATGAAATAGATCATAACAACGAAGAAAGCAATTGCTAACAACGAGACGGTTATCGATGACCAAGGACCTAAATCAGAATTAAATGCCAACGGCTTAAGTCCAAAGCCAAGAATACCACCATATAAAAGAATGACATGCACAATGTAAATTGGTAAGGTATTTTGACCAAGTTTAAGAAATAATGGAGCCTTAATTTTAAAGTTTCCATCAATTAGCATTAATACACCAAGTAAAGAAACTACCTGACCGAATCGTATAAAGGACGTTGCGTTCAATTCGAAAACACCATGCTTAGTTAAGCCAATAGATTCTACAAAATTGTCGATTTGCACAAAGGTTAATTGTGACAAACCAATTAAGATTCCTCCAACGAAAATAAACATAATCCCAAACCAATTTTCCCTGGTTTTATCTTCATATTTTCGAATAATACTACCTAACATTCCTCCGAGCAAGACATACCCAGAATAACGTAAAATTGAGAAATCTGAATATTGACCGTAAAACATATTCTGTATAAATAATGGAAAACCGGATGGCCAATAAGCAGGTTTAGAATCCGCGATATTCGCCAAACGCTCCTCGTCTAATTGAATGAAATTCTTTAGATTGGCATATGCAATAAATATCAAAAGCGATCCTACTAAGTAATACCAATGCATTTCTCCTTTTCCGATCAAGTATCTAACACCATAAATTAGCAGTAACAAGAGTATTCCTATCCCAATAGACTGTAGAACATGAAAAGCTTGTAACCATTCAAAATGAAAAGTGAAATTCCATCCCCAACCATTGAAAACACTTCTAAAACCATAGTATAAATCAATGAAAAAAACCGAAATGTTAAACTGAATGAAGTAGCCCCAAAATAATAACATTCTAACCCGATTAAATCCTTTACTTACTCGTTCGCTTTTTAAGAATGGTGTATTCTTTTCTTTACAAAGTAGATAAACAAAAACCAATCCTGTAACGGTAAAGAAAAGTGGTGATGTTAAACCATGGATGTTATGCCAAATTCGATAGGCCAGAAAATCATCTTTCCGATATTCAAAGCTAAGCGCGGCTCCAGTAAAATGCCCTTCAAGCATCATGATTATAGCAATACTACGAGCCATATCAATGAACTGAAGTCGAGGTTTCGCTAATGTAACTGGTTGATTTTCCGACATAATCTGAATTTATTTTACCTCGGTGGTAATAAATAATTCGAGTTTGTTTTCGAAACCGGAAACTTCAACTTGAAAAGACTTTCTTTGAAAACCTTTCATTCCTGCCGTATTCAATTTGAATTTAATCGTGCTTTGACCGTTTGGCTCTATTAAAAGCTTATCAGGTGATAGAATGAGACTCGATTCAATATTATTTAGCTTGTAATTTACAGTTGAATTTGATCTATTTACGATTGTAAAACTTCCTTCAATCGAACTAATTTTTTGAATAACGCCTGCGTTAAAAACATATTCTTTCGAATATAAAGGAAAGGTTTCTTTATTTTTTTCAAAGGTTACTTCTTCAATATGCAATTTACGCTCAATTCCGGCTTCTTTTGAATAAACTGATTCCTTGCGGTTGTCAGTATCATCACTTGTGGTTTGATCTGCTGAGAATTCACCAAATGGAACATATTCAAATATAAGTTTTCCGCCATTGGCTGCTGTTCCATTAATATAACTTTTAAACTCACCGTGATTATATTCATTAAAGTAATTTACAAGGGATGTAATTCTTCGTTTTGTCAAGTTAACATTGTAGTCTGTTTTTGCTAAAGGACTGGCAAATCCCTTCAATGAAACAACAATCTTTGATCCTGCTGAAAGCTCATCAGCGAGTAACTCACTAAATTCTATCAAATCACTCGCTCCTTTATCAACTTCGTTTTTAAAAAATTCTTCAAGGTCTTTCCTTTTCTTTTCAGCAAGACCTGGATCGATACCTTTTCCAACCTCCTTTTTGTACAAAGCATAATTATTCTTGTAAAGATTGTAGGTGGTCATATAATTTTGTTTGGTTTTGGTAGACCAAGAGTCTGCATCCGGTTCATCGTTTCTAAAGTAAAGTCGAACAGGAAGTTTTTTCCTTATTTTTGTTGAAGTAATTGAAACAGTTGTGTCTACTTTTGTGGAGATTACTTTGACTTCGATTTTAGGATACTGAGCAAAAATATCGCTACAACAAGTTGGGTTTTTGGCGAATTTGGTTCCAATTCGATTTGAAGAGACAAAAATTGTGTCTTTGTGAACGAAAAAGTATTGATCATTGGCAGGGCTGTTTATAGGCAAACCGCTATTCTCAAATTTTTTGAAAGGATATTCTGAGTAAAAAACATCCTGACCTCCAAATCCGTAATGCCATGTCGAAGAAAAGTATAGTCTCTTTTTCAGGGTGTCAAACCACGGTGTAATTTCATTTTCAATGGAATTTATTTCCGTTAAATTTTGAATGTTTTCAGCTTTTAAGCCATTTAAATTTGCCATCCAGATATCCAACCCACCTTTGGTTCCAGATTTATCAGAAGCAAAGAATAAAACTTCTTTTCCTTCAACACGGGCAACTGAAGGCATGGTTGAATTTTTACCCAACTCATTAATTTCTTTTCCAAGTGTATCAATTTTAGACCATGCGCCATCGGCGTAGTTTGATACTAAAATTTTGCAGCTATAATTATATCCTTCATCTTTACAAACACTAAAGTAAAACCGCTTTCCATCCAATGAATAAGAACCATTTCCGGTATTTATCTTTTCATTAAAAAGTTCTTTAATACGTTCATTTTTTTGAAATTCTCCTTTTTCAATCTTGGAAGTATATAAATGCGTTTTGTACACTTGACTATAAACTTCTTCACTATTAGTAATCGAGTCTGCACGCAGCGATGAAAATACTAATTGATTATCAAAAATAGTGTGACCAAACTCTGCATTAACTGTATTTACGTTATCTGGAAGTGACTCAAGAGGTTTTAAAGTATCTGTGAAATTTTTTATTGCCCAGGCGGTAGCATCAATTTCTTGAACAGCTTTTTTATAGAGGAAGTCGTTTTTATCTTTTTCGTATTTTCTTTTGGCAAGTTTAAAGGTCTCGAATGCTTTGGCGTATTTGCCGTTTTGTTTTTCCATTAAACCAAGCTGTAAAATACTTGCAGGATAGGTTTTAGCATCATCTCGCGCAAATACTTTAGCATAATATTCTTCAGCAACTACATAGTTTTTGTAGGCTCTTTGAACCTCAGCATACTTCCATTGAATCTCAAGATTAGTTGAATCATTTTTAAGCGCTTGCTGATAATATTCAATGGCATAGTAATAATCACCTTTTTTGTATTGCTGATCAGCAAACTCAACAAGTTTTTTGGTTTTGACCTGTCCAAATGAAATGAACGTGAATAAAAAAGTGTAAAATACTAAATGTAGTCTGGACATACCCGATGTATGATATTTTTCGGTTTGAATTTTCGGATGATATATCTCACGGCTATTTCAATTCCTCCGCGATAATTACTGGCGGGAACCAATTTTGAAAAGTTAACATCATAACTAACACCTACGAATAAATCACGGTGCTCATACCCAAAGCTAAGAAATCCAGCATCTTTCGTTCGATACCAAAGTCCTGCGCTTAGAGCTCGGTGTGCACCTTTTAACGTATTTAAATAGTAACGACTAGATGAACCTAAAATAAACTCTCTGTATACACCTTGCTGAGAATATTGAATACTTGGAATAATATCCCATTTTTCATTCAGCATAAATGTTGCTTTTACAAAGCTATTGTAGCGCACATCACGCTTGATTTCGGTGTTGTAAAAACCTTGATTGGGTTGATTCAAATTATAGGCACCAAAACCAGCTGTTATTTTTGTGCGGTTTGATTTTTGCCATTCGTAAATTAGACCTGCTCCAACAGAAAGATTCGTTTTTCGATCACTTTGATAGTTTTCATTGGTAGGTAAGCTTTGATCCAAAATATAACCGTTATACTGACTGTCAAAATATAATTTGTCCCAATTTAGTTGTCGGTGATTCATTCCGAAATTAATTCCTGGTCGAATTACATGCGAAGAATCAGAGGTTAATTTAATGGACCTAGAAATATTCCCTTGCGTTTCAATAGTTCGAAAAGTTCCATCTCCAGCCTGATCATGAAACATAAGTAGACCGACTCCCCATTTTTTAAATCGGGCATCTGCGGACATAGAGAATGTGTTATAAGGAATTGTGACACTTCTCCATTGATCTCTGAAATTCCCAATAAACCGATAATCTCCATCAAAATGCCCAGCATTACCTGGGTTCTGAAAAAGTTGATTATCGTTGAATTGAGACCAATGAATATCTTGCCCAATTGCAAAATTGCATGTAATCAAAAGTAGAATTGTAACAAGGTTATTTTTCAAACTTTTTATTTTGCCGCTAAGTTACGAAAATCGACCCAAATAAAAAACTATGGATTTGATAATGAAACTGGAATAATCTTTCCATTCATGAAATCAGCATTATTTTCCGCAAAATTTACTATGAACTTTGCCATTTGATCTGGTAATAAAGGCGCAATATAACCCGGAAAAGCTTCTTCAAGCATTTCAGTTTGAACAGCGCCAAGACACAAACAATTCATTCGAATGGTTGAGTTTTTATATTCTTCAGCAAATAATTCTGTGAAACTGCAAAGTGCCGCTTTTGAAGTTGAGTAAGCGCTCAGTCCAGCAAATTTCATAGACCCTTGAAATCCACCCATCGAACTGATATTTACAATATGCGATTTTTCTGAATTCATTTTTGGCACAAAGTATTGTACAGTTTCCATTACACCAATCACATTTACTTGATATGAATTGTGAAAATCCTCGTGTGAGATACTCTCAAATGGTTTATTTATCAATAAACCAGCATTGTTAATCAGAATATCTACTTTATGAATACCTTCAAAGATTTCAGACAATTGGCCAGCAACGGAATGTGTGAGGTCGATTGAACCGCAGACCACGTTTGTATAACAACCGAAGTTCGATATCAACTGCTCTTTATTTCTTGCAAGCGCAAAAACTTTATAATTGGAATTTTTTGCAATAAGTTCAACTATTGATTTTCCAATTCCTCTGCTAGCACCAATAACTACGACTGTTTTACTCATCGAAACTAATAACTAAAATTTCTGAAGCAGGATGAGCTTGACAAGTCAGGATATATCCATTTTTGATATCTTCATCTGTCAAAGTGTAATTAACGCGCATGGTCGCTTTCCCTTCCAAAACCTTTGCCTTGCATGAACAACAAACACCGCCTCGGCAAGAATAGGGTGCATCCATTCCATTTTTCTCAACCGCATCAAGAATGGTTGTGTTTCCAGCTTTCATTTCCAAGGTTTGTTTTTCGTGGTCTAAAATAACCGTAACCTTTGAAGTGCCTTTAAATTCTTGTTCCTCCTGAATGTCTTCAGTTTGAACAGGCGCAGTAAACAATTCAAATTTGATTTTCTTGTCATTTACCCCAAAAAACTTCAATGTTTCACGAACGTCATGAATCAAACCCTCAGGTCCACAGATGAAAAAGGCATCGGACTTGAGAATATTCAAATCAGCTTTGATTATTTCGGTAAAATTCAATTTGTCAATTCGTCCTTTGCCAAAACCTTCAGCTTCTTCCTGACTGAGGAATCCTTTTAATTGGACGTTTTGCATTGACTTTAACTCTTCCAAAAACAAACTTTCACGAATACTTCTATTTCCGAAAAACAAGTTCACCTTTCCATTTGGAAGAGACTTTGCGATTGACATAATCGGAGTAATCCCGCTTCCTGCTGCGATTGCAACAACGTTTTGTAATTCTGGTTGCAAAGTGAAATTTCCTTCGGGAGCGGAAACATAAAGAACGTCACCCTTTTTTAATTCCTTATTGAACCAGTTCGAAATCTTTCCATTTTCTACCGTTTTTACAGCAATAGCAAGTGGCTCGTTGGGTCCAGAACAAATCGAATAAGATCTTCTGTATTTTTCTCCGTTCAATTCTATTTCAAAATTGAGATATTGACCTGGGATATACTCGAAATCCTTTTGAAGTTCCGTTGGAATCTCCAGGAAAACCTGAACGGCATTTTCATTTAGCCTTCGAATGTCCGAAACGGTAATCGCATGAAATCTGCCGCTTTTAGTTGTTTGTTCCTTTTTTCGGAACAAGTTAAATAATCCCATAATTTCTTATTCATCAAATGAAACAACAACCTTTTCTGAAGTTGGATGTGCCTGACATGTTAGCACATAACCTGCTTCTACTTCTTCTGGTGTTAAAGCATAATTAATAACCATTCGAACACTTCCTTCCAAAACTCTTGCTTTGCATGTGCAGCATACTCCACCTTTACAAGCGTAAGGGAGATCTCCTCCAGCTTTCTGAGCTGCATCAAGAATGGTCAAACCATTTGAATCAAGGTTAAATTCAAAAGTATCATCATCGAGAATAACCTGAACATTCGATTCAAAAGTTGGTAAATTTGATTCAGCCTCAGGTTTTTTCGAATTCGTTTTCGTTCCTGATGTAAATAATTCAAAATGAACTTTTTTAGAATCAACACCTAGTTCTTCCAAAGCGGCTTTTACATCTAAAATCATTTGTTCTGGACCACAAATAAAGGCTTCATCTATAGCATTATGTTTCAAAAAAGCATTGTATAAATCCTTCGTTTTTGCCTTGTCAATTCTTCCTTTCTGAAGTTTATTACCCAAACTTTCGCGGGAAAATACATGAACGATACTTAATTTGGTAAGATTACAATTTTTAAGTTCTTCTAAATCTTCACGAAAAATTACATCATTGAATCCTTTGTTTCCATAGAATAGTGTAATCGTGCTATTGGGTTCGCTTTTCAAAACTTCTTTTGCAATTGACAGAATTGGTGTTACTCCGCTTCCAGCTGCGAAGAGCGCGTATGATTTTTTGGCATTTTCATCACTTTTAAGAGCAAAATTCCCCATTGGAGTCATTACTTCAAGTGAATCTCCAATATTCAAGTTGTTATTTGCAAAGGTTGAGAATTTTCCATCTTCCACCTGCTTAATTGCAACTCGCCATTCATTTTCAAAGGGAGCGGAACAAAGAGAATATGATCTTCTAACATCCTCTTCGTCAATCATCGTTTTTAAGGTCAAATACTGTCCTGCAAAATACTGGTAATCCGATGTTAGCTCATGTGGAACTTCAAATGCAATGGAGACGCAATCTTCAGTTTCTTTTCGGATATCTTTAATCTTCAGTTTGTGAAATCGCGGTGACATATTGTTTTTTTAGCCTTCAAAGATAAACATTTGTATATGATTTATGTTTTTAAAGATGTATTCTTTTATGGGTACAATCATATTAGAATTGGACATGGTTTTATTATATTTGTGAAATAATCTTTGAATTATGAAGGAACTATCAATCTCAGAACTCGAGGCTCGCTTTCAGGATAAAATTGATCGTGAGATTAAAATTGAACCGAATGACTGGATGCCTGATGAATATCGCAAAACCTTGATTCGTCAGATTTCTCAGCATGCGCACTCTGAAGTTGTTGGAATGTTACCTGAAGGAAATTGGATTTCTAGGGCTCCAAATTTGAGAAGGAAAGCTGTTTTATTGGCAAAAGTTCAGGATGAAGCAGGTCATGGATTGTATTTGTACAGCGCAACAGAAACATTGGGTGCGGATCGTGAATCGACTATCGATGATATGCATGAAGGAAAAGCTAAATATTCTTCAATTTTTAACTATCCTGCATTGACATGGGCCGATATTGGTGCTATTGGTTGGTTGGTAGATGGTGCAGCAATTCTAAATCAGGTTGCTTTGTGTCGAACTTCTTATGGGCCATATGCGCGAGCTATGGTTAAGATTTGTAAGGAGGAGTCGTTTCATCAGCGACAAGGATACGAGTCTTTGATGGTTCTTGCAAAAGGGACAACTGAGCAGAAAGCGATGGCACAAGATGCATTAAATCGCTTTTGGTGGCCGGCATTGATGATGTTTGGACCGAGTGATAAAGATTCTCCACATTCGGCACAATCGATGAAATGGAAAATTAAACGTTTGTCGAATGACGAACTGCGTCAGAATTTCGTAGATGCAACTGTGCCTCAAGCTGAAATACTTGGTCTTACAATTCCAGATGAAAAATTAAAGTGGAATGAAGAACGTGGTCATTATGATTTTTCTGAAATCAATTGGGACGAGTTCTATCAAGTTCTAGCTGGAAATGGACCTTGTAATCGTGAGCGAGTTGAGGCAAGAAAAAAAGCAAAAGAAGAAGGCGCTTGGGTGCGTGAGGCAGCAAATGCTTTTGCGGCGAAGCGAGCGATGAAAAAAACAGCATAATTAAAAGAATTAGGTATGTCAGCAACAGAATGGCCACTTTGGGAAGTGTTTATTAGAAGTAAACAAGGATTAAATCACAAACATGTTGGAAGTTTGCGTGCGGCGGATGCAACAATGGCTCTTGAAAATGCGCGTGACGTTTATACGCGAAGATCAGAAGGAATAAGCATTTGGGTTGTAGAATCGAATTATGTCCATGCAAACGACCCTTCGGATTCAGAGGAGTTTTTCGAACCATCTGATACTAAAATCTACCGTCATCCAACTTTCTACGATGTGCCAGATGGCGTAAAACATATGTAATATGAACAACGAGGCTTTATTCCGCTATTTATTGCGATTAGGAGATGACAGTTTGATTCTTGGACAAAGGTTAGGGGAGTGGTGTGGTCATGGTCCCATCCTTGAGGAAGATATTGCGTTGACGAACATTGCTTTAGATTTAATTGGACAGGCAACAAGTATCTTAAATTATGCCGGAGAAGTTGAAGGAAAGGGACGTGATGGTGACAAACTGGCTTTTTTGCGCTTCGAACATGAATACACCAATTTACTTTTATTGGAGCAACCCAATGGAGATTTTGGTGATACGATTATGCGTCAATTTTTATTTGATGCCTTCAGAAAACCACTTTTTGAGCAATTAATTCATTCAGGAGATAAACAACTTTCAGCAATTGCTGAAAAATCCTTGAAAGAAACAAAATACCACCTTCGTCACACCTCCGAATGGATCATAAGATTGGGTGATGGAACAGAAGAATCCCATCAACGAATTCAGAAATCGCTCGATAATTTGTGGCGATATACAGATGAAATTTTCATGACAGATTCAGTAGATGAAGAATTGACAAAAAATGGAATCCTACCTGACTTATCTTCAATTCGCTCAATATGGGAGGAAACTGTTAAATCAGTTTTTGCAGAGGCTACAATCACTATTCCAACGAATAATTGGAAGTTTGAAGGAGGAAGAAGGGGGCGTCACTCAGAACACATGGGGTATATTTTATCTGATTTGCAATACATGCAACGTGCCTACCCAAATATGGAATGGTAACAACTGATCAAATATTTCAGTGGCTTGAGGAAGTCAGTGATCCTGAAGTACCCGTTTTATCCGTTATTGATTTAGGAGTTGTTCGAGATGTTCAAATCGAAGGAACAAAAGTATTTGTAACGATAACTCCAACCTATAGTGGATGTCCTGCGATGCAAGTGATGGAAGATGATATCCGATCGAAATTACAAGAGAAAGGTATTTCCGATATACATATTAATACAACATTGTCTCCCGCGTGGACAACGGATTGGTTATCTGAAAAAGGGAAGTTCAAATTACGAGAATACGGTATAGCTCCTCCAGTAAATGAGGTCGACAAAAGTGTTTTATTTGCTGCGCCACCAATAGTAGCTTGTCCGAAATGTCAATCTCAAAATACCAGAATGGTGAGTCAATTTGGTAGCACGGCGTGCAAAGCTCATTATCAATGCAATGAATGCCTAGAGCCATTTGATTATTTCAAGTGCTTAAAGTGATTTGTTTAGAGTTGAGAATTAGCTTCGCTGCTGCCTTCGGCGGTGCGAATTACATGTCCGCTGAGGCGGAAGAATTGAGGGTTGAAAGTTGAAAATACTTACCGAGGGACGAGCGTCATGTATTGAGAGTTGAGAATTGCGAATTGCGAATTTAGAATGGGGAATTTAGGATTGAAAGTGGAGATTTGAAAGTTCAAATAATCTTCTAATAGGTTGATCGAAAGCAGATCATAAAACAAAACGACCAAGTTACCTTGATCGTTTTGCTTTTTTGTTTTTAAGTATTTTCACTCTTTAAGGTGAATGATATACAAATTAAAATCATCCCCCTCGATCCCCCTTCCTGCCAAAGGCAGGCAAGCAAAGGGGGAAGGAATAAGTTTATTTTATCGCGTGGCGAATAACAGGAGTGGACTTCGAACCATTTGAAATGTTTAAGAAGTAAATTCCTGGATTCAATTCCTGGTTGATAACGAACATGTTAATTCCGTCTTTCACCTCGATGTCACGTTGCTCGATCACTTTTCCTGAGGCGTCTACCATATTCAAGGTACAATTACCAAGTAAATCCTTATTATTTACAATGACTTGGAATGTATTGCCTGATGGATTTGGGAAGCTTGAGAAATATCCAGTTGTAACTTCTGAACAAGAAACATTAATTGGATCATATAATTTCTCCTTACCATCCACATCTACTTGGCGTAAGCGGAAGTAGTTGTTTCCTTCTAACCCATTTTGATCGAAAGATTGATACGTAATCAATTCATTGGATGTTCCAGCCGAAGGAAGGGTTGAAAGCAACTGCCAGTTCTCTCCATCTCTTGATTTCTCTACATCGAAGTGCGAGCTGTTGTGCTCAGAAGCTGTTTGCCATGTTAAGCTAATAACACCATCTTCACATGCTCCAGAGAAAGATACGAGTTCGACAGGTAGTGGATTAAAGTTATCTCCAGCACCATTGAACCAACTAAAGCCAGTAACACCGGTTTCCTCTAACATGTAATCACCTGTAGACGTTTGCGCTTGACCCGCACCTTGAGTTCCGGCCAATACCCATGTATTGTGAGCAGGACCTTTTGAAGAGATAATTCTCAATCTTTCAGGAGCTGTAATGTAGCTTCCATCATTTGTGCTCGGCATATTCAAACGAAGTTTAAGTGTGTATGGGGTTGTATTCATTGCCGCATAAGCAACTCCGGCAGCACTATATGGTGTAATGTCCCAATAACCTTCTTCCTCGTAATTTTGAATGTACTGTGTTGGAGTCCAAATAGGTAAACCTGCATATCCAACAGAATTTGATCCAACCTTATACTCAGCAATTATATAACCACCTGTGCTCGGAGCAGAAGTAAAGTTTACTTGTGCATAGCGGTTCATTACACCTTTTGCAACTCCAGTCCAAGGATTGATTGTTGAGATATTACCACCAACCGGGAAAATACCACTAGCTTGAGTTGAGTTAGTCCCAGCTGCAAACCAACGCTTCATAGGACCACGAACAGTTCCTGCCGTCCATGAAACGGAACCAACAGCAGATGCGCTTGAGCCAACTTCTAGGATGTTGGCAGCAGTGGTTACAATATCTCCTTGGGTCATAGTTAACGTACCAGCAACTTTTGCAGGTTGCTCAAGAGTTAAAATACCTGAAGCCTTGTTAACAATTAAATTATTAAAATTGGCAATCATACCGGTTCCTGTTATTTTTTGGTTTCCTGTACCATTAAATGTTACAGTTCCTGAACCAGGATTGATCGTACCATTGTTTGTAAAATCACCGTTTACAGTTAAGGTACCATTTGAAAGATTTAATGTTGCAGCATTTCCAACATAAACGTTTCCAGCAGATTCCCCATTACCAAGTGCAGGAACATTAGTTGAACTAACACAAACACCTGCATCCGCATTTGATAAAGTGTAGACCTTGGTTGATGAAGTTGGTTCACCTTGAGTCATTCGAATCCATCGTCCCACGCCATTTGTTACAGTGTACTGATACCAATTAGATGAGGTACTCCAGTTTGCATCGGTCAAGCCATTCCATAATATATCTCCATTTTGAACAAGGGATGTAATATCGGCAAACGATGGTTGTTTGAAGTCAACGGTGATTGTGTCTCGAGTGTAACAACTATTTCCAGATGTGGTTCTTACGTGTGCCCAAACAAATTTCTTAGTTGCTCCTCCCAATATTGAATTATCTAGCACAGTAAATGTGGTAACCTCTGCACCAGGATCATCGGCTAGAATATTGGCATTCCCAACTACAGACCATTCGCCTTGCGAGTCATTTCCTGGGGAATTACCCGTTACAGTAACAGCATTTTTACCGCATAAGGTTGCGTCTGTAATATCGGCAGTTGAAATAGTTGCTGTTGTTGTTGGCGACGGATAAACGTTCAAAGCAACCGTATTTGATGTTGCATTACCACATCCTCCAGATACAACTACCGAGTAGTTCCCATCATTGGCAGTTGTTGTACTTGAAATGTTATACGAAGTAGAGTTAGTACCAACATTGGTTGAGCCATATTTCCATTGGTATGATAGTGTTCCTGTACCAGCTGCTACAACCGTAAATGTTGTATTTTGACCTTCACAACCAGATGTTCCAACAGGTTGAGTTGTGATAGAAGTAGCAGGATTCACTGTTAATAAGGCAGCATTTGAAGTTGTCACTCCACATCCACCTGTTATTTCAACCGTATATGAACCAGCGTTTATGCTTTGTGAATTTGAAACAGCAAGCGAAGAACTATTCGTTCCGACATTGGTACCGTCTCTTTTCCATTGGTAAGAAAGAGCGCCTGTTCCTGATGCGGTAACAGAGAAGTTCGCTGTATTGCCTGCACATAGCGTAGAAGCCGCTGGTTGTGTTGAAATAGATGTACCAGAATTAACGGTTAGTAAAGCATTGGATGAAGTTACGCTTCCACAACCACCTGTCACAATAACTGAATATTGACCAGCATTTATAGTAGCGATATTAGTAACTGCTAAAGTTGAATTTGTTTCGCTATTCAATGCTGAACCATCTTTTCTCCACTGATAAGATAATGTTCCTTGACCTGAACCAGTAACCGAGAAGTTAGCTGTAGTTCCAGCACATTGAGTAACAGCAGTTGGTTGAGCTGAAATCGCTGTTGGTGTATTGATTGTAAATGCTGCAGTATTCGATGTTACACTTCCACAAGCTCCCGTAACAACCACCGTGTAATCTGCTACATCACCTGCACCAACACCTGATAAAGTTAAGGAACTAGAAGTTGCTGTACCGTTACCTGTAATATTGACCGTATTCTTTTTCCATTGGTAGGTTAATGTACCCTGACCTGCTCCCGTTACAGTAAAGTTTGCTGTACCCGATGCACATGCTGAAGTAGCAACTGGCTGAGCGGTTATTGATGTTGCAGTATTTACTGTGGTAGTAATTGCAGAACTTGTTGCCGACGGTTGAGTTACACAAAGACCATTTAAACTTGAAGTCATTTCAAGTGTAATTTGATCATTGTTTACCAAGCCTGTTGAAGTATACGTTGCATTCGTTGCACCTGAAATAGGGCTACCGTTTAATTTCCATACGTAACTTGGTGTTGCACCCATATTTGCAGATGAATTCACACTGAACGTAACAGACGTTCCCGGACAAATTGCAGATGAAGCTGAACTCTGAATAGCTACAGTTGGTGTAGAGGCAGTACTGGTTAAAGTAACCGTATTACTATTTACTGAACTCAAAGAACTTAAACATTCTAATTGATTTATCACTATTTCCTGAATTAAGAAATTACCAGAATTGCTTCCTCTTACTGGAGAGGAAAATCTTAAATATCTTGAACCAGAATTAATTGGAAGTGAATAAGTTACATCCTGAGGTGAACCTGCACTTCCTAATTGAGTTGGATTAGAAATTGTTCCGTTCCATGAAAAATTTTGAATTGTATTCCATGTAATACCATCAGTAGATTCTTGAACAGATAAAGTTTTAGATTCATCAACACCATCAGTTACTGCTGCAGTTAGCACATTCGGACGCATTCTGAAACGAACTGATTTTGCAGATGAGTTAAAAGCATTCCAATTCATATCCATTAAACTTGAAGTACTATTAAATGCCGCAGCATTTACATACCCAAAATTAGTTACTAAGCCTGTATTACTCCACGTCCAAGACTGACCATTTATTGATGTTTGTGGATAAACTGCGACATCAAAATTATTATTCGAGGTGATTTTTTCTGATGGAGTCATAGAAACATAAATTTGATCATTATCAGCAGGTGTTGCTAATGTATAAGTTGATCCTGTTTCTCCGCTGACTGCTGAACCATTTAAATACCATTGATAAGTAGGAGTACCAGCATTAGAAGGAGTCGCCGTGAATGTAATTGCACCGCCACCACAAGCTGAAGTTGAAGACGCAGAATTAGTTACAGAGGCAGTAAGAATTGGATTGACCGTTACCGTAATTGTGGCGCGTGACGATTCACAATTCGAAGCTGATCGCTGAGCTACGTAATAGCTTGTATTACCGGCCGTGGATGTAGAAGGTGTAATTGCAGTAGTAGAACCTGAACCACCAGTTGGAACTGTGTACCAATATAGAGTATTACCCGCTCCAGCAGATGCTGTTAATGCGGATGCAACATCATTTAGACAATAAAGATTAGGGTTAGATGCTGTTGGAGCAGCCGGAGTTGCATTGATAGTTGCGTTAACCGATGTTCTGCTACTTTCACAACCATTCGTTCCAACCTCTGCCACATAATAGGTTAAGGTAGTTGCCGTTGCAGTGGAAGGTGTTGGAGCACCTGCTAGTGGTGTACCCCCAGTTGATACATCATACCAATTTTGTGTGTTGGATCCTACTGGTGCGCTTGCGGTCATGGCACTTGAAGTAGCACCTTGACAATACGAAACTGCCGAAGCGGTTGGTGCTGTTGGAACCGGTTTTGTTGTATAGGTTACTGCAGTTCTAGAGCTACTCACACAACCTGTAGTTGTGTTTCTAGCTTCCGCATAATACGTTGCTGTAGCATTTGCAGGAACTGAATACGACGTAACACCTGTTCCATTTGATGGAGATGTTAATACAGAACCATTGCTGGAAGCACCATACCAATCTGCCGTTTCACCGGTACCAACTGTTACTACTAAGTTTTGGTTAGCCGCATTACCACATTCTGTTACATTACCCGCTGAAACTGGTGCTGATGGAAGTGCGTTAACTGTAATTTCCACCGACTGTGTAGTTGTACACTGTGTATTTGGATTAGTAGCAGCAACACTATATGTAACCGGACCAGCTGTTGATAAATTAGTCGTTGTGTAACCAGTAAGTGTTGCATCTTGGATAGGAGAACCCGCTGTTGCCCATTGGAATGAGTAGTTGGCACCTGGGATGAACTTCCATGCTTTGTTTGTTATTGCTCCTGTTGTGGATAAGGCTAGAGCACCCGTGGGTAAACCAGTGGAAGAATTTACCGTATTATTTTGTAATCCAACTACTTTTCCTGCAGTAGATGTTGAAGAACTAACATGTACCTCAACTTTTCCAGTTGTTTCATACAAATGAACTTGAGAAGATGTAGAATTTGTAGTTCCAAATTGACGAACTCCAAGAAACTCAATCACAAAAATCCGTGTAGGCGCAATACCCTCCGTCCAATAACGAACAGTACCATTAACGCCCGAACTGGTACTTAATGAATTATCCCCAGCAGGAGATGCAATTATATTTAATGGCTCTGAATTACTCGGAAGGGTTACAAATGTGTAATCGGACATTACCGCTGAACTATATGTTCCAAAATGAATAAGACCGCTTGTACCTATATTAAGTGCTGAATAATTATTACCAAAAAAGTTATATGAAAAAGGAATTGGAATATTCGACCATCCATCATCTAATAACTGACCATTTACTGTCGATACGACTAATGCCCCACCTTGAGCAAGCACAGTTGCATTTCCTGGAGCAGTTCTCATGACCGCAGGAGATATATCAGTTACACTAAAATTAGAAGTATTCAAATTGGAGGCCAACACTGCTGGATTACCCGCACAAACCGCTGTTGGCGTTGATGTTGGTGTAAATGCCACCGCATCAATAACTCCAACCGTTTGTTGCGCTGTCACTGAACCTGAGCAACCAGCTACAGTTGCAGACATGGTATAAACAGTCGTTGTAGATGGGCTTGCAACGGTTGAAGCTCCAGATGTAGTTGATAGGTTTGTATTCGGTGACCAAGAAATAGAAGATCCACCAGTTAATTGAGAACTCAAGGTTACAGAACCTCCTGCTTGACAAATAAGTCCATTTGCAGGGTTGGAAACTACCATTGGACGCACAGTAAATGAAACTGCCGTTCTCGATGCGCTGGCACATGTACCGTTATTGTCTTCTGCATAGTAGGTTTTTGTTCCTGAGACGCACTGTACTGGTGTTTGCCAGTTATCTCCTGAACCAACTGAAGAACCTCCTGAAGCAGCTGTGTACCATAAGGTATTAGCTCCTGCAGAGGATGTCAAGGTTGTTGTTCCACCGACATTGATAGTTGATGATCCTGAAACGGAAGCTGTTGGAGTCGAAGGTGCCGTACCTGCTACCGTTGCTAACACTTGATCAGAAGCCGAACATCCATTTGTACCAGTTACAGTTAAAGTGTAAGTTGTAGTTGTCGTTGCCGAGCAATTTGGATTTAGTACATTCGTGGCTGATAATCCCGTTGCAGGAGACCATGCATATGTTGGTAATAGAGTTGGAGTGTAATTAATACTCCAACTTGTAAGAGTTCCAAGATCCCCGGAACCATCATCTTTCACTGTAAGGGTCCAAACACCATCAGCTGATCCTGTAAATGTAGAAAATGCAGTTTGAGGAGCAACGTTTCCTGTTATTGCTACAGAAGTTGTTGGCAAGGCACTTCCTCCAGCTACAAATGTACAATTATAATTATCCCCTTGGTTTCCTTTATCTTCTGCCAAAGCAATCTGCACTCCACTAGGGGATGTTAAATAAATATCCAAATCTGCATTCCAAGTATGTGTAATTGCTAATGATACACTGGTTATTTGACTTGCATTAATGTTTGAATTTGAAATTGTTCTTGTTCGTGATATACCTGTTGCATTATTATCTGTTATTGCCACAGATAATCCAGTTTCAGATTGTGAAGTAGGACTACCCGAAGAAGATGTCGCATTCGTACTTCCACTCAAAGCTACCGTTTGACCTGAACAAATGCTTACATCTGCGCCAGCGTTTACTGTTGGAGTTGCACTGATTGTGGTTGCCGTAGAATTCGTTGCCGATACTGCAGAACAACTACCAGAGGTGTAGTTTACAGATACTGTTTTACTACCTGTTGTTAAATACTTTAATGTAACCGTATTATCTGAACTAGTACCACCAGAAGTGATTGTGTAATCTGTATTTAATGTTCCAGGGAAGGTCCATACATAGTTTGATTGACCAGCCAGCGTGGTATAAGTTAAATCTGTATTTAAACAACCTGTTGCTCCTGGCTGAGCGGCAAAAGTTACAGTAGGGACAGCATTTACCGTTGCCGTAACAGCGGTTCTAGCGGCGGTAGTACAACTGTTGGCAGTTGCGTCAACATAATAAGTAGTTGTTGTACTTATTGATGGTGTTGTGTAGCTTATTCCTGTTCCTAAACTAGCGCCACCCGATGCTGCTGCATACCAATTTATGGTACCTGCACTTGCTGTTGCTCCTAATACTACCGTTCCAGTTCCACATCGTGAATTCGGTGTTGTTCCGGTAATGGTTGGTATATCATTCACTGTAGCAATAATTGCTGTTCTAGAACCAGTTGTACACCCACTTGATGTTGCATCAACATAATAAGTTGTTGTTGAACTAAGAGAAGGTGTTGTATAACTTGTTCCTGTTCCTAAACTAGCACCACCAGAGGCAGCTGCATACCAATTTATAGTACCTGCACTTGCTGTTGCTCCAAGAGCAACTGTTCCGGAACCACAACGAGAAGCTGGAGTTGTTCCAGCTATAGTTGGAATCGCATTTACTGTAACTGTAACTGCATTCGATGTTACTGATGGCGTACAAGTTCCACTCACCACACAGTCATAGCTGCCTGCGTCTGAAGTTGTTGGGTTGGTTAAAGTTAATGTAGCTGTTGTTGCACCACCGAACACACCTCCATTGGAAATGTTTACGCCACCTTTTCTCCATTGATAGGTCAATCCAGTACCAGTTGCTGTAACGGTCATTGTTTGTGATCCACTACCCGAACATGTTGCACTTGGAGTTGAGGGTTGACCTGTAATTGCTGGAAGCGAATTAACAGTTAGTGTACCGTTTACGTTTGTTGTACCATTCCAAGGACCGGCGTTAAAGCCTCCATAAATTGTACAACCATTGTACGTGAAACGCATTGTATAATAATAGGTTCCTGCAGTTAGTGAAGATCCAAAAATTCCAACAAATTCATCGTCGCTTATTTCTTGGGAGTTAAAAGAAGCACTGCCCCATGTCCAACTACCTCCAGATGGATCCGAATTTGAAGAACTATAACCATACTGGGCTGTAATGCCTGAACCTGCTCCTGCAGCCTCTGTAACTCCAGATTCGTAAACTTTCCCATAAATACTTGCATTACTACCTGCACAAATTGCTGCGGTTGACGGGAACTGTAAATTAGCCCAGTCTAATGTTTCACTCACTGTTATCGTTCCAGTGAAAGTGAAGGCACAGTTTGAAGTTCCAGAGGTTGCATATGTATAGGTATAAACTCCAGATGCTGATGGTGTTCCACTTATTGTCAATACGCCTCCACTAACTGAACCAGATACTCCTGTTGGTAAAGAACCAGAAGTAAGTGTAGCGTTATTCGCCCCATTTCCTAAAGTATAAGTAATATTTGTAATTGCTGTTCCTTTACAAACGGTTTGAGCGTTGGTACCAACAGCCGATGAAAGTGTAGCAGTTTGAGAAGCTGGAACGGTTGCCTCACCATTTGAACCACCACTTCCATAAACACCACTATAGCCGCCATAAATCGGACAACCCGCATACGAATAACGATAAGCATAGTACCACGTTCCTTGTGTTAAACCTGCTCCGAGACTTGCACTGAATTGATCGTTATTTCCTTGTTGAGATTGAAAAGAAGCCGAAGTCCAATTGGTCCATGTATTTGGATTGGTGTTGGTTGAACTCCATCCTAAATCTGCTGTGAGGCTTGCTCCTTGACCTGCCCCTTCAGTTGTACCGGCTCTATACACTTGCCCGAAGATAGTAACTGTTGAACCACAAATTGATATACCTGAGGCAGGAGATTCAATATTTCCAAATGATGCAGGCGTAATGACTATATAAGCCGCAGAAGCATCACTGACACATTTGCCACTTTCTGTTTGTGTTGCTGTTAGGATTTCCCCAGCATTTACAGAGGAAACTGTTGCTGTCCAAACGCCACCGCTTACAGATGCCGTACCAATTGATACGCCACTTCTAATGACACTAATAGTTGAACCATTTACACCTGTTCCTGAAACGGTTGTATTTCCTGGACAAATAGGACCTGTGATTGTGGGTGCTGCACTTACGGCGGTAAAGGTTAAGGTTTTGGTATCTGTAACATTTGTACATCCAGTTGGTGCAGTGGCAGTTAAGGTTAAAGTAATTGAACCAGATTCATTTGCCGCAGCATTGTATACTGCGTTTTGGGCACTATTAGCATTTGTCCAAGAACCTGAACCACCAGACCAAGTAGCACCTGTTGCTCCACCTCCAGTGCTACCTCCCATAGCAACCGTAGATGTCCCTCTACAGATATTACTCAACCCAGCACCAGCATTTGCAGTTGGTGCTGAATTAACAGTTAAAACACCGTTTACGTTTGTTGTGCCATTATAAGCACCACCGCCTCCAGAGCTGTAGGCGCCATAGAACCATGAACCACAGGATAAGTAGCGGTATCTGATGGCATAATAATATGTCCCAGCAGCTAAACCAGTGAGATTTCCCGTGTATCGATCATCATTTCCAGTTTGTTCGAAAAATGACGCATTAGACCATGTCCAACCAACTCCCGATGGATTTGTATTGGAAGAACTGTACCCAATTTGCACTTCAAAATTAGCATCGGCGCCAGCATTAATTGTATACCCATCTTTCCATACGCGACCTCGAACGGTGTGTGTCCCTGTTGAAGCACAGATTGCTCCATTTTGAGTTTCTAAATTTGCCCAACCAATAGATGGGTTATGGACAAAAATTGTTTTAGTCGCTGTTGCATTGGTACAATTCCCTGCGCTTGAAGTAAGTGTCAATGTTATGGTACCTGTTTCAGACGCACCAGAAGTGTATGTTGCAGTTGATGCATTTGTTGCATTTGTCCAACTACCAGCTCCGCCACTCCAAATTGCTCCTCCAACACCAGTTGCACTACCTCCCATTTGAGCAGATGTTGTGCTTTGGCAAATAGCACTCAAAGCTCCACTAGCAGACGATGTTGGGGCAGTTACGGGAGTTACAGAAATTGTATTTGTTGCAGAACGAGTTGCACATGCTATGGTACTGCTTGCACGAACACAAGAAATTGTTCCTGAAACTGTTGAAGTTGGAGTTCTCGTTACTGAGGCTGCGTTTCCCGTCCCTGAGAAATTAGCAGGAAAAGTCCAAGTCTCTGATCCAGTTCCAGCACTAGCGGTATATGTTTGAGAAACATTGACACAAGGTGCTGTTGGCCCAGAAATTGTAAATGCTGCTGGCCGATTGTCCGTCCACGTGACTGTCAGTGTAACAGAACCAGTTCCTGTGAATGCTTTTCTTACAGCAATTGTATTATTAATAGCACAAGTATTATTCGTGTATCCCGTACAATTTTCCGCACTCGTTCCGGATAAATAAGGTCGACAACTATAGTTTAATGTCGTGGGACATGACGCGCTATTTCGAACATATAAATCAAAATCACCACCAGTCATAGTTATTCCAACGGCTATATTCGTTGCTCCAACAGGCACAATTGCATTTAAATTTAGACAGGTAGCAGCGGACCAGCCTGGAAAACTAACGAATCCTGTTCCAGTTGATGTTGCAGTTGTCCAGGTTGTTGTATAACTCTGCCCCCAAACACTCCCAATTCCTCCCACAAAAACAGCAAGGATTATCACCAATGAGGCGAAAAGACTTTTGAAGCTTTTCTTTGGTTGGAAAAATGGATTTGAGGACACAGTCTCTTTCCGACTGTTAGTACTTGGTTGATTTTTTGAATGTAATCTTATCATCATACTTTGATTTTATATAGCAAGTTAAAATTATAAATCTATTTCACACTGTTTTATATAAATGAACAAAGGAATAGTTTCATTGAAAATTTGAACTAACCTATTGAATATTTAGCAAAACATTAAAAATAAAATAAACCTTACGAAAATAATCGAAGTTTAGTCTTTGTTGATTAAAAATCAGAAAAGAAACGTAAACTCTTGAATTTTAGCATGGTTATTCGCTGGTAAATATACAAAAAACTCTTTTGTTTTTAGCAATTTGTTAGCAAAAAGTGAAAAAGTTTTAAACCGAGAAGTTAGTATGGCGAATGTGTCAGGATTTAGCAGCCTGTTAGCCGTTAGTGAAATGGAAATGAATTTTTTTACTCGATTTTTCATTTGAATTGTGTGGGCAAATATTTCTGAAATAAAACATTGTGAGCAAGAATTAAAGGTGGGAGAAATGTAAAATACGATGATATAAGCAGCTGGGAGTAAGTAGTTATGCGTATTTTGAAGAGAGACCTTCTTCGCTGAAGCTTCGAAGGTTGATCTTCTTCGCTGAAGCTTCGAAGGTTGAACCTTCTTCGCTCAAGCTTCGAAGGTTAAATGAGTAATTGTTTTTCATGGTACTCGGGTTTAAATATAATCTTTAAAAATACGTATATTATAAAATGTTGTTTTTACAGATGAACAAATGAGAGCCTTCAATTAAGATTTCGGGCTTTTCACTGAACATTTGAAACAATACTAAAAAAACTTAAAAAACTAATAATCACCTATTCTACTCAAAAAAAATACATACTCATGCGTGTATCGTAAATCAATGGGTTTCAATAAGTTTTAGCCTTGCAATTTACTAAAATCTAGTTAATTATACAAGTTTTAAATTACTATTTTTTGCTAGCCGAGTTTAGTTGTGAATAGTTGATAACTTGACATTGCTCGGCGTGAGGTGATTTGGAAATTATTCAATTTGAAAATTAGTTAATTATTCAATTTGAAAATTTGGAAATTAGTTAATTATTCAATTTGCCTGTCGGCCCATGGTGGAGAAATGTGATAATTTGGAAATTGGTTAATTTGGAAATTGGTTAATTATTCAATTTGCCTGTCGGCCTTTGGTGGAGAAATGTGATAATTTGGAAATTGGTTAATTTGGAAATTATTCAATTTGGAAATTAGCACTACGACTTTCTTCGACTTCGCTCAGCACGAGACGCTCGGTTTGAGATAATTTGAAATGTTTAGTTTGTTAAGTTTTTGCCAGTAAAAAATAAACTCGTCCTCGTTTGAACGATTGATGGGGCAAAGATTATGAAAGAATGAAGAAATTAGAATGAAAAATTGAAGGTTTAGAGAAAAAATACGCTGAATGTGTGAGGGAGAGCTAGGGGTTTTTACTTAGGGGTGGTAATTTGGAAATTTGCCTGTCGGCCTTTGGTGGAGAAATTATTCAATTTGAAAATTAGTTAATTTGAAAAAGGGGAAATTGGTTAATTTGGATATGGGTACCTCGACGGAGCTCAGCTTGAGATAATTTGGAAATTTGGAAATGATTTAATTTGGGAATTTGCCTGTCGGCCTTTGGTGGAGAAATTATTCAATTTGGAAATTGGTTAATTTGGAAATTAGTTAATTTGGAAATTATTCAATTTGCCTGTCGGCCTTTGGTGGAGAAATTATTCAATTTGGAAATGGGGAAATTGGGAAATTTGCCTGTCGGCCTTTGGCAGAGAAATTACTCGATTTGGAAATGTGGATATTTTTGACTAATTTAAAGTATAAAAAATTTAATATGCAAGGGAATAAAGAAAATGTAATTGTCAATAAATCATTTTTGTTTGCGGTTGAAATAATAAAGTTTTGTGAGTGCTTGGATAACAATAGAAAGTTTGTTGTTTCAAATCAATTGCTAAGATCAGGAACTTCTATTGGAGCAAATATCCGTGAAGCTCAAAATGCAGAAAGTCGTGCGGATTTCATCCATAAATTAAAAATATCTGCTAAAGAATGTGATGAAACCGTCTATTGGTTGCAATTGTGTCAGGCATCTGAAAATTATCCTGATAGCACCACGCTGCTTGATGATTGCAGGGGTTTAGGATTGATTCTATCAAAAATAATTGGAAGTACGAAGAGAGGGATGAGGGGATAATTTGGAAATTATTTAATTTGGAAATGGGGAAATTTGCCTGTCAGCCTTTGGCGGAGAAATTGGTTAATTTGGAAATTTGGAAATTATTCAATTTGGAAATTTGGAAATTTGCCTGTCGGCCTATGGCGGAGAAATTAGTTAATTTGGAAATTGGTTAATTTGGAAATGGGGAAATTTGCCTGTCGGCCTTTGGCGGAGAAATGGGGAAATTTGGAAATTGGTTAATTTGGAAATTATTCAATTTGGAAATTAGCACCTCGACTTTCTTCGACTTCGCTCAGCACGAGACGGTCGGTTTGAGATAATTTGAAATGTTTAGTTTGTTAAGTTTTTGCCAGTAAAAAATAAACTCGTCCTCGTTTGAACGATTGATGAGGCAAAGATGGTGAAGAATATAGAAATTAGAATGAAGAATTAAAGGTTTAGAGAAAAAATACGATGAATAAGTGAGGGAGAGCTAGGGGTTTTTACGTAGAGTGGAGAGTTGAAAGATGAGAGATTAAAGTGGAGAGTGAAGAGTGGAGAGAGGAGAGTGGAGAGATGAGAGTGGAGAGTGAA
>CANMHB010000025.1 GCA_947497485.1 Flavobacteriales bacterium
ATTAGCCTATTTTCACTAAAAGCATATGGGCTATTGTAAGGGTATTTTATAGATAGCGGATCAACCGCAAAAAACCTTCCCACCCTCGGGTCATGCATTCTGAAAGTGTAATTTACAGAATTTCCCGCGCCCTTCACCTCATCATCGCGCTCCTGTCCTTGGAAGGAGTAACGGTACCCCTTCGCCAACAAGTTCGGCGAGCCAATTAATTGTGTATAGCCGTTCAAAGTAAAGTTGTCCAAGCGAAAGGTGGCGGCTGCACCATGTGCTCCACCAAACAAGTCCAAGCGCACAGTAACATTGCCTGTGAGACCCGAGATAGCATTCAGTACGTTTTGTGTACCTGTAAATTGCAAATTGCTATTTGAGGTAACATAGATGGTTCCACTACCAACTAAAATGTTGTTTACGTAGAGCTTGTAATTTGAATAACCGGTGGAGCTGCTGCGGTGGTAGAAGCTGAAACTTTTAACATCCATGTTTTTACCACTTGCCACCGTAAAGTTTAAATACAAACGTGCGGTATCGTAATCGGCTCTGTTAATCGCTATTGCTTTTCCGGTGTAACCATTGTAATTGTACCAATAATTTGTGTTGTTCGTCCAGACACCATTACTTAAATTTGGATCAATTTGGTCTGGAGCAGTAGTATATGGATGGGTTGTTGCACCGTCGTCAAATTTATGGAGGTAAATTACCCCCACAGCTGGTGTTGGCGCAGGTGCCGGTTGGTACGCAATCGTACGCCCATCAAGGGATACGCCGAAGGGCGAGTAGTCGTTGGTAGTTTGCAAGCAGACCCGGTAGTTATCCACTACCCCATCTGAATTATTATCTATGGGAACTTTTATGTCACAGAAAACTGACAATACATTTCCTAAGTGGTTGTTGAATTCATATTTTTTCCAACCTAAGGTTCTGGTGTATTTGAAAGGTGAAACGGTAGCGGTTAGCATGTTGGTGTACTCGTCTTTTGTACCCAAACGCGACGAACCAAAAATGTTTCTTTCTACCAACATGAATTGGGCTGTTTGAGCTGTTGCAAGGTGTTCATACATTGTTATTTGATTGCCTTGCGCATCGAGGATGTAATAGGTTGATTTCTTCAAATTAACCCCCGTGTTGTCATAAACGTGTTTGGCGATACGGTGCCCCATGGCATCGTAATCAAAACGGATGTATCTTTTGGATGTGTCTGAACCTCGTTGAATTTCTTTTACTTTTCCATCCACTCTCCAAACGATTTTTGAGATTCCTTCTTGCACGTCTTTAATCAAACGTCCTTCCTCGTCGTAGGAGTAGTTGTTGCTCGAATTAATGGTGCCGACTGTTGAGTTGAAGGCCCCCATATCATCAATGTCTGTTAAGTCAGCTGTTGAAGCGACCGAATCATTGATGTGATACAAGCGGTTGCGTTGTAATTTACCATTGGCATATTGATATTGGTAACGCATTTGTTCAATTTTGGTGCCGTCTCGTTTGTGCCTTTGTTGGGTTAAGATGTTACCCATCGCATCATAAGAGAACGCATTGTAATACTTGTTATTGTATGAAATCGGGTTCCATGTATTTGCACTGAACTCTGTTTCATAACTCCGTGAAGTTTTAAGCCTGTTTAATTGGTCGTATTGGTAGGCATTCAACATCGGCAAACTTGCATAGTTGTTTGGGTCAGTTAACCTTGTTTGCATGTAGCGAATGTTTCCGTTGAAGAGCTGAGCGCTGTTGCTTGCCGCATGACTTGTGCTATCGACTATTGCCACTGGTGTTAGGCCATTGATTGAGGAGTAGTCTTTGTTAAAATAACTCAAACTGAATGCCGCGAGGTCTTTTCCGAAAAATTCATTCGGGTTTGTTCCGGTAGTTGGTTTTATCCCATCTTTCCCGGGGTCATTTTCTGTAGTTATGGCATTCACACCTTTCATCCAACCTTGCAAGTTATAAAAATAATCAAATCCTTGTAACTGATCTTCCCCTATTTCTGTTCGAGCCAAAGGTCCGTGATTATAGTAATAATAGGCTGCATCTTGTTCCCAATCTGCGTTGTAAACCAATTCATTTTGCAAAGCCGATGAAAGACGGGTTGTCGGCATCACAGGGGATTGTGTATTGGTGAAGGTTGCCGTAATTCTGTTATCCGCATCGTAAAGGTAAGCATGGTGCCATTGGTCGGCGCTTCCATTTTGTAAACTCATGCGGTGTACATTACCAGAAACAAGGTCATAGCGGTAATCCATGCGTTTGTAGCGTTGAGAAGCAATTGAGGCGTAATTGGTTGCCATTTTTTTGTTGTCCTGAATCAAGGTACGCACGTTTCCGTGGATGTCATAATCGTAATGAGTGGCGTGGTCGTAAGTTAGGTTATTTCCATCGTAAACTTCTTCATAGGTTATATGAATGATGCGTTTTCTTTGGGTAGCACGTGTTGGAACAAGACCGCTGATTCCTGTAAAATAGGTGCTGTCATAGAAACTTCTTGTTACTTCTTTGCGTGCACCTGTCCCGTTGATCCAAGCAGCGAGTTTGGTGTCGTCCATTGATTTCGGGTTGTAGTACCCTGAAACATAGGTTCCAAATACATTGGCAAAACGGTTGGTAAGCGTTGTATTCTCTGTTTTTTCACCGGCTTCCACTACTCTGCCTAAGGCATCGTACAAGGTGTAGGAAAACTTACGCCCTTCGCCTGTGCTGTTGTTGTATTGACGCGCATTTTGGCTCACTACCAATCTGCCTAGTTTGTCGTAATAGAAACGAGCTGTATAACGCAAGGGTGCATCGTAAAAACTTCTCACAAAGCAATATGTTGGGTTTGAGTAATTGATGTACCCCGTATTGTAATTTCCTCCATAAATTCCACGCGTTGCACTGCGCATTGCAATTGTTTTTATGTTGATGTTCCCTGCTGCACTGACGTTATAAGGATCAATGGAAGAAGTATAAACACCTGTCTGAGCGTACCACCCCAAGGAGGTCAGTTCATTGTTGGCGTTGATGGTGGGGTTTTGCGAATGATAAAAAGCTCCGTTGTCACCTACGACAATGAATTCTGAATTGCTAATTGTTGCAATTGCACGGATATTATTACTTCCCAATGCACTAGCTGCTGTGCTAAAGACGAAGGTAGTTGAAGTTCCACTTGGCACACCTGTCCATTTGTAATAACGGAAAACACCCGTTTTTCCTGCAATAGCAATGTTTTTGTTGTTATCGACTTTTATTGCATTAATGGTTGTGCTGCTTAACGAGAATAATGTTTGTACGGAATCATTGAGGATGCTTAATGTTCTGATTTGCGCCTGTGTGCCGTTTTGATTGTTGATAATTAAATAATTTCCAGAGCGATCAACTGCGGTTACGTTGGTTGGTAAGCCTGTAAATGTGTAGCGTACTGCACTTAGGTTGGTTACACGCATCGGTTCTGCTCCACTGCCTAGGAGTACCATTTGATTTGGTGAAGTCATCCACATTTTTGTTAGTGTGAATGCCGTCACATTGGACGTGTTTTGTGGAGAAACAATTTTCCATGTCAGACCACCATCATTGGTTTGACGCACCGTGAAATTTAAACCACAAACCCCTCCGTCAGCAGAAGAAAGAAAATGTAAATCTACCAAAGGTGAAATGAAAAGTTCCTTGTTTGCCAAATAACTGTTGTTAATTTGACTTAGTAAGGTTGAATTATTTCCTACACTCATAAGGTAAACTGAACCCGGAATGGAAGTTATTCCGAATAAGGTTTCTGTACCTTGTTGTAAATTGGCAAAATTGACATTGGTATAACTCGGGGAATAAAGTACTTTTCCGTTTTGCCCTACCACATACATTTTTGTTCCATTGGCTTCAATGTCATACAAGTTTTGAGAAACGCTTCCTTCAACAAAATTGCCTAAGAATAATTGCATTTTAGTATCCGAATATGCCCCTGTAGATGCATTGTAGGTTAACTTTGAAAAATAACCTGCATCACCTACCACATAAGTACCGTTGCTTGTGATTTCTTGGGCGTTGATGTTTGCATTTACAGGGTGGATTTTTTGTACCCAATTTCCGTTTTCCAAATGGGCAATGATACCATCTTCACCACTTGTAAGCCAACGGGTATTTATTGCATCGTAACGAATGTTTCTGAGGCCTTTGAAGTTGTGTTTATAAGACTGATCCGTGAATACATACGTTCCAGCTGTGGTTATGTTGATATGAGCAATGGTTATTCCTGCAATTTTGATGGTGTCCTTTTCGGCTAAGAGCCCTTTGTTTGTTCCGGTAATTCCAGTATAAAGTAAGGTTTCTGTTACTTGATTATCGGCCGTATTTAAAGCAAAGCGATAGAGCTTTGTGCCCGCAGTACCTGCAAATAAACCTGTGTTTGCAATTTTAACTACTTTATTGAAGGTGTTTGTGTTACTTAATGTAATTAAATCGAAGACAGCGGCAGAAGCATTGCTTAATTTCGTACGGTATAATTTTCCATTGTTCATTAAGGAAACACCGTCTAACGAAGTGTTTGAAATTGTGCTGAAATTCATTTCTGAAATGAATGCCGATTGACCCGTTGCATAGGCAGTAAAGTTCGGGAATTGGGACATTGCATTCCAACAATAATAGATGGTTGAACCATTTGAAACTACAACCGTCCAACTTGAATTTGAATTGCTTCCATTTCTATTCAGCCAAATGGTATTGATATTGGACGAGCTACTGAAAGGAATTAAGAATGAATTTGAAGGGTTGGTTGTATTTGGGAACAAGATACGAATTAAGCCGTTTTGACCCACTGCTCCAATGATTGAACGGTCTTTTGATTTAGCCAAATCATAGAATGTTTCATTTGAGAAAAGGTTCCAAATTGTTCCACCATTATCTGTTTTATATAATTTACCTCCTGAAATTGCAAAACCTTGCAGACTATTGAAGAACTGCAGTTCGGTAATGTCTTGTGTGAGGTTGTTTAAAATGGGATACCAAGCATTTGAAGCGTTTGACCAGTCATTGGTGTAAATTCTACCATCTATTGCTCCTGCAATGATATTCTTGTTATTCAAGGAATCTAAGGTTAGAATTTCTAACCCAGCATTGGAAGTGTAAATTGACCAAGAAGTGGCAGCCGTGGTTTTGTAATAGATGGTGTTTTTGGTTGTAGATTGCGCAACAATCACTTCTTTCGCTCCATCGTTGTCAATGCTTATCAAGTTGTCTGTAAGGGTAATTCCTGAATTTGTTTGTGTGAAAGTAGTCAAGTCTGTGCTTTTGGCAATGAAACCGGCATTACCTACTATGGTAACGGCATAGGTATTTAATCCCGTGGAATAAAAATTAAAGTCATTTAAATCCGGTAAGGATTGTGTTCCGACCGACGTTAAAATGCTAATTAAATCCCATCTTTGACCTCCATTGACTGTTTTCATGACCGTACCTTTGCTACCTATGGCAAAACCAATGAGGTTGGTAATCATTTTTACTTTTTTGAAATCCGCACCCACTAAACCATTGACGCGAATCCATGAAGCACCACCGTCTGTTGTTCTATACAAGTAACCGCGATTCCCAATCTGCCCTGCTAAATATCCTTTGTTTTCATCTAACATTTGGATTTTGTTGGTGATTAATGTTGCCGGTAAGCCGTTTGTCAATGTTAATTCAAATTCATTCATTGGGTCGGCATCCGGAGTGGATTGCGCAACTAATTGATTTAGGGAGTTGTATTCATAGGTGGTTGCCAATCGGTGCTTAGTGAACACTGTTTTTGTATGGTTGTTTCTATCCGCTGCAACTTGCAGAGATAAGGGATCATTGAAAGCAGTTATGTTCATAGGTTCAATTCCTGCAGGTGGAATTGTTTTGATTAGATTTCCTGCTTGGTCATAATAATAAAGTGTGAAATGGTAAAGTTTGTCAGTATAGGTATAGGTAAATTGCTCGTTGACGCTCAGACACTTTGCTAAATAACGTTCGTTTAATTCACCTTTCAGGCTGTCAACATAGTTATCATATCGTTGCTGCGCATTGAACAAGGCTTCGTTCACTAACATTTCCAAACAGTTGTCCGTGATTGTAAATTCAGTAGAATCAATTACCGGATAATCCATTGGGTCTTGTACATTTGGATTGCAAGGGTGTTCGCAAATTTGAGCTGGGCTTAGGTAGTTTTTAAATTCTTCTTGTGAACTGAATTGAATCAAGCCGTCTTTTATGGTTTGTAAACGGCTGCAAAACTCCGTTATGCAATTACAAACGTTTAAGTCTAAAAAGGTCTTGTATGAAATCTCTTTACCCGGAGAGTAAGCATAGTTGTTGTTTGATGCCCAAGTAGAAAAATCGGTAAAACAGTCTATGTATTCATTGTATTTGTCAATACATGCATTATCTGTATTGTTAATTGAGGTTGCCATAGTAGCTTTGTCTTCACTACAGTAATCGCAATCTCTAAGTGGGAAACAAGAAGTTCCTTTTAACACATCATAAACGATGTTCCCTCCTACGTTTAATTTTACATTGATTTTGAAAGCGTGGTAATTGAAATAAGGGTCAGCCTGCCCTGCTGTTTCGATATCAATAAATTCAACAATATCTGAAATGTTGTTAGATCCTGTTATCGTCATTTGCATGTTGCACGAACCTGCGTTTAAAGTTAGGATGTCTTGCGTATTGTCATAACTAGATGAAGTGGTGCTACTTCCCGTTGGTAGTTGATTGATTAGGTTTGGAGTTAGGTAAACACTTTGAAATAAGTTGAAATTGAAATTGTTGTTTGTGTTTTGCGTTTCGAAAACATCTTTTAAAACAGCAAATAAATCATTTAGGTTTTTATTTTCAGGAGTTTGACATTGAAGAGGAGTTGGTAGTTCACATGTACCTGCCGGTAAACCAAGATTCGGCAAACCCGTAATTTTTCGAATGAAAGAACCATGCGCAAGAGCTGTTTGTCCGTTTATATAATTTACTGTTATTTCAAATGAATTTTGACCCAATGAATTGATGTTCGAAAAATAGTCAATCGGACTGTTAGTTCCAGAAGGATTCAGACTATTAATTTGAATGAAAAGCCCATCATTTGGGTTGCCAGCAGGATTATATATTTTTAATGTACTGGAAGAAGTTCTAATAGCAAATAAATTACCTGTTATTCCAGCTGCATTGGAAATCCACAAAGATTGTAAATCTATGTTTTGACCACCTGCATTGAAGGGATGAATTGCCACCGGTGTAGTAGAATTTAATTGTCCATATTCATTTAACGTATTAAGCAGAAACTGAAGGTCTTTTGCTAACTGGTTCGGTTGACATTCGTTTGTAAAACTACATGTTAATAAGTTGAAACCACTTGCTTTACCCTGTATTGTAATTTCATCGTATAACCCAGCGCTATTAAGTGCTTTACCAATGATTGTAAAGGTAGAATCCGAAAGGATATGAATACCAGTAAGTTGTTGGATATCGGACCAGTTGTACGTGCTGTTTTTAATAAATTTAAAGCGGTGATATGTCGTTGTAAAAGATGGGTCAAGCCAAAAGAGTTTTAAGGTGTCCCCATTGGTACTTATCGTTGAAGCTTGGTACATGGAAGGAATGGCCAAAGGGATTTCGTAATTGTTATAAGCCAAATACAGGTTTGTCAATTCGTTGAAGTTGTTCAGATTGAGCAGTGTAGTGTTGGCAAAAACATTGCTATCAGCTAAGGTAGTCAGCATTTGTTCTAAAGAGAAAGCAACGGGACATTGTCCTGTTTGCGTAAACAAGTTAAAAGCAGCTTCATTTGGCGTTGGCATTTGTGATAAAGTTGAAGCCGTAACAAATCTTCTTTGCTTGTTTTGGTATTGATTCAGTAGATTTAATCCACATGGTTGTCTGCTCGCTAAATAATTGGATGAAGAAAAAGAACCACCGGCAAATGCGTTGAAATTCTCATCACCAATGCAACCACAAAAAAGGTTACAAACGGTAATTGCTTTGCAATCTTCAAATTGTAATTGAAGTTCTCTTTTTTCACCTAAATACATTGCTTTTAGGGACTGCCACTCCTTGTTTAAAATCGCAATATCATACGAGCCGTTGTAAGTACCTGCAAAATTGAAACATGAAGCATTATAAGTTCCCGTTGTATTGTTGCCACATCGCGCCATCATAGCTGCCACTTGCATCATGGAATAAGATTGACCATTAATGGTTGTGTAATTGTTGAATTTATTTGCTAATGCTTGCCCGAAGGTATTGCATGGAGCAGAATTTGTGTTTGTAAAATAAACAAATGGATCCCACGCGTGGGTTGTATCTTGCGGGTTGTTTGAACTTGGAGCCAACCAATTTTCTAATGGATAGGCTGTTGGGTTACCAGATAGATTTGAGTTAAAAATAAATTGATAGTTAGATGAAATAAAGCCGTTTTGAATTGCTTGTTCAAACGTATTTGTTTTGCTTAATAGTTTGTCAAAATCATCAGAACTAAAGGCATCTGTAGCGTTGTTTGGTTGGGAAAAACCAAGGCATGTTTTGTAATAACAATACTCAGGATGATAATATGCTAATGATTTTGCCCAAGACGATTCAAAATTCTCAATGAAATCTGTAACGTTGTTTAATTCTGTTGGATAAATGTAAAAGGTGTTATTGGAGGAATTGTGTTTTAATATTGCACTGGTTAAGGGTTGAGGAACCCAGTTACCTGAATTATTTTGCGTTAGGTATATCTTACTGCTGTCACCGTTGTCATCCATGTAATAGGTTATGTTACCTGTGGCTTGCTCAAGGATTGGGTTTCTCCAGCTTGCACTCGTATTTGGTAATGCATTTGATGCATTGTAGATTGATAAGGGATAGGTTGAAAAGTCAACAGCACCTGTTGTACTGTTAAGGTATTCACCATACTGCCCTCCAGGATTCATGTCTATTAACATCATTTGATAGGATGCTTCACAAGGAGAAACGTAATCATCTTGACATGCTTTGTCGCATTGTTCTTTTCTTTCGTAATAATCTCCAGCGGTACCTTTTCCTGAGGAAACAAATTCGTCTAAGGAACCTAATTGTTGCAGGCATGTTTCACAATCAATATTACATAATGAGGAATCTATTTCAGTTAAAGCCTCTTGTTGAAAATCATGTAATGTTTTAATACAGGTATTTTTTGTAGTATCTAAATAGAGGTTTATGTATGCTTCTCTAGCTTCATTATTCACCGTAAGAACTTTATTCAAATAATACATTCCATTGGGTAAATTATTAATTGTAAATGGCTGTGTATTTGAAGTTCCATTCTGAGGATTGGTACAAATTCCATGGAACGCATAGCCATTAGCAGTTTGAGAGAATTTACCTGTAATTTTGTTTTGATATTCAGCAGGAGCGTGGTTTACTCCACATTCATCGATTAGTTCAAGGCTTAAATCGTAGACACAGTCAATGCAATAATTTGGTAGACACTCGTCAATAAGTGGGGAAATGGAGAAATTGTAATCAAAGGTGTAGTTTGATGTGTTTACTACATTCAAAACTTGGGAAAAGATGTAGCCATCGCCATTCATATTTAGGCGGTTTTCCATGTTGTTATTTCCAAAAGCATTTTCAGTAATTGTGACCGATGCTCCTGATGCAGAAGATAATTCAATTGTATTGTCAGGAGCATTTCCAGCTAATGCCGTAGCAATAACTCTACCTTCCTGATCTAAATAACTGATGCTAACTTGTCCATTGGGGTCTGTAACGCTGTTCTTTTTATAGTGTTCGGCATACCCGACTTCTGATCCAAAAAGTCGGTCTAATTCGACTTGTCCCGGCTTACCATATAAATAGTTTGTTTCATGCCCACTTCCAATTTTAAAATCGGGCCCCACGCCACTTTGCTTTCTAATTCTTCCGGTATTGTCCGGTGTATATTCTACCTGCGTAAATGGGTATCCATTTGCATCCGGCACATATCCTTGTTCTCGGTCTTGATTTGTATTAGCAGGAGAATAATAATTAGATGCTCCCGACGTGTTTGACATTTGCGCTGCCTCAATGTTACAGGTAGAAACATCTTTATCAAAATCATTTCTAGAATACGAATTGTTGTTTTCATTTTTATTAAAATTAGGATAAAAATGAATGGTTGTTTGTGCGCCAGTAGCACAAGTTGCATCAGGAACAGGAACCGGTAATACTTGTACAGCAGGTCTTCCTTGGTGGTCGTAGATGGTTTCTCCAACGATGGTATTGTTGTTGGAGTTTATTTTTGTTACCGTTTGACGATTACGTAAACTTCCATCAAAATAACTGATTACTTCTTTGCGCTTTCCTTCTTCTGCATAGGTTGCTGCATATTGCCAATTGATCATGTTTTCATGTGCCGTCGATTGGTCAATGTGAATTTTGTACGATGAATTAATTGCACCAACATTTCCTGATTCAGCAAGATTCCAAACATTATACAACTCGTTGTTTAAATTGCCTCCAGCATAACCTAGTGCTCTGACGCGGTAGATGATCCAACCCTTGTTAAATAATAAATTTAAGGTGTATGAAGTGGTTGAGGTTGCAATACGCGTGGAATTGTATTTGAAATTATATGCTACGTTGTTCGAGTCAATGGAGATGTAATTCGGGTCATTCGGGTGATTTGGGTCGAAGCCATAATCATTGATGTGTAACCATTCCAATTGGTATTCCACTGCTCCAGGAATGGCTGCCCATTGTATAGTTACCTCCTCGTTTTCACCATTGCAATCTTTGTCTGCAAAAAGTGGAGAAAGCATAGAAATACCTGTATTTAAAGCGGTGAAATTTGTATAACGATCCACCCAAATTTCTCCTTTTGCAAAAAGGTATGCGGGAAGGGTTGTTGTAGCTGTACCATTGACATAAATGCTATCAATACGTATTTGCATTTTATAGGCATTTTTAAATTGAATGCGTTGTAATTGCTGGTAATTTGTATCCAATGTTGGTCTGTATCTTACCGAGAGATATACTGTTGAGTCCGCCAATGGTGACATGTTAACGTTCCAACGTTTGACATTGAATTTTACCTTAACATCTGCATTGCTTCCTGCGAATTGCTTGTAATTTAAATCAACCCCTAAAGAAATTCTGTTCTGAACAAACTGATCCCAATCACTGCTTCCCGGAGTAGTTGCCGTAACTGTTACTTGTGCATTGGTATTGCCAATAACGACCGGTGAACCTTGGTAATTTGTTGCAATAGTTGCTGCAGTAGGAATGACTCCTGCAAAGCTTAAGATACTTTGCAACATAATAATTAAAGCCAATATTGCTTTTCCGGATGAATTTTTAATGTTATTCATGTTCATTTCATTTGTTTTTCTTCGATTGTGAATTCGTTTTTTAAGGCTTAGTAAAGCGTGAGATTCACGATCAATATATTTCATTATTTCTGTTCTTTATTTGCTCGTGTGTCTAAAACTTCAAAGTCTGAGAATTCTTCTTTGAGTTTAGAATATGAGTTGTCTGTAAAAAAGAAAATCGGGGCAATAAGTCCGTTTTGAGTTACTTCATTTCCATTTCTAATATTTGAAATCGAAACATCTAATCTGGGATACAAGAATCGTTGTTCAGCTGCATTAGCATCTGGAACGGGTCTTCCTGAAATCAACGTATACTTTGTAATATCACCATTGGAATTAACCCAAATTTTTAAGTTGCTAAATAGAGCAAGTGTGTCAAATTTGACTTTGTAAACAGTTTCTTTACCTGAGCTATTTTTCTGAACCGTAGCGCCACTATTCAAAAAATCTGAAAAATTTCGATTGGGGTTTAAATGTGCTAAATCTTGGTTTGGATTTTCAATAATTAAAATTCTTTCCATTGAATCAATCCTAACGCTGACCAATGCATCTTGGACTAAAAAGGTATTGAATTGTCTTATATTCAATATGTTTAATTCACTAACAAAATGGTAACTGAAATTCATTGTTGTCACAGTATCTTTGCTATCCGCACTCTCAAAAAAACATTGTTTTGCAGTATAGCTGTAACTTCGTTTTTCATTCATTTTTTTGTCCATCTCCTTAATCACATTTCCAAATTCTTCTCTTGAAATGTTAGACCATTGAGCACTCAACATGAGGGGAAAAACAGCACAAATAATAGATGTCAATGCTTTCATTTTAATGTTTTAATATATTATCTCTGTTTTCCTGAATGGTCATGATGCCTTTTTCCGTTTCTTTCTTGATTCGGATTAATTTGCCTTCTTCGTCGTATTCATATAAAGTGGCGTAATTTCGCTCGTCTAATTCAGCCATTAATCTCAGGTTGATGGGGTCATATACATAGCTCATCATGGATCCGTCGAGCGGAAAAAATCGTATGTCATCAAAAAAAGCCTCGCCCGCAGTTACTTTTAGAGCGATACTAATGCTAGTTGCTCCATTAGGAATCGTAATTACAGAATCTATTTTTTGCCAACCATCAATTATTTTTCCCGAAGGCAAAAGGTTGAATGCATTCGTAGACCCAGCGAAAGAGATTCTCACATAGGGTTTTGTATAATTCGTGGTAGATTGAGTGGCATTGTTTTCTTTGACCCATGCTGAAACAATGTATCTACCGGGAACAGGAGAAAATGAACTGACACAATCAGCACAAGAAACGGTTGAAGCACATGTTAGGTATTTCTGATCCATTCTTAATTGAACCTGACCAGTACATGCTGTTGGAATTATTTGTAATACATAGTAACCACTACTCACGTTTATTGAAGAATTTACCCCTGAAAGTAATGTTCCAGAAATTGAATTGGCCGCATAATTGTAAATTGACTCACAGTTAAGAAAATTATCCGCATTAAAAGGGCCATATAAAATGTAATTTCCAGCGGATTGAAGCAATTTTAGATTAAATGCAGAGGAGCTACTTATCTGAAATCTATAAAACAAAGCTTGTGGTTGACAAGGTTTCTCTCTCGTTGTTCCATTTTGAAAATCAAAGGATTGGTATACATTTTGGCATAATTTGTAAGCAGATTCGCAAGCTGTATTTTGCTGGGAAGTAATCTGAACTAGTGTGGTGTCCGAAAAGGAAAATGCAGAAAATGCAACGAATAAAAATGTAAAGGATATAATGTTCTTCATAATGTTATCGAATTACCGGGAAATTTTGAACACAACCATTTGCGTCAATTACTTGAATATTCATAATGTAAGAGGTAGTTGCGTTTGGAACAGTAATTCCATTTCCATCTAGATTTAATTGATAATTTGGCGTTCCGTTAATAACTTGAATGTCCATTTGGTAAGGAGCTTGACCATTTGAAAAAGTGACGGTTTGCGTTGTTGAACCATTTGCGTTATTGACCAAGTTGTCGTTTTTCACTAGATTACATCTGCTCGCTTCACAGCCTGTTTCAATGATTTTAGTTAATACAACATTGTCAGTTGCAGCTACTTTAATGGAATATTTTCCGGTATGTGCTTGATTCGATAATTTGTTTGTAAATGCATCAGCAACTCTGAAGTGATTGTCTGAGCAATTTTGAAAACTGTAATCTTCAAAACCATCAAATCCAATCTGTCTGTAACGGGCATTGGCCGCAACAGCTGTTGCCAAGGTCTGATTATATCCAAAAATGGATGCCGTATATCTATTCAATGGGTCTACTGTTTCCAGTGCTTGACCGAATGGACTGAACTCTGTTACTTTGGAAGTAAAAGTCCAATTTTGTCTATCTACATTCCATGCTCCGTTTTGGAATTTATAAAATGGGGAGAAAGAGGTCATGAAACCATCGTCACGTATGTTTGAGTTTTGATTTACATACGCTTGTGATCTATCTGTCAAATGAACGTATGAGGTAAGAGGCCTCCATGTACCTTTTGTTCCTCTTACATAGGGATTAGAAGTGAGATGAGTAGAATCGCTTCCAGCAAAACAATCACAGAACGTTCGCCAATCTTCGGTAAATTCTGTCGCTGAAGCTTGTAAAACATTGTCATAGAAATTTGAAGCAATGGAAGTTAATGGATTTGAACGAAGGGTAATTGTGCCAATCGGCATCATTTGCGTATTTCTTCTTCCTGACCGAATTATTCTAACATTAGCAAATGTTCCAGTGACTAGGGAGCCATCTTTGTATTGGAGCTTAGCTCCATTTGCGTTAATATCTGTTACCCATGCCATACTTTCATTGCCATTGAAATCCTTCAAAAGAATTTCATCCCCTTTTACTAAAGCCGCATTGTTGAGTTGAGTTGACCCACCACTTATGACAGACACATTGTTTGTCTCATAATCCATATTGATGTACGCTTGTCCCATGCGGTCATAATACCAATGTGCCGGAACAGACAGGTTGTAAACGGCATCGTTGAAATCGGTTTGCGTTTTTGTTAAAATGACCGCTCCCGTTTCTGAGTCATAGGCTAAATTTTCAGTTCTTACAATGGATTTATCATCTGTAGCAATGGTCGTGTCTAATAATCCAAAACGCTCTATGACTTTTGTAAATGTCGCACTTCGCATAGCAGTGCGTTCATAACCATATTGTCCGTAACCGGTTGGAACAATGATGAATGGAAGGGTAAAGTTTATATTAAATTGCCCTTGCACATTGACCGTTTGCGACAAACTTTTTCTGAAATCAGCGACCGCATCGTATTGAAGACCTATTCTACTTTGTGAATTGACAGCTCCGTTTTTAGAAATGGTCGTGGCATTATTTAGTAAGTGTTTTACTAATTTTCCGTCATAGGTTAAATTTTCAGATTTGTATTTATATTCAACAGATGATTGGGGAGATGTTTGCCCTTCGGCATATATGTACTCACCTTTTGGTTTTCCATGCATATCATTTGTTTCAACAACAAATCCTTGGGAAGCAACTAGTTGATGCACATTGAAGTTGAAAAAATAGGCAGGAATTGTTATGTTATTCGGAATAGAATTCACTTCTGTTTTACGAGCTATTGTAGGAAAGTTTCTAGCTGTGTAAAATTCATGTACCACTTTTCCTGTTGCTGTCCTCGTAACATTTTGATGTTGAATATTACGAATTGTGACCATAGAATATCCCACTTGCGGATTCGGGAAATACTGTTCACCGACAGGTAAAATTTGGTAATTTCTATCATCGGGAGCAAGAACATTTCTGTTAGAGAAAAACAGCGGTTTTTGAAATGGGTTTTCATCTCCTCCAGCTTGAGGCTCATAGGCAGCTACACCACTTGAGTGCCCATGATTATCTACATATAAGTACTCTTGTCCGTAACTGAATCCATTCATTTGGTTGTTTGTCAGCGTGTCCCAAGAATCATAAATTTTTACTTGTTTCACTCGATAACCACCTCCCAGTTTTTGTTGATTTGGATTTTGTAAACGAATCCATGATTTGTCAATTCTCAATTTAGTACCTACATTTTCTGCCCAAAGCATGCCATTGGGACCTGTGAAGTATTCTGTAAACGAAGATGCCGCACCTACAATAGCGTCAACAACACCTCCAATAGGTTGCGTGTTGTTGGCATCTCCAATGCTATTGGAAGGTGGAATAAATTTAGTAAGGTGCATGCGCCCGAACTGAATTCCTGCAATTGCAATCGGGTTGTAGATTTCGGCTCCATTGTCTTTCAATTTCGCGGGTTTGAACTGAAGCATTCCTACCGGCTGGCCGTTTAAAGAAGTAATAGAAATATTGTCAATTTCAGCATAACCCGGCACAAAATCATACCTGTTGTCGTTGAACTTCATTAATGCCCTGAAATAAACCATCGGGTCCTCAGGAACATAATCTGCAATATTTGTGTAATAACCACCGTTGCCATTGGGAAGTAATTCAAAATACAATTTTGCATTTGGAATATTTGGCAACAACAAGGAACTTAAATCTTCATCACCACTCGTTGTAACACCACCTTGGTTCTCAACCCCAATGATTTTAAACATTTGATTTGCTCTTTTATGTTGTACAAAAGCATAATCATCGGATTCGTATTGCACTTCAATTTTTCCACCTGAAGGCAATGATATATCGGTTAAGTTCCAAGCTGAAGCATATAAGTCGACATCCGATTTATTGAAATCAACGTAGGGGTAATCACTTGGTCTGAGGGGTGAATCATAAACATTGCCATTGTAATTGGTTGGATATGGTTTGTAAGAACCCCAACGATCGACACTTTTAGGATGGTAATTTGGGTTGAAATCGTAATTGAATCTATACGGGCTAAAACGGCCTTTGTGAGACTTTTCATAGGTAAAATACACTTTCTTAAGTGTAAGTTTTCCGTTGTCTGAAGGGGAAGTATTTGAGTTTAAGGGGAAGTTTTTACAAAGGCTATAATCATATATAAAATGAGCTACTTTGATTGGTTTTGAATTTAATCCATTAGCGTCATAATCCGGAGCAGAGAACAACGAAATGCTATCTAATTTCATCATTTTGGCACCACTTGTAATTAAAATACCGTTTGAATCCATCGCATTGCCGTCTGCTCGAGCTGAAGTATGAAAAACTGCAATGTGATTTTTTGAGCGAATTGCGGTTAAGTACCACATCTCTTTTTCGCCATAGGTATAATGCCCTTTATCATCTTTATCGTCTGTATGGAATCCTTCTTCATAGTTGGCAACTCCAGCCCCAACTATTGGAGTTCTCCATTGGTAATTATCAACCTTGTAATAATCCAATTTTAAATAACCACCCAAATCGCCTTGACTCGGACCTTTTGTGGTATCTGCATCCACATAATCAGCATTTAATACCGTTGTAAGGAGGTAGGAATGAGCATAAGCAGGCGTTGTTTCTTTGTTGAAATAATTTTCTGTTCCCTTGTTGTTATTCGTTGAGTTGTCGACTCCAACTTGATAAGCAATCATTCCATTGCTATTGAGCGGATTATTATCCACAGAAAACGAAACATTGCTTTGGAAATGGTTGTATGCTGCAATGCCATATACATATCTAGACCCTTCCGTATTTAAGACTGTAAATTGACCAATATGGTGATTTAATTGAGGTCTAGAATAAGCGTAATTTGAAATGTGCATTCGCTGAGTACCAGCCCCTTTCCGTAGTTCTTCGTTAGTTAATGTACTTGATAATTGATTGTTTTTTGATTTACCTGATTTTGTATAATCCGGATTTTGAAATAATTGATTATTTGTAGAAATCAGCGTGTTATTTATCCCTTGAAATGATGAGTATTCAAACTTAGTAGCCACAGACCCACCTATTTCATCAAAATGGGTTAGATCACTATCAACAGAAAGTTCATTGGCTTCTTTATATACAATTCGATTTCTATTAAAACCTAGATGCGACTGTGCTTTATTTTGAAAATCATCCCAATTACCACTTTTGTTCATTAGAGAATTAACACTGACATCCAACCCTAATTTGTTGGTAGTTCCAAAATTGGTTTCAAAATCAAAGTCAGTTGAAGTAGATTTTGTATATTGCTTTGCATCAAAAAGATATCCAATTTCATTACGAATTGGTTTATAGCTACCACCAATTCCATGTCCTGATGGTGAAAAAACATCATTAGTTAAACTAGGAATAGCTAAGCCAGGAGTGTTTTTAGTAATTGCTCCGTCGTTTTCTCTAGTGAAATCTAAAACTGCAAATTGATTGTATTGTCCCTCTCCTAGGTAATTATATCCAAAAGCCGGGTTAGCAATTCTATTTTTTCTCAACCAGCTTGATGAATAATTAGCTCCAACCACTATCGAAAGATCTGAACCTGTAACATCCGGTCCAATTTTGAAACTAAATGAGGTAGAAAACATGTCAATGGGCATGCTTATTTTAGGAGAAAAAGAGATATTACCAATAGAATGGACTGATTTCGTGCTATACATTTTAAAATCAGATAGTCCAATTTTATTCTTTAGGTTAGTACTTACATCAAACTGTTTTATTTTTGTATAAGAAGCACTTGCACTTAATCCTTGTCTTGTATTGAGCTTTGCTCCAAGGTTTAATTTACGGGATTTATTATTCTCTAATTCTTCAGAAAAACTTAAACTAGGTTCAATTGATGCACCACCTGCACTACTTCCCGAAAAACCTAATCCTGCGTCTATGGATGTTTTTTTCTTTGGATTTGGAATACTTAAACTAGGATTAAAATTTAAAGAAGAACTATACCCTTGAAAATTATCATAATTAATACTCAGGTTAGCAGACAAACCAACGCTAGCATTCAAAGTATCGTCACCGCTTTCCATTTCAAATCCAAATAATTCAAAATCAGCGCCTCCGTTAACACCCATTGTCCAGTTCTTTTTTTGGTTCATTTCCGTAACGATGGAATCTGAACCATTAAAATCGTCCGGTAAACCTCTTAGTGAACGATTCATGACCCCGGGGTTTAAATTCCAACCTAAGCCTACCCATGATGCTTCTTGATCCATATTTGCTCCACCGTTATAGGCTAAGTTTATAGGGTAACCATCAACCTCCATAATGGGAATGTTGTATGAAAAATCGCCTGTAAACGGGTCGACCATGTCGCTGATTCCAATGGGTGTAAAGCTTTGGACTTCGGGTTGGTCAGGGCCTCCTGCAATGGGGTCTTTACTAAATGGTTTAGCAAAATAACGTTCTTTCTCCACAGGTAAAAAATTGCTATTTCCGTTCGAGAAATTATTGAAAGTATGAAAAGAATAGAATTTTGAATGAGCTAAGAAGCGCATGTTTCCTGCGGTAGATTCAAAGAAAATCAATAGCGCCAACATCAATGGTGCTACTTGAATCGTTCCGTGTTTTTTGATATTATTACTCATATTTATTTTTTTCCAGGATTCTTTATTTTTTTCAATTTTGGTAACTTCTTGATTGAACTTAAATCAAATTCAAAGAGGTTAGTATCATGATCATAGAGTTTATCTGCAATTGTTATTCGTAATTTTTTAGAATTATTCTTTATGGGTATGACACCGAAGAATTTTCCTTTAGGACTTATGTTGAACAAGCGCTCGAATTCAAATTGCGCCAATGAAATGGGTTTGTTATCCAATTCAACTTTTATGTCTGATAAAAATTGAAAATGATAGTATTCAACACGTTCACTGAAAGTGGTTTGGTCACTATCCAAGTTTAAAAATTCAGTCATTCCCGTTTCCGGACATTGAAGTTCTAATGAGAAATAAAGTTCATTTCCTTTCATTTTTTGCAAAGCCCAAGCATCGGAGAGCTCTCCCTGAAGTGCAAGTTCAGCAACTTTAACTGCTCTGGGGTATATTTTAAGATTCATCCAAAGTTTTCCTGATTGTTCAATTCGGGTAAATTGTTCTAGGCGCTGATTGTAAATGCGTTTGTAATCTGTACAATTCAACCTCATCGTAAAACCAATGAATGAAGTTGAAATGAGTAAGAAATTAAAGAGTGCTTTCATATCTCTAAAAATCATTTTTTTGTTGTGACGTATCTCTTTCCATGCTTATTAAATCAATCTACTGAGAAGCTTAATTCGTATTTTCTGTTTTTGGTGTCCCAAACCACTAGTTTGTATATGCCTATTTGAACACCTGTGCCAAAATTCAATTCGTATTGATTGAAACCTGTTCGCTTGACATTTATTTCTTGGGCTAATTCTCCGTTTTCTTGATTGAATTTGGCTTGTGCATTTATAGGAGTATTTTCTTGGTTCAATAACCTGAATTTCAATTCTTCCGAATTATAAGCTTCTGAAAATTCAAAATAAAACTTGCCATTGATTGCCTGACATAATGCGCCATCTTGCACTAATTTCATTTTGTAATAGACCGGCGTTAATACCGGAGGGATTGCCAAAATAAATTCCCAGGCTTCGGAGGAACAAACGACTGCATTGTTCATGATTTTTTGAACTTGCCAACCGTATCTTTTTCCTTCTTGTAGCTCGGGTGCATCGTAGGGGTAGAATAATTGGTTTTGAGCTAAATGATCCATGTGCACTAATGGAGTGTTGACCATCACGCCGGATGCCGCATCCTGGTTGTATTGAAGTTCAACAACTGTAATCTGATAGTATTCACGTTCGTTGTTTACCGGTAAACCTCCCCAAATGCACCATGTTAGTAAGGGATGATGGGTGAAAATGGTATCTCCATCAGCAGGTGTATTCAGCAAAATGCTTTCTTGCGAAAACAAGGTGTTTGTCAGGAATAAGGTCACTAAAAACAGTAGTTTTTTCATCTTATTTGAATTGATAATTGATACTCGTTTGTATATAGAATGGAAAGCGCGCAAATCGTGTTGGGTCGTAGGTGTTGTAAAAATCACCGAGAATTAGTTTTTCGACTCTTGCCACCCAACTCAGTTGTTTTGTCCATCTGAAATTGACTCCTACAAAGCCTCCTGCTTGATAACCATATTTCGTACTTCTTGCCATTTTAAGTCCAGCTGTTAAGTCTATGCGTTCTAATTTGTATAGAAAGGCATCTTGAATTAACCATGTAATTGCACTTGCCGTGTCTGTAGGAACACTGCTTTTGAAATAAGCCAACGTGAAGGTGTTTTTTCCTGCTTCAAACTTGGTTTGATGGTCGGCACTGAGGTGTGTTAAATTGGTCAATCCTTGTATGGAAGTGATTTTATAAAAGTCCGCTTGTAGACCTGCGTTTTGCTGAATTCCAAATAGCTTATAGCTTCCATTGGCGGATAAAGCTGCCATGTAATTCATTGCTTGCGAGAGCATTTGCGGTTGGCGGTACTTTTGATTTAAATAATTGACTTGGCCACTAACTTGTATTTTCTCAAAAATGACTGAACTAGCATTTACCCCATACATATCTACTTGTTTGGTGGTGTCTTGTAAACGATTGACATTGTTTTGGTCGGTGCGGTAGGTAAATCCAAGTTGCGTTCCAGAGGTTATGTTGTGCTTTGTTTGAACCTCAAAGCGCATGTTGTTGGGTTGCAGAATTCCCATGCTTGCCATATCGGCTTGTGCGTCCAAGAAGCGCAAACTTGCAGTGATGGAAGAATGAATGGGATTGAATTGCTGTGTGACACGCAACAAACCTGTGTGTGTACGATCGTTTGAAAAAAGACTTCTTAGGGGTGAAACATGGACAGAATCATCTGCGTGTTGTGCTAGCGATGTTTTTCCATATACTAAATCGAAGGCAGTTCCCCGTGTGAATGATGGAACCCAGCGCAAATCCAATTCAATGCCTGCTGCCGGTTGGACGTTTGTGGAACTATCTGTTTGATAAAATCCAGTGGTTATTCCTTTGTTGGTATAACGAACACCGATAAAAGCATGTGTTTTGTCTTTTTCTCCAATACCTGCTTTTGCCATCACCAGCATGCGCTTGTCCTTTATGGATTGAAAATCGAATTGATTGAACAAGTTCATTGTGTTTTGAAGGCTGTTCTGCAAGGCATTGTTGGTGACCATTAGGTTGTTCATCGTTACACCAGCTGTTAAGGCGTAATACCATTTTCCTTTTTGGATCTCCATGTCAATCCCTTTGACTGGAATGGCATTTTTGGATAAGGCACTGGTTTTGGGATAGGTTAGTCCGATGTCTAATTTTTTGAAAAGGCCGAGGCTTTGAAGTTGTTTGGCAGAAATTCCTTGCGCTAATTTCATCCATTGGTCTTTTTGCTCGATTACATTCGTTTCCAATGAATCCATTTTGTTTTTCAGCGTTGAAAGTTTGGCAACGTAGTATTGAATGGTGTCGGCTTGTTGCTTGATTTGTTCGATTTGTTTTTTTCGTAATTCATATTCCGCCAGCAATGAATCTGCTTTTTGTTTTGCTTGTAGGGCTTGCTCGTACTTTTCATTGTAAGCTTTGGTCAAACTATCGCGTTTGCCGGGTTCTACTTTGGAAAGTGAATCCCGCACTAATGAATCCATTTCCAACATTTTGGAATTGGCTTGTTCTTTAGCTATTTCATTTAGTTTCTCTTCTTGCTCTTGTAATGTTCTTTGTATTTGGAGTTTCATTTTGTCACGCAAGAGTTCGGTGTATCCTAATTTACCATTGAGTTCTGCTTGTTTTTTATCTAGTTCATCGAGTTGCTGATTGATTTGTTCGGAAACTGCCGATTGGTTTAGTTTGGGTAATTGCTTGAAACGCTCTGTATCCATCGATAGTCGGAAATAATTATTGACTCCAATTGGATTTTTTACGGTCGCATAACGCCAAGATAATTTAACGGGTAAAAATAACAGGGTACTATTCAATGCTGCTTCTGTATGAAAAACCTGCATAGGTCGTTCTGTATTCGGCATAAAATAATTTGGTAATTGCCCTACATCATATCCCATGCTTACTTGTCCACCGAACTCGGGTAGATAACGTTTCCAGTTTTTTAGGCTGTCTTTTGAAGGTAGGTATTCGGGGTGCTTGGATTTTAGGTCAAAGGGAAGTTGAATTTTTGGTAGGGTGAAGTCCTTGATGTATTGCTTGATGTTGGTTGAAACTAGGTTGGTTTGTGAAAATTGCAGTGAATCTTCATTAATAGGAACGCCGATGACTTGCCCTAATGAACGCTCAGGAAGTAATTGAATTATAAGCAGCATAATAATTAATCTGTTCAAGTTGTCTCATTTTATTGTGTCTTGATGATTTAAACAGCTTCTTCGTGCCTCTTTTCTTCTGAGTCAAATTACTTTTTAAGTCTAAAAAAACGTTAAAATTTTGAGTGTGCAAGTTAGGGATTCAACATGTTGATTTTTTGCCACAGTGTAGTTTTCGTATTCTTTAAAATGGATTTATATTATTGATATTCAGCATTATATAATTAAGTAGTTGGATGGCTCATTCTGTGTTTACCCTTAAGGAATTGGGTGTTTTTACTGATGGGGGAGAGTGACGAATTGAGAATGTAGAGTTAAGAGTTAAGGGTTGAGGGTTGAGAGTGGAGAGTTAAGGGTTAAGAGTGAAGAGTGGAGAGTGGAGGGTTGGTTGATTGCAGATTGGTAGATTACATATTGCGGATTATTGTTGAGGGTTGAGAGTTGGTTGATTGCAGATTATGGATTGCAGATTATTGTTGAGGGTGGAGGGGTGAGAATGTAGAATTGAGAATGTAAAATGTAGGGCTAAGGGTTGGTTGATTGCAGATTACGGAATGCAGATTATTGTTGAGAGTAGAGAGTTAAGGGTTAAGGGTTAAGGGTGGAGAGTTAAGAGTTAAGAGTGAAGAGTGGAGAGTTGAGAGTGGAGGGTTGAGAATGTAGAATTGAGAATGTAAAATGTAGGTTAAGGGTTGGTTGATTGCAGATTACGGATTGCAGATTATTGTTGAGGGTGGAGAGTGGAGAGTTGAGGGTTGAGGGTTGAGAATGTAGAATTGAGAATGTAAAATGTAGGGTTAAGGGGATTCTAGGAGAATTTCACTAGGTTGTGCTTGACGGCGTAAAGGGCGATGCCGACCATATTGCGGGCATTGATTTTTGTTAGGATTCGGTCGCGGTGGGACTCGATGGTTTTTTTGGAGACGAATAGGATGTCTGCGATTTCTTGGCTGGTTTTTTCTTGGCAAATGAGCTGAACAACTTTGATTTCTTGGTCTGATAGCACTGAGGTGTTGAATGCAGGAAGTAAAACGGTTTTCCTGAGGAAATCTTGTATTTTGGTTAAGGGTACGCGCTCACTGACGTAATATCCTAATTCGGCTACTTGCTCTATGGCGGAGACTACTTCATTCATTTCCTGGACTTTTAACAGGTAGCCTCTACCGCCGTTTTTGATGAATCGATCGACAAATGCTTCGTTGTCATAGGAGCTTAAACCGATGATACGGAGTTGTTTGTATTTTCGGACTAAAATTTCAGTGGTCTCCCAACCATCCATGTTGGGCATTTGCATGTCCATGAGGACGACGTCTACCGGGATTTTGTTTTTGGTTTCTTTGAACCAATTGATGATTTCAACGCCATCGGATGCTTCATGCACGACTTTAATGTGTGGATGGTCTTCGAATAATCTTATGATTCCTTGTCGCACGAGGTTCTGGTCGTCGACGATTACTACGTTAATTTCTGATTTCATCGATCGGGATTTTAATCAAAATTTCTGCTTTTCCTTTTTTATCTACTTCGTATCTAATACTTGCACGCAAGTTATTAATTCTTGATTGAATGCTTTTTAATCCGTTCCCTTTTTCTTGTCGTAACAGGTGTTCAACTTGTGCATTGTTGAGTCCTAATCCGGTATAATTGAATGTGATTTTTATGTTTTCGTTGCTTCGTTTTATTTCAATGTCGAGTTTTTCGCTGTGACTGTGCTTGAGGATGTTGTTGATTGTTTCTTTTATGATTCGATAAATGTTGAGCTCGGCTTCTAACCGAAATCTCACTCCGCTGAGGTTGCTTTGATAGTTGATGGTCATTTTGCCGGTTGCATTGATGGTTCTTACGAGTTCATCAAGTGTGGCGTCGATTCCCATTTTAACTAGCGTTGGTGGTGAAATTCGGTTTGATATATTCCGAATTGTGTCGGCGGTTTTTTCAATGACTTGGGAGGTGTCTGCTAAAAGTCCGAATAGGCGATCGGGTTCGTTGAGTCGGTTTTGTGCGTTCAGAATATTGATTTTTAAAACGGTGACAAGTGCTCCGATTTCATCGTGTAGGTCCATGGCAATTTGAACTCGCTCTTGTTGCTCTGCTTTGATGGATGCTTCGCTGATTTGGCGTTCGAAGTTTATTTCGGCTGTACGCAAAGCTTCTTGTTCGCGCTCGATTCGTTTTTTAAATGTGAGGAATAACACATAGAACGCAATCGCAAGGAGCGAAAAAATAATAGAAACTAAAATAATTACCTTTAAGAAAGGTATGTTTTGGGCATCTTCCAAATGGCTATAGCAATTAAAAGTTTTAAAAGACCATCAATTAAATTATGTATAAACCAATAATTGGTAATCATTAATTTTTCGATTTCAAGATTATTTAGAACACTAAAACAATTGTAAATAAAAATAGATGTGTTTATTAGAATATATGATTTTGCTTGATTATTTACTTTTGATGAATTAATATAATCAATGTAAAATAGTAACGCAAAAATTATATAACAGAAGCTTTCAACAACCAATGTGCTTACTAGGTAACTCGTTTTTGTAAGCTCCCATATCAAAGTAAAAAAGCAAATTGAAAAAATAATTACAATTATGATTTTGAATAAATGGCTTTTCAATATTGAAAAATAAAAAATCGATAATGTGCAAATTGTTATCCCCTGATAAGCATTAAAAATTATTAAGTTATTTATTTGAAATACTCCTGTCAAATAAAGTAAAAAACTACTTATAAATGAGGATATCAGGAAGATTTTTAAAGATTTATTAATTTGTTTTTTTAGGAAAAATAAAAAAACAAGCGGCAGAAATTCTGCCGCCATTTGAAAGATTAAAGAAAAATTGAATAATCTCTCCATTAGGAATTTAAAGGATTATTTATTGAACATTTAGGTGGACAACGAGTTCCATTTTCATAAACTTTACCGTTATACATATCATTATCATTTGCATCTACACCAACGAGTACGTTTGTCATGTTTCCATTTGCATCTACAGCATTGTAAACTCTAATGCCAACACAACCCTTTTGAGACATGATGTCGCTGAACACGTTGGAAGTGTAATACACTGCTTTTGTTGCGTTTGGATAGCTTCTTCTAAATGAGGCAGTGATCGAAGATGCTTCTTCTAGGGTAATAATTGAACCAGCCATAATTTTAATTTTTTAAAGTTAATAATTTGTTTGTTTTTCCAAAATTACTGTAAAGCTTATTCGGTTTTAAGGTCGGAAAAATGGGCAAAAATCAACTTTTTGACATACAATTTATTGTAAATTTTAATTAGGTGTTTACCCTAGGTGATTTGAGGGTTAACCCCTAACTAAATTTGACTAAATGCAGCATTGAATGCAAAGGTATTTGGTGGAAATGGAATGGTTGTTAAGGGTAATTACTCAAAAAGATAGGGGTAAATATGGATTTGGAGAGAGTGGAGAGTGTAGAGTTGAGAGTTGAGGGTTAAGGGTTGAGGGTTGGTTGATTGCAGATTGGCAGATTACGGATTGCAGATTATTGTTGAGGGTTGAGGGTTGAGAGTGGAGAGTTGAGAGTTAAGGGTTAAAAGTTAGGAATGGATAATGTAGAATTGAAAATGTAAAATGGAGAGTGGAATGGAGAGTTGAGAGTTAAGGGTTAAGGGTTGATTGCAGATTGGCAGATTACATATTAGCTTCGCTGCTGCCTTCGGCGGTGCGGATTATTGTTGAGGGTGGAGAGTTAAGGGTTAAGAGTTAAAAGTGTAGGGTGGAGAGAGGAGAATGTAAAATGTAGAATGGAAAATGTAGAATTGAAAATGGAGATTGGAGGGTTGAGGGTTAAGAATTAAGGGTTGAGAGTTAAGGGTTGAGAGTTAGGAATGGAGAATGTAGAATTGAAAATGGAGA
>CANMHB010000026.1 GCA_947497485.1 Flavobacteriales bacterium
ATCCGTTTTTGAATTTATTAAGTCAAAGTGTTCTACCAAAATCTCGGGTAGAAATAGTTTCAATAATTCCAGTTGAGTTTCCAATTCATTTTTTTGACAAAAATCGGAATTTCAAATCAATTCCTCCCCAACTTTTGGTTATGATCCGAAATACTTTGATTCATTACACGTAGGTGATGTGCAATCATTCATCTGTTTTGGGATGAAAACTTTTATAACAACGATTGAGATCATGCGACAACGAATATTCGAAATAAAAAAGATTATCGTTTTAAACAAAAAAAAGGCGACATATGCCGCCTTTCTTCGTTCTTATAAAATATCTCTATTCCTTAATCCAACGTTTAACTTGATTATTCATTTTAATTAAATAAATACCCGCTTCAAATTGAGTCATTTCAATAATATTTAATCCTTTCTCAACAGAATACGTTTTAACAAATCGACCATTGCAATCGAAGATATTTATTGGTCCTTCTATTGGAACCTCAACGTTGATTTTTTCATTTCCCGGATTCGGATAAACATTCCAAGTAAAGTTTGAAATATCTAACAAGTCTGCCGACTGAACGGAAATGCTATCGGAATAAACACAGCCATTTGCGTCAGTTACTGTGAACGAATATGTACCACCTGATAGATTTGACAAATCCTCTGTAGTTTGATTATTTTCCCACAAATACGAATACGGAGAAACTCCACCTGAAACAGAAAGATCAATAGCACCATCATTTCCATTTATTTCAGGAGTAACATTTGATGTTATCACAATTGCAGCTGGTTCATTTAGAGTTGCAGATATTGAATCTGAGCAACCTGCTGCATCGGAAATAATACAACTGTATGAACCACCACTTAATCCAGCTAAGGTAGCTGTTGAATTTGTTGAGTTATCCCAGTCATAAATATACGGCTGGATTCCACCCTGCACACTGATGGTTACTGATCCCGAATTAGATCCATTGCACAATAAATCGGTTGCGCTTGATGAAGCATTTAAATCTGTTAAAATAATTGCGGTCGAAACTGAATCTGTACATCCTAAACTGTCTGTCACAACACACGTATAAGATCCAATAGTTGCATTCGAAAAAGTTGATTGATTAACAGTTGTTCCTAACCATTGGTAATTGTAATTACCTACTCCACCTTGAGCAGTAACAGTCAAATCAGAAGTTGAATTAGCAGTACAAACAACAATATCATTAAGAACGTTTGCATTTAAACCTGAAATTTCAGTAAGCGTATCAAAAACAACCACAACACATCCCGTAGCATCGGTAATAATACATGAATAATTCCCAGCTGTAAGAGAAGTTGCTGTATCATTGGCTACAATGTTATTTCCCCAAGCATAATCATATGGCTCAACTCCATTGGCTGAAGTTAAAATAATTTGACCATTATTTCCATTTGGACATGTTATATTACTAGTAAATGAGCTGACAGATAAATTAGATAAACTTGGAACTACAATATTTTGTGTGAGCGAACACATATTTAAATCTGTAATTGCAATAGAATAAATGCCACTTGCCAATGAATCCAAATCTTCCGTAGTCTGACCAGAATCCCAAAGATATGTCAGTGCACCTGTTCCACCTGAAATAGTATTGTTAATTGCGCCATCATTTGCGCCACACGAAGCAGCAGTAATCGAATCTGAAAACGTATATGGTATACATGTTTTGAAAATTGGATTAATAACATATGACACAAAAAAGTTAAATTGCTCAACAGTCGCCCAGGCAGTAGCTCCTGCAGGACTTTGGTCCCACTTGATAAAAGCGCGATTCGGTGTATGGTAACTTGTTGAGGTTGCCAAACGAATGTTTCCTGCGTTTTCAATAACACCAAAGAAATAAGTTCCTGCTGTAAGCGCCAAAGAACCTGTCGAAATTGGAAGTTTTAAAACAACCCCATTCGTATTATCAGAGGCTGTGGTTGTGTAAGTCGTTGTTGATGCAATTGGCGTTCCCGTTGGAACTCCATTGGCAGTAGCATAAATATCTACCCGAACAGGCTGATTAGCTGGAGTTGTTGCGTTTAAAACAAACTGAACAGAGTCTAATATATCATCGCTTGTCAACGTGTAAGTTTGACCCAATATACCATTGTCATAAACTCCAGTTGTTGCATTATTTCCAATTCCTAATGAACCAGTAATACCATAAGTTCTTGACATCGTTTGTTTGGTTCTTGAGAAACCAGTTGTTGATCCATTGTTTTGTGGAACCTGGTCTGTCGCAGATTCGAAAATGTAATCAATCGTATAATTACCAAGATTATTAATTGTATAGCTAGGAACCGTAAATAAACTTGTTTGCGCTGAGTTCAAATCTTGTGGTGCAGAAGTAGCAGTGTAAAGAACTGCTCCTTGAGCATCTTTTACGGTTGCAGTCAAAGTAACTCCTTGAATCAAAGATGTCCCTACATTTCTTCCGTTAGCCGAAAAAGTAAGTGCGTTTCCATTCAGCGATTGACGTGTGTGAATTTTAGTATACTCACCCCCCGGATTCAAATTATTAACGAATACAATGTCATTAGCAGGATCAGAACCAAATCTCGGACGAATCATAAAAGCATAGCTAACACCATATAATTCCATAGCATACCAAGGATTAGCTCCGGTCTTCACAAAATTACTGTTAGTCGTGAACAAAGATGCGTCACATCCAACTGGAAAAGATGTTGTACCGGATTTAGTTATCGCAACCAAATAATCTCCTGTGGTAACATTTAAGGGAGCTGGAAACAAATGTGTTTTCCATCCTGCGCCATTTGCGGTAATATTTGAAGAAGTATATAATGCCGTAGCGCCAATTGTTCCATTGGTAATTGGAAAAACCTGCACGGTATAAACTTGACTTGTGGATGAAGATGCAATATAATATTGAACTCCAGTCATTTGGTCTGGACCTAAAACCGAATATTGAACACCTTGCGAATAATTTGAATTTCCCCAATTGAATGCAGTCGTGTAGGTATTATTGTCACGAGCCATATAATTATAATCGAGAATCAAATTTTGCGTTGATTGGTCATTAGCCGATACTTGATCAGCCTCAGTTTGAGTTTTAATGTATTTAATTTGATAAGACTTCGAGGCAGTAAGACTCGGTGACCAGACACCACTAACAACAGTTTGTTGAGATCCTATACCCATTGTAATTGGTGAAGAAGCATACGTAGCAATTGGAGTAGTTAGATTTGGCAATTCATAAATTTCTGCAGTTAAAACAACATTCGTAATGCTATTGCCACTTAAGTTCTTGAGTGTTGCTCCAAGGGAAATTCCATTTGGCGCCTGTGTAATAGGAATTCTAGTGTAACGATTTGTTAAGAAATTAATTTCAACATCATTATTTTCGGGTAGCGCATTGAAAGTAAAACTCCAAGTAAATCCTGCAGATGACCAAATATCATCCCATTCGAAATAATAAGTAATTCCTGCTAATAAAATTACATTTTCTATTTTAGAAGCATATGCGTTTGTACCACTTGAAATACATCCTGCGAAGTCATCGTTATTGGCAACTGGTTGAAGCGAACCACATGAACCGCTCCAAATCCATAAACGCGTATCAGATCCTCCCCCACAAGAATTGATATTCAGAATCCCAGAAGTGGCAGGTGTAAAACTATACCAACCGGCTGAATCTGCATCTGGTTGTTGGGAAGCTTCTCCAATTAATGTTGATGCAACATAAGTGCCTGGTACAACAGGAGAAGATAGCGCACACGATGCACCTTGAGCTTTAACCCTTAAACCCGATAGGGAAATAACGATTAAAGAAACTAAAAATATTCCTTTTTTCATAAGCTTTGATTGATTTTTGACAAAATTACTAAACAAAACAGTTCAATTCATATTTTGTTGAAAAGTTGTCTGATAATGTTGAATGTTCTTTTGAAAGTTTTTCGTGAAAATAGATTCATTCAGTAAGGACTTATATTCACTAAATTTTTTTCTTTGTTGAATTGACTCAATTTCTGACAATGAAAGTTGATTTTCTTTATTGGAGCTTCTTCCGATGGTTACTTTTAAATCGTTAAAATTTTGATAGTCATAATCAGACAAGATAATGCTACAATTAAATGCAATCTCAATAATCTCCGTTGAGGTAATATCCTTTTCCTCGTTCATAAAAATGAGTTCAGCCAAAAGCAAACCAGTTCTATGAAAAAGCGTTTGTTTCAAACTTGGATCGATGTACTTCAAGAAATAATATTTTCGTTCTAATTCAAACTGCTGATTTCTATTCAATACAAATCGTTCGCGCTTCGATGAATTTCGTTTGGACGTTATTAACCAAAATCTCAAGGCAAAAATGACCAAAAGCAAACTGATTACTCCAATTATTTTCGCAATTTGTAGAAAACCAAAATATGCGAAAAATGGAATTGAAAAAATAAGTAAAAAAAACACCGAAATCCATAATGGAAATCGGTGCTTCAACAAATTCATACTACTATGATTTTCTTTTGGGAAATCTTTAATCATTTATCCATTTATCATTAAGCATTTCTCCCTTAATGGTGACATCTTTCGTTCTTGAATAATCTTCTGCAGCTATAAGCATTTGTTCCTTTGTGTCCCTGCGTATTAAAATGGCACTTGAACCCTGAGTTTTTACTTCAATATAAAAACCATTCTTTAATCTTGCAGGTCTTGTTGGCGGTCTACCCATGATGTTAATTTATTAAACTTTTTTTTAAATATAAACAAGTTTTTCGATAAATGGTTCAAATTAAGAAATTTTGTGAATTCAATGATTTTGTAAAACCACCCAATAGTTCTATATTTTAAAATAAATTTGCAAAATGATTAATCTTGAAAACTTAGGGTATTTTCTTCCGCAAGGATTCTTGTTTCAAAACATCAATTTACAGATTAATAAAGGAGAAAAAATTGGTTTGGTTGGAAAAAATGGTGCAGGAAAATCAACTTTGCTTCGAATTCTTTCTGGATCAATAAAACCGACCGAAGGAGCTATTCATTCTCCCAAAGGAACGAACATTGGTTATTTAACACAAGACATCAAAATCGATTCGACAAAAACCGTTTTTGAATTTTTAAATTTCTCTAATGAGCGACTTAATTTCATTCGAGATCGATTGGATGAAATAAATAAACAACTAGTCGAAAGAACAGATTATGAAAGCGAATCTTATTTAAATTTACTCGACGAATTAAGCGAATTGAATCATGATTTTCAATTGATTGATGGATATCAATGGGAAGAAAAAATCACAACAACGTTAAATGGACTTGGTTTTATTGATGAAGAACTCAATAGAGAATTAAACACGTTTTCAGGTGGTTGGAAAATGCGCGCAGAATTGGCACGAATTCTTGTTAATGATCCTGATATTTTATTGCTTGATGAGCCGACGAATCACCTTGATATAATTTCCATAAGTTGGTTGGAAAATTACCTGCAAAAATTTGAGGGAGCCGTAATTATTATTTCCCATGACCGCATGTTTCTGGACAATGTAACAAAACGGACTTTAGAAATTAGTCTTGGCAAAATTTTCGATTTCCCTTTTCCATATTCGAAATACAAGGAAGTGAGAACGGAAGAATTAGAGCGTCTTTCCGTTGCAAAAAAACAGCAAGACAAAGAAATTAAACATACCGAAACACTAATTAACAAATTCAGAGCGAAACAAAGCAAGGCTGCTTTTGCGCAATCGCTCATTAAAAAGCTCGAAAAAACAGAACGCATTGAAATCGAAAAGGATCAAGTAGCGAAAATGAAATTAACTTTCCCACTTAGTGTTCAACCTGGGAAATGGGTCTTGCAACTTGAAAACCTTCGCAAAGCATACGACGATAAACTTTTATTCAAGGAGGTCAATATCACTATTGGCAGAGGAGAAAAAATCGCACTTCTTGGACCGAATGGCGTCGGAAAATCAACCTTGCTCAAAGCTATTATGAAAGAAATTTCATTCGACGGAATCGTTGAGTATGGTCATAATGTTAACGTTACTTATTTCGCTCAAGATCAAGCAGAAAATTTGGATGTTAATAAATCTGTTTTTGAAACTGTGGATGATGTTGCAAAAGGCGAAATACGAAAAGACTTGAGAACCATTCTTGGAAGTTTTCTATTCAGCAATGACGATATCGAAAAAAAAGTGAGTGTACTTTCAGGAGGCGAAAGAACGAGATTAGCTTTATGTCAATTGTTGCTTAGCCCCTCGAATTTTCTCATACTTGATGAGCCAACAAATCACTTAGATATTCAAAGTAAAGAAGTTCTAAAGAAGGCACTTAAAAATTATGAAGGCACTTTCGTTATCGTTTCGCACGACCGAGAATTTTTACAGGATTTGACGAATCGAATTTGGGACATTGAAAATCAAAATTTAAAAATTCATCACTTCACGCTGCAAGAATATCTAAATTATAAACTGAAACGAAATCAACCGATTGTAGAAAATAAACCAATTAAGGTAGTCGAAAAAATTCCAGAAAATAAAACAGAGAGCAAAAATCAAGTTGATACGAGTCGAAAAAAAATTGAGCAGGAAATTCGACAAATCGAAAAAGAAATTGCGGATCTAGAGAACCAAATAAAAGCCATGGATGAACAAATTTCAAAATTGGATTATTTGGCTGCCGAAGAACAAGGTATTTTAAAAAATTACGAAAAAACACAAATGAAATTGTCGGACTTAATGTCTAGTTGGGAAGAAAAAGTATCTACACTTGACTAATTAAAACGTCTTTTTCTTCTCTTCATTTCTTTTCTCATCTTTCTGCGTGTTTTTTTTATCAACTTGCGATTTTCCTTGCTCTGAATCTTAATGTGGTATTTATACTTTTTTTTGACGTAACGACGTTTCGCTTTTTGTTTCTTTTTTTCTCTTTTAAGTTCTTTTTTTCTTTTACGAGCCAAAGCTCTCTCCTTGCGATCCTTCATTGAAAAATTGATTTCAGCAGGAATCGAAATAGAAAAAAACAAAAAAAATACAATTAAGATTCTCGTAATCTTCATAAATTTACATATGCTTATACGTATTTTATTGATTTTGTTACCCATTACGTTTCTGGCAGGATGTAATAAAAACCGAACCAATCCAGTTCCAAATATTCCATTTGACATTCAAATCGACATTAGCTTACCTTCATACAATTCATTAAATGGCGTTGGTGGCTGGTGCTACGTTAATGGTGGGTCAAGAGGCATTATTGTATATAGAAAGTCGATTGATGACTTTGTAGCTTTCGATCGTCATTCACCAGCAGATATCGATGGCACTTGCCCCTCACCTCTTTTTCCTGATGCTGATAATTTTCTTCAATTAAACGACACTTGTAACAATGCAAAATTCTCACTTTACGATGGTACGCCAATTTCAAATAGTGAATTCGCACTGCGTCAATATGCCACTGCATTCGACGGGAATAGCATACTTCGTATATACAATTAACGATTCAATGAATGAATGGTTAATAAATTTATTTCCAAACACATTGAAATAAGTTGGAACTCTTTTACTTTTGAATTATGAATGAAATTAAAGTTTTTATCATCGATCGAGAAAATCAACAACACGAATTGATAGGTCCTACCGATATGAACATGAACATCATGGAATTATGTAAAGCCTATGATCTACCGGTATTGGGCGAGTGCGGAGGAATGGCTATGTGTGCAACTTGTCAGTGTTATTTGGAATCAGATACTCGTCTTCCCGAGCAAAGTGATGCAGAACTTGACATGTTGGATCAGGCATTTTTCGTTAAACCGAATAGTCGATTAGGATGCCAAATTCAATTAGATGATTCAATCGATGGTATAACCTTAAGGTTAGCGCCCGAAAGTGTTTAATTTCTAACTTAAAAAAATGTTAATTTTACAAGGCAACCTTAATATTAGTTTTAACGTTTTAATGAATATGAAATAAGCCATGATCAAAATGCCTAAAAACACAAATGAATATTTAACATGGCTCTTTTATCTGACTGTTAAAAAAACAATTATATGCGAATGAAAAAAGTTTTGATCTTATTTTTTTGTAGCTTTTCACTTCTAGCTATTTCTCAGGTAAAACCGAAAAGCACATTGAAATCAAAAAGAGTTTCAAACCCTGAAGTTTCAAATCAAAACCACGCTAACATTAACAATCAAACTCCTGCATCTCCTTATTTTATCGACGAGCTTAAATTAAGTTCCTATTTCATTGACAATAAAATACCAGTTGATTTTCCAAAAAATAATACCGCTTTATCGAAGGAGGAAAATAAAAAAATTGCTTTAGAATGGAGTAAGTCACATTCCGATTTATTCAAATCGAAGTATAAAAACGAATTAGAGAACAACTCCAATTTAAATTTGAAAAATGATTAAAGTTTTTTCTCTCCCTAATTTGAAATTGAATAAAGTATTTAATGTTTTATTCTTTCTTTTCTGTTTTTTATTCATATCACAGAATTATTTTTCACAATGTATTAACGCTGATCCATTTTGTACAGGTACAACTTACACTTTTCCAAATACGACTGGAGTTGCAGACTTGGGTCCAGTTGATTGCTTAGATGGAACAGCTTCTAATCTTCAGAGTACCCCAAACCCTGCTTGGTATTACATGGAAATTGATGCAAACGGGTCTATGACCTTTGATATTTCTCAGCAAGATGCCACAGGATCTGGATTGGATGTAGACTTTATAATCTGGGGGCCTTATTCTTCCTTGAGTGATGCCTGTAATGGAGCCAATCCATTTCCGATTCCACCAAACTCTGGGAGTTCAAGTGTGGATTGTAGTTATGCACCAGACCCTATAGAAACAGCTACAATTCCCAATGCTCAAGTAGGTGAAGTTTATGTTGCTTTAATTACTAATTATTCGAATGATCCTGGAACGATTACTTTTACACAGACCAGTGGTTCTGGTTCTGCAGATTGTTCATTTACCTGCGGAGTCACACTTACGGCCACTCCAACGGTCTGTTCTTCGAATACCTACACACTCAATGGGAATTTAACCATCAATTCAGGTGCTGCAGGGGTTTCAACACCAAACTCGGGAACGGTTACCATTAGTAATAGCTGTGGAGGTTCTCAAACGTTTAATCTACCTAATTCGAACATATCCTATTCATTTCCGAATCTTACCGCAAATGGTGCTACATGCACCGTTACAGCAACTTTTTCAGCTTTTGCGACGTGCAATGCAACGCAAGAATATACAGCCCCTAACGCTTGTAACCCCGTTTGTAGTATTACTTCCGTTTCTGCCAACCCTACCTCATGTAATAGTTCAACAAATCAATATGGGGTAAGCGGCTCTGTTAATTTCACAAATCCGCCTTCAACAGGAACTTTAACTGTTACGAATTCTTGCGGTACCTCTCAGACATTCAATGCTCCTTTTACATCACCAATAGATTACAATTTCACCGGATTAACGGCAAATGGTAACGCTTGTAGTATTTCTGCAACTTTTTCTGATAATACCTCTTGTACCAACTCGGCAAATTACAATGCACCACAGTCATGTTCATCAAATTCAAATGGATGTAACATTGCTCAAATAAATGCTGCAATGGCAGGAGCAGGTTTTCAGCCTTTGAACGTGAGCGGTTTTCCATGTGCATTATATTTTTATAATCCGAATACAACCAATAGTTGGAATACCGCACAAAGTCAAGCAAATGCAGTTGGAGCAACCCTTTTGACCGTTTGCAGCCTTGCCGAAAATAATGCCGTTTGGAATGCAGCTCAAGCAGCTGGAGTCAGCGGTGGACTATGGATCGGATATACGGACCAAGTAAATGAAGGTTCATGGGTATGGCAAGATGGAAATACTTGTACTTTTACAAATTGGAATTCAGGAGAACCAAACAACTCCTCTTGTTTCGGTTCTAGCGATGGAGAAGATGGAGCCGTAATTCAGATGGCAAATGGACTTTGGAATGATGTCTATCTTGGACCAACAGGTGTATGTGTAAGCCCGGCTTCCTATGCTTCAATTGTTAAGGTTAATCTATGTCCTCAGGTAACTGCTACAGCATCACCTGATCCAGTTTGCACGGGTTCGCCAGTACAATTATCTGCAACTACAATTTTGGGGTCCAACCCTTTTACATATACATGGAGCAATGCCTCATCTACTCAAATTGGGACAGGTTCTCCATTCAGTTATACTCCTTCAGCCTCGGAAACAATTACTGTGGAATCTGTTGATCAATACGGTTGTACTGCAACGTCAACAGTAAACGTTACAACACAAGCATGTAATAACTCTTGCGTACAAAATCCGTTTTGCGCTGGAACATTAACCTACCCAGCAGGGACTGATGAACCAGAGGCCGATTTGACCGATCCAGGAAATAATTATGGATGTCTTTTCAATAACATTGTTGGAGAAATACAAACTCCCAATCCAGCATGGTACTACATGGAAGTTGCAACGCCTGGTAACCTTAGTATCGGAATTTCAAATTCTGCAAGCGTTGATGTTGATTTTATAATGTATGGCCCATTTTCAGATTTAAATGCAGTTAATTCAAATTGTAACAACTTTGGTAACGGAACTACGTCAAATACAATTGTTGATTGTAGTTTTAGCTCCAGTGCAACCGAAAGTGCAGACGTTACAAATGTTCAAGTTGGTGAAATTTACGTTTTATTGATTACAAATTATTCAAATTCTCCTACTAACATTTCCTTCCAAAACTCCGGAAGTGCTTCAACTGATTGTAGCATCGTAACAAATTGTAACATTACAGGATTTACAGGAACAACAACCTCTTGTAGTAGTGGCCTGTATGATATTTCGGGAACATTAAGTTTTAATAACCCTCCATCCACAGGAACACTTACAATTACAAATAATTGTGGTGGTTCTGTTACACTCAATGCACCATTTGGAACTTCGGTAAATTATTCGTTCACAGGTCTTACTGCCGACGGAAATCCGTGTTCAATTTCTGCAAGTTTTTCCGCTTCTACTTGTTCTGGAACTTTTGACTACACGGCTCCAAGTTGTAGCTGTCCAGCGGATGTTGGAACATACAATGTATCGGTCGATGGTGCCAATGTCAATCAAAATCTACCCATTAGGTTGTGCTATGGAGAACAATTGGATGTGACTTCCAATAACAATTGGGTTGCTCCAAACGAGACCACAGGTGGTACAGACCCGAACCCACCAACTTATTCTCCAGGAATTTATTGGTTAATTTACAGCTGTCCTCCAACTTTCGGTTTAACACCAGCTCAAGTAGCCGCTACTAATGATACTCTTACGAATGATCCATGTTTCGTTGGTGTTATTGCAGGAACTCCAAGCTGGAACGATGTAAATAATTTATCTGTTATCAATGCATTTCCTGCAGGTACTTTTACCAACAATACAGTTTATTATGTTCCATTAACAATGTATGATACTATTAATGGATTTTACAGCTATGTTAATGAAGCTGCTTTAATGTGTTACGATTTAGGTTCCCCAATCGCGGTTCAATATTTACCAGATATATCCTACACTACTGCATTTAACTGTGCAAACGGAACTGCTACAGTAACTTTGAATGGCGGATCTGCACAAATTAATGGTACCAATTTTAGTATTGTACCAGGAAGTTTAGTGCCAAATACAGCAACATTCGTAAATACATCAACTGGAAACGGAGGCACGATTGTGGTTGGAAATTTAACCACAGGGTCCTATTCTTTCGATATTACCGATGACAATGGTTGTACAAAATCTATAACAGGGAACTTCGTAGGACCTCAAACAGCCGATATTAATTACTCGAAATTAGTTTATTGTCTTGACGATCCGTCCGAATTTCCGACTCAAACTGGAACACCTGGTGGAACATACAGCAGTGGATCTGGTATTGACTTAAATTCAACAACAGGAGCAATCAATTTCGCTAATTCTACACCAGGTAATTATACGGTTACTTATACTACACCAGGTCCGCTTTGTCCTGCGACTGCGACTTACAATTTAACGATCGAAGACTTTCCAATTGTTGATGCCGGTCCAGATCAAACTTTGTGCGTTGGAACCCAAGTGATTTTATCTGCAACTGGAGCCGACACCTATGTTTGGAATTTAGGTCTTCAAAATGGAATTCCGTACTTACCTAATATGGGTGAAAATGAATTTTATGTTGAGGGAATTACCGCAGCCGGATGTAATGGCTATGACACTGTCATGGTAACCGTTATAGACGATTGTAATCCTGAAGAAGAAGTAATTCTATGGGTTCCAAATACATTTACTCCGGATGGAGATCAGTACAATCAAACGTTCAAACCAATATTCTATTCAGGATATGACCCGTTTGGATATGAATTATACATCTACAATCGTTGGGGTGAATTAATTTGGGAAAGCCACGACGTTAGTGTTGGTTGGGATGGATCTTATTTCAAAGGAAGAAAAGTTCCGGATGGAACATACACTTGGAAAATTCGTTTTAAATTGGTTAACAATGACGAAAAACGAACTGTCATAGGTCATTTAAATGTTTTGAGATAGAAAATTGATTGGCAATCAAACCTTGTTTGCTTAAACTTAACAAACAATTAATATAAATTTATTTTAATTCCCAATTTTCCATGTCATCTTTGAGGGTGAACATTGTAAATCGTGAGCTAAGTTGGTTATCCTTCAATGAACGCGTTCTTCAAGAGGCAACAGACCCATCTGTTCCTTTGGTTGAGAGAATTCGTTTCTTAGGGATTTATTCAAACAACATGGACGAATTCTATCGTGTAAGAGTTGCCAATGTTCGAAGAATGGCCCTTCTTAAAAAACAAAAAATCACTGGCTTTTCTGGAAATGCGCAAGATTTATATGAAGAAATTCGCAAGGTTGTTTTGAAGCAACAAAAGAAGTTCGAAGAAGCATTTGTTGAAATTTCTGAAGAATTTAAAAAAAACAACATCCATTTTGTAAATGAAAACAATTTGGATGAAAAACAAAAAAACGAATTAACTGAATATTTTCAAGAAGAACTCAGACATGTTATCTTTCCCGTTATTCTAGACAAAAAAAATTCGTTACCCAAGTTGCGTGATTACGCTATTTACCTTGCTGTTAAAATTGAAGACGCAAAAAACAAAGTTCGATATGCGCTAATTCAGGTTCCGCCTGATGTTTCGAGATTCAAACAATTAAAAAATGAAAATAGTACTTATGTTATTCTGATTGACGATATCATTCGTTTGAATCTCAAAGACATTTTCGGAATTCTAAAACCAAAAAAAATTGCGGCTTTTACATTTAAATTTACCCGTGATGCTGAGCTCGATTTAGATGATGACATTACCTTGCCGTTTATTGAAAAAATTGAAAAGAGTTTAAAAGAACGAAAAAAAGGAACCCCCGTTCGTTTCGTTTTTGACGAAAAAATGCCAGAAGACCTTTTCACCTATTTACTCAATGCCTTGAATTTGAAAAAAGGCATCAATGCAATCCCTGGAGGTCGTTATCACAACAACAAGGATTTTATTTCATTCCCAAACTTTTCGAATCCAAATTTCATCTATCCATCTCAACCCCCATGCATTCATCCCGATCTTGAAAACCAAGAAGGAATAATAAATACCATTTTAACAAAGGATATTTTATTACATTTTCCTTATCAAAAATTCGATTATGTAATTGATTTATTGCGTGAAGCAGCAATTGACCCAAAAGTTAAATCCATTAAAATCAATATTTACCGAGTAGCCAAGAAATCAGACATCATGAATGCGCTGTTGGCTGCGGTTTTTAACGGGAAAGAAGTAACCGTCGTTTTCGAGTTACAAGCTCGTTTTGATGAAGAGAATAATTTATATTGGAGTAATCGCCTCAAAGAGTTCGGTGCGAAAGTCATTTATGGTGTCCCAAATCTAAAAGTTCATTCCAAACTACTTCAAATTCAACGAATCAAGGATGGCAAGGAACAATTTATAACCTACATAGGCACTGGTAATTTCAATGAAAAAACAGCTAGAATTTATAGTGATTTAGCTTACCTCACTTCAAAAGTCGAAATTTCAAATGAAGTAAATCGTGTGTTTCGAATTTTAGAAAATAATTTGGAAAGAACATTGTTCCGAAATTTGCTAGTTTCCCCGTTCAATGCGCGCAGAAAATTAACTTCACTCATTGATCAAGAAATAAAATTCGCAAAACTTGGCAAGCAAGCAGAAATAAAGATAAAAATCAACAATTTAACAGATCTTAAATTGATTGAAAAACTTTATGAGGCAAGTCAAGCTGGCGTTAAGATAGAAATGATTATTCGGGGGATTTGTTGTCTAAAACCGGGAGTTAAAAGCCTTAGTGAAAATATCTCGGTAATCAGCATTGTTGATCGTTATTTGGAACATGCCCGTTTTATGATTTTCAAAAACGATGGGAATCCAATTTACATTCTTACGAGCGCGGATTACATGGAGCGAAATTTAGATAATCGGATTGAAGTTGGCGTGATGATCAAAGAACCTGAAATTCAAAATGAACTAAGCACTATTTTCGATTTTCAATGGAGGGGAAGTGTAAAAGCTCGATTAATTTCGCCCGATTTAAAAAACAGATATCGCAAAAGAAACCTCCCTCCTTTTCACGCTCAGCTCGAGATCTATCGGAAATATTCTCAAAAATAGCTTTAGCCTTTTAGCCATAATATCAACGTTTTTTTTAATGTCTACCAATTAAAATTTAGTAGCATGGCGATTTTTTTATCTTATAATCACCTTTTGTTATTTGATAAATTATGATTAAAACGAAGAAAGTCGTTCCATAAGAAACGACTTTCAACTTTATCTATGAAAAAAACTACTGCTTTACTATTCGTCCGAAATAATTCACATTTGAATTATATAAACGAATGATATAAGCACCCTTCGCCATTTCCGACAGGCTGATTTCTTTAGTATCTAATTTTCCTTCTAATACAATTTGACCATTTGAATTTAATACTGTGTAATCTAATTTCTCATCTATATTCAAATCAACATAAATCGATGCGTTGGTTGGATTAGGATATATTGAAATGTTAGATGAAATATCATCTAAACTAACACAAGACTCAGCAATAACAATCACTGAATCAGTAGCTGAACATCCATTTTGGGCAGTTGTTGTCACAAAATAAGTTCCTGCTTGACTGACACTTGTAAATGGCGTTGAAGAACCATTACTCCATAATACTTCGGCACCATTTCCTGTTGCATTCAACGTGACTGGGAAATCATAATCACAAACAGTAATATCGTTGCCCGCATTTACATTTGGAGAAGACAATACTTGAATTTGAACTTCATCTGAAGATTCACAACCGTTAACATCCGTAACGGATACAGAATACAATCCAGCTTGAGATACTTGAATTTGTTGGGTTGTTTGACCTGATGACCATAAGTAACTCAATTGATTACCAGTTGATTGAACAGACAATATTGCTGGTAAATCATTTGAACAAATGGATTGATTAGATCCTAAATCAGCACCTGGTAAAGAAAACAAGGTTACTAAAACTGTATCTGTATCCGAACAGTTATTGACATCACTTACTGTAATACTAAATAAACCAGAGCTATTAACTTGAATACTTTGTGAAGTTTCACCCGAATTCCAAGAAGCAGTTGAAATTGCTTGATTTACGTTGTAAAATAAAGTTACAGGGACTTCGTTTTGACATACTTGAATGTCATTTCCTAAACTCACAGTTGGCGCTTGGTAAATAGTTACAGTTATTTGATCAGTATTTGTGCACCCATTCGCATCCGTTCCGCTAACACTAAAAGTTGATGTTTGATTCAAAACAAAAGGTTGTCCATCAATCACGGTATTTGACCAAATAAAAGAGTTCCCACCTGTTGCAGTTAATGTAATCGTTTCATTGCTACATGCTGAGAAGTCTGATCCAGCATTTATTTGTGGTAAGCCATTTACAATAACTTCTACTGTATCTATCGCCGCACAGCCAGTTGAAGAGTCTGTTCCAGTTACAATGAATGTTGAAGTTGCAGAGCTAGTTCCCGTTTGAATGTTTAGAGTCGAAGTAGTTTCCCCGTTATTCCAAGTATACGTTGATGCGCCAGTTGCGGATAAAGTCACATTAGTTCCTCCACAAACAGTTTGGTTAATACCTGCTGAAACTAATGGCGCTGTTAATGAAGTTACGGTTACTGCAGATGTGGTATCAACACATCCCAAGGATGAGTTTGTTACTCGCACTGAATAATTCCCTGCTTGATTTGCCAAATAGGTATTTCCTGTGGCATTTGGAATTGTATTTCCATTTAATAACCACTCGTAGGAAACAGATGCTGTATTGTTAACAGCTAATTGTGTAGATTGATTTGGACAGATTGTTAAATCATTAGTGGTTATTGGTGCACCTGAAACTTCAGCACATGAATTTATTTGATAGATAGAAAGCGTTGAACTAACTTCATTTGCCAATAAAACAAGCGTATTTCCATTCGGTGAATCTGCAGCAGAGATAATGATTATTCCTTCCGCCCCTAAATCTGGACCACTTATAGTAGTAGAACGATTATTCGCATAACCAACGAATACTGGTGCAGATGGATTATCAACATTGAACATCATAACTCCACCAATTCTTTCTAATGAAACAAATGCATATGTTGAACCATTAATTGTTGAAACTGCCACGCCTTCAGGTTCTGGGCCTTTGTCATCACTTCTATTCTTCAAAGCAGGAACTCCAGTCGAATTGGAAGCGTTGAAAATTGCACCAAAAGTTGGATGGTTTGCAGTTATTTGTTCAATCAAATCTTTTGAATCATATACTAATGATCCAGTTTGTGCATTCCAAATTGAATACGAACGACCACCCATTACATGTAATTCATCATAATCGCCATCACCATCCGTATCACCTGAAAACTTCAATGCGCTTAAACGACCTAAAAACTTATTGTTACGCAAAATTGGTTGATCAGGGAAAGCCGTTGCATCTAGTGAATTAAATGTCGCAGAAGAAATTCTATTCGCATCGATAACATTACCAAATTCTCTAGAATCTCCTTCATTCGCTGTAAATAATAATCCTTGGCCATTGATTGTTTTGTAAGTCATTGCATCAGGCATGTAGGCTCCTTTTATAGGTAAATTTCCAGTAATCAAAACAGCACCACTCTGATCGGAGGCATCCATAGCATTCCCAGAAGCACCATTATAAGATGAATAACCCAAAGCACTTAGTGAAACAATCGTGTTCGTTGCTAAATCAATTGTGACTAAAGCATTATTTTCTTGCAATGTCACATACGCCTTCGAATTATCTTCAGAAACAGCAATGTATTCCGGTTCGAAATCTTGAGCAACCGATGCCGAAGTTGAGAAAATACGAATTCCTTGTGCACGTAACGCTGCCTCCTGACCATTAAAACTTGTGAAACCTATATTCGTGACATTGGCATTGGTTAATGCTGCATAACCAGGTGTTAAATCAATTACCGATACGGAGCCAACTGGGTCGTTGGCATATGTTGCATCCGGTTCACCTTCATTAGCGGTTAATAATTTTGTATAATTTCGATCGAAAGTGATCATATCAGGCATAGCACCAACTTCAACTTGGTTGATGTAATTTCCATTGTAATCAAAGAAAACGACCTTTCCATTATTTTGAGCTGGAACAGATTCTATTGCACAAGCAATAATACTATCGTGAGCAACAACTGAATTTATCCCACCATAGTTTGCTAAACTTATTGATGCAATTGCAACGGGGGCTGCAGGGTTAGCAAAATTGACAATATCCAATTTTCCTGCGATACTATTTGCTATATATAAACGATCAACACTTGGGTCAAAAGCGACAATTTCCGCAGAATTTGTACCGGCTGTTCCATTCGAATAAGATGAAAGAAGGCTCAAATTCAATTCATTGGTTGGTGTTGGGGCAACATAATCATTGTCCTTGATAAAAATTATTTGATAGTTGTTTGTTGCGGAAATATTTGCATTTACCCCGGAAAGTATTTTTACAATAATTCGCTCCGCTTTTTCAGCTAGCGCATCGTTAATTATGGTAATTGGTAAATTCGTTACTCCGTTGGTGTTTGCTGGAATCGTTAATGTGTTTGTCCATGTGTAATCAACATTTTCTGACGCATCAGAATACACGGATAAACCAAATGTTAGGTTAACAGGAGCAGCGTTTGCATTTGCAACGGTAACAGGAACATTAATTGAACCAATACTTTCAGAATACTGTGCAAAATTACTCACAGAGGCAATTGATACATCTGCTAATCCTTGGAATGAAACATTGTCAAACCTCCAAGTTCCGCCAGTAGCAATAGATGTTGGGGTTCCTGTTTGACGAAATTCTGTTGTAGTTTGATAATAGGCAGCAAGAATACGAATACCAAAATTAGCATTATTGTTAGCTCCAGTTATAGAAGTGAAGTTAATAGCAATTCTGCGATACTGATCCCCTACTCCATTATTCTGAAATCGGCCATTATCGATTGTTCCATTACAAAATGTCGTATTTGTTGGTGTCATTGTAAAATCTAACCAATTAGTACCATCTAATGTATATTTTACTCGAACTGTATTTGTTGCTGTGTTTGACCAACGCTGATCCCACGTAAAAAGAATATTCTGAAAACCTAAAGTGGAAACATTGTATTGTACACCACTGCTCTCATTTGTTGTTCCTGGATTTGCGGTGAAAGACCATGCCCCTGGGTTTACACCATTTTGTAATCCACAACCATTATTGATAACCGGATCCATACCTGTTGCCGCATTCGCAACAACCATTGACCCAACTGCGGAGGATGTTCCAGTTCCAACATCCGCAATTGGAGCAGCAGGAGCTCCTGTAATTGTGTTATAATTCCACAAAGCAATAATATTTTGTGAAAATGTTGTAGTAACTAAGCTTAAGAAACCACAAATAATAAATCTCTTTTTCATGAAATAATTTTTGTACAAAGCAAATCAATGAGCGTGAATATGCTGTTTCTTTAATATGAAGATTTCATTTAACTTTTATGAATAGAATGTTAACCTTTTAAATAATTAAACTAACGAAGTAAATGACCGATCGAATACGGGTAAAAGAATCTTATTTAAAGATGTTACCAGTTCTTGAATTATTACTTTAACAATAAAACACTATTGATATGAAATAAAACCCCAGAAAAAAATTGGGGTCAGTTCTTAATGACTTTTAGTTTCAATTCATCAATGATAATGAAATATGTACCCGATTTAAAACCTGTTAAATTAAATTTTAGAAAAGTTTGATTGCTGGATACTACAGAAATTAATGGTTGTATTGTTTGTAACTTTCCATTTTGATCAATTATTGACCAATTTCCTTTAGAAACTTGAGAATTATTTATTAGTTGAATAATAAATTCATCGTACGTTGGATTTGGATATATACCAACAACCACGAGATTATCATTGGAATTTAATGAAGCTAATCTACCACATTCATTCATTAAATTAATTTGAAATGCACCATGACCAACCGAAGGCGTATTTGTTGAAACTAAACTATTTGAGCCTGACAAAGTGTAGAAAGACTTTTGACAACTATTTGCGAGATTCATTAGATCAATTGTATTCACATAATACCAATCAGCTTGTGTTTTTTGAGGAGTAACATCAATTATAACAAAACCTTTTTTCGTCAATTCAACGTACTTAAGATGCGGATTTTCAAAAGTCAATAATCCACCAACATTCAAAGGAGAACCTGGGGAAGTGACACTAGGAGTTACAAATTCAACTCCAACTGGATAAATTCCGTTTTCTAAATTCATGGCCCAACTGGTATGTATGTCGCCCGTTGCTACAATAAAATTTGAAATATTTTCATTTTGTAGGTGATTGTATAATCGTTGTCTTTCAGCTGGATATCCATCCCATCCATCTGTATTAATTGTCGTGCCAAGTGCCGTAATTTCACCCATCATAACTTGGTTTCCTAAAATCCTCCAGGTTTGACTCGAATTACTTAATTCGTTTTTCAACCAATCAAATTGCTCTTGACCAAGAATTGTTCGGTTTGTATCATTAATTGCTGGATTGCCAGTTGCAACTTGTTCATTTCTTCCCTCTAACCGTGTATCTAGCATAATAAGCTTAATCAGATTACCAAAATCGAAGGACCTGAAAATCTGTGTACTACCTTCTTGTTTCGGTCGAATTGGCAACCATTCAAAAAATGCCTGTTTTCCGTTTTCTTTTCTTATATCCCAAGAACCCTCATCGTTGGTATGGTTTTCTGCCCCATTCTGAAAAGAATTATTCGCCGTTTCGTGATCATCCCAAATACAAATCCACGGATAATTTTGATGAAGCTTTCTTAGCGCGTAATCTAAATGATACGATGAGTACCTCATTCGATACGCATTTAATTCAACGATTTCTTCTTGTGGTTCCCAAGTTCTATCAATGTTGGCATTTGGAGAATAACCTCCGCTTTCGTATTCGTAGATATAATCACCCAACATTAATACTGCATCTATATCATTGCGCTCATTGATTGCATCATAAACGTTGAAATAACCCGCTTCTAAATTTGCGCACGAAACAATAGCTAGTCGCATATTATCAACATTACCAACCGGAAGAGTTTTGGTTCTACCTACCGCACTCAATGCCCCATTGTATTCAAATTCATAGAAGTAAAAGGTATTTGGAGACAAACCAATAATATCAGCTTTGATTGTAAAATCTTTTGAAGCATCCGTTTGAATCGTTCCTTGACTTACAATTGAACTGAATTCTGGGTCAAGGGCTACTCTAAAATCAACAGATACAATTGAGTTAAAATCGTCTGGAGAAATTCGAGTCCAAATAATCACACGATCACTTAATGGATCACCAGAAGCAACTCCATGATAAAATGGCGCAATACATTCCAAGGGAGAGACACTTGTCTGTGCTCTTATAAAAAATGAAAAGAAAACAAAGATTAGAAACAAGAATTTATCCATAATTGTAATTTGTTGGATTTTATCCTTAAAGATAATATTCATTCTATAAAATCATCGACTAATTCAATACCATAAACGAAATTATAGTGTATTTGATTCTCATACTTGTTTAATGTATTTTGAATTTCTATTTTTTCATTCATTGGGGTGTTTTCATCGAGTATTATGGAAAAAAATCGAATGTTTTCGTTTATCAATTCGTTAATTAAAATTTCAAAATCACTTGCACCTAAACACCTTTCTATGATATTGTTATTTGTGTCATCGATTATTCTGCTTATGCTTTTTACAACAAATTGATAGTCAGAAGAAATGATTATAACAGCTGGTTCCATTTTAAATTAAATATTTTACAAAAATCGTAAAGCAATGTTTTTTAATGATTAACCAAAAATGAATTTTTCTTAAATTTTGAAGTAATAAATCCCGTTCTTAATAACCTATTAAATATCCTGAAATTCATAATATTCCTCTATCCCACGTCTCAATTCAAAGACAATCTGATCCGAATAATTATCTATTATTTCTTCAATTTCACTCATTTCATTAATTGATAGCTTATGATCGCAAATTAATTGAATCGAATTAATTTCCTCTTTGATAAATGCCTCGAGTAAAATAACCAATTCCTCGGTGTCTAAAACTCGTTCAATTACAGAATCAAGGTGCTCTTCACGGAAATGAAAACAAATACAAGATACAAAAAGTGTATCGCTCGAAAATATTATAATTCCTGAATTCATATTTTTTTTGTAAAGTTCATAAGTTGTTGTGTTGTATACATTAAACTAAAATCAAACTATTATGATTTTTTCGTAAGCTAAATTTTACATTTCAATAATGCCTTAAAGAATAAATAAAGCCGACTCAGAAACGGTCGGCTTGATAGGCGGCTTGTTGCTAAAACTATTTATTAAGATCTAATGCGCCTAGAAAATCAGTTGTTTTATAATAAATATTTCGTTGTTTTCACGAACCAATCGAATATAATAAACGCCTTGTGGGAAATCGGAATGGATTGGGTAAATATTAATTCCATTCTGAACATTTAATTGTTTTACTTGAACAATCTTCCCATTTAAATCTTGAATTTCAATATTAACTGATTCCTTAACGTTTGAGTAGATTTGGAGATTGAACTGACTGTTAGAAGGATTTGGAGATGTTAAGAACTTAAATTTACCTGATTCACAAGAAGAAGAAATAGGACCGAAATATTCATTTTTTCCATCAATATCTAGTTGGTTTAATCGATAATACGCATTTGATTTATCGTTATCTACGAAATTGTAGCTCAACAATTCTGTTGAATTTCCGGCTGCTTGAACTTGACCAATTACACGCCAATTCGTCCCATCTGTCGATTTTTCAATATCAAAATGCGATGCATTGTGTTCAGATGCTGTTTGCCACGTAAGTGCAATTTGCCCATTTTCACATGTAGCGTTAAATGATAGCATTTCAATTGGTAGGGGGCCACCTTGTCCACCTCCGCCAAATTCACTAAAAGAGGTTAACCCTGCCCATGATAAAATATTCGTAAATTCGTTAATTTCACCAAGCGTATTAGCCAATTGTGTTCCGAAATCAAAGTTCGCATTACCTGGATACTGCCAAACTCCTGAACTTAATTTGACCGGTCTAATTTCAGATTCTGTTCCAACTACATCTCCTTGCGCGTAAGTCAAGTTGGCAGTGTATGAATAACTACTCAAGCCAGCTCCTGGTTCAATAAACCAAGAACGATTGATGTAATTACTATTTCCACTATTCATGCCTGTTACCTTGGTTGTTTTTAATCTCACTCCAACGTAATCATCAGCTGCACCGCTCAAGGAAGAACCTGTCGTGAAATTGATAGTGGCAGGTGTGTAGTTTGTTCCATCGCCAACGGGAAAAGTAAACGAACCATTACCACCATAAATTTTCCGAACCTCTCCAGATGACGTTGCTACAATGTGACTGCTTGCGGAAGCTAAACTTATGGATGAGGCCGACCCAAGTGTTAAATTAGTCGCACCAATAGTTAGGTCTCCACTTGATAATGTGAGATTTCCGTTAACTGTCAAAGCTTGATTGGTAGTTAATCCAGCGCTGTTACTCAATGTCAAGTTATTGATATTTCCTGTGAACGTGGAAGCAGGAATTGTTTGCGCAGTTGAACCACCAAATACAACCGTTGCTGAGGCATTGCTTGCATCAATGTTTCCGGATGTGCGATTAATGGAACCGTTAAGGGTGAGGGTGTTTGCACCAACGGTGAGTGTTCCGGAAGATAATGTGAGTGCTCCGTTTACGGTTGTGTTTTGGGTCAACGTCACTCCTGCACTTTCATTTACATAAGCATCATCAAATGTTGTATTTGGAATAGAAATGGCCGTTGTTCCTCCGGTTGGATTTACTGTGTTAGCAGAACCACTCCAATTTCCATCATTGTCAGTAACTGAATAAATTAATGAATTATCGGACGTTTTCTTGAATTCGATTCGTTTAACTCCATTTGAATTATTATTTGGAATAACCACTCCATATGCACCAGAAACTTCATTTACATTCGTATTATAAAAGCTTGAGTATGAATTTACGGTTGTGTTAGCTGTTCCATCAGCTTCTATAAATGATGCAGAAACGGGTCTTCCTGTACCGGTTATATTATCATACAGCACTGCAAAGTTCTTAGCCGATGCCGATGATGTTCCATACAACCCTGTTCCGTTATTTGCACCAGCACTTGAGACTAGATTGATTACTTTGGTTGTATTTGTAGATGTTCGATAGTTTACTGCGGTTGTTCCGTTATTTCCATCATTTAGCGTTACTCTGAAGTATAAATTATTTCCGGGAACATAACGAGTTGCATTTCCAGTTGGTTCAATAATAAACCAACCAGTGTAAGATCCATTAGCATCTGAGGTCAATGTACTGTATTGACCTGCTGTTGACATACCGGTGGCAGTTGCACGAGTAAAGGAACCACCAGTATAATTAACGAAAATATTATTCCCTGCACCAGAACTCGTTGACGCATCCGTAGACAGTACTAGTCCGCAATAAAAACGATAAGTGGTATTCGCATTCAAATTATTAATTTTTAAGTAAAAAGCACTAGGGATTCTATTAGAATTTGTACCATTTACACCTTGAATATACTGCGGAAAAATTATTTCTTCAATTTCTGCAAATGTTACAGTTAATATTTGTGTAACATCTGAAGCTGCATTGTAATTTGAATTACCACTTTGAGATGCTGTAATTGTAGTTGTTCCGACACCGACGATCGTAACTGTATTTCCAACTATTGTTGCAACAGAAGTGTTTGAACTTGTGTAGCTCACTGTTAAGCCTGAGGAAGCAGTTGCTGTTAAATTAAAAGGTGTATCGTTTGTTGTCTTGTTTGCTAATGCACCAAATGTAATCGTTTGATTTGCTTTTGTTATCTCCCCTGTTAAAGAAGTCGGTTGTGTTAATGAATAATTTCCTGCATCTGCTCCACCCAATGCAGAAGTGGAGGTAACACTAATTCCTGTTCCAACATTTGCCGAAGCAAAGGTTCCTGTACCTGCAAGCGTAACCACATCCCCTGATTCAACACCATTTAATGTTCCAGTAATGGTTGCATTGGTATTACCGTCGTATGTTTTTGTAGTTACAGCAGGTGAAGTAATA
>CANMHB010000027.1 GCA_947497485.1 Flavobacteriales bacterium
ATTAAAAAACCTGAAAAAGGAACATCCAAATCAGGAGTATTTGGTTTCCGTTTCTTTTTTCGAAGATGAGGTATTGGATATCATCCAATTTGCACCGATTGAAGAGGTTGAGTTGCTGAGTAGAGAAAATTACAAACCAGGGGGCTTGACGGCTTTACTAGATGCAATAGGCCGTTCGATAGATCAAATTCAACGTAAGTATTCTCAAGAAATTAAAGAAGACCTTGCAACAGTTGTTATGGTCATTCTGACAGATGGAGGAGAGAATGCGTCTAAGTTTTACACGCATAATTTGGTAGCAGAACGTATTAAGGAGTTAGATGCAACTGGAAAATGGACTTTTAGCTTCTTAGGTGCTGGACTCGATGCAAGACATTCAACTGATTCTTTAAATATTCGAAGAGAGAATGTGATTTCGTTCAATAAATTGAATTTTTCTTCCATGATGGACCAAGTTTCAGCATCCATTTCTTCCTATGAAAAAATGAAATCGACAGGCCGAACAAAAAACGATTTGTTCGATGGGATTAGTGATAAAGATCAACGAAATATGAACTATTAATTTACACCTAAAAAAAATCAAATGAAAACAGCAGCAATTATTACCACAGTTATCGCGACTTTACTTTTTCTGTATTCTTCATATATGTTGACATATGATCCAATATCTAGATCAACAAAGGATGGAATTCTACTATTCAATTTTGGAATATGGTACGCCATCCCAGGTCTTCTTTGGCTGATCTATTACTTGACGAAAAAGAACAAATAAAAGTAATTATTCACAGGATTAATCATTAAAAACATTGTAAATGGGACTCTTTAAAAAACCGGAAATCAAAACAATTAAAGATCAAATTATTGATTTCTTTCATCAAATTAATTACAACTTTCAAGTTCTCGATGAGACTGAGGAAAAAACAGTAATTAAGACAGGTATAAATCTTTCCATAGGAAATACTGATGGATACCTTGTTATTCATCATAAGTTAGCATTGGTTGAAGTATTGGCTTACTCACCGGTACATGTTCCCGATAATAAAAGGATGGAAGTATCCAAGTTATTCGATCTTGCTGACGGTACTACATACATTGGAAATCTTCAAATGAATCATGAAACAGGTGAAATGAGATGTAAAACCTATTTTAAGTTTTCAAAAAATCCGACAGACCCTGAGATTATAAATGATAACTTTTTCGAAAGCTTCCATGTTCTTGAACGATTTGTGCCAGCAGCAATGAGAATTATTTACGGGAAAGTAACTGCACAAACAGCGTTCAATGAGATTTTTGGTCGTGTAAACCCAACAGATAATTAAGGCGTATTAAATCTTAATTCCTCGAGCGCTGTTAGTCGATCCTCATCGGTGAGCGGGATCAACTTTCCTTTACCATTTCTTAACTCATAAAATTTGCTATCCATATATAGATAGTAGGTTTCTTTTTCTCGCTCATTATAGTTGAAGACCTTCAATTTCTGGAGGTCTTTGCTTTTTAAAAAATACAATTTCACTTGAGTACCCTTGAATTCATAGATATAATCTCTTTTAACGAGACTTTCTTCCAGCTTATAAAGTTCTTCTATTGCAGTGTTTAAAGAATCTAGGGTAGTTCCCTTATGCTTAAAGGACTTCTTTTTAATCTTATTTGTATAATCCGTTATTAGCTTCCTTTTTTGAAGTACATAATTTAATTGAGGTTCTAATTCAATGAATTTGATTTGAATATTATTTTCATCTGTTGAACCAAATCCTTGACTAGGGAAATAGTTATTAATTTCTTTAGATGTAGACGTCTCATTCACCTTAGGCAAACTTATATCAACCATATTTGAAGCATAGTATTCTTGACCTGGTCCCTTCTTGTTTTTGTCTTCGTTTTTGGCGGTGTGTGTTGTTTCTATTCCTACCATGAATAACAAAATACATGTTGGGATTGCGAATGAAATCACACTGGCTGCGATTTTTAAATAAGATCTATTTCTTAATTTACTTTCATTACTCTTTGGTTGATAAAAATCACTTGAAAAAGAAATATCATTATTACTGGCAAGTTTATGGTTCTTAAACATGCTTTCTTTTTCTAGACTTTCAAGAATTTTTTTGTTTTCTTTTCGCTCAACACGTTGAACTACAACTTCCAATTCTTCTGACTCGAGTTTTGCTTCTAAATCTTGAAGAATTTTTTTCCTTTGGGCATTTTCCATTTTATGGATACCACTGGCTATATGATTTATTTGTTTAAGTATCTCATCAAAATTTGATGAAGAGTTATTTAGAAGTAGCCTGATGATTTCATCCTCTTGTTTTCTTTCAATGAATTGTTGAGCTATTTCACTGAGCAGGTATTCGGTAATTTCTTCTTTGTCTTCACCCAAGTTATTGATGTAAGTTGTAATTTGCTCAGAGCATGTAATTTCAGAAGTTTGAATTCCTAAGAACCCTTTACAATCTTCCAAAATTTGGGCATCGGAAAGAGTTGAATAGTCGGGGATTTCCTCAACTATTAGTTCTTTGAAAATGGCTACGGAATTAGTTTGCAACATTGATAAGGTCATATAATTTAACTCTGCACTTGTTTGCCTGAGTAATGGCACTTCTGGACGTGCTAAGACCAACTAATTCAGCAATTTTACTCATTTTAAATTTATCAAAATACTGCATTTTCAGTATCTGGTAGCATTTTTCATTTTTCATTCTAAATTGTTCAAATGCTCTTTCCAACATCGATAATCGTTCTTCCTTATCGTCAGAATACTCATTGTGTTGAAACCAGTCTGTGATTTTTGAATCGTAGTCGTCTATGCCAACCAAATGCATTCGAGAATTATTTCGATGTTTTGTTAATAGTTGATTCCTACAAACGGAATTCAGGTATGTTTGAACAGTTGCCGTTAATTGAAAATCCGGCCTTCTTGAATTTTCAAATAGTACCAAAACGGCATCTTGATAAACGTCTTGAATTTCTTCAAAATCTTTATGATATTTCGATAACCACCTTAATGTATTGTCTCTAAAATCAGAATAAATGACTGTAAAATAATTAGGGTCATTTCTTAGTTTATCTAGTTGCTCATTTCCAGTCATATGCAATTAATGAATTCCAAAAATAGTGAATAATAAAATGCCATTTTTCAAGTAATGACTAAATCATAGAAAATTTTATTTAATCTTGGTTACCTTTTTCATTTTAGGATATTAACAGATATAACATTTAATCAAGAACATATGAAAACAATTATTCTAACACTATTATTCAGTTTATTCATGTTTAAATCTGAAGCACAAAAATTCTCTAAAGATAAGTCTACTTGTCTTAATGCAATTACCCAAAAAGGATATCAGTATGCGCAACAAAGAGATAATCCTTCTGTATATTGGTACATGCAATATGATCAATATGGCGAGTGTCTTATTCAATTAACTTTTGATGGAAATATCTTAAGAAAGGTGGTAATCGGTCATCGTGATTCAAAATCGAATCTCGATAGATTTCAAAATCTTTTCAAAGTGGTTACATTAGACGAAACATTGAGCTTTGATTGGACCAGCGATGGCAAGGGGTATGGGAGAGCTTATAACACTAGTTATTTCTCGGGAAATGCTAGGTATGAATGCGATACGAGAAATTACTTCTTTGTTATTTATCCGATTTATTAAGTTTGAAAGAAAGAAATTTAGGATAAAACAATTTACACATTGAATCTTCTTCTCTTTTCATGAAAAAGATACTATTTCGATAAGCATTTCACATAATCATCATTTTGGAAATATAAATAATTTTACCGGAAGAACCATGTTTGCGCATTTGATTCAAAACAACTTGAAAAATGGCACATAAAAAGATAGTCTCGTTTTTCTAACTCAAATCACCCACCAATCTCTTCCCCAATCATCCATTTTAACGCATGCAGAAAGCCGGGATTATTTGACTTTGGTAACCTAACTTACCGTGAAAAAGTAGTTAAATATACAACAATTCACGGTAAGTTGGGTAATCTTTTAAAAATATTCTTGTGTGATTGGTTTTTAAATTTGAGAGGTTTGACCATGTTGATTCCCTCACCACCCATCATCCGTTTTTTTCGCTGCATTCGTCGCTGAATTTGATTTAATAAACTGATAGAGTTCATCAAGTCCAGATTCAATGGATGCTTTATACGTCAAGGCTCCAGTCGCTTGTTTTTCAGCATAATTCATCATGCCTGGTTTCAGTTTATAGTCGATCATCCCTTCTCTAAAATACGAGGCAATGTGATATGTTCGTGCAGAAATCCCAGCAATGTAGGTTGTGCCTGCATAAGAGCCAGGTTTGTATACATTTGCATCATCAAAAATCTGTACACGCATTTTGTTATCCTTAAACTCAACCACCATGAGGATGTAAAATTCTAATCCAACACTATATGAAGATGTAATGTAATTCAAGGTGATTTGAGATTCCGTTTTCGAAGTGCGCACATGCTCGTAATTACGGAAATTTTGACCACCCCAGTTTTCGAAGCGCTTCATTAGCTCTTGGGCGGAAACGGAGTCGAATTCCAATACACGTTGAGATACCAAATAGGTGGATACATCCTTGTAGATTTGATCAAGATAAACGGTGTCTCGCTCAGCTTTGGATTGTCCGAAAACGTTCATCGCGATAAAAAAGAAAAGGATTAAAAAGTAAGATTTGTTCATGTCTGAAAGTTTTAAATTCCCCACAAACCTCCCCCTTTCCTCCGACAACCCAAGTCAATTTCCCCCGCCACCTTAAATTCCCCTGACAACTCAGGTCAATAAGTTGTGTAATACATCGAAAATGAAGTAATTTGCTCCAAAACGGCTACATGTCTAACCAACGAAAGATCCTTCGCGTATTGCAATTCATTTCCTATTTAGAGCAGAAACCTCCGAAAGCTGTGCAGCATTTGGCGGAACTCTTGGAAACGACCGACCGAACCGTGTACCGTTATTTGGACCTCATTCGGGAATGTGGGTTCGACCTGCAAAAAGATAAGTTCAACCGCTTTTTCCTGCAAACGGATCAACATGCGGGCGTGCGTTTTACTTCCGAAGAAGCAGCATTTTTGAAGCATTTAGTGCTCACTGCTGGAAAACAAAACAAACTGAAGGATGCCGTGCTCAGTAAAATATACTTGGCTTCGGACCTCCAAATTTCGGCGGCTCATTTGGTGAATGCGAAAAACGGACTCATCGTAGAACGACTCGCACAAGCGATGGCCAACAAAGAACAAGTGATCCTCAAGCGCTACCATTCCATCAACTCGGAAAGTATCTCCGACCGCTTGGTGGAACCCTTCGGATTCACGGACAATTACCACACCGTCATGGCCTTCGAACCCAGCTCTGGCAAGAACAAAACCTACCACCTCGACCGCATCACCACCGTTGAATTCACCAACTTAAGCTTCGCTTTCGAAGCTCAACACGAACAACAGATTCCAGATGCCTTTGGCTTTAGTTATGCCGGTGTCAAATATCCCCTCGCACTCGATCTCACCCTCAAGCAATACTTACTCCTAAAAAACCAATACCCACTCATCATCCCTTACGTGAAATACCACGCCAAGAAAGACCGCTACGAATTACGCATGGAAGTGAATAGCATGGAGCCGGTGGGGAGGATGTAGGGGTTGTTTAGAAAAAAAATGCAGTTGAAATAATTTTATTAGATGCCAGATAAAACAATATTCAATAAATATTTATAATATTTAACCTGCTGTAATATTATAAATTAGAAATATTAACATATTTTAATTTTAAAAAGTGATACAGTTTCTAAATACAACAGTCTAACATAAAGGTGAAAAGATGGAATTAATCTTGAAAGGAAGAATAAAAAGTTTAGTTAAGGATTTTGGTTTTATTCATTGCGAAATGAACAAAACAGATTATTTTTTTCACCAAACAAGCTTTGAAAGTGCATCAGATAATTTAATAATTGGCAGCTTGGTGTCATTTGAATTAAGAGCCAATCGAGGTAGGGAAGGCTCGCATGCAATTCAGGTGAAATTGATAAAAGAAATAGATAAATCTATACCAGCGATAGATATAAAAAAGAAGAAAAAATATTATTTCGAAAATCGTTCGGATATGTTGTTAGGTTTTAAGCATATTAGAGAAAAGCTTGATTTTCAAAAATCTAAAACAATTAAAAAATATAAAGATTCTGATTTTTTGAATGATGAAATCAATGAATTATTAGAGGTCATTTCCGACTTTTTTGAAGGGCCTTATCCAAATTTTGAGAATGTTAATTTTGAAGATATAAATGATTCAGATTATACCGGAAAAAAGGTTTTAAGGAATGATGAAAGTTTTTGGTTAAATTGTTTTAGTTTACAAGAATTTGCACAAAATGTAATTTCTATTTCTTCCAGAGAATCAGATTTAGGTAGTCAACAGGATTTTTCGATTTATTGGCATGAATGGAAGGAAAATGAAAGGCAAATTTTCCATGCGGGATATACAAAAGGATATTTTAATTATTCTTTTATTGAAAAAGGAGCAAAAGAACAAACATCTGTATACGATACTACTCCACCTTTGGCGAAATGGAAGTTAAATAAAATTGAACAAAAGGGGCAAATATTTTATATTACATCTGCACCGGTTAGTGAAGTGGCACAATCAAGCTCTGTGCCAGCACTGCCACCAAAACTTGGGATAATTGAAACAGCGGAAAGGATTTTAGATAAACATAGAAATGATAAAGAATGGCAAAGAGAAATTGATACGACACGTATAATGAAAATTAAACACTTCATAGGTGAATCAACAAATATAATCGCAAATACGCCTATGTTATTTATTCATGATGAACATTCTGTTTCAATATCAAATGACGAATTAACAATTGATTTTAGTAAATTTTTGAAAAAACAAACCGAAGGTGAATTTGAAGGTAAATATATCGATAGAATTAAAAGATTGGAAAAAGATGAATTTGGTAATGATGTATACGATGATTTTAGACCTTTTTGGATTATTGATGGTCAACATAGGGTAAGAGGAATTCATTTAAATGAAAGCGAACAAAATCTTCAAATACCATTGATAATTTTCCCGAGGGATTTTACCATGTCGAATACAGCAAAAGTTTTTGCAGAAATAAATACCTTACAAAAGAAATTAAATCCTCTTCATGAATTGTTTATGCAGCACAGGTTTTCAATTGATCATCCAACTAATAATAAAAGGAAATTCAAGGATTACACCCAGGTCAATATTGAAGATGCTGCGGCAAAAGGCTGGCTTATTGATGATTGGAAGGCATCACGTGCAAATCATTTAGCTTATGAAATCTTGGCGAAATTAGCCAAAGAAGGCCCACTGAAGGATAGAGTTCAGTTTTTGCCTCAAAATGAAGATAACCACTCTATTTATGTTACTGCGGACCAATGGGTAAATTACGCTAGAAGTTTATTTGAACGAAAATGTTATTGTTATAAAAATGGTGATGTTGAAGATTACGTAATAAACCCAAATAATAAGGAGAAAAATGCAGAGTTAATTGATTTATTTTTCGAAGAAATGAATAATTACTTTTACGCTTGGGTAAAAACATGTAATCATTCTGATTGGCCAGATAAAAAAGAAAGATGGGTTGAACAAACTAAAGGAAAAGCACTAATTCAAAGGAAGACTCATTTTGTTATCTTAATTGAACTTTACAGTTTAGTAAGAGATTGTGCAATTCAATACAAGCGAAAAAATTCATTAAATGGATTAATACAAATTGATGAATTTATGGAAATATTAAAACCCTTCAAATGGGTTGATTGGCAGAATAAAGATATTGAAAATACTTACCCTGGAAGTGGTGAGAAAGGAAGAAGGTCATTAGAAGTTTGGATGGCAGATGCAATATTACATGGTGAACAATACTCTTTTAAGGCCATTATTGATTCAAATTTAAAATCACAACCAGGCAGAGGAATTACTGCTATTTTAGACAAGCCGACTCTAGAAATAAGTTCTTCAAATAGTTGGCCAGAAAAGAATAATCCAGTAGTTTTTACATCAAAAAGACCATGGAATGCAAGGTATGAGTCTAGTTGGAAAGTGGAAGATGAAAATGAAGACATTAAGGCTGAAGGGAAATATTTAACTTCAAAACATCTAAATCCAATGTATGCAGAGTATGTATTAAAGCATGAAAAATATATGGATGACCCCAAAGTTAAATCACTTTCAATAAGAGTTGACTGGAAAAATTCACATACTCAAACCGGAAAAAACATAATTAAAATTTTTAAAAATACTTAGTTCATGATATTCAATAACATAATTTTCTCATTTAGGTCTAGGTATTTTTTATTTTCTAATGTTGCATCCCATTCAATTTTACCCACACCATTCTCAATTGAAGGTTTAGGAACTTCGTTAAATTCAAAGAATTCCATGTCTTTAGACTGGTTCAAGAAGAAGTGAAACTTATTGTTTTTACATACCTCTCCTCTTATTTTTATTTTTTCTGTTATAATTGATTGGTGCTGAATAGAAATCTTGCTTTCTATCGATTTCATCAAATCCAGGCAACTTAATCCATTGTCATCATTAATTATACATATACTTGCAAGAAAACCTTTTTGTCCAGGATTTTGTGAAACCTGATTTAAGCTATTGAAATGGTGCGTTCTAACTGGTTCAATAGTTGTTTTTACCTCAATAATAGTTTTTTTGGATTTAATATTTAAGTCGATAAAAGATCTACTTTCAACTCCTTCCCATGAATCTATTATCTCTAGTTTATCAGTTTCATTTGATGTTTGATTAAGTAATTCATTTATTAAATAAAGTTCACCCCATACTCCAATTACCTCGTTGTATGCAACAGCTTCTTTTAAAGTAATTTCTTCCATTTTTCTCAATGCCTCATCAAGTTCATTTGTTTTGAAAAAATGGTATTTATCAGTTTTTTCAAAAAGCGAACTAATGCTGTTGCAAAATAATTTAGAATCAATTTGTTTATTTGTTTCAATAACTAAACAGTTTTTTAATGTTATATTGTTTATTTTGTCAACAAATTGAGGATTCCATTTTGCAATTATGTTTTTGTAATCTGATTTAAGTTCACCAAGAGATTCGGTAATTAAAAAGCCAAATGAATTATCCGATGATTTAAATACCCAAAGATTAGTATTTAGATATTGAAGCATCATTTTATTACCTGGCGTAGGACATGGTAATTCAGTCCACAATTTCAGTATTTCAGAATTATTTTGCACTTGCATATTAACTGTTTAATTTTTCAAAATAGGCCTCACAAGCTTTTGTGTTGTAGACCTCTAAATTTGCAAGTTTATTTTCTTGTGTTTTAAAGATTGGACCACCCAATGGCATTGCAATCGAAAAGGTGATTACTGGTAATTTTGTATCTCTATATTTATTACCGTCTTTTCCCTTTTCAAAATATACAGCTTTACTATTAGCTTGTTTTTTTGGAGGAAATCTTCCTACGTAATTTGCGTCGATTTTATAAAACAGAATGAGAATATTCATGCTTTTATCTCTTCTAAGATTATGCGTATTGTAATGGTCCTTATGAAAAGATAATGGTTGATCAATAAAAACATCTCCACAGTATGCTTTATCGGGATTTTGTGAAACTGCATTTTTATCGCTTTTACCTCCTCTAAATGGTGCAAGACGAGAAGCAGAAGCATTTTCTTTTAATTCTATTTCACTTTTAATATCAGTTATTGAACCAATAAGTTGTCTTCTTCTATTAGCTGCTTTACCCTTGCTGTCAGTTTCAAAAACCGCAATGTTAATTTCCGGTATGGTTTTTCCTGATTTTTTCCATTTGACTATATAGTCATCAAATTGCTTTGGTGAAATATTATTTGCTTCTTGAGAGAATTTAAGCGATTTGAAAAATTCACGAAATTCATCTAATGGTACATTATAAAACAAGTTGGCCCTTTCAAATTTACTTTCTTCATATTGAACCATTGACTTGATTGAAATCAAGAAATTATTAAGCAAATCATTGTTAAGCAGGTATTCATCATTGTTGAATGGTTCAAGCATATCCTTGTTAATACCAGAATAGGAAGCCTCAGCTGATTCTAGAAATTTTGATTTAGCAGGACTAGTACTTCTGAAAAGAGGTGAACTGGCAAGTGACAACATCAAACATTCATTAGGTACATTGTTAAAAATATGGGTTCTAAATTGTTGTCTTAGTTCTTTGTCAGCTTGAGATATTTCTTGAAAAAGTTCCTGAGAATGATCTTGCATATAAACGGATTGTAAATCAATGTCATTTCTTTTATGACCGAACCATCTACACATTTGCAAATTTGTATCACCCAGGCTCATGACTTGTGATCTCGCAAATATGGTCACGCTCAAATTTTCTATAGTGAGACCACGTGACAGAACATTCCCTCCAACAATTATGGATGCTTTTTTAGGTCTTAATTCTGCAAGTTGATTATCATATTGAAGTGTTGTCCCCTCATCTTTTGAATTGAGTAGATATATGAAACTTTGGTCATTGACTATATTTTTGGATGAAATTTCAATGGCTAAATTCAAAAAGTGATTAATATCACGTGATTCGATTACTTGCCTACCAAAAAACAAAGATTTTTGATTTTGTTTTTCAAGACCTTCTGAAAAAAGAGAATTGGCCACCCAAGATTTTTGTTTAGTCTTGCTCCATTCTGTTTTAATTTCAGGCCAAAGTAATTCAATCAAAGTTCTGACTTTTAATTGAGTATCGGTAATATATGATAAGTTAAACATCATTGCATGATATGGGAACGGTTTATAACCTTCTCTTGTTTTTTTATCGCCACGAAGTTCAATTGCTTCTATTTCCTTGACTGTTGGTAGTCGATCAATAAAATACCCCTCTTTGAGAGATGCAACATAATGTTTGTACCATCTTATTGAGCATCCAATTAGAAAATCAACAATTGCTATTTTAAACGTATCACAATGTTTTTTTCTACTTGTGCTATTTTCAATGATTTCGTTAATAAATTCCAATTCTTTCTTGGTAAGTCTATTCTTATCGACAACACCAGTAATCGGGTCATAGACTCCAGTATTATTTTTATCACCTTTTATTAATCTTGGCCAAGATTCTCTAGGTAGTCTTTTTATAAGTTGATTGGGGTATTTTTCAAAAAATTCTTCTAAACCTAAGTATGATGTAGTTTCACCGTAAACATCTCTGTGTGGTTCCAAAAGCCAAACAAAATCAGATGGGTATCCAATACTTTTTTCCGGATTTGCACCCAGGCATGCTTGAGGTGTTGCAGTATAAGCGACATAACAATTTTGTTTCAATTGTGTGCGAAGCGAAATAAGTTTATTATGTATTGTTGTACCTCCTTTTTCAGGTTTTGAATCCTGACTTGCACTGTCAGCTTCATCATCAATAATCATTGTTTTGAAATCAGTTTCATAGTTGACAACGTGAGCTAATGGACCACCAGGTTGACAACTTGTTTCAATTTCTTTTAAATGATTTATTAACTTATTGAGGTTGTGTGTTTCTTTTTTTATGCAAATAATAATTGTCTGTGTTTTGTCCGTTATACTCCAAAGTTCAAGTCCATTATTTATATTTTGAGAAGCATCAATATAATCACTCCCTTTTGTTGTTAGGCTTCTAATGTCATGGCCTTTCGAATATCCACCTATATTTAAACCAAAACATTCGTCAATTCTTTTCTGAGTCTGTTCTCGCAAGCTATTTTTCTCGCCAGCTAAAATTATAAAAATACGGTATCCTGCTGCTTTAGCCTGGCCCATTAAGGTTAGCATACTTACTGTTTTTCCGCTTTGTACCATTCCAAAAACTAAACCTTGTTTATTCTCGCCCCATTCATTTGGATTATTACATCTACCTAAAATGTGGGTTGAATGTAGTTCGATTTCTGCTTTAACGTCTTCCGGCATAGATCCAATATTGGGTCTTATTACATTTTGATAATATTTATCGGCATAAATTTTACTTCTGTCGCTTTTTTCTTTTAACCATGTTTTGTCAAATGGAAATTCTTTAACATTTGGCCCATTATAACTATCGGTGAATTCTGATGCAGTCAATATATCTCCATTTTCATTCGTTTCAGGGTAATTGTCGACTTCGAACGTTTCTGGTTTAGGGAAAATTAATTCAATTTCTTCTTTTGTTAAAACAGTTCTGAAATTTGGTTCGGATTCAATAAACTGATTAAATTCAGCGAATGCCTTAGTTTCATGATAAAGCATTTTTAAATCTGATACTTTATCAATTAGAATTGATTTTATGAATTCTTTCATGCCTTTTGTTTAAATATTATGAATCACCTTTGATAGGATTTCAATGTGTCTTTCTTGAAGGATTTTATTAATAGAATGTTGAATATTAATTCTTGGCTCACCACCTATTTGTTCAAATGATAATGGAGATTTGAATTTTTTATACCATTCATAACTTGCAATCGCCATAGGTTTTTCAAATTGATTATAATAAGTAATATTATCAATTTTAGAAATTCCCGTAATTCTAAATTCACCTAAATTCATTTTACTAGCTGATTTAGAGGATAAAAGAAACAGCAATAAATCACCAACTGCTACTTGTTTACCGTTTGGAATACTTGTTGGATAGTTATAAAATTCACCTTCTGAATCGTTGTAATTTGATTCAGGATTTTGATTAACAATAAAAATATTCATTTTTTATTTGTGATTTAATATATGATGCATTTAACCAAAAACTCCTTTTTGTTTGATATGTACCTTGGGGAGTCAAAATTAAATCCTGACTATTTATACCTTTAGTTCTTACATGACAAATGAAGTTGTTTTTAATAGTTATGAAATTATTATAATCGCCTCTTAGGATATTATCTTTGGTTAATTCCCAAAACTTATTAACTAGATCAAAATCTTCAGAATTCATTTTCCAAAATTGTGAAGAAATGAAAATAGGCTCAGTATCTTGTTTGTTATTGTATTTAAAAATGAAGAATAAAAATTCGGTATTAAAAACTTTATTAAGATTAGAATTACACCAATCTTCATTTATAATTTCATTGTAATTAATTTGGGAAAAAGACATGCTTTCGAGAGGTGTGTTCTTATCATTAATTCGAACTGACTTAATAAAAAAATCGTCAAACGAAATTTTTTTTTCTTGTTCAATTCGTTTAACAATAGCATTAGAAATTATATAGCCAATATTTTTTGGTAATTTATCCTTGTATTGAAGTTTAAATTCGGATATTAAATCAGAAAAACTTCTTTCTTGATATTTCTTCAATTCAGTCAGAATGATTTTTTTTAAATCGTTATTATTTGAGCTCACTTATTTAGTTTTTAATTCTATTACTAAGTTCGATTCCGATTTTTTCAACAATGCCGATAACCAACGCATTACCCATAAAAAAGGCTCTTTTTGTATCAGATATACCGACCATTGAAGTGTGGTTTTTTGGGAACATATTTAATTGCTCTAGCTCATCTGGGGTTAATCTTCTGTAACCATGTTTGGTATGAATTACATGCTTAAATCTCGATGGAGTTTTACCTCCTTCTCCGGTTACAATGGTTCTTGAAGGTTCATTTAAGTCATCTGGAAATTTCATTGCGCCCATACTATAGAAATATTCAAATCCGTCACTTGTTGTTCTTTTGGTTTTTTGAGAACCTTTTGCAAGACGCCATTTTGGAAGGTTTTCTTCATCAATGTAAAAGCTTTCATCCACTTTTTTTCTGTCGTCTATTATTTTTCTTAAAGGACAAGGGATTTCTTTAATTGGCTCAATATTAAATGAATAACATTTGCCGTTAATGAATACCCCACTTTTTTCAAATTTTTTTATTTTGGAATCAATATTAAAAGAAGTTGATATTTGAAGAACATCAACCTCAATTGGAAATTCTTTTAGACCTTGAAAGATAGCCGGAAATGATTTTGCAAAAAGACCATTTGTTGTCAACCATTCTATTGGATTGTCTAATATTTCCTCATAGATGTTAGTTGTTTTAAGAAAGCCAAGAATGAATACTCTTCTTCTTTTTTGGGGCATTCCATAATCAGCAGCATTAATTACCCTCCATTCAACAGCATACCCTAAATCCTCTAAGCTTTTCAATATGATTGCAAAATCCCGACCCTTTTGATTGACCGGTGAATTTAATAAGCGATCAACATTTTCTAGAATTAAATATTTAGGCTTTTCCTCAACTTTTTCTCGAAGTATTCTTTCAATATGCCACCATAAAACACCTTTTTTTCCAATAAGTCCTTTTGAGTTTTTCAATAAACTTGCAACTGAATAATCTTGACATGGAAACCCTCCAACGAGTAAATCGTGATCAGGAATGTTTTCAGTTAAAACTTCGGAAATATCCTCATTACTATGATTTTCATTTCCAAATTGATTTACGTATACTTCTGAAGCATGTTGTTTTTTAGTTGAAGGTTCCCATTGGTTTGACCAAACAACTTCATAATCGGATTGAAAAAAATCTTCATAATTACTTGTAGCACTTTTTCTGTTCCATCCTTCTAAACCAAGGCGAAACCCACCAACACCCGCAAATAATTCAACTACTTTTATTTTTTTCATTTCCACCGCTAGATATAGTAATTGAAATTTTTCTAAAGTTAAGTTAAAAAAAATATTGACAATATATCTTTAGTTTTTTTTCTCACTAATCAATAAAAACTTAATCTATCAACAGTGATTTCTATATTAAATTGAATTTTAAACAAATTAATTCTAATCTAATAGTTGTATTATTTATATTTACTCAATAAAAGTATAAGGACGTACAAATATGTAAAGTAAATGGAATGAATTAACTATGAAAACAAATAAAGAAGAATTAAAAATAAAAGTAGATGTTTGTGTAGATTATTTACAGAATGCGTTGTTTAAAGGCTTGAATGAGGTTGGTAATAATGAAGTAGGTTATGTTGAATTTCAAAAAGATTTTTCAAGTCTAAGTCAAATTATTGGTCAAATGAGTATGTATTTAGCCGAATTTAATTTTTATCCATCTGGTATTCACGCCCATTGTTGCGAAGTTTCGTTTTTCATGTCATTAAATGGCAAACATTGGAATTTGAAAAATTCTGAAAAGGTATCTTTTGATGACATGTTTAAAAACATCATTCGCCATTGTCAAGGTTCGTGCCCTGAAATAACGACTTATATTGTTTTACTTGTTGATGATTGGAACGTCGAAACCGCAAAATTTTGGCAGCCAAATATTGAAAGATTAAAACAAAATGGCGTCACAGTTGATGTACGAATGCTATTTTAGATTTTTCTAACTCTCACCCCACCACCTCCATCACCTCCTCCATCAACACCTCAACCCCATAATAATTAAACGTATCCTCCGATGCATTTTCCTCCTCAATCACATCGATCACGCACGATTGTATGGGAATGGGCTTGAAATACAAACTAAAGTAGGCCCAGTCTTTATTGGACTCAAAGTGGAAGCTGTCAGGTGCGAAGGTGACGCCATCGGCGTGGGTGAGGGGGAAGGGTTCTGCGATGCCGTGGACACGTAGATGGGTTTGGGGATAGATGTTGAACCAACCGCCTTTGATGTAGATGGAAATGGCGGAATATCCGAAATCGAGGCGCGTGAATTCGGTGTCTAGCACAATGCGCAATAATTGGGGATTGTTGCGTGATTCGTTGACGTGGGGGTGAAGGATGTAGCTCATGGTTTGCGTTGGATGTAAGATGTTAAGGCATTGCACAGCCAAAGTGGACTCTTCAAGCGAATTTGCTTTCCATAGGAAGCAAACACCTGCAGCAGTTCAAAGGTGGGAATGAGTTCAAAGCAGATTTCGGCGTCTCCGTATGCTCCTTTCTTCAAGACCTGACTTTTGTGAATGGGATTCGCGGCAAAATAATTGGCTGCCATGTAGTCCACACGGATGTGGATGTGCTCCTTGGGTCCATCCGCCAGTGGATACACGCCATACATGTCATTCACAAACATTGCATGTGCGGCACGGTCAATTTGTTCGAATTTCCGTTTCACTAAAACAGGCGCATAAATACGGTCGAATCCAAAAGTACGCACAGATTGGTGTTTTTCAGAGTAGGCGTAGACATACCAACGGTTTTCAAATTCCTTCACGAGAAAGGGATGTGCGGTAATCGCGGAGAAGTCCCGCTTCGAATAAGAGTAATGCACAAAGGAAACAGGAATCCGATGCAAGCACGCTTTGTAGAATAAATCGAGGTGCTCGTAGCCACGCGAATTGGTGGCATCCATGGTTTGTATGATCGGGTACTTTTGAAACTCCGACGTGGATTCTTCCAAGGTCACCGACAGTACTTTTTCCATCGCATGGTTGAACTTACTGGAAATAGCGGTCCCACCGATGGCACGAATTAACTCCAGCGATTCTTGGATGGTTGCTTTATCGGCTTCGGTCAGTGGAATCCCGGAAATACTGTAGGTGTCGTCCGTGTATTCGTATCCTAAATGTCGACGGTTGAATTGAATCGGCGCATCGAATCCATCGGGACGCGACATTTTCATTTGGGCGATGTCCTTCTGTATGGTTTCCATTGCAGGATCCAAATCTTGTCTCCGACACGCTTCAATGATGTCCGCCATGGTCGGATAGGGTTTCATCTTATTACGGAGGAGTCCATCGATGATGGTAAAGCGTTTCCAGGCGTTTTTATTGATGGGCATACTGCAACTTAAGTGAGTATTTTATTTAATGAATTAATAACCAATTGGTTTGGAGCTATTTTGACAAACCAACAAAGCCAATTCTTTAGGGAATTGAACAAAGGTCCTTTCATTATACGTCGTTAATTTTAGACCTACCATTTCACCAAGTTTAGTGATTTGTTTTTTTTCATCTAGGTACCCTTGTTTCATCATTAATATATCAAAATCTTTTTTATTCAATTTTAACTCTTCTGACAACTGAGTCCCTGATTTGTAAATGATTTTAGGAGAAGAACCAAGAAGTTCCATTTCATTTTCCGTCGGTTTTTTTTCTTTTTGAAGATTGGATTGAATGGTTAGTTTATCAGTTATCACTTCATTGAAAAAACCATTTTCATTTTTGTGATTTGAAGGTTTAGCCTTATAAACCAAGTCAGATGTTCCAATGAATGACTCTATTTTTTGAATTGGAATTAATGATTCTTCATTGTAATCATCATCTCCTGAAATGGTGTCAGCTAATTTGAATCGAATTTTATCCATGTAACTACCTAATTTCTCTGAAAATCCTTCTGCTTTTTCTTGGTTATATTCTTGGCGGAATCCAATTTCGAAATTAGTATGAATGGAATAATCATATAAATTCATACTTGTTAAAATATATTCAAAGTCATTCGCATAAAATTTGGCATGCATTCTTTGATTATAATAAATCTCCACATTGGGGAGTGATTTTAAAAAATTGAAACTATCCTCATTTAAACTATCGAAGTAATCTCCCTGCTTTTTCACGCTTTTACCAAATAGAATGGTGATCTGGCAATTGTTTTTCATGAACTTACTTTTAAGTTTGTCCTTGATTCTCTCATTAAGTTTTATATACGGAGAGACAATAATTAACTTATCTTTTGACTCAATGATTAAGTCTGATAGCGCAGACTCTATTTGTTCTTCGTAAAGAAATTCCATAATATTTAAACTTATTTCAATGGTTAGTTCTACGAAGTTATCATTTACTCCGCTGGTGAATTAATTTTCACTAAAATACAACTTTTTTTCATACCGTATTTACGATACGGAATGATATTTTTACTTTGTGCTAAAATAAATGTACAACATGGATACAAAAGTTAAAAAGAAAAGAGAATTGGATTGGAAGGAGGACCAAGAGGAATCCTACAAAGGCTACAATCCAGAGTCATTAGACCACAAGGATGATTTTCGGGTGAAGTCCATCGAGCTCACAGATGACTACACGCGCATTGATTTCATTTACCGTTCCTCCGATTACTACGTGAATGGCGGATGGATAACGATGGAACCCTTAGCGTACATTCAACCCGTAGGATCCGGAAGAAAATACTATTTACTGAAGGCTGTCAACATTCCCTTGGCACCGATGAAGCATTATTTCAAGAAACAAGGTGAATTCCATACCTATTCCTTGATCTTTCCAGCTTTGCCGAAGTCAACCAGGCAAATCGACATCATCGAAAAATTAGCCCCAGGATCTTATTTCAATTTCTTCAACGTGAACTTCAGTTCATGGATGAAAGTCGTGCATCCCTTGGATGTCAAACGTTCGAACAATTAATCTACATACACATGAAAACAACAGAAACAGCATTCTTCTTGGATGCAAAAATCAACTTATGCCAATTAAAGTTGAAAGAAGCTAAACTAGTAAAAAAGAAGCAAGAGGTCATTTGGCGACAACATTACCAGAAAGCAGCAATCCTAAGGGATAAGGAGAATTCCATTCAACAGGAACTGCATCGTTTGTATTCCGAAGTCAGTGAATTCATTTCTCTGATTCCAAAAGAGAATCAAACCGTGGAGTTACTATCACTTTGTGAAAGCGTATTATCTGAATTCAATTTCCAACCTTCCGACCGTCTCAACGCGCGTGAGGCATTCCTTTCGCATTTCGCAGACGAATTCGAAGAACTTTCCAACCTGCGCAATCAACTTATGAAAGAACAGCGCTTCAAAGAAGCAAATGAATTGTTGGAGCAGCGGATAATGATTGGGAAGTTTTTGAGTGGGGC
>CANMHB010000028.1 GCA_947497485.1 Flavobacteriales bacterium
AACGCGCGTGAGGCATTCCTTTCGCATTTCGCAGACGAATTCGAAGAACTTTCCAACCTGCGCAATCAACTTATGAAAGAACAGCGCTTCAAAGAAGCAAATGAATTGTTGGAGCAGCGGATAATGATTGGGAAGTTTTTGAGTGGGGCAGAGCGGTGATGATTGTTGAGCGTTTGGAATGTAAGTATATTACATAAGTCCTTGACTTCTAAAATGTCTGTTAGAAGTTTGGTCTTTTGAAATTGATTTTTTATTCTTGACTTTTATCGCATGTGCCTTGATGGTTAATTCAGCCAAATTTTATGCTTTCACTATTTTATTCAGATACAATGACATGTGCTGTATTCATTCAGTTAGAAGGATTGAACGATTCGGTTCAAGTGATTAAAGGCATAGTAGGATGTCCTTGAAACCCATGAATTCATACATCATAAACCTGTTTGGGAGCGCCATTCAAATTTGGGACCTCGATTTACCGCAGGAAACTGTGTTGAAATTGGCAGCACATCAAACTAAATTCAATTTAACCTGGGAAGAAGTGATTTTCAACTTGGAAATCGTCGAAAAGTTAGGTTATCAAAACTGGACGGACTTTGCAAAACCAATAACGCCCATTCGATTGGTCATGGATGCAAACGCTCGCATGGAGTTGCGAAAAAAAGGAAGGATAGTCGAGTTGATTTCAGCAAAGGAACTTTGTTCCCCGAGTTCCTTGTTCTCCAGATACGAGGTGAGCGATGATGTTGTTTGTTTTAAAGAACCAAAACAACTACGTTTTATCATTCGCTACAAAGGAATGGTATCGAAATTCGCTTTCGAAGATGATGCATTTCGAATGGATAAACTGGAATTCAAATTGGATCGATATAACTGCAAAAATGAGACCACGTTAAGCGCCATCTCATTGAATGGATTTCCCTTAAGTTCATTAAAAGATGACCTATTGCATGTACGCGGGGAAATGTTACAAGTGAACGTCGTCTAACAAATGTGAACTTTTCACTAATTGAAGTTTCATGATAATTTAACCACTTATTTCTTTTCAAACCAACTGATGATTTCATCTGTTTTGTAATAAGAACCGTGTTCATCGTGGTAGGTAAACCGCTTTTCAAATTCAGCGAACGAGATACCCTCCGCGGTGGCTTTCATGGAGTATCGTGCGCCGACGTTATCATTTTTGTTGGTTTTGTAAATGTTGCAGAACAATTCGTTCGCTTCCTTGAGTTGTCCTAATTCCCACAAATTATCAGCCTTACGCATGAGTCCTCTGATTAATGGACGATTTTCGTGAAAGCCCCAAACGACCGTTTTCTTAAAGATATCATCTTGATGCGCAACGTATTCGCAAGCAGCAATTTTTCTTTGTTCAAGGTTGTTTTTGAGTTCGTCAATTTCCTGAGTTGATTTCAAGCGGTTTAACATACCCATTGTATACTCATACAGAAGAATGAAGTTAGGTGCTCTTAAACTTAGTCCGAGTAGGTAATTCAACACGAAATTAAATTCTTTTTCGTCTTGTATGTCCTCAGGCATAAAGTCATAATTGACCATCATTTCATTGAACGCTTGATAGTTTGCTTTATCAATATAATCGGATTCTAGATGGAAGTATTCTTTCATTACTTATGTGTTTTTGGTTTAACAGATTCCCATCACTAAAGTATAAAAATCCTTTTAATCTGCTAATTGAAAACCATAAGCATCCAATACATGTAATAGTTCCTCATAACTCCTCTCGCCAAAATATTTCATGTTAAAAAGATCTTCTGAACGAACATGTTTGAAGTCACTCAAATATTCGAAATCATTTTGAAGCAAGATATTTTTAAGCCTTTCTGGTAATCCAATTTTTCTGATATCATAATTACCTTCCTCATCATAAATAATAACTACTGGTTTGGGTTTTACATTCAGTCTTGAAATGAATTTTACCATTACTTCCCTGAAACTTATACTTTGGTTTGCCACTTCAAACAACTCATTATTGGTCATTTTCTCAAGTTCAGACCGATAAGGATACTGGTTTTGCTGATGTGATGTTTTGTCAATTTCCATTGCGATAAGTTTAAAATTTTCGCAAATGTATAAGATTGAAAACAGTTTATAATGAGTATTTGCACTAGAGAAAAATAGTATTCATACCCAAATGAATGGTTTTCCTTTACTAAGTCTGAAATCTGGTGAAATCTGGCCTTTTCATTTCTAGAATAAGTTCTAACATAATTAGAAATTATTCGAATCGTTCAGGGTCACGTTGTCTACGTTTAAGTAACTCAACAATTTGATCCTTGTAGAAATAAACCCGCGAAGCAATTTTCACGTGTGGAGGGAGGATGCCATATCGCCGCCATTTGTCAATGGTGGTAGTCGACACTCCGAAAATTTCCGCCACTTCTAAGCGGCTATACAAAGCCGCGGGATCTTTTAGCACATTTGCTTTTGGGATCAAAGGCATTAACTTTTCATCGAGTAGTTCAGCGATGAGGCTCCGAAGCTCGGAGATGGTTAAGGTAACCAGAAGATCATTTTTCATATTAAAAAAGTTTAGGCACAAAGAAAATGCTCATAAACCACTTTGTGAAAAAAAATAGAATTACGAGGCTAGGTGCTCTTAAACTTAACCCGAGAAAGTAATGCGATGCGAAAGTCAGAATGCTAAGCACTATTATTTTATTAAATAATTCTGATACATGTGGAATTATTTATCTCGATAATCTTTTTTTCTGAGTAAATTATTTATCTCGATAATCTTTATTCCGTTTAAATTATTTTTTTAAATAACTATTTCCATTTAAGAATAGCGTTTAAATGAGTTTAATTCAGCTTAATCGAGTTTAAACAGGTTTAAACAGGTTTCAGAATATAAATGGTAAAAGATTATAGATTTTTTCAGGGTAAGGTTTTTCTCTTATTGATATAGCCCCTTTTAAGTTAATCCGTTTAATCTGTTATTTCCATAAAAGAGAAAGTAAGTTCTGTTCATTAGAAGCGTTTATTTTTCCTTGCCCCAAAACTTTTTAAATTTATAGAACTACATAAATGTAATTTAAATATTAAATAAGAAAGTGTTGTTTATTAAAATATAAGTGCTACATTTGTAGAAATTAATACTTTAAATGTTATGAAAAATGAAATTCAAAGAGCGATAGATATTTTGAAGTCATCGCCAGCCAATCCGGACTTGTTGAAGGAAATTAAGAAAAAAAGATTCCGACTTTCCGAATTAACAATTAACAATAGAAATGCGGTACATTGGGAATCTCAAGAGCTTTTTTTGAACAAAAAGCAAGAAGGTGCATGGCAGCATCTTGATATTTCGGAAGCAACTTGGATACTTATCGTTCGAAAACTGAGAGATTTCAACTTCAGAATAGAGATGATTAAAGGGTTAAAAAACGATTTTTTAAACCAGCCTATAAACAAAGCCAGCGATAACAATATACAAGAAATCAAAGAGGTGATTAGGGCGCTCAATAATCAGGATGTAGAGCACATCATCAATTCTGAGGCTTTTGATGAGTTTATTAATTCCCTGGAAATGAGTATCCTTGAAACGATTTTAATGGACATCATTTATCTGAGAAATAATTACCGCATTTTATTTAATATGGGCGGCGGATATGTTCTCGTGAAAGACGATTTCCTAGATCATCCCATGCAAGAAGGCATCAATGAATACATATCGCAAAGTCATTTTTCACTCAGTATAAATGAAATTGTTGCAGAGCTCTTGGGGAAAATGGATCTCAATCTCGCCATTAATTCGTACAAAATGATTTCAGAAGAAGAGATGAAGGTCTTATCTATTCTAAGAACTGAAAACATTGAATCTGTCGAAATACGTTTGGATTCAAAATCAAACAACATCGAATTTATCAGTTTTACAGAAACGGTCCAAGTAAAAGCTTATCAACGATTACACGAGCTTGTCATGCGAAATAAATACCAAGAAATCACCATCACTACGCAAAATGGTCGCATTGCCACTTGTAAGAGAAAAATTAAACTTAAACAGATACCGTAAAAATCGGATCAATCGAAAACAGGCTATAATTACCTTAAAAATAGGAATTTGAGCACATCCTTCAGAACGGATGATACACTTTAATAAACTAACTAAATTAAAAATTGAGCAAAAAATATTAGCGCGTTCAACTAATCCTCAACATCAAATAGAAAATGTTGACGAAACGGTTTCCGAAATTAAAATGCAACTTCTATTCGACAAAGTCAAACTAACTGACATTGCTGAAGCATTGAATATGAAAACATTAAGAACGGTAAAAAGATGGTGCCAACGAAAAGGTCTGGTAATTATAAAATTTGGCAAAGAACAGTATGTGAATCTCATTGACTTCCAGCTTCAACTTGATAAGCCTATTTTGGATGATCTCCGAGTAAAACACCCAAATGATTGGGCAGAAATGTACCATTCTTACAAAACGTTTGACTGGTCAAAGATTGTAGGGAAAATTTTAAACCCAAGCTTGAAAATAAAATTTACTGTTGAGGGTCAAGCAGCAAATGATTTTATGAATAAAATGAAACGTCATGGATAACACGCAATTACTAAAAAAAACCAAAGTAAAAGGTCTTTTTATCTTTTGTATGAAATGCAAAAAAAGAGTAGGAGATATTTGTGGAAACTCTGGGAAGAGGCTTAGTTCTTGCAAGGATATCGACAAACACAGATATAAACTCCGTGTTTGTATTCCTGGCAATGATTCATCTGTGAAAACTAAGATTTTCGAAACACGAGATTCAAATCAGGTTGTTGTAGATGCTTTTGCTTACAGAGCGGAACTCGAAAGTTGCAACTACATGCCAAAAATGATCGAATCCAAAACGGTGGTTCCTACTACTTTATTGGAGGGCATGGCGTTTTACATCGCTTATTTGAACAATGACACACCTCACCAACAAGAGCACAAGCAGCGTACGGTTGCTCATGTGAAAGAGGTGGAACGTCATTTTATCTATTTTGGAGATTACCTGAAAACAATCAAGGTAGATGTAGCTGTACTCCCCTTTGAAAAGCTGGATAGAACCGTAGTGGGGGAATTGAAGTCATTTTTATTAGAAACTAAAAATTACGCACCAAAAACCTATAATAAGTACATTCAAAACATGCGTGTTTTCACGAATCGTGTCATTGAAGAGTTCGATTTCAATATGAAGAATCCATTCACTGGATTTAAACCATTGCGAACGGCGGCGAAAATAGCTACGATAACGAAAGTAGAATTTCATGATTTATTGAAGCTGTTAACTCCTGAGAATGGTATTCACACCTTTCTTGAAAGAAAAACACAGAAAACCTTTAATAAACAATACTACAAACCTTGGTTAAAAGAAGCATTCCTACTTGCGCTTTTGACTGGAAGACGACGAGAAGCAATAGTACAGATGAAATTTAATGGAATCATTGAGAATGCTCAAGGCGAACCTGTGACCATTAAAGTGGAAGATTTCAAAGTAAATAGGGGTAGGAGTTTAACAAAAAAGGAAGAAGTAAAGTACATATTCATTCCTATTATTGCACCTCTTAAGAAATTACTCTTGGAATTAGGCTACGAGGAGAATAAAGGTAAAGATTTGTTTATTCTGGCACCTAATGAAAAAATGAATCGAGATTCAATGAAGGATTTGATCAGTAAAGCTTTTACACATTATTTTAATCAACTCGGAACAGGAAAAAAAGTGGAATTATACGACTTGAGAAAAACGTATATTTCGCATTTATATGCATCATATGGAGAAAAGGCAAGAACCATCACCAAACACGCTGGAACCGATGTTATGTTGGATCATTATGTGGATGAACAAGTTGTTGCAGAAGTTGCCAAAGATTTTGAATTTTTCGATTTATAAAACGCAAAAAGAGATGGTATTCTATCTGCTAAGGATGACTGAAAAAAAAGAAGCAATTCTGCAAAAACTGGACTCCAAACTGGACTCCACGATCAATATGACAAAAATCAGATTGGCGTAAAATGAAAAAACCCTAGTATTTACTAGGGTTTTCAATGTAGCGAGACCGAGAGTTGAACTCGGGACCTTAGGGTTATGAATCCTACGCTCTAACCAACTGAGCTATCTCGCCATCTAATATTTTTATGCTCTAACCTCCGCCGCGGCGGATGAGCTATCTCGCCATCTAATATTTATTCGCTCTAATGCCGACTATTCGGCAAGCTATCTCGCCATCTTCCTTTACTTGATGAACGAAGATCATCTCCTAAAGTTGCGGGTGCAAATATAAAGAGAAATTTAAAATCTCCGCAAATTCAAGTCCAATTTATTTCTAAGCTATTTTTTTTAATTCTACTTGAAGGAAGTCTGCCAATGCTTTCAGGCGTTTTGTTGAAAAATCGAATGGGACATTCGCCGCCTCGTAAATTTGTGGAATGGACTGGGTGTAACCCAATTTCAATGCTGCTTGATAAGCCGCTAAAGCTCCGTTGAAATCAGTTAAACTATTCATCCACACGCCCAAAGCGCCTAATTGTGCAATGCCATATTCGATGTAATAAAACGGGACTTCAAACAAATGTAATTGTCGGTGCCAAGATGTGGCGATTTGATCTTCGTACCCTGTCCAATCGGTTAATCCCGTCCCAAAGTCTTTGGATAAACTCGACCAGTGTGCGTGTCTCTCTGTGACCGCATGTGTTGGATGTTCGTACACCCAATGTTGAAAGGCATCGATTTGTGCAATCCATGGCAGGACTTTTAAAATTCCTTCTAACTGTTCGCGTTTAGCGCGGTTCAAATCGTCTTCATTGGCATAGAACTGATGCCATTCTTTCATGGAAAGTAACTCCATGGACATCGATGCTAATTCTGCTACTTCGGATGGTAGATTCTTGAATCCAGTGAGGGATAAATCTCGGCTCAAAAAGGAATGAACGGCATGTCCGGCTTCGTGAACCATCGTCACTAAATCACGCTGTGCGCCGACGGCATTCATGAAGATGAAGGGAACGCCAATTTCATACAGTGGATAGTTGTATCCACCTGGCGCTTTTCCATTTTTAGATTCTAAGTCCAAATGACCCATTTCCTCCATGGTTTTCAAACAGTCCGCAAAATAGGGATTCAAATTCCCTAACATCTGAATGCATCCATCTAATAGCTCTTTGCCCGTTTCAAAGGGTTTTAAGGGCGCTTTTCCTTCTGGATCCACTTCCACATTCCATGGTTTGAATGTCGCCTCGCCTGTGATCGCTAGTTTTTTTGCTTGAATTTCTTTCACAAGCGGAACGATGTGTG
>CANMHB010000029.1 GCA_947497485.1 Flavobacteriales bacterium
ATTCTACTAATCCAAACTTTAGTTACGAAAATGAAGAGGAAGAAGAGTTTGAAACACTTCCTAAAAATCAACAAAAGATCTATGTTTCAATCGACCGTAAGCAAAGAGCAGGTAAAGAAGTTACTTTAGTTGAAGGTTTTATCGGTTCTGATGATGATTTAAAAGAGTTAGGTAAACTTCTCAAAACCAGATGCGGTGGAGGAGGTACAGCTAAAGATGGAGAGATTATGATTCAAGGAAATTTCAAGGATAAAATTTTCGATATTTTAGTAAAAGACGGTTATACTCAAACCAAGAAAAAAGGAGGAAATTGAATTTTCTTACTTTGTTATAAATCTACTTAAATTGGTTTTTTATAGTAAGAAAAACCCTGAAAGGGTTAAATCTATTAACGATGGGTGAAGCCCATCGAGAATAATAAATAACCAAAAAACCCTGAAGGGGATTAATTCTTCTTTGAAGACTTTCAGAAGTTCTATATATACTTTGATTTTTTTTAAGTATAGCTTTTGTTCTATTTTAAATTTGAAAAAGTCATTCATTTGTCTTAAATTTAGGTAATTAACAATTCGCTCTGAAAAACAATATTTTTTTGTTCAGAATTGTAGATGAAGGTGTTCTAACTTTGTATCATGGCAAACAATGACTCCATATTAGCATTAATAAACTTGATTGATGATCCAGATGAATCAATCTACGAACACGTTCATGATCGTTTATTGAGTTATGGAGCAGAAGCTATTCCTTATTTAGAAACTTCTTGGGAAGATCAAGATTTCGGACTTTTATTTCAAAGCCGAATTGAATCTTTGATTCATGAAATTCAATTTGAAGAAACGAAAAGAAGTTTAAAAGCTTGGAAAGAATCCTCTACAAAAGATTTATTGACAGGCGCAATTGCAGTTGCTAAATATCAATATCCTGGTTTGGATGAAGCGAAAGTTAGAACTCAAATTGAAGAAATTCAAAAGTCAGTTTGGTTAGAGATTAATAACAAACAGACAGCGCTTGAAATCGTTCGAATTATCAATAAAGTGTTTTTTGGAATGTATCATTTTCAAGGGAATGCGAAAACTTTTCATTCTCCTTTAAATTCATACATTAACACTGTTCTTGAAACAAAAAAAGGAAATCCTTTAAGTTTGAGTTTGATTTACAGTATTATAGCTCAAAATTTAAACATACCAATTTACGGTGTAAATCTGCCGAATCATTTTATTCTTGCCTATATGGACGAATATGCTGTAAATCAGTTTCTTCCAGAGAATAATGATTACGGTGTTTTGTTTTACATCAATCCTTTCTCAAAAGGAAGTCTTTTTGGAATTGATGAAATAAAAGAATTTTTAGACGGTATAAACCAACCATATTCAAGAGATTATTTTGAACCTTGTTCGAATACATCTATCATTAAACGCATGTTAACCAATTTAATCGCATCCTTCCAAGAAGTAGGTAACTCCGAAAAAGTGAATGAATTGATTGAATTAAGAGAATTGTTTTAAGGTTTTATTATTTTGTCTGAAGGTAAAAGGCATGCCTTGTACCTACAGACAAAATAATGAATGTCATTTTATCTCAAACTCCAAATTAAATTTCTTTAACTCGCTAAACAATTGATTATTAGGGTCTATTTTAATCGATTTTGAAGGCATTTTTACCTCAACACCATCCAATCCATCATATATAGTAAAATGTAACGTACAATTACCCTCGTGCGCTAAAAGCAATTTATTTAAATCTGCAATTAAAATTTGATCTACTGCTTTTGAGTTTATTTTAATATGTAAACTGCTAGCTCTTTGTTCACGCAATCCTTGAAGCATATCGATTGAATGAATCACAAATTCTAATTCAGACCTTCTTGGTGGGACTTCAATTCGTCCTTTGATTGCTAAAAATGCTCCTGGAGTTAAAAAATGCTTGAATTTCAAATAGTTTTCTCTCCAAAGGAATAACTTATAAGAATCGGTGTAATCTTCAATCAACAACGTACCGAAAGGGTCTCCATTTTTAGTGAAACGATGTTCAGCGTCAGAAACGGTAGCAGCAATTAATAATTCACGGTTTTTATTTGTATCCATATCGTTTAGCATTCCGATATTTCCGTTACAGAAAGAATCAATTTCAACTCTAAAATCATCCAAAGGGTGACCAGAAATAAATATACCAATGACATCTTTTTCACGGTTCAATTTGTAAATACTTCCCCATTCTTCCGCTTTAGGAATTTCAGGTTCAGGCATTTTTGTTCCTGTGGCTTCACCAAACATTGAAACTTGTGATGAGTTCTCACTTTCTTGAAAACTTGCTCCAAATTTCATTACGTTTTCAAGAAATAATCTTCCGTTGCTATCTTCCTTAAAATATTGCGCTCTGTGTATGTTTTTAAATCCATCAAATCCACCTGCATAGGCTAAACTTTCGAATGCTTTTTTAGTACAGATTCTCAAGTTAACACGTTTTGAAAATTCAAAAATCGAAAGATATGGTCCATTTTCATTTCGCTCATTGATAACAGCATCAACTGGCGCACTCCCCATTCCTTTAATTGCCCCTAAGCCAAAACGAATAGCTCCTTCTTTGTTTACAGTAAAATGGTAATTCGATTCGTTTACATCTGGTCCGAGTACTGGAACCCCCATTCTTTTACATTCTTCCATGAAAAACGTCACTTGCTTGATGTCGTTCATGTTGTTACTCAAAACCGAAGCCATATATTCAGCAGGATGATTTGCTTTTAGATAAGCTGTTTGATAAGCAATCCAAGCATAACATGTTGAGTGAGATTTGTTAAAGGCATAAGAGGCAAATGCTTCCCAATCTTTCCAAATTTTCTCTAGTTTTGTTACATCGTGACCTTTTTCTTTTCCTTTTTCCAAGAAAGAAGGCTTCATTTTATCAAGCGTCGGTCGGTCTTTTTTACCCATCGCTTTTCTCAATGTATCGGCTTCACCTTTCGTAAAACCAGCTAATTTTTGAGAAAGCAACATTACTTGCTCTTGATAAACGGTAATACCGTAAGTTTCTTTTAAGTATTCCTCGCAATCGTCGACATCATAAACAATTTCTTCTGTACCATGTTTACGTTTAATGAACGAAGGTATATAAGCAATTGGACCAGGACGATACAAGGCATTCATGGCAATTAAATCGGCAAAAACAGTCGGTTTTAATTCACGCATGTATTTTTGCATTCCGGGTGACTCATATTGGAAAATACCAACCGTTTCTCCTCTTTGGAATAATTCGTATGTGTTCACATCATCAACTGGGAAATCGTCAGGAACTAAATCAATTCCAGCACGTTGCTTCACATTGTTGACCGCGTGTTTTATTAATGTTAATGTTTTAAGACCTAAAAAGTCCATTTTTAGAAGTCCTGCAGACTCAGCAACAGAGTTATCATATTGCGTACAATACATCTCTGAATCTTTAGCTAATGCAACTGGAACATAATCTGTTATATCTCCAGGAGTAATAATGACACCACAAGCGTGAATTCCAGTATTCCGAACAGAGCCTTCAATTTTTCGAGCTTGATTTAAAACTCTGCTTATAAGGTCATTACCATTCGAAATAGCTTTTAATTCATTTGCTTTATTGATGTCTTCTTGGTTGTTGTTAAAACGTTCAGCAATTTCTAAATCAGAGAATTTGAATAATTTAGCTAAAGAAATATCAGGAACTAATTTTGCCAATCTATCTGCTTCAGAAAGCGGTAAATCCATTACCCTTGAAGCATCACGTATAGCTGATTTAGCAGCCATTGTACCATAGGTTATGATTTGAGCAACTTGATTCGCACCATATTTTTGAATTACCCATTCGATAACACGTCCACGACCTTCATCATCAAAATCGATATCAATATCGGGCATCGATACACGGTCTGGATTAAGGAAACGCTCAAAAAGGAGATCGTAACGGATTGGGTCAACATTTGTAATTCCTGTACAATAGGCAACAACCGAACCAGCAGCAGAACCACGGCCTGGGCCTACAGAAACTCCCATATCGCGTGCAGCTTGACAGAAATCTTGTACAATCAAAAAGTATCCAGGATAGCCCGTTTTAGCAACTGTAGCAAGTTCAAAATCAATTCGTTCTCTTATTTCCTCTGTGATTTCAGGGTAACGTTTATCAGCTCCAACATAGGTTAAATGACGTAAGTAATTATTCTCACCTCGTTTTCCTCCGTCTACATCATCTTCAGTGTCTTTGAATTCTTCAGGAATGTCGTAAGCAGGTAAAAGTACATCACGAGCCAATCCGTAATGTTCACATTTATCGACTATTTCTTGAGTCGATTCAATTGCTTCAGGTAAATCAAGAAATAGTTCCTTCATTTCGTCGCTCGATTTGAAGTAATATTCCTGATTATCAAGACCATATCTAAATCCTCTACCACGACCTTTAGGAGTAGAAACCAATTCGTTATCTTTAACACACAACAAAACATCATGTGATTCAGAATCTATTTTTTCAGCATAATACGTATTGTTAGAGGCAACTAATTTTACATTGTTTTTAGTAGCTAGACGAATCAAAGCCTCATTGACACGATTTTCATCTTCCTGACCATGACGCATGATTTCGATATAGAAATCGTCGTGGAATTGAGATTTCCACCAAATTAATGCTTCTTCTGCTTGATTTTCACCTACATTTAAGATGAGGTTAGGAATTTCCCCGTATAAATTTCCAGAAAGACAAATTAAATCCGCCTTGTATTTTTCAACTGCTGCTTTATCAATTCTTGGAACATAATAGAATCCATCTGTAAAAGCCATTGAAGACAATTTTACTAGATTCTGGTATCCATTTTTATTTTTCGCTAACAAGACAACTTGGTATCCATTGTCTTTGTTCTTTTTATCAGTTAAATCTTTACAAACATTGAATTCACAACCAATAATCGGCAGGATTTCTTTTTTGGTAAATTCTACACCATCTTTTAATGCTTTTTCTCTTTCTTCTTTTACTCCTTTGTTATAATTCGTAATCGCTTTTTCAAAGTGAAAGGCAGCATACATATTTCCAGAATCGGTTAATGCAACTGACGGCATATTTAATGAAGCCGCTTTATTCACCAAACTACTCACGTTGATGGTAGATTGGAGAATCGAAAAAGAAGTATGATTATGTAAATGCGAAAAAGTAACTGCATCCAAACGAGATCTAGATTCACTAATATCTATTGTCGGAATATCAGTTTGAGGTGCATCTTTTTCTTTTAATTTTTCACTTGCTTCTTTTAGATTGATGTGTTTTAAACCAATATTTTGAATCGTATTTGGATTCGCATGTTTGAAGTTGTGAAGATAGACTTCCTCTTGTTGTAGTTTTTCTAAACTGAAAGAATCAATTCTAATTAACTCGAAAAAACAACGAGTAGTTGCTTCAACATCGGCAGTGGCATTGTGTGCTTCGCCGAATGGAGTTCCAAAAAGTTTTTGATGTAATTCTGTTAAAGTTGGAAGTTTCCATTTTCCACCTCGACCACCAGGAATTTGACACATTGTAGCGGTAACTTCTGTACACGTATCTAAAACTGGCATCGAAGCCATCGGTGAGTCGATTCCTTTTCTTACAAATTCACATCCTAAAATGTTAACATCGAATCCAACGTTTTGGCCAACTACAAATTTAGCCTTTTCAAGAGCGATGTTGAATTCATTTAAAACCATTTCTAGGTCAGCACCAAGCTC
>CANMHB010000030.1 GCA_947497485.1 Flavobacteriales bacterium
CCAAGCATCTTATTTGCAAAAATTGAAGATACTTTAGTAGAAGCAGAAGTGGAAAAATTAAAAAGTATAGCCAAAGAGCAAGCGAAAGTAGAAGTAGCTCTTGAACCACAAAAAGAGACCGTTAATTTTGAGGACTTCACGAAATTAGACATTCGTTTAGGAACGATTGTAGAAGCTGAAAAAGTTAAGAAAGCAGATAAATTGTTGAAGCTTTTAGTAGATACAGGAATTGATAAAAGAGTCATTGTTTCAGGAATCGCAGAACATTATTCACCAGAAGAAGTGGTTGGAAAAACAGTAAGCGTTTTATTGAATTTAGCTCCAAGAATGATCAAAGGAATCGAATCGCAAGGAATGATTTTAATGGCAGAAAACGAAGAAGGAAAATTGAGTTTTATGTCGCCAGAAAAAGAATTTTCAGCTGGGGGATCAATCCGATAATTTTTATTTTACATTGCAGATAATGAACGATGAATCATTAATATCTTATTTCTCAAATGAAGAATTCGTTTTAAAAACACAGCAACAAATTCACAAAGATTTCGCAAAATTTAATTTAGAATTTCCAGAAAACTTCATTTTTGACCCTTGGCCGAAAGAAAAGATAGAAGAAATTATACAAGAGAAATTAAAAGAAATAATGCCTTTTGGAGAAACACGATTGCTCCAACTACTCTATACAATCGACATCCCAGAGAAGCAATTTTTAAGCCTTATTACCGAACCGAATTTTTTAGTTTTGATTGCTGAAGCAATTTTAAAAAGAGAGGCAATGAAGGTTTATTTTAGGAGTAACTATTAATTAGTTAATTCCCAATTTAAGTTCATTTTACCTTGGAAGGGTAACATTCCAAAACATAGGGTGAAGCCCTATAATTTAAAACGAAATTAACTAGTCCTGAAGGGAAGAAATTCTAATTTTTAATCTTTTACATCAAAATAAATAAACCCACGTATCTCCCACCTCAATCTAAATTTCTACCTTTACAAAAAATTAAAAGTATGTCAAAAGTTATTATTCCAATTGGAGCAGATCACGCTGGTTTTGAGTTAAAAGAAGCATTAAAAGTGTATTTAACAGAGAAAGGATTCGAATTAAAAGATTTCGGATGTCATTCAGAAAGTAGTGTAGATTATCCAGATTTTGCTCACCCTGTTGCTTCTATGGTTGAAACAGAAGGTATCAAAGGAATTTTAATTTGTGGTTCAGGAAACGGAATCAATATGACAGCCAACAAACACCAAGGAGTAAGAAGTGCCCTTTGTTGGAAAGCTGAAATTGCAGAATTAGCTCGTTTACATAACAACGCAAATATTGTTGTTTTACCCGCTCGTTTCATCTCAAGAGAAGAAGCAATCGAGATTATAGATATTTTCTTCAATACTGCTTTTGAAGGTGGAAGACACCAAAATAGGGTGGATAAGATTAGTTGTTAATTTAGACATTAGATTATCTTCGATGCTGCTTACGCGGTTTTAGACGATAGATAGTAGACTTTAAAACCGCTTCGCTAATTTGAGGAAGCGATTTCTTTATTTCTTCTTCTTTTTTGATGGGGGTAAAAAATTTTCTTCGGTTATTACGGATTTACCTGTTTTGCTTTCCAATTCTTTTCTTGCATTTTTTGCTACCGATCCCCCCTTTTTACTAGCAGATGCATTTTCATCTAATCCTTTTGCTTCCTCGCTTGAGGCAATTTGTCGAGTAGAGAGTTCTGCTAAAGCTGTAAAAATTAGTTCAGCTTCACTCATATGATCTCTTAAGTTTTGTGTTTTTAATCCTTTAAGATTTTTATGTTCTTTTACAGTTAAATTAGTCCATTCTTTGTGAATGATATTGGTTAAAAATGCAAATTCATCTTGTTTTTTAACTCCTGATTCTTTCCAATAATCGGTTAGTTTATTTCGTGTTTCTTGGCCGGTCATACGTTGCTGAATCCATTTCTCGCTTCGACCCATTTTTTGCCAGTTTTCTCTTGCCCTATCCATACTTAATGAAGGGTCATTGATTTCTTGCATTCGTTCATATCCAACTTTTGCAAGCCATTGTTTAAAAGGCTCTGCTTTGGGAGATGGTATGGATTGAATTAACCTAAAAACATCTTTTACATTTCCTGCCAAAGTTTTTCGATTTTTACCATTGGTTAGCATTCCTATCTGGGGACAATTTGTCCCTATGTAGGATCCTAGTACAGAATCACGTTTTCTTATTTTTTTTAATAATCTGTAGGGTTCTCCGAATCTGTTAAAGCAGCAATTATATCAACAAGTGAAAAATACCACAACTCGTTAATTTCATCATAATGTCTTCTTACTGTTTTATTCTCAAAAACTGCTAGTGAATTATTGTTTTTCATTATTTAATTTTTGGTAGTTATTAATTAATAAGTTCAAATTACTATATTACTTTTACAGTTAGATAGTTTTGAATTATGTTACACAAAGAAATTGCTTATTCCGTTTTAGATCTTGCTGTTGTTTCTGAAGGGAAATCGTTTCGTGAAACGTTTGATGATTCTGTTGTGATTGCTCAACTTGCTGATCGAAGCGGCTATAAACGGTATTGGTTAGCGGAACATCATAATTCGGATGCGATTGGGAGTAGTGCGACTTCTATTTTAATCGGTAAAATTGCCGAAGAAACAAATCGTATTCGAGTAGGTTCGGGAGGTATAATGTTACCCAATCACTCACCACTTATCGTTGCTGAACAATTTGGAACTTTAGGTACATTGTATCCTAACAGAATTGATTTAGGATTAGGTCGAGCACCTGGAACAGATCAAGCAACGGCTAGCGCTATTCGAACTGATTTTTACGAAGCGGCTATGGCGTTTCCAACAGAAGTTCAGAAAATTCAAACGTATTTTTCGAAAGAAAATGCACAGCAACACGTTCGAGCAAATGTAGCTGAAGGTGTCGATGTGCCGTTGTATATTTTAGGGTCAAGTACGACAAGTGCTTATTTAGCAGCAGAGAAAGGATTCCCGTATGCTTTCGCTAGTCATTTTGCGAGTGCACAATTAATGGAAGCGTTAGCAATTTATAAAGCTCAATTTAAACCTTCTGAAGCTTTAACTCAACCGTATTCGATTGCAGGACTTTCAATCATCATAGCAGATACTGATGAAGAAGCAGAATTTATTTCAACATCTTATTATTCAAGGGTTATCGGAATTTTGACGGGTAATCGAAGTCCTTTGGAAGCCCCTTTTGAATTAACGAATGAATTCCGAAACATCATCCAACAACCCGCAGTTCAACAAATGACGAAATATGCATTTATTGGCAGCAAGGAAACAGTAAAAAACAAAGTCAAGACGTTTATTGAAAACACAGGTGTCGATGAATTGATGGTTGTCACAAATGTATTTGATTTGAAAGACCGTATAAAATCGGTTGCTGTTTTTGCTGAGATTATGGAAGAGTTGAATTTTGGGAAGTAATGAATTTATGATTAAAATAAATGAAAGTTACTTATATTAAAATCAAAGCAACATCAAAAATTCCTTAGCACCCATCTGGACAGAAATATGGTTAGACATTTTCGTTTCAGCATCAAACGGATTAACACGAATTAATGGATATGTATTCGAAGCAAATAACTCTGCTGCTTTTCTAATTGTTCGGATTGTTTTACCTGCTCCAATTTCAATTGCTATAACCCGCTTTTTTGTTTCTTTAATTTCTTTACACCACTTATTGTATCGAATTTTCTGATGTATTGAGCGAATAGGAATCCAAAACCAATCTCCAAACATTAAAACGTTTGGTCTGCAAATACTGCCACAATTTGGGCAAGTAGGCAGGTCAGAGAACTGTATATTTTCTGTTTTTATTTCTGGCGTTATCCAAACTTCACGTTCAAGGATATCAAGGCACTGCATATAATTGATCGATCCATGACATTCAAAAATGCTATTTTCGTCAAATCCTGCTTTCAAAAAATGTTCATCAATGTTTGAGGTAACTATAAAGTACTCTTTGTCCTTAAGTGCGTTTAGTAACTTGTAGTATCCCTCATGTGGATTTGTTTGTTCATATTTTTTATTAAGGTTCAATATAAATTCCCAAGCCTCTTTTGGAGATTCAATGAACGCATGATGAGACATTAAATCTAAAAGGTTGTAGGATTTCCCTTCAATGGAAATAGATTTTGTCCATAATCCATCCTCACCTCTAAATGGGTTAAGACCCGAATCAACACTCATTCCTGCACCAGCAAATACTGCTACAGCATCAGCTGAATTTATTAAGTCAATTAAATTGGATTGCATATAACATTTAGTTTCTTTGAGTATTTTATGTTTAATCTCTCTTCAACGGTTAAAAAAAATTTCTTTTGATTGTTTTACCATTTAAGTTGCTTTCTTCCTTATATCTCCATTAAAATTTGAAGTATCGAATTTATTTCTTCCAAGTTCGACGGATCAGGAACAAGTGAATTGAGGTAAGTTTCCAATTCATTTTTTTGGCTTTTTACTGCTTCTGTTACTTGA
>CANMHB010000031.1 GCA_947497485.1 Flavobacteriales bacterium
CATATTTGGCCAAGAGGTGAATTCATGATGATTGCCTTAGCGAATATGGATGGTAGTTTTACGTGTACATTATTCTTCCCAATGTTTGGTGAAAAATCATTTGATACAATCAATACCAAAGAGAAAGTGAGTGCATTTTTCAATGAAACATTTGCCGACACAATACCTTTAATGCCAACTTTATTGGATGATTATATGGAAAATCAAACTTCTTCATTGGTAATGGTTCGTTGTAGTCCATGGAATTACGAAGACAAAATCCTTTTATTAGGTGATTCAGCTCACGCTACAGTTCCTTTCTACGGACAAGGAATGAATTGTGGTTTTGAAGATTGTACAATTTTCGGAGAAATGTTGGATGCAGCAAACGGAAATTGGGATGGTTTATTGAGTGCTTATTCAAAAGAAAGAGTTCCAGATGGAAATGCAATCATCGATTTATCATTAAGAAATTACGTAGAAATGCGTGACTTAACTGGGAATAAAGAATGGTTATTGCGTAAAAAAATTGAAAGTAAGTTCAACGATTTACACCCTGATAAATGGTTGCCATTGTATTCTCAAGTAACATTTAGTCACATTCGTTACAATAAAGTAGTTCAAAATGGGGTAGAGCAAGACGCGATTATGGAACAAGTAATGAAACTTCCAAACATCGAAGAAAAATGGGATTCTCAAGAAGTAATGGATAAAATGCTTTCGTTGGTTTAGACAAAAGAAAATAGATATTTAGACGATAGACATTAGACTTATGTAACGGATGTTTTGAACGATTGGAATAAGTCTAAAAGCGAAGCAATCTAATGTCTAAAAATCTAATATCTAAAATAAAATGAAAGATAATTTCAAATATAAAAAAGATTCGGAAGTATTATTCTCACAACTAATGCTTCCGAGTAATTCTAATTTTAGCGGTAAAATTCATGGGGGATATATCTTATCGTTGATGGACCAAATCGCTTTTGCTTGTGCTTCAAAACATTCTGGAAATTATAGTGTTACTGCTTCAGTAAATACAGTTGATTTTTTAAATCCGATTGAAGTAGGGGAGTTAGTTACACTTCGAGCTTCGATAAATTACACAGGAAAAAGTTCGATGGTAGTTGGAATTCGAGTGGATTCTGAAAACATTCGAACAGGGGAAAAGAAACACTGCAATTCTTCTTATTTCACGATGGTGGCTAAAAATGAGAAAGGTGAATCTGTTCCAGTTCCAGGAATTATTTTAGAGAATGATGAGGATATTCGACGTTTTTTGACTAGTATTAAAAGACAAGAATTAAAATCGGCCAAAACATCCGAGTTAAAAGGGATCGATTTTCATTCAAAAGAATATTTGGATCAGTTGAAGGAATATAATGTGAAAGTACTTTGAGACATTAGATCTTTAGACATTAGAACGTTTCTTTGAAACTCATAGACTGATGTTTAATAGATTTATTCAGTTGTGCGATTTTTTCGTACAACTTAGATTTAAGGGATATATTTGAATAAATAATTAATTTTGACGAAAGATTTTAACACATTGTATCAGTCTTTGAGCAAAGCGGTCTAAAGTCTATTAGTCTAAAGTCTAAAATAATGGAAAAATTACAAAATTTCATAGATGGTGTATACAGAGCACCGATTGGCGGGGACTATATTGATAATTACGAACCTGCAACGGGAAATGTTTATAGTTTAATTCCTGATTCTGATGAAAGAGATGTTGAATTAGCGGTTGAGGCGGCTGAAAAAGCATTTCCTATTTGGTCTAAAATGACCGTGGAAGATAGAAGTAAAATTTTGGTTCGACTTTCAGAAGGAATTGAGCGTAGAATGGACGAATTTGTTCAGGCTGAATCAAGAGACAATGGTAAACCAGTTTCTTTAGCAGCGCATGTTGATATTCCTCGTTCTGTATCAAACTTCCATTTTTTCGCAACTGCAATTACGCATTTTTCTTCTGAATCTCATTATATGGAAGGCGAAGGGATCAATTATACCTTGCGTAAACCGATCGGCATTGTAGGGTGTATTTCTCCTTGGAATTTGCCTTTGTATTTATTTTCTTGGAAAATAGCTCCAGCTTTAGCGGCAGGGAACTGTGTTATAGCAAAACCGTCTGAGGTTACACCTTATACGGCTTATTTACTTGGAAAAGTGGCCGAAGAAGCAGGAATGCCAGCCGGAGTTTTAAATATTTTGCATGGTTTAGGTCACAAGGTAGGTGATGCAATTGTGAAACATAAAAAAATCAAAGCGATTTCATTTACAGGAGGGACAAAAACAGGTGAATATTTAGCACGAACTGCGGCACCAATGTTCAAGAAATTATCGCTTGAATTAGGAGGTAAAAATCCAGTGATTATCTTCGCTGATTGTGATTTTGATGATATGTTGAGTACAACGATTCGTTCTTCATTTGCAAATCAAGGTCAGATTTGTTTATGCGGATCTCGTATTTTTATTGAGCGTTCTATTTACGAAAAATTCAAAAAAGCGTTTGTAGACAAAGTAAATCGTTCGGTTGTTTCGAATCCTACTGATCCTAAAGCAAATATGGGTGCATTGGTTTCTTTACCACACATCGAGAAAGTATTGTCTTATGTTGAATTAGCAAAAGAAGAAGGGGGCACTGTTTTAACTGGTGGAGTTCGCGTTCAATTGGATGCTCCTTACGACAATGGTTATTATATGCGTCCGACAGTAATCGAAGGATTACCATACGATTGTAAAACGAACCAAGAAGAAATTTTCGGTCCAGTAGTGACAATTACGCCTTTTGATACGGAAGAAGAAGTATTGATGATGGCAAATTCTACAGAATACGGACTTCAAACAACACTTTGGACATCCGATTTAAAAAGAGCACACCGAGTAGCTGATCAAGCACAATCTGGAATTGTATGGATTAATTCTTGGATGGTGAGAGATTTAAGAACACCTTTCGGAGGAATGAAATCTTCAGGTGTTGGAAGAGAAGGTGGATTAGAAGCCTTACGTTTCTTTACAGAACCTAAAAATGTGTTTATAAAGTATTAATATAAGGTTGAGATTGGGGTTAAGTTGAGAAATTCAGCTTAATCTCATTCTAATTTACCACCAACGATTTCACAACAATTTCATTATTACTAGAAATTTTCAAGTAATATATTCCTTTTGAATAGTTGGATACATTTATTTTTTTTGAGTGAAGATTGATTTCATCTTCGTAGTAGACTCTTTGTCCAGTTATGGATGTGATTTCTAATGTCTTGATTTGTATATCAGATGAATTAATAGTTATAAATGAATTGCTTGGATTTGGATAAATAGTTAAACCATCTGCTGCTAAAGTTTCTTCTATTTTAGCACAAAAAGTAGAAGAATAAGTAAACCCAAATGCAGCGCTATCCTGGGTCAATTGACTTATAATGGTACTGTCTGAATTCATTAATTTATAAAATCCTGATTCACAGCCATTACCATACCCTACTATACCATCACCATACGTGTCAAACAATTTAAAAGTATAACAAGCAGGAGTTATACAAACAGAATCTTTAATAATGTTAGGCGTTATATTAGCAAATGGACCACCAGATGCAACAACTTGTTGATTTTCATCAATTAATTTCCATGAATTTTCATTTGCATCGCAAAATATAGTCATGTTTAATTTTAAAATAATCCCATTATCGATTGTTTTAAACGTTTTTAAAACCGTATCATTTTTTGGATTTAAGTCAGTTTTGGTTGTGTTTATAAAAATACATTTAACAGAATGATTTCCGCCAGATAATGTAACTGTAGGAAGTGTTATCGGGGTTGAATGATTTGAAGTCAATGTGTCTGACCAATGATAAATCAAGCTTGTCCCGTTGTCAAATGAATACTGAATATCAGCTGTAAATATAGTATCGATCCCAGCGTTATATATTTGTAAATGAGTGGTTAAATTACCACCACATAAGGTGCTTTTTTCAATGGTTACATTTCCTATCCCACCATCGGCAGTTAAGGAGGGTATTGCAGGATTTACACCATCAATGAAATCAGGAGCAATATTTCCAGGATCTAACCAATTACTTAATCTACTAAGATCAGTACCACCACCATCCCAAGAAACATAAAATTTTCCAAATTCATCATTCATATTTGAAGGGGATGCGCCACAATCTGAGTTTCCACCATGTAATTGACCGATTGTTCTATGGTCTTGATTGTATAGTGGCGAACCAGAAG
>CANMHB010000032.1 GCA_947497485.1 Flavobacteriales bacterium
CTGCTGATATTTTTGGTTTTGGCTTGACTTTACTGACTTTATGGCTTCTCAAAAGTAGACCGAAAGAAAGACTCTTTTTTTACACGATGTATCTTGTAGTCGCTTTTTTAGAGATTATCGGAACGAGTTATCACTGTTGGAAATGGCCAGATACAGCATTTGGTATTTTTGATATACTAAAAAGCGCCAATCCTCCAAGCGGAATCAGTTTCTTTTATTTTGGATTAGATTTAGGTTGTCTTTGGTTGTATAAACAACGCCATTTAATTGCTTGGAAAAGAATGAGAAGAATAGTTTAGATGAAATTTATTCTAATACTTTTTCATACGCTTTTCTTGGGCTACCTCTAAAATAGACTTCTCCGCAATATTCATATCCCATTTTATCAAATATGGATAGCATCGCAGCATTATCGAAATTCGTATCTGCTTTTATGCTTTTAATGTTATTCTCCAATGCGAATTTTTCAATGTGTGTAATCATTAATTTCGCTAATCCTTTTCCTAAATGACTTTCTGAAATTGCAACACGGTGATACAATACAAAATCACCATTTGTTATCCATTTCCCTTCAATTTTTGCATATTCAGGTTCGTCGTTTATCAGAACAGCTATATAACCAACAATTGATTCATTTTCTGTTAAGACATACCCTGCTTCTTTTTCAATGTCTTTTTTTACAACTTCCAAATTTGGATAACCATCTTGCCATTGATTACTACCATCTATTTTTCTGCGAAGAATTGCTTGTTTAAGAATGTCCCAAATTGAATCAATTTCTGATAATGTAGCTTTTCGAAAGTTATATTGTGTCATTTTTTGTTTTTATAGAACGAATATATACAATAAATTATTTTAACATTATAATATTCATAAAAAACTATTTTTCGATAGGTTATTATTTCTCACTTTTTGGCATCGCCACAAAAAGAGAGAAAGTATTGCTTTCGAAGAAAAGGTCTAGTACTTAATAAATTATATTACCCATCACGATTAAAAAAGTAAAATTTCAAAAACTCATTCCGATTGAAAAAATCGGAATTCAAACAGTTCGAAATTCTTTACTTTTTTAATCTATGGGTCCCAATAAAATTTATTAGGTACAAGTTATGACTTCGATTTTAAATTAATTTCGTTTCAAACATCTTCCTCTTGGTTCATTTCCTTCGTAAAGAGCGATTTCTGAATGTAAAAATTGGGCTGCATCTGCTGAATCTTTTACTTTCACCGCACTTCGTTCCACCATTTCAGTTTCAAATTCAGTTAATACACTTTTTCGAATGCCAATTTCTCGCCAATTGGATAATGGTTTACATCCTTTATAAATCGCTCGAGCTAATGTCAAAGCATCTAATAAAGCTTGATTTGCCCCCTGACCTTTGAATGGACTCATAGGATGAGCGGCATCTCCAATTAGCGTTGATTTTTCATGTTTTTCTAGTAATTCTTGCGCCAGAAGTTCTCGGTCGTAAACAGGATAACCTGATATTTGAGCTTCGTTGGTAGCTGCTACTATTTGAGGAATCGGTTCGTGCCATTGTGTTCTTTTGATGGCTTCTTCTTTTAATGCTTGTTGACCTTGAGCACTCAATTTTTTTGCTTCTTCTTCCGACATTGGGAAACTTAATTGCCACATCACAGAGTCGGAATCAAAAGGCATGACATAGATTCGTTCGTTTCCATTGGCTGTTTGAAATACAGTTGCTGAATCGAGTAATAAAGTACGATCTACAACATCAATTGCGCTTAAAGGGCAAATACCTAAAATGACGATACAACCGAGGTAACGCAAAGGTGTTTTTTCATCCCCAATTACAATTTTTCTTACAGCACTTCGAATTCCATCTGCACCTACAATTAAATCTGCTTTGAACGTTTTAATTGCATCGCCAACTTGAAAATTTATATCTAACGTATTCTCTTTATTTTCTTTAAAATCAATTAATTGATGTCCCCAATTTACTTTTTGTTCACCTCCTAATTGTTCTAGTAAGGATGCTCTTAACGATTGTCGAGCGATGTGCATATTGGTTTTTCGAGGATTGATTTTCACGTCTGGATCAAGCCATTTTCGCATTCCCCATTCTCCAACAATTTTTCCTTCAGGTGTATGCACAACGTGTCGAGTTGAAATGACTTTGTTTTTTAAAGTGAAAATACCAAACCCCTCCATTGCTTTGGAAGCTTGTTGTAAAGTAAGTCCGTATCCTTGCGATCGAGCATCGAAGCTATTGTCGCGTTCAAAAAGTGTAAAAGGAATTCCTCTGTGAAAACAAGCCACTGCAAGTGCTACTCCACCAATACCGCCTCCGATAATTGCAACATGGGGATAGTTTTCCTCATCAACGATAGGTAGAGTAGAAGATTCAATTAGTCCTGAACCTTTGCAATTTGAACAAGAAATTAAAGGTGATTTTGGTCGAACAGGTGGAATGCCTTCGCCGTTCGTTTTTTCAAATCGTTCACATTCTAATTGATAATTGATTCGAACTTTCTTTTTGAGTCGTTGACTTTTCTTACCACGACCCTGGCATTCTTCACAAATGTTAAATATAACTTGTTTATTTTCAGTATTTTCCACCTATTACTTATAAGCTTGTATTAAAACTTCTGTCGGTATTTTTAAACTTTCATGTAAAAGTCGAATCATTTCAAGTGTTAATTTCCTTTTCTTATTTAATATTTCGCTTACTCGACTTTTAAGTCCAACAATTTTAGCTAAATCTGTTTGGTTGTAACCCAATTGTTCCATTCTGAATTTAATAGCTTCTATAGGATCTGGAAATCCAATAGGGAAGTGTTCGTCTTCGTATTTTTCAAGTAAAATTCCTAAAATTTCAAGTTCATCTCCTTCTGGCGAACCTTTTTTCGCATCAAAAATTACCTCAAGACGTTTAAGTGCATTTTGATAATCTTTATTTGTTTTTATTGGTTTAATTGTCATTTGTTCTAAATTTTATTTGCGTCAATTTTATCATATTCAGCGTGAGTTCCGATAAATCGAATCCAAACCATTTGGTAATCATAATTTATTCTAACAATTAGTCGGTATGTGTTTCCTTTTATATTAAAAACTACTCGATTGTCAGCTAAAAAACTAGCGCTTGGGTATACTTTTTTGATATCATTTGTATTTTTCCATTTTACATTACTACTTTCCTGATACCACGATTGTAATTGCTGTTTGCTATCTGCGTGTTTTTCCCAAAACTCACGAATTATTTTTTTTGAAATGATTCTCAATTTTACTCTTTTTGATAAAGGTAATAAAAAGTTCCCGAATTGGGAAATATTTTTTATTTTCTTTTTTCAAATAAAATGAGGATTTGAATTTTTTTTGTTGAGTATTTATAATTTCATCCTTTCAGGACTCTGAACTTTATAGGTATTTATATAAATAGGGCTAACACCCTATTTTGATAGATGTTGCCCATTCAGGGCAAAAGGAAGTGAAAGTTTGAATGGATAGAAGGATGAGTCCAACCTCTGAAATAATCAAAACTTGAAAACTTAATTTAAGATGTTTAACTAAATTTTAAACAAAACCCTGAAAGGGTTTCATCTAACAACGATGGGTGAAGCCCATCGAACAAATCATAACTATAGAATCGAGGCCTGAAAGGGTGAAATTATTTTCATTTCAGGTTATACTGTCGAGTTATTTGAAAGAATTTTATGATGAAGTGAAAACCTCC
>CANMHB010000033.1 GCA_947497485.1 Flavobacteriales bacterium
TACCCCATCAGAATACTTTTCCGAACCAAATCAATTGCATTAGAGGCCTCAAACTTTTGAACTAATTTAGTTCGAATTAAATCAACAAGTTTTTTAGAACGATTAATCGCTTTGGCTATTTCATCACTCGTTTTTCCTTCGCAAATGAGAGAGAGAACAATTTTTTCGCGTTCATCAAGTTCAATTACTATTGAGGCATTTTCATCACTTTGAGAAAAAAAATCTGCTTTAGAAATGTGCTGTTTTCCTTCGAAATGGACATTAAAAATACAATCCACTGTTTCATCGATTGAGCAATTTTTTGCTAAAAAACCGGCTGCTCCTAAAGCTAAATATTCTTCCGTGATCGCTGTTTCCTGAAACATGCTCAGCATGATTACTTTAACCGATGGAAAGTTCACTTGCAGAGCTTTTAAGGTTTGTTTACCATCCATAATAGGCATTTTGATATCCAGAAGAATTACGTCAACCTCTTGTTTTTGCAATTCTTTGAGCAATTCTTGTCCGTTTGAAACATCAAAAACAATTTTAATTCCTGCTTCTTTGCTCAATAGATTCGCAATTCCTTTTCGAACCACTATGTGATCGTCGACCAATGCAACTCGTATTGATTTTTTCATGCCGCAAAAATTTCATTCAATGGAACAATAACCTTTATTTCAGCAACTTTCCGTTTTGATTCAAAATGAATTTTAGCATCCAACCGTTTCAGTCGATTTGCCACGGATTTCAAGCCCAAGCCTTTACTATTGGCCAAATTCTTCGCATAGTCGTCATCCGTAAAGCTATTGCCATCGTGCGAAAAAGTCATTAAAAAATTACTTTCGCTGATTTGGCAAATTACATTGAGTGAACATGCATTTCCGTGTTTCACAATATTATTTAGTAGTTCCATAAATACACGGTATATTTCCACTGCTCGCACTTGGTCAAAATCAAATTCATTAGGCACTTCTGAATGAAATTGGCAGGAACTAAAGGGTTTATTTTCTGTAATTTTCAATTGTTGTTCAATACCTTTTATTAAGCCTAGTTGCAACACGTTATTCGGAATTAATTCCTTGGAAATTCCTCGAATCGCTTGGATAGAGTAATCAACCAACTGAATGGATTGAGAAAGTTCCGCATCAAATGGATTTCTTGAATCTTGATTTTTTTGAATGTAGCTCAAATTCTTCTGAACTAACGACAAGGTTGCACCCACTTCATCGTGAAGATCATCAGCTATGGATTTTCGTTCACTTTCTTGCGCAGAGAGAATTGCCTCCAATTGCTGAAGTTGATTTTTTTGACGTTCCAATTCTTTTTCCAAAGCCATTTCTTCAATGCGTTTTTTAAAAAGTGATGACGTGATGATAATAATCGCACTCATCAACAAAAGTAAAAACGCACAATAAATGATTAGTTTGGTGACGAGCGCATATTCTTCCATATCAGGTAACTTGAAATAATGAGATAGACTATATAAGCCCATACAAAAATGGCCCATAACACATTGGCCCACGAACTGGTTGTTAAACTATAGCGAATGTCATTTTCAATTAGTGCAAAAAGAAATTGTAAGATAGCAAAAACGAAAATCGCACTGTATATGCCAAATTCACTACGCGAATTTACAAGAGAATTAGGAGCGTTTTTAAAGGTGTCCGCCAAATACAAAAAGTAAAATATTACTGTGTATACTTGTAAGTATAGATAAGCTAAATTATTGTCACTAAATAACCCTCCTCGAAAAAAGAAATCAAAAAACTCTGCTGAAAGTATAATTACAAGCAACAGCAGAGCAACATTTTTAAACTTTGGGTTAGACAATTTTTTTGAGAAGAGCCAATAAAAAAAGAAACTCAAGGAAAGATTGTAAAAATGGTAAACAGGGAATGCGTTTTTGAATAAATAGCAACTTACTTGCTCAAAAACACCGGACAAAAAATGCGAGGAGTAGATGCCCAAAAGTGCAAACCCAAAACTTCGTTTCAAAAGTGTTTTACTGTTCCATAACATTATAAAAACAGGTATTGCAGCAATAATTGTCGAAGCTTTTGCGGATATTACCAAGAATTCTAATTTCATCTTTCTTTTATTTGAATTTGGGTAATCGTTTTCTTGTTCCTTAAATTCCTCCAAAGTAGGTAGCTCGCCAGTATCAATGAAACACTGTATAGTAAAACAAAACCTCCCCAAATAGCAACAGCTTTAGGATCAATAAGGAGCTTTTCTCGTAGATCATTTTCTATCAACGAGAATAGAAAATAAACAACCTCATAGCCAAAAATAACGCTAAAAAGGGGAAAAATCCCACGAGGTTGAAACATGGTTTCTGGTTTGTTCTTGTAAGTATCAATAATATACAGAATATAGAAAATGATAAAGGTTAGATTGACAGCTAATGATGTGAGGTTGTTATTAGACATAATACCACCAAAGTATATGAGTTCCAAAAGTTCAGAGCATAAAATCAAAAGGAATATAACAATTCCAGCAATTTTAAACTGTTTGTTTTCTAGCTCTTTCAAAAATAAAAGACATACAAAGAAGCCTCGCAAAGGAATAAAGATATGATACGAAGGCATAGATGATTCTACGAAATAGCATGTGATATAACTACCCATCGCACTGAGAAAAAAAGTTATATAAATTCCCAAAATGGCGATCCCGTAACTTTGTTTCAACAAGGATTTTCGATACCAAAGCATAATGACAATTGGTAAAAGCGAAATTGCGGTTGAGCTATGTATTATAAATAAAAGGACTTCCATACTCACGCTTAAAAATAAGTTTTATGTAAGAACGAATGATTCGTATAAAAATTGAGTTTTCAGCATTTGATGCAAAATCTATATACAGCAAAGAGTTGGGTAAGTTGGCTGAATTTGATTTTTAGTACATGTACTAATTTTTGCTTTTAGTATAACTCTAGCTAGTTCGCGAAAACCTTTTAGCAGTAAACTTTTCATACGATTAGTTGCTTCAAATACAATCCTATTCATTAATCAAACTTTTTTCCAAAAGTTAATTCGTATAAATTTGGAAAATGATTACTTAATTTCTTGGTTTTTCTAACGTGGCGGTTATCACGACTTATGATCATGGACAACAACAGTAAAAAAGGAATTTTAATTATTCAAGGATAAAAGATTTAACATCTTTTATCCTTTTTCAACTTTAATTTAAGAAATGACTAGGATTTTTTTTACCGTAATTACATTTTTTTGTTTAAGTTATGACCTAAAGTCACAAAAAAGAGATAATGGAATAACTCAAGACGATAATATATCTTTAAATAAAGTAAAATCATCTAAAAAATTAAAAAATAAATATTTATGTTTTTCTTCAGGATGGTCTTTTAATGCTACACATACAAAAAGTTTAAATAATTTTTTTGAACCAATAAGTATGATAAATAGTGGTTTTTTTCCAAGTTTAATGTATGAATTTGGTATTAAGAAGAGA
>CANMHB010000034.1 GCA_947497485.1 Flavobacteriales bacterium
ACAGCTTCTGCTCCATTTATTTCAATTTCATCATCTGAAAATAGACCAGCTATTGCAAAACACATTGCTATTCTATGATCATTATGTGAATTTACTTTTCCTCCTTCAATACTATTCTTTCCATGAATATGCATAATATCTCCATCCAAGATTATGACAACTCCAATATTTGCAAACTCTTCTTGTAACACAATTCCTCGATTACTTTCTTTATGCGTTAATCTACTGACCCCTTTAATTTCGGATTTCCCATCACATAAAGAAGCAAAAGTTGCTAATGCTGGAAATAAGTCTGGACAATGTGTTGCGTCAAATTTAAATGGTTTTCTATTTTTTCCGTTAATTCGAATTTTATTTTCTCTAAATTCAACCAAACAATTAGCTGCCTCAAATGCTTCCAAAATATTTTTATCCGCTTGAAGACTTGTCATCGAAAGTCCAGTCAATTGAATGTTATAACCTAAAGCAGACGCAACTAACCAATAACTTGCTGAACTCCAATCACTTTCAATGGAATAAGTTGTTGGTATATAATTTTGATTACCACGAACAATAAAATCTTCATAATTCTGATGTGAGACTTCAATTCCGAATTTATTTAGGGTATCTAATGTCATTTGTAAGTAAGGCAAACTGTTCAAATTTTTAACATGAATTCTACTATCCTCTTTCAACAAAGGTAAAGCCATCATCATTCCTGAAATGTATTGAGAACTTTGACTGCCATCTAACTCAACCGTAGAACCTCTCATAGGACCTGTAATTTCCAATGGAATTAAACCAGCATTAGAAGAAATACCAGCATTAAAAAGCGGTAATGTATCCTCAAAAAAAGTAAGAGGTCTTTTTTCTAACGAACCTTTACCATATATCATAAAAACACCTTGATGAGCGGCACATACACTCGTTATTAAACGAATCCCTAAACCACTTTCTCCCATATTTAACTCTGCCTCATTAGGGAAATTTTGAATTCCTTTTACAACAAAAGTAGATTCATCTATTTGTTTAACTTTTGCTCCAAGATTTTTGATTGCTGAAAGCATAGCTAATTCATCTTTACTTTCTCCTAAATTGATTAACTTACTTTCTCCTTTTGACAATGCTGCAGCCAAAAGAGCACGCTGACCATCACTTTTAGAAGCTGGAATTGCTATTGTTCCAAAACGTTTACCTGGTTGAATATTTTTTTTCATTAAACTTTATTTTTTTGAATTCATTATTTTAGTCTGATGACGAATAGACTCTTGGTGAGTTGCATCCATTATTTGTCTAACAAAACGTTCTGATAATTTATAATCCCCTGATTTAGATAGACGAGATGTGATAATTCGAGTCCAATGTTCTTGTTGAAGAATAGTGATATTATGTTCTCTTTTAAACAATCCTACTTCTTCACTCATACTCATTCGAGCTGATAATAAATCGAATATTTTATCGTCTAAATCTCCTATTTTATGACGTAATTCGTCAAGAGCTGAAATATCTGAGATACAAATATCTTTTGAACGTAAAACCAATTGATCTATGATATTTTTCAATCCTTCTGGTGTAACTTGTTGCGCTGCATCTGACCAAGCTTTATCCGGATTTGGATGTGATTCAATCATCAATCCATCAAAATTTAAATCCATTGCTTTTTGAGAAACCTCTAACAATAAATCTCTTCTTCCAGTTATATGACTTGGGTCGCAAATAATTGGCAAATCTGGCAAACGTTCACGCAAAGCAATCGGTAGTTCCCATGAAGGAACATTACGATATTTTGGATGCTTATACACTGAAAAACCTCTATGAATTGCAACTAATTCTTTGAGACCTGCTTTTTCTAAACGTTCAAAAGCTCCAATCCATAATTCCAAATCAGGATTAACAGGATTTTTTACCATCACAGGAATATCCACCCCTCTTAAAACATCTGCTATTTCTTGAATTGCAAATGGATTAACAGTTGTTCTCGCTCCGATCCACAAGATATCAATACCTGCTTTTAGAGCCAATTCAGCGTGATGACGATTCGCAATTTCAGTAGTAACAGGCAATCCCGTTTCTTTCCCTGCTTCTACTAGCCAAGGTAAAGCAATATCCCCCATTCCTTCGAAAGAATCAGGACGAGTTCTTGGCTTCCAAATACCAGCTCTTAAGACATTTGCATTTCCATTTTTAGCAATCTCTTTTGATACATTCATCACCTGTTCAGGAGATTCCGCACTGCAAGGTCCTGTTATTAAAAACGGACGAGTTGCTTCTTTTATTTTTTGAATTAATTTCATTTCAATCTAACTTTAATAAAAAAAACCGTTTCGAAGTACGAAACGGGTTTTTCTACTGTTTATATAAATAGTAGTTTCCGAACGCACTTAAGATAAGCTGTTCCAAAACCAAAAAAATCGAGTATTATAATTCTTCATTTTATATTACTTTTTACAAAGAGAAAAAAAATAATTGACAAATCTATTGTTTTATTGAAAAAAAAGTGAGAACATTTGTATCACAATGAAAAGAAATATATCAAATACAAATTTTTGGTGGCGCACAACTGATAGTTGGTGTGCATGGTGCTAATTTGTAATTCTCTATAAGATGTTATAAAACGGCTTGTCACACTGACAAGCCGTTTTTTTTGTTTCAAACAATTTCTTTTACCCTTTATTTTTTTCAAAATGCAGATTTATACAAAAAGTACATCTTTTAATTCAGATATACATACTCCAGTTGAACTTTATATGTCGCTTCGTAACCATTATCGAAAAACGTGTTTACTAGAAAGCAATGATTATCATTCGAGAAGTGATAGTAAGTCGTTTATTGGTTTAGAGCCAATTATCGAATTAAAATTAGAAAACAATCAGCTCACAATTATATCCGAATCAACATTCAAAACAATTGAATTAAATCAAAATTCCTCATATTCTATTCAAATACAAGATGTTATCAACTCATTTCAATATGAAAAAGAATTAAATTTATATAATGGTTTTTTTGGTAGAATAGGATTTGAATTTGCTTTATTTGATGAAAATCAAATTGAAAAAAAAGAGAGTTCGTTGAGCATTCCTGACGTCCACTTATTTCTGTTTAAATACGTAATTGTAATTGATCATTTTAAGGATAATGGAACGATTGTTTCTAACAGTTTAACTCCAGATTCGAATGATGAATTAGAGATTGAAACTTTACTTTACAAACGCCCTTTTACTGACCACAAGAAGAACTTACGCCATAGTTACCATGTTTAATTACTTTATAACCCATCGCAGAAACAACAAATGAAGGAGATTAAACAAATATGCGGAGAAACTCCAGTTATGTTAGGTTTTGGTATTAATTCAAAAGAAGA